>NZ_LT629688.1:1912152-2549536 GCF_900101785.1 Auraticoccus monumenti | reverse complement strand
ATGGCCAGCACCACCCGCTGCCGCTGCCCGCCGGAGAGCTGGTGCGGCCAGGCCCGGGCGGTCCGGGCGGGCTCGGGCAGCCCGACCCGGTCCAGCAGCTCCACCGCGGCCCGGTCCGCCTCGGCCCGGGAGGCGGCGAGGCGGTGCACCTGCAGCACCTCCGCCACCTGGCGACCGACCCGCATGGTGGGGTCCAGGGCGGTCATCGGCTCCTGGAAGACCATCGAGACCAGCGAGCCGCGGACCCGGGACAGCACCGGCTCCGGGGCCCCGACCAGGTCCCGGTCCACCCCGGCCACCCGCACCGAGCCGATCGCCGTCAGCCCGGGCGGCAGCAGCCCCATCAGGGCCAGCGCGGTGACCGACTTCCCCGACCCGGACTCCCCGATCAGCCCGACGCGCTCCCCCCGGTGGACCTCGAGGTGGAGGTCCTGCACCAGCGGTGTCGAGCCGGCCCAGACCCCCAGCCCGGACGCCCGCAGCACCGGCACCGGTGCGCTCACGGCCGCGTTCACCGTCGCCCCTCCAGCCGGGGGTCGAACCGGTCGCGCAGGCCGTCGCCCAGCAGGTTGAGCCCGAGCACGGCCACCGCGACGGCCACCGCGGGAACCACGGCCAGCCGGGGGTCGGTGAACAGCATCGACTGGCTCTCCAGCAGCATCCGGCCCCACGACGGCGTGGGCGGCGGCGTCCCGAACCCGAGGAACGACAGCGCGGCTTCGGCCAGCACCGCGATGGCGAAGGACACCGAGGACTGCACCACCACCAGCCCGGCCACGTTGGGCAGCACGTGGTGCACCGCCACGCCCAGACGTCCGCGGCCGGCCGCCCGCGCGGCCAGCACGTACTCGCTCCCCAGCACCTGCATGCTGCCCGCGCGCACCACCCGGGCGAAGGCCGGGACGGTGGAGACGCCGATGGCGATCATGGCCACGCCGGTGCCGGCCCCGAGCACCGCGGCCAGCATCACCGCCAGCAGCAGCGCCGGGAAGGCCAGCAGCAGGTCGTTGGCCCGCATCACCAGCTCCCCCAGCCAGCGCGGCGCCATGGCGGCAGCCACCCCCAGCGGCACCCCGAGCAGCGCGGCCACCCCGACCGCCACCACCCCGACGTAGACGGTGGTCCGGGCGCCGACCATCAGCTGGCTGACCAGGTCGCGCCCGAAGCGGTCGGTGCCCAGCCAGTACTCCGCGCCCGGTCCGCGCAGCCGCGCGCCGGCGTCCACGAAGGTCGGGTCGTGCGGCGTCCAGGCGAAGGAGACCAGGGCGGCCAGCAGCACGCAGGCGACGAGGGCGCCGCCGACCAGCAGGGCGACCCGGCCGCGGGCACCGTGACGCACCGACGGGCCCAGGCCCTCGGGGGCGACGTCCAGCGGGATCGTGCTCACCGGGTGCCCACCCGGAGCCGGGGGTCCAGCGCCACGTAGAGCAGGTCGACCACGAAGTTCACCAGCAGCACCGCCGCCACCAGCAGCATCACCACGTCCTGGATGACGATCAGGTCGCGGTTGGCGACGCTGTCCAGCAGCAGGCTGCCGAGCCCGGGCACCACGAACACGCGCTCCACCACCACGGCCCCGACCAGGAGGGTGGCCAGCTGCAGCCCCAGCACCGTCACCACCGGCACCGCGGCGTTGCGCAGCCCGTGGCGCAGCAGCGCCTGGACCGGACGCAGCCCCTTGGCCCGCGCGGTCCTCAGGTGGTCCTCGCCCAGGACGTCCAGCACCGCGCTGCGGACGTAGCGCGAGAGCACCGCGCCCTGCACCAGCCCGAGCGACAGGGCGGGCAGCACCAGCTGGGACAGGAAGCGGACCGGGTCCTGGGCCGGCGGGGTCCAGCCGCCGGCGGGCAGCCAGCCGAGACCCACGGAGAAGACTGCGACCAGCAGGATCCCGGCCAGGAAGGCCGGCACCGCCACCCCGAGCTGGGAGACCGCGGCGAGCAGGACGCCCAGCGGCGAGCGGTGCGCCCACGCCGCCACCGACCCCAGCGGGACCGCCAGCAGCACCGCGACCAGCATCCCCGCAGCCACCAGCCACAGGCTGACCTGCAGCCGGTCGGCGATCTGCGGGGCGATCGCGGCCCGGGACACGTAGGACTCCCCCAAGTCGAAGCGGAGCATCCCGCCGACCCAGTCCAGGTACTGGGCGGTCAGCGGGCGCTCCAGCCCGAAGTCGCGACGCAGCTGCTGCACCGCCTGCTCCGAGGCGTTCACCCCCAGCGCCACCCGGGCCGGGTCGCCGGGGAGCACCGTCATGAAGCCGAACACGACCACGGAGGCGACCGCCAGGCTGGCCAGCAGCACGGCGGCCCGGGTCAGGACGCGCAGCAGCACCGCCTCAGGCCCTCCCGAGCCCGGACAGGTCGAAGGACTCGCTGACCGCGTTCTGCGGCAGCCCGGTGATGCCCTGCTCGGCCACCACCAGGTTGGGCAGCAGGAAGAGCCAGTCCGCCGCAGCGTCCTCGGCCAGCATCCGCGCCGCGGCCCGCATCTCCTCGATCTGCTCGGCCTCGGTGCCGACGTCGGCGGCGTCGAGCCGTTCCACCAGCTCCGGCTCGCCGTAGCGGGTGTAGTAGTCCGGGTCGCCGAAGACGGTGCGCAGGTCGCGCGGCTCGACGTGGGCGATGATCGACAGGTCGTAGTCGGCGTCGGTGTAGACGGTCTGCAGCCAGGCGGCCGGGAACTCCAGGGTGTCCAGCTCGACCTCCAGCCCCACCTGCTCCAGCTGGCTCTTCACCACCTGCCCGCAGGCGACGGCGTAGGGCAGGTTGGGCACCCGCAGCCGCAGCGTCGCCTCCTCCGCCGACGTCCCGGCGAGCAGCTCACGGGCGCGGCCGGGGTCGTGGGGGTAGAGCCCGGTCAGGTCCTCGTACCAGGGGTCGGTGGGCGGCACCATCGAGCCGATCAGCGTCCCGCGCCCGGCCCAGCAGGTGTCGAGCAGGGCCTGGTGGTCGATCGCGTGCTTGATGGCCCGGCGCACGTCGACGTCGTCCAGCGGCGCGCGGGAGCGGTTGAAGGCGAGGACCACCTCGGCGGTGGTGGTGCCCTCGATGACCTGGAAGCGGGGGTCGGAGGTGAACTGCTCCAGCGACTCCGGTGCCTGGACCGTGCCGACCACGTCGATGGTGCCCGACAGCATCGCGTTGTTCAGCGCCGTCGCGTCCTTGAAGTAGCGCAGCACCACCTCGCCGAAGACCGGCGCGCTGCCCCAGTAGGAGGCGTTGCGGGTGAGGGTGATCGAGTCCCCCCGGTTCCAGCGGGTGAAGGTGTAGGGGCCCGTGCCCACCGGCGTGGTGGCCAGGTCGTCGACGCCGGTGCGGGAGAACATCGCCCCGACCCGGGTGGCCATCCGGAACAGCCAGTCGTTGGACGGCTCGGAGAGGGTGACCTCGAGGGTGGTCGGTGAGGTGGCGGTGGCCTCCTCGACGGCGTCCATCGCGCGGGCCAGCGAGGTCGTCCAGCCGGTCTGCACGCGTTCGATGGAGAACACCGCGTCCTCGGCGGTGAAGGGGGCTCCGGTGCTGAAGGTGGCTCCCTCGACCAGCGTGAACGTGTAGGTCAGCCGGTCCTCGCTGACCTCCCAGGACGTGGCGAGCGAGGGCACCAGCGCACCCTCGCCGTCCAGCTTCACCAGGGTCTCGTAGACGTTGTACAGCAGCGCCTGCGGGATGGCGGCCCCGTCGGCGGTGGTGAAGTCCAGGTTGGCCGGCTCGGCCACCAGACCCACGGCCAGCAGGTCGGTGCCGCCCTGCTGCTGCGAGCTGCCCGCCTGGCAGCCGGCCAGGGTCAGCAGCAGCACACCCAGCAGCGCCCCGAGGCCTCGCAGCCGGCGCGGGACCCGGCTCGGCGTCACTGCCGGGTGGTGTCGTCGGGGTCGGGGCTGCTCGGGCTGGCGGGTGACCAGTTGGCGTGCAGCCGGCGCAGCTGACGGCGCATCGCCAGGTAGAGCAGCGTGCAGACGACGGCGAGCAGGACCACCAGCAGCAGCGGGGTCCAGTTCGGCGACAGGGCGATGTCCTCCATGCCGACGACCCTACTCCCGGCCCGCCGTCCGGGCGGCACCGTGGACGTGCCACCGAGGGCGCCGGGCACGGGGCCACCGCGCCGCCGTGGAGGCCCCTCGTGGAGGGGTCGCGGGCTACGGCGCGGGGACCGCGATCCCGGCGAAGAGGTCGTCCTCGAACCCCTCGGCGGGACGCGTCGGGCCGATCCTGCTCCGGGCCAGCTCGTAGTCCTCGGTGGGCCAGACCGCGGTCTGCACGTGCAGCGGCACCGCGAACCAGGCCCCGTCCGGGTCGACCTGGGTGGCGTGGGCCAGCAGCGCCTTGTCCCGGACCGAGAAGTACTCCGCACAGGGCACCCGGGTGGTGATCCGGTCCTGGTGGGCGGGGTCGCGCACCCAGCCGTCCAGCCGCTCGGCGTACGGCGACTCCATCCCGTGGGCCAGCATCGCCTCGTGCAGCGCCATCATCCGGTCGTGGTGGAAGGAGAAGTGGTAGTAGAGCTTGGGGGCCGCCCAGGGCTCGCCGAGCTCGGGGAACGCCTGGGGGTCGGCCGCCGCCTCCCACGCCGCGAGCGTCACCCGGTGGCACATGATGTGGTCCGGGTGCGGGTAGCCACCGTTCTCGTCGTAGGTGGTGATGACGTGCGGGCGCAGCTCGCGGATCAGCGCCACCAGCGGGGCGCAGGACTCCGCCGGGTCGGTCAGCGCGAAGCATCCCTCCGGCAGCGGGGGCAGCGGGTCGCCCTCGGGCAGCCCGGAGTCGACGAAGCCCAGCCAGACCTGGCGGACGCCGAGGATCTCGCGCGCGGCCTCCATCTCGGCCCGGCGGATCTCGGAGATGTTGGCCAGGATGTCGGGACGCTCCATGGCGGGGTTGAGGATGGAGCCGCGCTCCCCGCCCGTGCAGGTGGCCACGACCACCTCGACCCCCTCGGCGACGTACCTCGCCGTGGTGGCCGCGCCCTTGCTCGACTCGTCGTCGGGGTGGGCGTGCACGTGCAGCAGTCGCAGCGGCTCGCCCTGGGCGTCCACCCGGACCGGTCGGTTCTCCAGCACGGCGGACAGGCTAGCGCGCGCCGGGTGGGAGGATGGACCGGTGCCCGAACCCGTCCCGACCTCCGCGAGCACCGACGGACCCGACCCGGCGGCCGCCCGCTCCGCGGCGCACGCCCGACCCGGCCCCACGACGGACGCCGACGCCGAGCGCATCCGGCGCCGCTACCCCCGTTCCCGGCTCAGCACTCCCCCCGCGCTGGTGGCGCTCGCGCTCGCCGCGGTGGTGGCGCTGGCCTGGCTGGTCTGGACGGCCGTGGACCAGTCCGTGCCCCCGGTCAGCGCGCGGGTCGACCGCTACGTGATCTCCGAGCAGCAGGTGGACGTCACCGTCAGCATCCAGCGCGCCGACCCGTCCACGGCGGTGAGCTGCCTGCTGATCGCCCAGGCGCTGAACTTCGAGCGGGTGGGCGAGGTGGAGGTCGAGCTCGGCCCGGGCGGTGAGGCGCTGGTGCAGCAGCTGGTGCCGGTGCGCACCTTCCGCACGGCCGCCGCGGTGAGCTTCGACGGGTGCGAGGTGCTCTGAGCGGAGCCCGGTCGGCGCTGCAGCCGGGCCCGAGCCGCCCCCGCTGCTAGTCTCGTCCGATGGAAAAGACCGACGCGAACACGATCTGGCTGACCCAGGAGGCCCACGACAAGCTCCGGGCCGAGCTGGACCACCTCGTCAACGTGGGTCGTGACGAAGTCACCGCGGCGATCGCCGCCGCCCGTGACGAGGGTGACCTGAAGGAGAACGGCGGCTACCACGCCGCCCGCGAGGAGCAGGGCCAGATGGAGGCCCGGATCCGCCAGCTCACCGACATGCTGCGACGCGCCGAGGTGGGCGACGCCCCCGACGACCCCGACGAGGTCGCCGCCGGCACCCGGATCACCATCGCCTTCGACGGCGACACCTCCGACACCGACACCTTCCTGCTCGGCTCGCGGGAGGTGCTGGGCCTGGACGAGGCCGCCGACGACATCAACGTCTACAGCCCGCAGTCGCCGCTGGGCAGCGCGATCCTCGGCCGCCGCAGGGGCGACGAGGTCACCTACACCGCACCGAACGGCAAGCCGATCTCCGTCACCATCGTGAAGGTCGAGCCCTTCCGGTCCTGACCGGATCCAGGCGCCACGACGCCGCCCGGGCCTCCTGGCCCGGGCGGCGTTCGTCGTCCTGGGGTCGCCCCCGTTCCGCGTCACCCGCGTGCCCCCGCTCCTCCCGGCCCTCCCCCGTGCTGACCCGGGCGGCGAGTCGGCCTGCCCTGGACGGCGAGTGCGGTCAAGGCGTCGCTCCGGCCGGGTACGCGGCGACGATCCGCCCGCACTCGCTGCCGGGAACGGCCGGACGACGCCGACGAGTGCGGCCGCTTCGTCGGCTGCGGCATCGTGCGGCGACGACTCGAGCGCACTCGACGACGGGGACGGGGGCGGTCGGACCGGACGCTCCTCGCCCGGACTGACCGGGGCCGCGAGGGCGTTCACCTCGTCGCTCCTCCGAGCGCACGTCGACGACCCGCCCGCAGTCGGCGCGGTGGCCGGACGGACGGGGTCGAGCGTCCGTGGCTGCTCAGCCGCCGCCGAGCAGCCGCTGGGCCTCGGCGGGGGTGATCTGACCGCTGGCCACGTCGGCCAGGACCTGGTCGCGGTCGACCGCCGGCGCGGTCTGCTCGGTGCCCAGACCGAGCCGGTCCAGCAGCTGCCCGAAGCGCTGCCGGGCCGTCGGGTAGGAGACGCCCAGGTGCTTCTCCACCTCGCGCAGGTTGCCGCGCGAGGCCAGGAACACCGTCAGGGTCTCCAGGTCGTCGCTGCTGAGGGCGCAGAAGCGGCACTGCTCGAAGATCCCCGCGATCTCGGTACCGCAGCCCGGGCAGCCGAGCCGGGTCAGCTGCAGGCTGGAGTCGCAGACCGGGCAGGTGCTCGGTGCCCGGTGGGCGGTCGCGTGGGTGTGGCGTCCCTCCTCGCTCACGCGTCGGCCTTGGCCGTGCCGACCCGGACCTGCGCGTGCCCCATCACGACGCCGACGTCGAGGCGGGCGTTGCCCTCCCCCATCACGACCTCGTCCCCGGCCCCGGAGTGCTGGCCGGACCAGCTCACCTTGCCCAGCTGGGCGTCGGAGTGGATGGTGACGCTGGAGCGGTCGTCGAGCTGGATGTTCAGCGAACCGGACTCGACCCGGATCCGGGAGCGCCCGTTCCGCAGCGTGCCCCGGACGGTGGCCTGACCGGCCTGGACCAGCGCGTCCTCGACCGCGGCGACGTCGAGCAGCTTGGCCCCGCCGGCGGTGACGCGGACGTCGCCGAGGTAGGGCACCTTCTCGGTGCTGAGGCTGCCCGCGGTGACCGAGGCGTCGACGGTAAGGATCGGGTTGACCCGGACCACCAGCTCCTTGCCCAGCCCCAGGGCGCGGACGTCGTCCAGGCTGCGGGGCGGGCGGAGCACGGAGAAGCCGTCGAAGGAGGGGCCGACCTCGCCCTCGCTGGTGATCTCCAGGACGGTGCCGCGGCGGGTCACCACGTTGGGCCCCTCGACCGAGGCGGTGGAGATCTTGCGGTCGCCGATGATGCGCACCCGGCGCCCGACCACCCGCAGGGACACCCGCTCGATGCCGTTGACGCTGCCGCGGGTCGGGCCGGTGCCGTCGTCGGCGGGCTCGGGGTCGCTCGGCTCGGGGTCGGAGGGCTCGTCCGCGGGGACGTCGTCCTCGACCAGCGGCCAGATGCGCTCGGAGCGGTGGGTGGCGTGCTGGGGACGCCCGTGCACGGTGTCGTCGGTGGGCTCGGGGCTGGCGGGCGCCGTCGTGCCGGCGGCGGGCGCGGCGTTGAGGGCGTCGATGCGGCGGGAGGCCTCGGCCGGGGTGATCCGTCCGGCGGCCAGCTCCTCGAGGATGGGACTCAGGTCAGGAGAGGTCATAAACTCGATTGTGAACCCGACCTACCAGAATGGGAAGCCCTCTTGCCACTTGTCAGGGTCGGCTGGGGGGAGGGCCTGACTCAGACGGCGCTCGGCTCCGGCTCCGGCTCGGGCTCCGGCGGCTCGGGCAGCTGGAGCTGGCCGAACTGACCGCCGCGGTTGAGCGTGGTCACGAAGCTCTGGGTGAAGGCCAGCAGCGGGATGGCGATCAGACCGCCGACCACGCCACCGAGGGTGATGCCGACGGCGATGGACAGGATGACCGCCAGCGGGTGCACCGAGACGGCCTTGCCCAGCAGGAAGGGCTGCAGCACGTGGCCCTCGAGCTGCATCACCGCGATGATCCCGACCAGCATGATCAGGGCCGGTACCCAGCCCAGCGCGACCAGCGCCACCGCCACCGCGACGAAGCCGGTGACCAGGGCCCCGACGATGGGTACGAAGGCACCGAGGAAGACCAGGGCGGCCAGCGCCGGGGCCAGCGGCACCCCCAGGAACAGCGCGACGAGGAGCACGCCGACGGCGTCCACCAGGGCCACCAGCACGGTGGCGCGGACGTAGGAGATCAGCGACTGCCAGCCGGTGCGGGCGGCGACGTCGGCCCGTTCGCGCGCCTTGATGGGGACGAGGCGGAGCACCGCGTTCCAGATCCGGTTGCCGTCGTAGAGCAGGAAGAAGAGCGTGAACAGCGCGATGGCCAGACCGGCGAAGAAGTGCCCGATCGCCCCGCCCGCGGCCGTGGCCCACCCGGCGATCACCCCGGTCGACCCCGCTGCCCAGCCGGCGAGCTGGTCCTGCAGGTTGGACAGCTGCGCGGTGTCGACCGGCACCGGGCCGTTCTCCAGCCAGTTCTGGGTGGACTGCAGGATCTCCTCGGCCCCCGCCACCGCCTGCCGTCCCAGCTCGCCGGAGGACTGGACGATCTGCTGCACGATCAGCGTCAGCACGCCCACCACGACCAGGAAACCGCCGACGACGCCGATGGCCACCGCCAGCCCCTTGGGGCAGCCGGCGGCGGTGAGACGCTCGATCAGCGGCTGGAGCAGTGCCGCCAGCAGCAGCGCCACCGCGATCGGCACCGTGACCTCGGAGAAGTACATCAGCACCCAGCCGATGCCGTAGACGCCGGCGGCGATCACGGCCAGCCGCCAGGACCAGCCCGCGGCGACCCGAACCCCGAAGGGGACGGCGCGCTCGAAGTCGCCGGTGCGCTCCTCCCGCGGCGTGGCGGCCCGGGCCTCCAGCACGGCCGGGTCGGCGGCGGCCGCCCGCAGCGCCTCCTGCTCGAGCGCGACCTTCTTGAGGGCGCTCTTGACCGCGGCGCGGTGGTGACGGTTGCTGACCATGCCCCGATCCTCCCAGGTCGGACCCACTGCGGGCCGACATGGCACGATGCCGGTGATGAGCCCGCGCCCGCTGCACGACCTGATCGCCCCTGACTGGGCCGAGGCCCTCGCCCCGGTGGAGACCGACGTCGCCGCCATGGGCGAGTTCCTCCGCGCCGAGCTGGCCGCCGGACGGCCCTACCTGCCGGCCGGGGAGGACGTGCTGCGCGCCTTCCGGCTGCCGCTGGCCGACGTCCGGGTGCTGGTGGTCGGCCAGGACCCCTACCCCACCCCCGGTCACCCGGTCGGGCTGTCGTTCTCGGTGGCCCCGGACGTCCGTCCGGTGCCCCGCAGCCTGGCCAACATCTACACCGAGCTGCAGTCCGACCTCGGGGTGCCACCGGCCGCGCACGGCGACCTGACGCACTGGTTCGAACAGGGGGTGCTGCTGCTCAACCGGGTGCTCACCGTGCGTCCGGGGGAACCCGCCTCGCACCGCGGCAAGGGCTGGGAGAAGGTGACCGGGGTGGCCATCGAGGCCCTGGTCCGCCGTGGCGGACCGCTGGTGGCCCTGCTCTGGGGGCGGGACGCGCAGACGCTGCAGCCGCAGCTGGGCGAGGTCCCGGTGGTGGCCAGCACGCACCCCTCGCCGCTGTCGGCCAGCCGCGGCTTCTTCGGCTCCAGGCCGTTCAGCCGGATCAACGCGCTGCTGGTCGAGCAGGGGGCCGAGCCGATCGACTGGCGGCTGCCGCCCGGGGAATCCTCCGCCCCTCCCGCGCGTTGACCTGCTGACAACCTCACGACCCCGAGGGAGAACCCGTGTTCGAACGCCTCTTCGCCGCCAAGCAGACCCTGGTCGACCCCGACCGCGCCCTTCCCGGCCGTGACACCCCGGTCCTCTCCGAGACGCTGGTGCACGAGGTCCTCGGCACGCCGCTGGACCCGGTACCCGCCGGCTCCGAGGTCGCCTACCTGGGTCTGGGCTGCTTCTGGGGGGCCGAGAAGCTCTACTGGCAGCTGGATGGCGTCACCTCCACCGCGGTGGGCTACCAGGGCGGCTACACCCCGAACCCCACCTACGAGGAGGCGTGCTCCGGACGCACCGGGCACGTCGAGGCGGTCCGGGTGGCATACGACCCGGCCGTGATCTCCTACGCCGAGCTGCTCCGGGTCTTCTTCGAGAACCACGACCCGACCCAGGGCATGCGCCAGGGCAACGACTTCGGCACCCAGTACCGCTCGGCGATCTACACCGCCGACGAGACCCAGGCCGCCACCGCCCTGGCCGTCCGCGACCAGTTCCAGGCCGCCTTCACCGAGAAGGGCTTCGGGGAGATCACCACCGAGATCGCCCCGGCCGGCCCGTTCTACCTGGCCGAGGCCTACCACCAGCAGTACCTGCGCAAGAACCCCAACGGCTACTGCCCCATCCACGCCACCGGGGTCACCTGCAACTGAGGGTCAGCGGGCGGGGCTGATGCCCAGCCGTCCGGTCAGACGCAGGAAGGCGTCGGCGAACGGCTGGTCCTCGGCCTCCCCCTGCAGCCGCGCCCAGTCCAGCTGCTCGCGGACGGCTCGCGCCACCGCGAGGAGCGGTGCGAAGTCGCAGTGGTGCTCCGACAGCGAGTCGAGCTTGGCCGCCATCACGTCGGTCGGGGGCATGACCGGCAGCCGCAGGCCGATCACCTCGTGCTCGGCCGCGGTCCGCAGCGTCTCCCGCTCGACCCGCACCCCGCGCAGGCGGTGCAGCACGTCGACGAGGGCGCCGTCGAGGTAGGCCTTGAACAGCCAGTCCTCCGGCGGGCGGACCACCTCGAAGCCGGCCGCGGTCAGGCAGGCGGCGGCGACCTCGACGTCGTCCTCGGGGACCGCGAAGTCCACGTCGTGCTCGGGCTCGGGCGCTCCGTGCACCCACAACGCGTAACCGCCGGCCAGGGCGAAGGGGACGCCCTCGGCCTTGAGCGCGGAGGCGGCGTGCTTGAGGGCGCGTTGCAGCGGCGGTTCGTCCGAGCCCGGGTCGGTGCCGATCGGGTCGGTGCTCACCGCGGATACCGTCGGGTCATGCGTCTGGCCACGTTTAACATCCTGCACGGTCGCACCCCCGCTGACGACCTGGTGGTCCTGGACCGGCTCCGCGAGGCCGTCCGGACCCTCGATCCCGACGTCCTCGCGCTGCAGGAGGTGGACCGCGACCAGCCCCGATCACACCGGGCCGACCTGACCGCGGTGGCCGCCGAGGCGATGGGAGCGGTCAGCCACCGCTTCGCCGCCGCGCTCACCGGGACCCCGGGTGCCACCTGGATGGCCGCCACCGAGGAGGACGTCCCCGGCCACGCCTCCTACGGCGTGGCCCTGCTCTCCCGCTACCCGGTGCGGAGCTGGCAGGTGCAGCGGCTGCCCCGGATCCGCCCCACCGTGCCGGTGTACCTGCGCGAACCCGGGAAGGTGGTGCTGGTCAAGGAGGAGCCGCGGGCGGTGGTGGTCGGTGAGCTCGAGACCCCCCGTGGGCCGCTGGTGGTGGCCTGCACCCACCTGTCCTTCGTGCCCGGGTGGGGACGCCACCAGCTGTCCCGGCTGCGCCGCGACCTGGCCACGCTCCCCGAGCCGGTGCTGGTGATGGGCGACCTCAACCTGGACGCCCCCGTTCCCCAGCGCCTGACCGGCTGGAGGCCGCTGGCCAGCCACGCGACGTTCCCGCTCGAGGAGCCCACCCGCCAGCTGGACCACATCCTGCTCCGCGGGGACCTCGGGCGGGTGGTGCGCTCCTCTGCCCCTCGGCTGCCGCTCTCGGACCACCGCGCCCTGGTGGTGGAGCTGGCGGACTGACCGGCCCGGGGGGTTGAGGACGTGTTCTCCGCGCGCATCGTCGGCTACTCGATCGATGCCCGGACGAGGACACCCATCGCCGTGGACGCGCCGTGAGTCGGCACGGTGGCAGCATCGCGGTGTCAGGCTGCACGCCCCACTCCGACCGAGGTGGCCCGTTCCGCCCCCATCGAGTTCGAGACCCTCTGCGCAGCCGCTGACGCGGCCTGGACTCCCTCACCAGAAGTGACCACCAGATCTTCAGCAGCCACATCCGATGTGGCACCGTAGTGAGATGGATGGACCCGCAGGGACGTCGTCCCCTGACCAGCAACGCACGGCCGACCCGGGTGCCCGTGGGCTCTCGAACAAGGATCCCGTGACCGCCGCGATCGCCGTCGTCCTCGGCCTCGTCGCCGTCGCCGGCACCCTCTTCTGCCTCGGTTACGCCGCCTGGTGGCTCATCACCTTCTGGGACCCCGCCTAGATCGACGTGCCACGCTCACGCCCACCCCCACGCCGCCTCGTCCACTCCGAAGAGAACCAGCAGTTCCTGCGGGTGGTGGCGAGGCTTGCCTCGGCGCCCGACGTCCTCGGCCCGGACCTCAGCGGCGTCCCGGACATCCCTGCGGGCTGCTCGATGTCCTGGGGCCGAGGCCGGCCGACAGGCGGAGCGGACTCCTCCCGTCCTGGCCGCCCGGGCTCACACACAGTCTCCTGCCGTGACACCGGATGTCGCACGGTGCTGTCAGCGGGTCGGGCAGTCGCGGAGGGCGGCCGCCTCGAACTCGGGCACTGGGCGGCTCTCGGCCTGGGCGACGGTCACCGCCTCCCCGTTACGGCGGATGTCCTCGATCAGCCAGTTCATCTCATCGATCTCCCGTCGCTGCGCCTCGCTGATCTCCAGCGCCAGCTGGCACACCCGGACGTCCTGGATCCCCGCACGCTCGGAGCGGGTGATGGCCAGGGAGTGGTGGGGGATCATCGCCCTCATCCAGCTGACGTCCTGCACCGTCACCTGGCTGCGGTCGAGGAACACCCCGAGGCTCAGCAGCAGCACGCTCGTCACGACGATCGCGATGTTGGCCTTCAGGTTCTTGTACATGTTGAGCATCCAGCCGAGCATGACCAAGCCCATGGTCCCGCCCATGGTGAGCGCCATGAAGAGCCGGCTCTCGCTCCACCGCACGTGCTCCCACTGCCACGTGCCGGCGAACATGGCCCCGTACATGACCACCATCGCGGTGAGGATCATCGCGCCGAACCGCAGGTACATCGCACCCTCCGTCCGGCCGTGCCCAGCCCCCGGCTCCTCGTGCCCGTCCTCGTCGCCGTGCGTGGATGACATCGCTGGTCTCCCTCTCCTCGTCTGGTCAGATGGCCGGGGACGTCCCGGTGGGGCCGTCGCCGCTCGCCCACCACGGGCGCTGCCTCCGCCGCGGCGCCCTTAGGGACGCGTTCACGAAGCAGTTGACGGGCCTGAACGGACCGCCGCTGCCGGCTGCCCCCGCGGCGGAGACGTCACCCCAGGCTGCTGATCAGGTCCTGGCAGGCCTGCTCGCAACGCCGGCACGCCTCCGCGCAGACCCGGCAGTGCTCGTGCATCCTGGCGTGCTGCTCGCACTCGTCCCCGCAGGCTCGGCAGAGCCGGGCGCACGCCTCCAGGACCGCCCGGGTGGTGTCCGCGTCGTGACCGGTGCGCCGCGACAGCACCCGGCCGGTGGTGTCACAGACGTCGGCGCAGTCCAGGTCCGAGCGGATGCACGTGGTCAGGTCGGCCACGGAGTCCTCGCCGAGGCAGGCGTCCGCGCACGCGGTGCAGGCCTGCGCGCACTCGAAGCAGGCCTCGATGCAGGCCAGCAGCTTGTCGCGATCCACCCCTCCCAGGTCCTTCGGGTAGCTGTCGAGCATCTGTCCGGCCAGGCTCATGATCGTTCCTCCCCTGTGGTTGGCGTGAGAAGCACAGGGCTCCTCGGGTTCGCCGTCACCGAGCGCCTACCCGGACCGGGAGCTGTCACACGCGGATCATCGAGGTTTGACGAGGGAGCCGTTCCGCGCGCGGAGGGCGCGTGCGAGGCCGTCGGATCCTCGGTCGTCTGCGGCCCCGACACGGCTGGTGCGCCAGGGCAGGACCCGGTTCGGTGGCCGGCGCCGTGGGGAGGGCGGCCTGGGGGGCCCTCCATGAGGGGGTACGAAGGCCCTGCTCGGTGCAGTGTGCTGCTGGAGAACCGTCGTCACCGACCCGGCTCCAAGGTGCCCAGCACTCGTCGACGTGTCGAAGGTCGTCGACACACCCTGGTCGGAGAACCCGCTCGCGAGGTGTGACCCGCGCCCACGTCAGGTCGCACAACTGGGGCGGCGGTGTCAGGCAGGCGGCCAGTTCCGCATCGCGGCACCGGGGACCCGCCGCACGCCCGCCCCCGGTGCGCGCTGGTGCAGGCGCCTGGAGTACGGCGGTCGTGCGGTGGGCCCCGCGGTCAACCCACCAGCACGGTCCTGACCCGCTCCAGCAGCTCCGGGGTCGGGGTGTGGCTGACGTGCACCGTGCGGAGCGTCTCCCCGTAGGTGAGGACGCCGACCATCTGCTCGCCCTCGAAGTGCGACAGCACCGCCGGACCCCAGAGGGCGCCGATGGCCACCCGACCCGGGGCGACCCCCTTGACGACCCGTCCGAGGTTGCTCACCATCAGGTCCAGGCCCTGGGCGATGTTGAGCTGCTCGGTCGCCGCTGCGTCGTCCAGCCCCATGATCGCCCGGATGCCTGCCGAGACCGCCAGTGCGCCGCCGGGGCTCTTGGCCGTCACCGACGCCTCGGTGATCCTGCTGGCCACCGACCAGGGGCCGCCGGAGAGGTCCGCCCGCGTCAGCACCGGACGCAGGCCGCCGATGTACAGGGCCACGTCCTCATCGGCCGGGACCAGGTCCCGCAGGCTGTAGGGGATGTTGACCCGCAGGTGATCGGCGTCCCCGGCACCGTCGACGACCGCCAGCGCGGCTGCGACCAGGGCACCGTTGACCGAGACGCCGTGCTCCCGGCACCGCCGGTACAGCTCCTCGCTCTCCGTTCGGTCCCAGGCCAGCGACGTCACCCCCGGTGGGGTGCGGTCGACGTGGTGCAGGGGTGATGGGAGCGCGAGCCGTGGGTCGACGGCGTCGCTGCCGCCGGCGGTCGGGGCCGCGCTCGGCGGCTCGAGCTGGTCCAGCAGCGACTCCTGGGCGGCGGGGACCGGACGCGGCTCGAGCACCTGGCCGTTCAGCACCGCCACCACCTCCTCCAGCACCAGCCGCGCGGAGAACCCGTCGGCGATGGTGTGCGACAGCGTCAGCACGAGGTGGTCCGATCCCCGGGGCCCGCGCTGGCCAGCGCCGTCGGGGGCCAGCTGGTCCCCGCTCGACGGGGCGGGGATGAGCACCGTGCGTGCCAGCGGGCCCGCGCCGACCTCGAACGGCGTGGCGAGCTCCAGGCCCACCACCTGCTCCCAGTCGGCGCCGGTCTCGATGCGGGTGCTGATGAGCAGGTCGCTCGGCGCGAAGTACGCCGGCGCCGCTCCCGTCCCGCCCGGGTCGTCGACCACCCGCGCCGAGAGCAGGGGGTGCCGGTGCTGAACGACCCGCAGCGCCGCCTCGAGCCCGGACGTCGTGACGCCCCCGGACAGCTCGGCCACGAGGCAGAAGTGCATCGGCCGCTCACGCGACCACATCTCGTAGGCCCGTTCGAAGGCTCCTAGATCACGCACGTGAGCTCACCTCCACCACGGCCCCGCACAACCCTCAGGGCCAACGGCTGACCGTCCTGCCGGTGCCGCAGGAGGTCCGCTCCACCCGGCCCGGTCTGCCCGACGTCTCGATGCATGTCCTGCCTCTCTGCTGGTGGGGCCGGCTCAGGCCAGGACGGCCGTGGCCTCGATCTCCACGAGGAACTGGGGCGCCCAGAGGGCCTGGACGCCGATGACGGTGATGGGCGGCAGCGGGGAGCTGTACCCGTCGCTCGCCTGGGCCCGGGAGAGGCCCTCGAAGAGCGGGGGCGCCATCTCCTCGGTCCACCCGACGACGTAGATGGTCAGGCGGGCGATGTCGTCGACGGTGCCGCCGGCACCGACCACCCCCGTGACGACGTTGTGCAGCGCGGAGTGGACCTGGCCGGCGAGGTCGGCCGAGCTCGGCTGGCCCCCAGCAGTGACTCCCGCCTGCCCGGCGAGCAGGACCAGGCGGGACCCAGTGGCCACGGCGACGGGGGCGTAGTCGGTCTGCTCGAGCAGGCCGTCGGGGTGGCTCAGGTGCACGGTCATCGGGTTCTCCTGGGTGTGGGGCAGCTCGTCGCTGCGGACGTCGGCGTGCGGTGACGGGTCGGAACCGGACAGGAGCACGTCAGCACCGGGCCGCCTGCAGCCGGTGCCGTCGGACCCGCGTCTGGTCCGTGTCGGTGTGAGTCGACACCCTGTTCCCAGGACCAGGTCAATCCCGTCGCCCGGCATCCCGAGCGTTGCGCGTCGCCCTCAGGGAGCTCACGCAGCGTGGCGTCTGACCGTGTCGTTAGCCTGAGCGGGTGCCCACGCCGATCGTCCTGCTCAACGGTTCACCTTCGGCGGGCAAGACGACCTTGGCCGAGGCGCTGCAGCGTGCCCTGCCTGTACCGGCCTTCCACCTGTCGCTGGACGAGTTCCTGACCGGTATCAGGTCGGAGTTCTGGCTGGCTCCGACGACGCCGCCGCTGTTCTCCCTGATGGTGCGGGCGTACCTGAGATCGATGGGGGCGGTCGCGGACGAGGGGCTGATGGTGATCGCGGAGGCGATCATCCTGCCTAGCACGCGGGAGCTCTACGAGCCCCTGTTCGCCCGGTACGCCGTGACGTTGATCGGCGTCCGATGCCCACTGCCGCTGGCCCAGCAGCGGGAGCTCCGGCGTGGTGACCGCCGCGACGGTCCGGTCGACCTGGACGTCCCCGAGTTCACTGCCGTGCACGAGCAGGACTACCACCTCGAGGTGGACACCTCCGTGGAGTCGACCGAGCGCAGCGTCGACAAGATCCGCGGGCTGCTCGACACCGCCCTCTGACCCGAGAAGCCTCGTCCGCGCAGGGTTCGATACCGCCCGCCAAGAGTGCGGCCCCACGGTCCCGCTGAACGATCCCTGACCGGACCGAGCTCAACGCAACGCGTCGAGCTCTGCGGCCAGCTCGGCGACCTGGGACATCGACGTTCGCCGCACGTATCCGCTGCCGGGTCCGAACCACCGCTCCCAGACGTCGACGACCACCTCGGCGGTGACCGTGCGACCGTCGCGCAGCCGCCCGGCGAGATCGTCGGCTTCGAAGGCGTACTCGTCAGCCGGTGCGCCGACGCTCGACAGGCCCTCCGGGTCCACTCGAGTCAGCACATCGAGGACCGCCGCGAACGGCGGCTGACGATCGGGAGCAGGTGCCACCACCGAAGTATCCGCGATACGACCGCATCTTCTTCTCGGGGGTGCGCGTGTACAGGACGTGGCCGGTGCGCTGTACTGACCTGCAGCCCCGCCTCGACGACAGGACTCGCCATGCCCCGATACCGCAGAGTGGTCGTGAAGCTGAGCGGTGAGGCGCTGGCTGGGGACACAGGTTGGGGGGTTGAACCTGACCGGCTCGCGCACCTGAGCGAGGAGGTCCTCGCCGTCCACGACCTCGGGGTCCAGGTGGCCGTCGTGGTCGGCGGCGGCAACTACTTCCGCGGTCGGATGGCTGAGGGTTGGGGCATCGGACGAGCCGAGGCCGACAACATCGGCATGCTCGGCACCGTCATGAACGCCCTCATGATGCGTGGCGCCCTCACGGCGCGACCAGCGCCGACGTCCGGGTGATGACCGCGGTCCCGATGCAGTCCGTCGCCGAACCGTTCATCCGGCTACGAGCCCTCTCCCACCTGGACCAGGGCAGGATCGTGATCCTGGCCGGCGGGATCGGCCAGCCCTACGTGACCACCGACTACCCCTCGGTCCAGCGCGCGCTCGAGCTGGAGGCCGACGCACTCCTGGTCGCCAAGCGCGACATCGACGCCGTCTACGACAAGGACCCCAACGTCCACCCCGACGCCGTCCCGTTCACCCACCTCACCTACGACGCCGCCATCTCCACAGGCATCAAGGTGATGGACACCAGCGCCTTCGTCCTCGCCGGTGAGCAGGGCCTGACGATGCACGTCTTCGACGTGGCCCAGCAGCAGCTGATGGGGCGCATCTGCCTCGGGGAGAACATCGGGACGCTCATCACCGCCGCCGTCCCGTCCCAGTAGTGATCGTCCACCGCGACATCGGCCGAGCACTCTCCATGCAGTCCCCGTGGTGGGTGACCGCTGACCCGCCATCACGGTCACGCCAGCAGGTTCACCTCCGCTGTTGCGGCGACGCCTGCGCTCTCCAGGACTTGCTCGACCGGGCCACCGCCTCAGTACGCACCCTCGTCGAAGGTGTAGGTCGTCACGTCGGTGATCTCGAGTGCCTCCACTGCCTCGGCCACCTCGCTCCGCGGCTCGCCGCACGGGTCGCGGGGCCGTCGGACGTTGATCGCTCGACCCTCGAGGTCCAGGAGCAGCAGCAGCGTCGGCGGTAGCAGGAGTGGAAGGGCTCGGGACGTCGACGTGGTCCGGCAACAAGTTCGGCGGTTGTGCGCAGCTGGTCAGCACACCCACTGCGAGGAGCAGTCCGCACCGCCGTCTCACCACGGCTGACCTCATGTCGGTGACGCTAGGGCTCGACGTCGCCGACGGTGGTCTCGATCCGGTCACGACCAACCCCGGCAGGACGTGGGCACGACCACGGCCCTGATCGCTGGACGCCTTACGGCTCTACCTGACGGGGCAGAGCTGGAAGCAGGCCGAAGAAGTCAGCAACCCTCTCGGCTACCGATCGGGGTGGCTGCTCATCCGTCCCGATGACCAGGTCGTCGAGGTGGCGCAGGGCCAGCTGCGTGCTCAAGGCGAGGTGCCGTTGGAGGTGCCAGTGCAGCGCTTGGCTCTGGTGCTCGGTGTACCGGCGTCGTAGGCGGGCCTCGGTGACCGTGGCGCTGGCCACGAGCCGGACCGAGCGCACTGGCAGAGCGAAGGCCTGCTCGTACCGCTGGCGGTCTTCCTCAGACGCCATGACGCCGGCCACGACGGGCTGCCGAGGGCCGGTCTGTCGGTAGTTGTTCCAGACCGCGGTCATGTTGGCGGCCTCGGTGAGGACGTTGTCGGGGTCGTCCTGCGACGGTGGCCATGAGCGGTGGTACCAATCGACGTCCATCAGGCTGAAGGGCTGGCCGTGCTCAGCCAGCACGTCTCCGAGGTGGTCCAGGGCCGACGACTTGCCCACCCCGTAGGAGCCGTTCAGGAAGACGACGAAGGTCGGATCAGCCACGCTCCTCATGCTAGGGATCTGGCCGGACGACCTCTGCTGCGGTCCTTCTCTTCCTCGGCCGTCACGCTGGCCGGGCCGAGCGGGTCCAGCGCCAGTGGCACGACCCGCTCGTCGTCACAGCTGCGCATGGTCCGGGCCGCGGCGGACGCCCGTCGCGCGCCCTGGTCCGACTCAGGAGGGAGACCGGAGACCACCTCGGGATCCCTTGCAGCCGAGCCCGGCTGGAGGCGTCACCGGATCCGAGCTGGTGCTGCAGACGCCGCCCGAGGACGGGCCACGTCGTCCGGGGCGTCGACCAGCAGGTGCGCGGCGACGACGTTGACCGCGGTCACCGCCAGCACCGACGGCCACGCGCCGAGCGTCTTCGCCAGCGGGTGGGAGGCGCCGAAGCCGCCGACGTACAGCGCGCCCAGACCCACCGCCACCGCCGGGCCGCGCCGGACGAGGGCCGTCCGGAGGGCCAGGGCGCCGGCGGCAACCAGCACCAGCCCGCCCAGCGGTCGGATGCCGGACTCCCGTGCGGTCAGGTAGCCACCCACCAACCCCAGGGCCAGCACGGGCGCGGTCCGGACCTGCTCAGCCGGCTTGAGGGACGTGCCTGGTGTCGCCATGGTGTCCAGCCTAACTCCGGGCGGCGGCGGCCCCGGGCCCCTACGGTGGTGGCATGGACCAGAGCCTCTACCTGCGTGCCGTCCACGACGAGTCCCTCCGCTTCCGCGACGCCCTGGCCGGCCTCACCGGCACCGAGCCGGTGCCCACCTGCCCGGGCTGGGACGCCGACGACCTGCTGCACCACCTCACCCAGGTCCAGCTCTACTGGGCCCGGGTCCTGGCCGACGGCCTGACCACCGACGACGAGGTGGCCGCCCTGCAGCCGCCGCCGCGGGACGACCACGCCGGTCTGCTGGCCGGCTTCGAGGAGGCCAACCAGGCGCTGGTCGGGGCCGTCCGCGGCACCGCACCGGACGACCACCGCTGGACCTGGGCACCGGAGCAGACCGCGGGGTTCATCCACCGCCGCCAGGCCCACGAGGCGCTGGTGCACCGGGTCGACGCCGAGCTGGCCGCCGGGACGTCCCCCAGCCCGCTGGAGCCGGGGCTCGCCGCCGACGGTGTCGACGAGACGCTGACCGTCATGTTCGGCCAGCCACCGGCCGGCTGCGACTTCACCGCAACCCCCGGTCAGGTGGTGGGCTTCACCGCCGTGGACACCGGCCACCGGTGGCTGCACGTCGTCGGCTCGTTCACCGACCCGAGGGAGGGCACGGTCCCCTGCCTCGACCTCGCCCCCGACGGCGCGGAGGCCACCGCAGAGGTGGCCGGGAGCGCCGCCGACCTGGACCTGTGGCTCTGGCACCGACCCTTCGCCGGCCCGCTGAGCACCAGCGGTGACGCCGCCACCCTGGCCGCGCTGCAGGTGGTCTTGGACGAGCCGCTCAGCTGAACGGCCCCCGCTGGAGGTGCCCGCTCAGCCCCACCAGGCGGCGGTCCACTCCTCCAGCGGGAGCAGCAGCGCGGCACCGAGCACGGTCGCCGCGGAGGTGACCACCAGGAAGAGCAGCTGCCAGACCCGCTCCGGCACCCGGGTCAGCCGGGCCAGCTGACCGGCGTCCGAGCCGGGGTGGCGACCGGAGAGCAGCAGCTCGACCACCGGCCGCGGTGCGGCCAGCAGCAGCACCCAGCAGATCAGGTGGGCCAGCCAGGACAGGTACGTCCCCGGCAGCAGCCAGGTGGCCGCACCCAGGCTGCCGCCCACCACCAGCACCACCAGCAGGCCGTAGAGGTTGCGGACCTGGAGCAGCATCAGGGCCAGCAGCCCCAGCACCACCCACAGGAAGGCCACCGCGCGCCCGGTGCCGAGCACCGCGGCCGTGGCCACCCCGAAGACCGCCGCCGCGGGGTAGCCGGCGAGCAGGGTCACCACCATCCCCGCCCCCCGCGGACGTCCGCGCGAGACCGTCAGCCCGGAGGTGTCGGAGTGCAGCCGGATGCCGCTCAGCCGGCGCCCGGTCAGCACCGCGGCCACCGCGTGCCCGGACTCGTGCACGATGGTCACCAGCATCCGGCTGACGCGCCACAGCGGCCGCGGGACGACCAGCACCGCGGCCACCGCCGCCAGGGCCAGCAGGGTGGTCACCGGGGGCACCGGCTGGGTCCGACCCATCCGGGCCAGCACCTCCTCCAGCACCTCCAGCACCCGTCCCCCGTCCGTCCTGGTCACCGGCCCCTCCGGCCCGACGAGACTAACCACCCCGAGGAGCCCTCGGCTGGCTACACTCCGGGCCGAGGAGGTGCGGCCGGTGCGGGCAACCGTCAAGGACGTGGCCAGGCTCGCCGGTGTCTCACCCAAGACCGTCTCGAACGTGATCACCGGGACGGTGCCGGTCAGCGAGGCGACGAGGACCAGGGTCGAGCAGGCCCTGGCCGAGCTGGACTACGTCCCGAACCTGGCCGCGCGCGGTCTGCGCAACGGGCGCACCGGGGTGATCGCGCTGGCGCTGCCCGACCTCTCCACCACCTTCTCCGCCACGATGGTGCAGGCCTTCGTCCGGGCGGCCAAGCCGCGCGGGTGGAACGTCCTGGTGGAGGAGACCACCGACGCCGAGGGCGAGGCCATGCTGCTCACCCGGGCCCGGGAGCACCAGGTGGACGGGCTGGTGCTGAACCCGGTGCTGCTGGAGTCCTCCGCGGTCCGCCAGACCGGGCCGCTGCCGCCGGTGGTGCTGATCGGCGAGGTGGACCAGCCGGCGGTCGACCACGTCTGGGTGGACAACCCCGCCGCGGTGCGGACCCTGGTCCGCGCGCTGCTGCGCAGCGGACGCCGACGGGTCGCCGTGCTCGGGGTGATGAACACGGCCAGCTCCCAGCTCCGGCTGGCCGGCTACCACCAGGCCCTGCGCGAGGCCGGGCTGGCCCCCGACCCCTGCCTGGAGGTCGCCACCGATGCCTGGAGCATCGAGTTCGGCCACATCGCCATGGCCGGGCTGCTGCGCTCCGCCCACCCGCTCCCCGACGCGGTGGTGTGCTTCACCGACAGCCTGGCCATCGGTGCGGTGGGCGCCCTGCTGCGCGCCGGCGTCCGGGTCCCCGAGGACGTCGCCGTGGCCGGTTACGACGACATCGAGGAGGGCCGCTACGCCTCCCCCTCGCTGTCCACCATCTCCTTCGACCGCCGTGAGGTGGCCGAGGCCGCCCTGGACCTGCTGACCCACCGCATCGGTGACCCCGCCGCCCCGGTCCGGGTGCGGACCGTGGGCCACCGCGTGGTGGCCCGGGAGAGCACCGGCCCCCTCGAGCTCCGCTGACGTCCGGGATGTCGCCCGGCGCTTCCTCTTGACTCTGTCTTACAACGATGGAATCGTCACAGCACCATCATCCACGACGAAGTGGGGAGCCCATGACGAACTCGATCGACGTACCCGTCCCAGCGCCGAGGCTGTCGCGACGACGACTGCTCGGCGCCTCCGCCGTCGCCGGCGCCGGCCTGCTGGGCCTGAGCGGCTGCAGCTCCGGCGGCACCAAGCCCCGGCTGGACTACTGGCACCTGATGAGCGGTGGTGACGGCATCCTGATGGGCGACATGGTCGCCGCCGTCAACGAGCGCAGCGAGTTCGACGCCCAGCAGACCGTGCTGGCCTGGGGCGCGCCGTACTACACCAAGCTGGCGATGGCCTCGGTCGGCGGCCGGGCCCCGGAGCTGGCGATCATGCACCACACCCGGGTGGCCGGCTACGCCCCCGGCGGGCTGCTGGAGCCCTGGGACACCACCGAGCTGGAGCGGCTGGGCATCGGCCCCTCGACCCAGCCGGAGCGGATCTGGGAGAAGGGCACCTACGAGGGCGAGGTCTACTCCGTCGCCATCGACGCCCACCCGTTCATCATGATGGTCAACACCGACATCGCCGACCAGGCCGGCGTCGCCACCCCCGACGGGCTGGTCGAGTTCTCCTCCCCGGAGGAGATGCTCGAGGTCGGGCGCCGGCTGGCCGAGGTCACCGGGCGGACCGGTCTCTCCTACGGGTTCCTGGCCGACGGTGCGCAGATGTGGCGCTTCTTCTACACCCTGTACCGCCAGCAGGGGGCGGAGATGACGCTCAACTCCGGTGAGCCGATGCAGTACGAGATGGACGCCGCGGTCGTCGCCCTGGACACCCTGAAGTCCATGCTGGACGGCACCGTCACCTCCGCCAACGCCAGCATCGACAGCGCCATCGCCGAGTTCGCCAGCGGCACCAGCGGCGTCCTGTTCACCGGCGTCTGGAAGACCCCCACGATGCTCGACGCCGGCATCCCGCTGGCCGCCACCACCATCCCGACGATGTTCACCGAGCCGGCCGCCTACGCCGACTCGCACGCCTTCGTGCTCCCCCGCCAGTCCGTGGTGGATCCTGAGCGCCGGGCGGCGGCCTACGAGTTCGTGGCCAGCATGCTCAAGGACTCCGCCACCTGGGCCCAGGCCGGTCACATCCCCGCCTACCTCCCGGTGGTGGAGAGCGAGGAGTACCAGTCGCTGCCGCAGAGCAGCTACGCCGACGCCACCGAGATCATCAACTACGACCCGCCGGCCTACTTCACCGGCTCCGGCTCGGACTTCCAGACCTACTTCGCCGAGAACGTGCAGAACGCCCTGCTGGGCCGCATCCCCGCCGAGCAGGGGATGCTCGGCTTCGCCGAGCGCATCGACGCGCTCCTGGCCGCCCCGAACCCGGTGGCCTGATGAGCACGCTCCCGGCCCACCCGACCACCCACGGAGGAGGACGACGATGACCACCTCGATCCAGACCACCGAGGCGAACCCCGCGCCTCTGAGGCCCACGACGACCCGCGACGCGCGGAAGCGCCACGACAACCTCGCCGGCTGGGCCTTCGTGGCCCCCTTCACCTTCTTCTTCGTGGCCTTCCTGATCGTGCCGATCGTCTACGGGTTCTGGCAGAGCCTGACCGGGCTCAGCCTCACCGGGGCCAACAACCAGTTCGTCGGCCTCGCGAACTACGCCGAGGCCCTCACCGACCCCGACATGTGGTCCTCGCTGTGGAACACGGTGGTCTTCACCGTGCTCAGCACCGTCCCGCTGGTGGTCATCTCGCTGGTCCTGGCGCTGCTGGTCAACACCGGCATCAAGGGCCAGTGGTTCTGGCGGCTGTCGTTCTTCCTGCCCTACCTGCTGGCCTCGACCGTCGTCGCGCTGTTCTGGAACTGGATGTACAGCCCGGACCTCGGGCTGATCAACGCCGGGCTGGGCGCGATCGGCTTGGAGCCGGTCTCCTGGCTGCAGGACGAGAACACCGCGATGGTGTCGGTCGTCGTCACCACGGTGTGGTGGACGATCGGGTTCAACTTCCTGCTCTACCTCGCCGCGCTGCAGAACATCCCCGCCGCCCAGTACGAGGCGGCGGCCATCGACGGTGCGAGCGGCTGGCGCCAGCTGTTCTCGATCACCATCCCCCAGCTCGGCCCGACCACGGTGCTGATCGTGATCCTGCAGGTGCTGGCCTCGCTGAAGGTCTTCGACCAGATCTACATGATGACCCAGGGCGGTCCGGCCGGGGTCACCCGCTCGATCGTCCAGTACGTCTACCAGACCGGTTTCACCGGCTACCGGCTCGGCTACGCCGCGTCGATCAGCTACATCTTCTTCGCCATCATCATCGTCCTCTCGCTCGTCCAGATGAGGATCGCCGCCCGGAGGAGCAACTGACATGGCCACTCTCACCGCAGACGCGACACCCGACCTGACCGACCGCCGCACCACCACCAGCACCTCGCGCGGACGGGGGCCGTCACCCTGGCGGGCCCTGGCCTTCGTGGCCCTGCTGGTGCTGGCCGTGACCTGGCTGGTGCCCTTCGTGTGGGCGCTGATCACCTCGCTCAAGACCGAGACCGAGGCCGCCGCCACCCCGATCACCCTGATCCCCGAGGCCGGGCTGACCCTGGACGCCTACGTCCGCACCATCGCCGGCGGTCAGCTGCCGCTGTGGGTGGGCAACAGCCTGCTCACCTCGGCGATCATCACCCTCGGCGGGGTGGCCATATCGGCGCTGGCCGGGTACGCCTTCTCCCGGCTGGAGTTCACCGGCAAGAAGGTGCTCTTCTACGCCATCATCGGCTCGATCATCGTGCCCCCGCAGATCCTGCTGGTGCCGCTGTTCGACCAGATGCTGGCGCTCAACCTGATCGACACCTACGCCGCGATCATCCTGCCCCAGCTGGTGCACCCACCGATGGTCTACATCCTCAAGAAGTTCTTCGACGCCGTCCCGATCGAGCTGGAGGAGGCCGCCCGGGTGGACGGCGCGCACCGGCTGCGCGTCTTCTGGTCGGTGGTGCTGCCGCTCTCGCGGCCGATCCTGGCGGCGGTGTCGATCTTCTTGTTCATCGGGGCCTGGAACAACTTCCTGTGGCCCTTCATCGCCGTCAACGACACCAACCTGATGACCCTGCCGGTGGGCCTGCAGACGGTGAAGAGCGCCTACGGCATCCAGTACGCGCAGAACATGGCTGCCGCGATGCTGGCCGCGCTGCCGCTGATCATCGTCTTCCTCTTCTTCCAGCGCCAGATCATCAAGGGCGTCGCCACCACCGGCTTCGGTGGCCAGTGACCCCTCCCCCCGACCTGCCCACCCCCCGAACCGAACAAGAGAGCGAGACCGATCTCCCATGACCCGCGCCCGCATCGTCGTCGACCGCGACTTCACCGCCGGGGAGGTGCCCCGCCGTCTCTTCGGCTCCTTCGTGGAGCACATGGGGCGCTGCGTCTACACCGGCATCTACGAGCCCGGCCACCCCAGTGCCGACGAGGACGGCTTCCGCACCGACGTGCTGGACCTGGTCTCGGAGATGGGCCCCACCGTCATCCGCTACCCCGGTGGCAACTTCGTCTCCGGCTACCGCTGGACCGACGGGATCGGCCCGGTGGAGGACCGCCCGCGCCGCCTGGACGGGGCCTGGCACACCGTCGAGTCCAACCGCTTCGGGCTGCACGAGTTCATGGCCTGGGCCCGCAAGGCCGGGGTGGAGGTGATGGAGGCCATCAACCTCGGCACCGCCGGTGTCGAGGAGGCCCGCGCCCTGGTGGAGTACGCCAACCACCCCGGCGGCACCTACTGGTCGGACCTGCGTCGCAAGAACGGGGCCGAGGAGCCCTTCGACATCCGGCTGTGGTGCCTGGGCAACGAGATGGACGGTCCCTGGCAGATCGGGCACAAGACCGCCACCGAGTACGGCCGGCTGGCCCAGGAGACCGCCAAGGCGATGCGTCTGGTCGACCCGGGTCTGGAGCTGGTGGCCTGCGGCAGCTCCAACTCCGGGATGCCGACCTTCGGCGCCTGGGAGGAGACCGTCCTCACCCACACCTACGAGGAGGTGGACTTCATCTCCCTGCACGCCTACTACCAGGAGCACGACGGCGACGCCGCCAGCTTCCTGGCCTCCTCGGTCGACACCGACCACTTCATCTCCCGGGTGGCCGCCACCGCCGACGCGGTCGGGGCCAAGCTGAAGAGCAAGAAGCAGATCAACCTGTCCTTCGACGAGTGGAACGTCTGGTACCAGCGCGGCCTGGACACCGAGGACCAGCCGCACCGCATCGCCGAGCAGCCGTGGCGGGAGCACCCGCGGGTGATCGAGGACACCTACAACGTCACCGACGCCGTGGTGGTGGGCACCTTGCTCAACAGCCTGCTGCGCCACGGCGACCGGGTCCAGATCGCCAACCAGGCCCAGCTGGTCAACGTGATCGCCCCGATCCGCAGCGAGGAGGGCGGTCCGGCCTGGCGCCAGACGATCTTCCACCCGTTCGCGCGCACCGCGGCCCTGGCCAAGGGCCAGATCCTGCAGACCGTGGTGAGCTCGGACCAGCACGAGACCGCCCGCTTCGGCGACGTGGACACCGTGGACGTCGCCTCCACCTACGACGCCGCCAACGGCCAGGTGGCCCTCTTCCTGGCCAACCGCGGTCTGGACGAGGCCGCCGACGTCGAGGTCGAGCTGCGCGGGCTGGTCGCCGATGAGGGTGCCGTCGCGGAGGTGCTGACCGTGCCCGAGGGTGCGGACCGCCTGACCACCAACGGGCCGGGCCAGGAGGGCGTCGGGCTGCGCGACCTGGAGGTCGGGGTGCAGGACGGCCGGGTCCGGCTGAGCCTGCCCCCGCTGAGCTGGGCCTGCGTGCAGGTCCCGGTCCGCGAGGGCTGAGCGAGCAGACACCGACGGCGCGCCCGGGCTGGTCCCGGGCGCGCCGTTCGTGCGTGACAGGGGTCTAGGCAGGGACGTGGGTGGCCTGGCGGGACCAGTGCTGGGTGGCGATCTGGACGGCGTCCCACGGTGAGCCCAGAGGTGGGGTGTAGGAGAGGTCGAGCTCGCTGACCTGCTCGACGGTGAGGCCCGCGAAGAGGGCGGTGGCGTAGGTGTCGACGCGCTTGGCGGTCTCGGTGCCGAGCCGGCCGACGAGCTGGGCGCCGAGGAGACGCCCGTCCCGCTCGTCACCGGTGATGCGGATGGTGATCGGCTGGGCGCCCGGGTAATAGCGCTTGTGGTCATCGGCGACCCCGGTGGAGCTCACCGGTGCCCACCCCGCTGCCCGGGCTTCGTGCTCGCGGAGGCCGGTGCGGGCGGCGACGAGGTCGAAGACCTTCACCACCTGGGTGCCGACGGACCCGGCGAACCGTGCCGAGCCGCCGGTCGCGTTCTCCCCGGCCACGCGGCCCTGCTTGTGGGCGGTGGTCCCCAGGGGCAGGTAGGTCACGCCGAGGAGGCGGTGGTGGGTGACGACACCGTCGCCAGCGGCGTAGACGTGCGGGAGACCGGTGCGCATGGTGTCGTCGACGACCACGGCACCCCCTGCGCCGAGGGTGGCACCGGCGGCCTGCAGCAGCTCGGTGTTGGGGCGCACCCCGACCACAGCGAGGACCAGGTCGGTGGTCTGGGTGAACGGCTCACCGTCGCGGTGCCCGACCACCTCGAGTCCGTGGTCGGTCCTGGTGACGGCCTGGACGGTGGTCCTGGTGTGGATGGTGACGCCGTGCTCGACGAGCTCGGCGCGGATGGGTGCGGCGAGCTCGGGGTCGAGGGTGGAGAGGACCTCGGGGCCGCGTTGCAGCTGGGTGACCTGGAGGCCGCGGCCGGTGAGGCCCTCGGCCATCTCCAGGCCGACGTAGCCGGCGCCGATGATGATCGCGGTCCTGGGGTCGCGCTCGTCGAGGTGTCGGTCCAGGGCGAAGGTGTCGCCCATGGAGTGCAGGACGTGCACCCCGTCCTCGGGTCCGAGGCGGTCCAGCCCGGTGATGCCGGCGTAGGCGGGCAGGGCGCCGGTGCCGACGACGAGCTCGTCGTAGGCGATCTGGTCGGTGCGGCCTTCGGGGGTGCGGACCTGCAGGCGGCGCCGGTCGACGTCGATGCTGGTGGCCAGGGTGTCGAGCCGGAGGTTCCTGCCGGTGGCTTCCAGGTCGGCGGCGGTGCGGTGCGCCAGGGACTGCCACGGCGCCACGTCACCTGAGAAGTAGTAGGGGATGCCGCAGATGGAGTAGTTGGGGTAGCGGTCGGCGACGACGACGCTCACCTCGACGCCGGGGTCCAGCTCGCGGGCCCGGAGGGCGGCGGAGATGCCGGCGTCGCTACCGCCGATGGCGACCAGGTGCATGAGAGCGCCCTTCCGTTCAGGAGTGGGACCACCACGGCGTGCAGCACCGTGGGGGCGTGCTGTGACGCTGCCGATGGTGGTTCACCTGGGTGGCACGCCGGTGAACGACAGAGGTGCTCCGGACGGACCGTGAGGCGCTGCTGCCGCGCGGAGACGGCTCGTCGGGCTGTCAGCCGGCCAGCAGGGGCTCGAGGGCTCGTCGGGTGGCGGCCAGGGTCTCGGGGACGACGCGGTAGTAGGCCCACCTGCCCCGCTGCTCCCGGGTCAGGATGCCGGCGTCGGCGAGGAGCTTGAGGTGGTGGGACACGGTGGGCTGGGACAGCCCGAGGGGTGCGGTCAGGTCGCAGACGCAGGCCTCGCCGTCGGTGGCGGCGGAGATGAGCGACACCAGCTTCACCCGTGCCGGGTCTGCCAGGGCCTTGAACATGCCGGCCAGCCGGACGGCCGCCTCGTCGTCGAGGACCCCACCGTTCAGCGGCGAGCAGCAGCCGGCGAGATCGCTGGGGCTCACCGAGCTGGGGATCGCTGTGCTGGTCACTCCTCCAGTGTGCAGCACCCATTGACAGATGTCGATGGGCCGCTAGGCTCGCATCGAGATTCTTCGATAGGAGGCTGTGATGGTGCAGGACGAACTTCCTGTGGTCGTCGTCGGCGCCGGCCCGCAGGGGTTGGCCGCGGCGGCGCACCTGCTCGAGCGAGGGCTGGAGCCGCTGGTGCTCGAGGCCGGCGAGGTGCCTGCCGCCGCGGTGCGGTCGTGGGGCCACGTCCGGCTCTTCTCGCCGTGGACCGAGCTGGTCGACCCCGCCTCGGGCCGGCTCCTGGCCGGCACGGGCTGGCAGGCTCCCACCGAGGGGTACCCGACCGGTGACGAGTGGGCCGAGGGCTACCTGGCCCCGCTGGCGGACGCCCTCGACTCTCGGGTGCGGTACTCGACCAGGGTGGCAGGGGTGTCGCGTCGGGGTCGTGACCGCCTGGTGTCCGCGGGACGAGCCGAGCAGCCGTTCGTGGTGCACCTGGTCGACGCCGCTGGTGGGGAGTCCCGGCTGGAGGCGCGTGCGGTGATCGACGCCTCCGGCACCTGGGGCCTGCCGAACCCGGCCGGCGCGGACGGGCTCCCGGCCCTGGGTGAGCGGGCCGCCGTCCAGGCCGGCGTCCTGGGCTACCGTCCCCCGACCCCGGCCGAGGCAGCGGCCGTGGGTGGGCGTCGGGTGGTCGTGGTGGGCAGTGGTCACTCCGCGCTGACGGCCGTGATCGAGCTGGGCGAGGTCGCCCGCACCACCCCGGGCACCGAGGTGACCTGGGTGCTGCGTCGTGGCGCGGTGGGTGACACCTTCGGCGGCGGGAGTGCTGATGAGCTGGCCCAGCGCGGCGAGCTCGGGGTCCGGGCCAGGGCCGCGGTCGATGACGGTCTGGTGCAGATGGTGACCGGGTTCCGGGTGGAGGCCGTCGAGCGCGACGGCGAGACCCTCACCCTGGTGGCTGAGGACGGTCGCCGGCTGGCGTCGGACCGGGCGGTGGTGCTGACCGGCTTCCGGCCGGACCTGTCGTACCTGTCGGAGCTGCGGCTGGACCTGGACCCGGTGCTGCAGGCGCCTCGGGCGCTGGCGGCCGAGGTCGACCCGAACCTGCACTCCTGCGGCAGCGTGTCCCCGCACGGCGCGGCCGAGCTCGCCCAGCCCGAGCCGGGGTTCTACCTGGTGGGGATGAAGTCCTACGGTCGGGCGCCGACCTTCCTGGCGATGACCGGCTTCGAGCAGGTCCGCAGCGTCGCCGCCGAGCTGGCCGGGGACCACGAGGCCGCGGCCCGGGTGGAGCTGAGGCTCCCCGACACCGGCGTCTGCGGCGGGTCCGGTCTGTTCGACGCCCCGGAGCCGGCGGCGACCGGCGGGTGCTGCGGGTCCCCCGCGGCCGCCGCGCCGGCGCTGGTCACCCTCGGCTCCCCGGGGGCGTGACCGCCGGCCCGCGCCGGGCGCTGGTCGCCCTGTGCCTGACGCAGCTGACCAGCTGGGGGGTCCTCTACTACGCCTTCCCGGTGCTGTCGGTGGCGATCAGCACCGACACGGGCTGGTCGCCCTCGGTGCTGACCGCCGCCTTCTCGGCTGCGCTGGTGGTCTCGGCGGTGGTGGGGGTGCCGGTCGGGCGGTGGCTGGACCGGCACGGACCCAGGGCCCTGATGACGCTCGGGTCGGTGCTGGCCAGCGTGGCGGTGGTGGCCGTGGCGCTGGCGCCGACGGCGGGGGCGTTCGCGGCCGGCTGGCTGGTGGCCGGGGTGGCGATGAGCGGGGTGCTCTACCCGCCGGCGTTCGCCGCGCTGACCCGCTGGTACACCGAGGACCGGGTGCGGGCCCTGACGGTGCTGACCCTGGCCGGGGGTCTGGCCAGCACCGTCTTCGCGCCGCTGACCGCGGCCCTGGCGGGCCAACTGGGTTGGCGCGGCACCTACCTGGCCCTGGCTGCGGTGCTGGCGGCCGTCACGGTGCCGGCCCACCTGTGGGGGCTGCGGCTGCCCTGGCCGCCGACCGGACCCGCCGAGCAGGCTCAGGTCGGGGCCCGGACGGCCTCGAGCGGGCCGTTCCTGCGGCTGACCGCGGCGCTGGCGCTGGCCTCCTGCGCCTCCTACGCGGTGGTGGTCAACCTCGTCCCGCTGCTGGCGGAGCGGGGCATCGGGGTCGGCGTGGCCGCTCTCGCCCTGGGGCTCGGCGGCCTGGGTCAGGTCGCGGGGCGGCTGCTGTACCCGCCGCTGCAGCACCGCCTCGGGGTCCGGACCCGCACCGTGCTGGTGCTGGGACTGGTGGCGCTGACCACGTCGGCGCTGGCGGCGGCCACGACCCTGGTCCTGGTGCTGGTCGGCGCGGTCCTGGCCGGGGTGGTGCGTGGGGTGATGACGCTGCTGCAGGCCACAGCCGTCCCCGACCGCTGGGGTGCGGCGGAGTACGGGCGACTCAGCGCCGTGATGGCGGCGCCGGTCACGCTGGCCGCCGCCCTGGCCCCGTGGATCGGTGCCGTGGTGGCGGGACAGGTCGGCGGCTACGCCGCGATGTTCGCCACGATGGCCGCCGTCGCGGGCGCTGCAGCGCTGCTGGCCTGGTTCAGCACGCCCCGCCTCCCCGCGTCCCTCGGCGCGGCACCGAGGATGGTCGCGTGAGCCCCCCGCTGCGCCCCTCCTACCGGGTCGTCGTCGTCGGAGCCGGTCAGGCCGGGCTGGCGGTCGGGTTCTACCTCCGCCGCGCCGGGCTGGAGCCGGGCACCGACTTCGTCCTCCTCGACGCCGAGCAGGACCCGGGCGGGTCGTGGCAGCACATGTGGGACTCCCTGACCCTGTTCTCCCCCGCCGGGCACTCCTCCCTGCCCGGGTGGACGATGCCGCCCTGGACCGTGGGCTTCCCGCCACGCGACCACGTCGTGGACTACCTGCGCCGCTACGAGGCCCGCTACCAGCTGCCCGTCCGCCGACCCGTCCGGGTCCGGGCGGTCACCGACGCCCCGGGGACCGACGGCTTCACCCTCCGGACCAGCCACGGCACCACCACCAGCCGGGTGGTGGTCTCGGCCACCGGCACCTGGACCCGCCCGTTCCGTCCCCACCATCCCGGGATCGAGGACTTCACCGGTCAGCAGCTGCACACCGTGGACTATCACGAGCCGGCCGCGCTGGCCAGGCAGCGGGTGCTGGTGGTGGGTGGCGGGAACTCCGCGGCCCAGCTGCTCGCGGAGGTCTCGGAGGTCGCCTCGACGACGTGGGTGACCACGGCGGCGCCCCGGTTCCTCCCCGACGACGTCGACGGGCGGGCGCTGTTCGAGGTGGCGAGCCGCCGCGCCCGGGCCCTCAGCGGGGGCGAGCCCGATCCCGGCGGCATCGCCGCCCTGGGCGACATCGTGGTGGTGCCTGCGGTGCTGCGCGCCCGCAGCAGGGGTGTCCTCGCCGCCCGGCGCCCGACCCACCACTTCACCGCCGACGGCATCACCTGGGCCGACGGTGGGCACGAACGGGTCGACACGGTGCTGTGGTGCACCGGGTTCCGTCCCGCACTGAGCCACCTGCGGCCGCTCCGGCTGCCCCGCGACGACGGCCACCCCCGGACCTCCGGCACCCGGGCCGTGGACCGACCGGGTCTGTTCCTCCTGGGCTACGGCGACTGGACCGGCCCCGGCTCGGCCACCCTGGTCGGTGCGGCCCGCACCGCCCGCAGCACCGTCGGCGAGATCCTGGCCGCGCTCTCCTGACCGCTCCCGAGCCGCGTACTTGCTGAGCTGGATCGAAGCGTGTCAACATAGAAGTCCGTCGATGCAGGAGGACTCGTGACCGCCCAGGACACCGCACTCGCCCAGGTGGCGACCCGACGTCTGTCGACCCTGGACCGGTGGTTGCCGCTGTGGATCGGGCTGGCCATGGTCGCCGGGCTGCTCCTCGGGCGGTTCGTCCCCGGGCTCTCCGACGTGCTGGCCGCCCTGGAGGTCGGCGGGATCTCGGTGCCGATCGCGATCGGGCTGCTGGTGATGATGTACCCGGTGCTGGCCAAGGTCCGCTACGACAAGGTGGCCGCGGTCACCGGCGACAAGGGCCTGCTGATCAGCTCACTCGTCCTGAACTGGGTGCTCGGCCCGGCCCTGATGTTCGCCCTGGCCTGGATCTTCCTGCCCGACCTGCCGGAGTACCGCACCGGGCTGATCATCGTCGGCCTCGCCCGGTGCATCGCCATGGTCGTGATCTGGAACGACCTGGCCTGCGGTGACCGGGAGGCCGCCGCGGTGCTGGTGGCCATCAACTCCGTCTTCCAGGTCCTCGCCTTCTCCGTCCTCGGCTGGTTCTACCTCACCGTGCTGCCGGGCTGGCTGGGTCTGGACACCCAGGGCCTGGACGTCTCCATCGGCAAGATCGCCCTCAACGTGCTGGTCTTCCTCGGCGTCCCGCTGGTGGCCGGGTTCCTCTCCCGGTTCATCGGTGAGCGCACCCGCGGCCGAGACTGGTACGAGGCCACGTTCGTCCCCCGGATCGGGCCCTGGGCGCTGTACGGCCTGCTGTTCACCATCGTGCTGCTGTTCGCGCTCCAGGGGGAGCAGGTCACCTCCCGACCCCTCGACGTGGTCCAGATCGCGGTGCCGCTGCTGGTCTACTTCGCCGTGATGTGGTTCCTCGGCCTGGCGCTGGGGAAGGTGCAGGGGCTGGGCTACGCACGCTCCACCACGCTGGCCTTCACCGCCGCCGGCAACAACTTCGAGCTGGCCATCGCGGTGGCCATCGGCACCTTCGGCGCCACCTCCGGCCAGGCCCTGGCCGGGGTGGTCGGCCCGCTGATCGAGGTCCCGGTGCTGGTCGGGCTGGTCTACGTCTCGCTGTGGCTGGCCCGCCGCTGGTTCAAGATCGACCCCTTCCACCAGAAGTCGACGACGACGGAGGTCCGCTCATGAGCACACCCGTGGAGACCCGACGCCTCGAGGTCTGTGAACCCGGTGCCGACAGCCAGGCCATGGCCGTGGACGCCGCCACCGCCCTGGCCGGGGTGCTGAAGGCGCTCGCCGACCCGGCCCGGCTGCGGATGCTGTCCCACCTGGTCACCAGCGAACGCGGCGAGGCCTGCGTGTGCGACCTGGCCGAGCTCACCGACGTCTCCCAGCCGACGGTCAGCCACCACCTCAAGGTCCTCAAGCGCGAAGGGGTCCTGGAGTCGGACCGGCGCGGCACCTGGGTCTGGTACCGACTGACCCCCGGACTCCGCCAGCCCGTCACCGACCTGCTGGACCGGCTCGCCCCCGCGGTGCTGACCGCCGTCCCGACGACGCCCACCGCGCCGCTGCTGGACCCCGACCGCGCCCTGGACCACGTGGTCGACGACCTGGCCGGCCGGTTCCCCCACCTGTCCGCGGAGCTGGTCCAGCGCACCGTGCGGGAGTCCTACACCGGGCTGTCGCGCACCGCCACCGTCCGCTCCCACCTCATCTCCCTGACCGAGCGGTTCGCCCGCCAGCGGCTGACCGACCTCGGCCGGGACCGGGACACGGCCCCGCCGCAGGTGCTCTTCGTCTGCGTCGCCAACGCCGGCCGGTCCCAGCTCGCCGCCGCCCTGCTGCGCCACTACGCCGGTGACCGGGTGGTCGTCCGCTCCGCGGGGTCCTCCCCCGCCGGCGCCGTCCACACCAACGTCGCCGGCCTGCTGGCCGAGCTCGGCAGCGACACCGAGGACACGTTCCCCAAGCCCCTCACCGACGACGCCGTCCGCGCCGCCGACGTGGTGGTCACCATGGGCTGCGGCGACGTCTGCCCCGTCGTCCCCGGTGTCCGCTACGAGGAGTGGGCCGTCGCGGACCCCGCCCTGGCGACGCCGTCCACGCTGACCAGCATCCGGGCTGACCTGGACCGCCGGGTCCGCGCCCTGCTCACCGACCTGGTGCCCGACCTGCACCTCCCCACCCGCTGACCCAGGAGCACCACGTGTCCGAATCCCGCCCCTCCGTCCTGTTCGTCTGCGTCCACAACGCCGGCCGCTCCCAGATGGCCGCCGGCTTCGTCCGGGCCCTCTCCGGCGGTGCGGTCGAGGTCCGCTCCGCCGGGTCGATGCCGGCCGAGCACATCAACCCCGCCGCCGTCGAGGCAATGGCCGAGGTCGGTGTCGACCTGCGCGGTGAGCAGCCCAAGGTCCTCACCGAGGACGCCGTCCAGGCCTCCGACGTGGTCATCACCATGGGCTGCGGGGATGCCTGCCCCTACTACCCCGGCAAGCGCTACGAGGACTGGAAGCTCGACGACCCCGCCGGTCAGGGCGTCGAGGCGGTCCGCCCCATCCGCGACGAGATCCGCACCCGGGTGGAGGACCTGCTGGCCTCGCTGGGCGTGACGGCGGTGAGCGTCCCCTCGAACCGCTGACCCGAGGTCTGGACCGTGTCCGATCACCACCCTCTCGTCCGTCCGACCCTCCCGCCCCCGCACCAGCGCGTGCGGGTCGAGCTGAACCAGGAGCACCTGTGACCAAGCCCTCCGTCCTGTTCGTCTGCGTCAAGAACGGCGGCAAGTCCCAGCTGGCCGCTGCCCTGATGCGCCACCGTGCTGGCGACGCGATCACGGTCGCCTCCGCCGGCACCCGGCCTGGCAGCGCGCTCAACGCCGAGGCGGTCACCTCCCTCGACGAGCTCGGCGTCAGCACCGCCGGTGAGCAGCCCAAGCCGGTCACCGAGGAGCTGCTGGACGCCGCCGACCTCGTCGTCGTCCTCGGCACCGAGGCCCAGCTCGACGACCCCCGCGGGACCCCCGTCGAGGTGTGGGAGACCGACGAGCCCTCCGCCCGCGGCATCACCGGCATGGAACGTATGCGCCTGGTCCGCGACGACATCGCCCAGCGCGTCGACGGGCTGCACCGCCGGCTCGCGCCCTGATCGGTCGCGGCGCGCGGGAGCCCGAGCTCTGAGGGAAGGTGGCGCACCTGCTGAACGGAGCAGACGGGGCGTCCCCGGCTGCGCCGACCGCTGCGGTCGGCGCAGCCGGGTGGGGGTCAGGCCGCGCCGCCTGAGCCACCGCCCACGGCGTAGCGGCGACGGAAGCGCTCCACCCGGCCCTCGGTGTCGACCACGCGACCGCGGCCGGTCCAGAACGGGTGGCTCGCGGTGGAGACCTCCACGTTCTGCACCGGGTAGGTGCGCCCGTCCTCCCAGACCACGGTCTCGGTCGGCTTCAGCGTGGAGCGGGTCAGGAACGACGTCCCCGACGACGTGTCGCGGAAGACGACGGGGCCGTAGTCGGGGTGGGTGTCCTTCTTCATGGGTGTCTTCCTCAGGGGTCGGCGCTCAGCCCTGACGGGCCTTGGAGCGCGGGTTGGTCTTGTTGATCACGAACGTGCGTCCACGGCGGCGCACGACCTGCGCGCCGGGGATCTTCTTCAGCGCTCGCAGCGAGTTGCGGACCTTCATCTCTCCTCCTCCTCTCTCATGCGGCAGCCCGGGGCACCGGCCCGAGCCAGGGTTCGAGGCCGTCGTCGAAGGCCTCCCAGAACACGCCCCGGGCGCCCACCTCGGCGTCGTCGAGGAGCGTGCGGGTGAAGGCCGTGCGGAGCTGGTCGATCCGGTCCCGGCTCGCGGTGGAGCCGACGGCGACCAGGCTGGTGACCGGCACCCGCTGACCCCAGGGCGAGCCGGAGCCGATGCTCAGCTGCCCGCCTGCCCCCTCCAGGACCCCGATGGCGCCGGGGCGGGTGGGCAGCCAGAAGCAGCCCCGCAGCCGGATCCCCTCCGTCCCCAGGGACTCGATGTCGTCCAGCAGCCGCTGGGGGGAGAAGGGGCGCTCGGAGGTGAGCTCGAGCACCCAGGCGTGCCGGTTGACCACCAGCGGGACGCCGAGCGCGCGGGTGGGGGCCACCCAGGCCTCGGCGCGCTCGTGGACGTGCCGGCCGGGCAGCAGGGCCGGCCCGTCCAGCAGGGTCGGGTCACCGACCAGCTCCGCGCCGGGTCGGGCCAGCATCCGCAGCAGCGCCAGGCCCTCGGCCCCGCACTCCTCCCCGACCACGACGACGTCGGCGTACTCGACCAGGCTCGTGCAGGTCTCGGCCACGCCGCGCTCGTCGTCGTCGGCGGTGTGCAGGCCGCGCTCGTGCAGGAGGTCGTCCCCGAGCAGGTCGTCCACGGTGTCGCCGTCGCCCAGGGCGGCCACCACCGCGGTGATGCTCACGTGCGGCGCGGCGGAGCGGTCCAGCTCGAGCACCCGGCAGACCTGGACCGGCTCGGCCGCCACCGGGAGGTGCACCACGACGGTGTCCCAGCGCCCGTCGGCGGCGAGGCGCTCCATCGTGGGCACCACGTCCTCGCGGAGGGCGCAGCTGACGCAGACGTGCTCCAGGTGGTGCACCACCCGCTCCAGCTCATCGGTGGCGTCGCTGACCACCCGCTGCAGCTGCTGGCCCTCCACGTCCAGGTCGTGGCGCAGCACCACCGCCCGCGGCAGGTCCCACTGCAGCGCGATGGTCGTGGCCGCCATCGCCTCGGCGTCGATGCCGGTGACCAGGACCACCGGCACCCGACCCAGCCGCGTCACAGCCGGTCCAGGTCGACCAGGCCGCGGTGCACCGCCCGGACCAGGCGCCGGGGCACCCGCGCCTCACGGCCCTCCACCCGGACGGTGACCAGGTCGGGCGCGGTGGCCTTCCACTGCGCACGGCGGTGACGGGTGTTGCTGCGTGACATCTTCCGCTTCGGCACGGCCATGACGTACTTCCTCCACTCGGACGACGATCCCCTGTTGTGAGTTTGAGAATCGTTCTCATATGCTGACGGTCCGATCGTACACAAGGAGGACGCCGTGTCACGCACCTGCCAGGTCACCGGGGCCACCCCCGGCTTCGGCCACCACGTGTCCCACTCGCACCGGCGCACGAAGCGCCGCTTCGACGTCAACGTCCAGCGCAAGACCTACTGGGTGCCGAGCCTGAACCGCCGCGTCACGCTCACCCTCAGCGCCCGCGGGATCAAGACCGTCGACGTCCGCGGGATCGACGTCGTGGTGGCCGACATCCAGGCGCGCGGCGGGAGGATCTGATGGCCAAGCGGTCCACGATCGTCAAGAACGAGCAGCGCAGGCGCACGGTCGAGCGGTGGGCGCCACGCCGAGCCGGGCTCCGGGCCCGGACCCGGGACACGTCCGCGACGCCGGAGGAGCGGCTGGAGGCCCAGCGGGCGCTCTCCCGGCTGCCGCGTGACGCCTCCCCCACCCGCGTCCGGAACCGCGACGCCGTGGACGGACGTCCGCGCGGCCACCTGCGGAAGGTGGGTCTCTCGCGGATCCGCTTCCGCGAGCTCGCCCACGCCGGCCACCTCCCGGGGATCACCAGGTCGAGCTGGTGAGGGCCGCCGGGAGGGCCTCGCCGAGGCCCCGGCTTGCTAGTCGGTGCAGGATCGCGAAACCCTGGACGGCGTTATGAGCACCCACCAGAACGAACGTCCACGCCCGTCGAGTGATCCAGACGAAGCCTCCGGCGGCACCACCCCGACCGCCCCCGGCGTCGAACCCGTCCCCGGCATCCACCCCGCGCTGGCGGCCCCACCGGTCACCGCGCGGGTCCGGGCCGGGCTCGACCGCTTCGTCTTCGGGGTGGCCGCGGCGGTCGCCCTGGCCTTCTGCCTCTGGGGGATCCTGGCCCCGGCCAACCTCGGCGGGGTGAGCGGCAGCGCCCTGCAGTGGGTGGTGACCAACCTCGGGTGGTTCTTCATCATCCTCGCCACCGGCTTCGTGATCTTCGTGCTGGTCCTGGCCGGCAGCCGCTACGGCCGCATCCCGCTGGGACGCGACGACGAGGCGCCCGAGTTCGGCACCGCGTCCTGGATCGCCATGATGTTCAGCGCCGGCATGGGCATCGGCCTGATGTTCTACGGCGTCAACGAGCCGCTGACCCACTTCGTCACGCCCCCGCCGGGGACGGTCGAGGGCAGCAGCGACGCCGCGGTCCGCACGGCCATGGCCACCACGATGTTCCACTGGAGCCTCCACCCCTGGGCCATCTACGCGGTGGTGGGCATCGCCATCGCCTACGGCTGCTTCCGCCGGGGTCGCCGCCAGCTCTTCAGCAGCGCCTTCGCCCCCCTGTTCGGCCAGCGCCGGGCCGAGGGGAAGGCGGGACGCGTCATCGACGTGCTGGCCATCTTCGCCACCCTCTTCGGCTCGGCCACGTCCCTCGGCCTGGGCGCGCTGCAGATCGGCAGCGGCATCACCATCCTCACCGGCGTCGGGGAGCTGGGCAACGGCATCCTGATCGGCGTCATCGCCGTGCTGACCGCGGCCTTCGTGGCCTCGGCCGTCTCCGGCGTCGCCCGCGGCATCCAGTACCTGTCCAACATCAACATGGTGCTGGCCCTGCTGCTGGCGCTGTTCGTCTTCGTCGGCGGACCGACGGTCTTCATCCTCAACATCATCCCCAACGCGATCGGCGCCTACTTCTCCGACCTGGCCCTGATGGCCGGCCGGACCGGGGCCGCGGGCGGCGACGCCACCGCCGAGTGGCTGGGTGGCTGGACCGTCTTCTACTGGGCCTGGTGGATCTCCTGGACGCCGTTCGTCGGCGTCTTCATCGCCCGCATCAGCCGTGGCCGCACCATCCGGCAGTTTGTCACCGGGGTGCTGCTGGTGCCGAGCGCGGTCAGCCTGGTGTGGTTCGCCGTCTTCGGCGGAGCCGCCATCGCCGCCCAGCGCGGCGGCGACGACCTGGCCTCGGAGGCCACCGCGGAGGCCCAGCTGTTCGGGATGCTGGCCGACTACCCGCTGAGCACGGTCACCACCGTGCTGGTGGTGGTGCTGGTCTCGATCTTCTTCGTCTCCGGGGCCGACGCCGCCTCGGTGGTGATGGGCACCCTCTCCGAGCGGGGCTCGCTCAACCCGTCCCGCTTCACCGTGGTGTTCTGGGGCGTGCTGACCGGGGTGGTGGCCGCGATCATGCTGGCGGTCGGCGAGGACGCGCTGGAGGGGCTGAAGAACCTGGTCATCGTGGCCGCGCTGCCCTTCTCGGTGGTGATGGTGCTGCTCTGCGTGTCCCTGGTCAAGGACCTGCGCCGGGACCCGATGATGCTGCGCCGCGACGCCGCCTCGCTGGCCGTCGAGCAGGCGGTCGTGGAGGGCCTGACCAAGCACGGCGACGAGTTCACCCTGGTGGTGGGCACCAACGGTGAGGACGAGCCGGAGGCGGTCGTGGACCAGGAGCGTCCCCGCAACTCCCCGACCACCTGGCCGCTGCCCACCGAGCGGCGCTGACCGGGCACCGCCCCGCCCCGTCCAGGACGACGACGGCCCCGACCCGCTGCGGGTCGGGGCCGTTCGGGCGTCCGGGGGGTGCTGGGTCACCCCGGGTGCTGGCTCACTCCGGGGGGTAGGTGCTGACGTACTCGTCCATCGTGTCCTGCTGGAGGGCCTCGGCCATCTCGGCCAGCTGGGCCTCGTCCACCACGTCGATGGAGGCCCCACCGGGGCTGGTGCCGAAGCCGGAGATGGGCGCCTGCAGGGAGACGATGTCGTCGCGGCCGTCCAGTCGCAGCGACAGCGCGGTCTCGCGGATGACCTGGTCGGTCAGGCCGCTGCTGACCTGGGTGTGGGCGGCGATGCCGCCGACGAAGGCGGTGAACCGTCCGGGGTCGGCCAGCACCTGGGGGCTGATCCCCTTCGCCACGATGGCCTGCACCACCTTGCGCTGGTTCTCGGCCCGGTCGAGGTCGCCCTCGGGCAGGGACTTGCGCTCACGCACGAACCACAGCGCCTTCTCCCCGCTCAGCTCGACCTCCCCCACCGGGTAGTCGTGGCCGTGGGAGCTGAAGGCGTGCTCGTTGTCCACCGTCACCCCGCCGACCGCGTCGGTCAGCTCGATGAAGCCGGTGAAGTCCACCACGGCCAGGTGGTCCATCCGGGCGTCCAGCAGACCCTCGATGGTGGCCACGGTGAGCGCGGTGCCGCCGTAGGCGTAGGCGGCGTTGATCTTGTCCATCCCGCGCCCGGGGATCTCCACCCACATGTCGCGGGGGAAGGAGATCAGGTAGGCCGTCTGCCGGTCCCCGCTGAGGTGGGCCACCATCAGAGTGTCGCTGCGACCGGCGTCGCCCTCCCCGCGGCTGTCCGACCCCATCAGCACGACGTTGACCGGCTGGGCGCCGTCGCCCCCGGGGGCCTCCGGCGCCGCCGAGGGGCGCAGGGACTCGTCCGGCAGCTCCGCGGTGCGGTCCAGGTTCTCCGAGATCCGCTGCTGCAGCGAGGACGCGTAGACGAAGAGCCCGCCGGCGGCGACGACCGCCAGGGCCAGCAGCACAACCAGCGGCGCCACCCAGCGCCGGCGCCGGCGCTTGGCCGGCAGCGCCCGTCGGGGAGCCTCGTCGTCCTCGTCCCTACCCGCCCAGATGGGCCGCTCGTCCTCGTCCACGCGGTCACTCTAGGGCTCCGGGGGACCGTGGGGGGTACGGCCGAGCCTGCTCCCGGCCGCTGACGGCCCGCTCACGGGGGCAGACTGGGGGGATGAGCGTCAGCGTGTTCGACCTGTTCTCGATCGGGATCGGCCCGTCGAGCTCCCACACCGTGGGCCCGATGCGGGCGGCCCAGCGGTTCGTCACGGGTCTGGCCGACGACGCGCTGCTGCCCCGGGTGGGACGGGTCCGCGCGGAGCTGTTCGGCTCCCTGGGCGCCACCGGTCACGGCCACGGGTCGGCCCCCGCCGTGCTCGCCGGGCTGGAGGGTGAGCGTCCCGAGACCGTGGACACCGACTCGATCCCCCTGCGCGCGGCCGCGGCCCGGACGGACGGTGTGATCGAGCTCAACCGCACCGACGCCGACCCCGGCCGTCGACGCACCGTCACCTTCGACGCCGACGAGGACCTCGTGCTGCACCGACGGCGCTCGCTGCCCTTCCACCCCAACGGGATGACCTTCACCGCGTCGGACCAGGCGGGTGGCACGCTGCGGGTGGCCACGTACTACTCCATCGGCGGGGGCTTCGTCCTCGACGACGACGGCACCGGCCAGCCGGCGCTGCAGCCCGACCCCACCCCGGTGCCGCACCCCTTCCGCACCGGGGCGGAGCTGCTCGACGCCTGCGAGACCTCGGGGCTCTCGATCGCGGAGGTGGTGTGGGCCAACGAGTGCGCGCGCCGTCCGGGTGCGGAGGTCCGCGCCGGCCTGCTCTCGGTGTGGGAGGCGATGGTGGACTGCGTCGAGGCCGGCTGCCGCCACACCGGCACCCTCCCGGGTGGTCTGCGGGTCCCCCGGCGTGCGGCGGACCTGAACGCGCGGCTGCTGCGCGAGGGCGGGCTCTTCCGCGACCAGGTCGACCCGCTGGCCGCGATGGACTGGGTGACGCTGTGGGCGCTGGCGGTGAACGAGGAGAACGCCGCCGGCGGTCGGGTGGTGACCGCGCCCACCAACGGCGCCGCCGGCATCATCCCGGCGGTGCTGCACTACGCCGTCCGCTTCGTCCCGCTGCGGACCCGCGACGGCTCCACCACCGCCCACCTGGGCACCGAGGACGCGATCTGCGAGTTCCTGCTGGTGGCCGGCGCCCTGGGGGCGATCTACCAGCAGAGCGCGTCCATCTCCGGGGCCGAGGTGGGCTGCCAGGGGGAGGTCGGCACCGCCTGCTCGATGGCCGCGGCCGGACTGGCCTCGATCCTGGGGGGCACCCCGAGGCAGATCGAGAACGCCGCCGAGATCGGTCTGGAGCACCACCTGGGGCTGACCTGCGACCCGGTGGGCGGGCTGGTGCAGATCCCGTGCATCGAGCGCAACGCGGTGGCTTCGGTGAAGGCCATCACGGCTGCCAGACTGGCCCTGCACGGCACCGGCACGCACAAGGTCACGCTCGACCAGGTGATCAGGACGATGATGCAGACCGGGGCCGACATGAAGGTCAAGTACAAGGAGACCGCCCGTGGCGGTCTCGCCGTCAACATCGTGGAGTGCTGATGCCCCCCTCCCCCGCCGACCCCGGCCCCGCCGGGTCGCTGCGCACCGTCTCCTGCAGCATGACCCTCGACCTCACCGGGCGCCGCACCCGGGTGGTGGCCGCCATCTCGGCGGCGGCCTCGGTGCCGCTGCAGAGCGAGGCGCTGCACGTGACCGTCGACGGCCAGGGGGTGGAGGTCACCGAGCTGGTCGACGCCCACGGCACCCGGCTGCACGAGTTCACCACCGAGGGCCAGCGCGCCCAGGTCTACTACTCCGCCACCACGTCCGGGCCCGCACCCACCCCGCCGGTGGACGGGCTCGACCTGGTGCAGTACCTGCGCCCCAGCCGCTACGTGGAGTCGGACTCCCTGGCCGCGGTGGCCAGCACCGAGTTCGGCGGCCTGTCCGGGTTCGAGCTGGTCTCGGCGGTGGACTCGTGGGTGCACGAGAAGCTGACCTACGCCGCCGGCTCGAGCCGGCCCACCGACGGTGCCGTGCAGACCGTCCTCAACCGCCGCGGTGTCTGCCGGGACTACGCCCACGTCACGTCGGCCTTCCTCCGGGCCATGAACGTCCCGGCGCGGGTGGTGGCCGTCTACGCCCCCGGGCTGAGCCCGATGGAGTTCCACGCGGTCACCGAGGCCTTCGTCGAGGGCACCTGGTACGTGGTCGACCCCACCCGGCTGGCGCCGCGGCAGTCGATGCTGCGGGTGGCCACCGGGCGCGACGCCGCCGACGTCGCCTTCCTCACCAACCACTGGGGGCTGCTGGAGCTGAGCGGCTACCAGGTCACCGCGGTGGCCGACCAGCTGCCCACCGACGACCCGTCCCAGCACGTCGTGCTGTCCTGACCCGGTCCACCCGACCGGCCGAACCCCTCGATGGAGAGACCATGACCGAGCCCGACCCCCGCCCGGCCCGCCTGGCGGTGCAGATCCAGCCCCAGCACGCCAGCTACGACGAGCTGCGCCGGACCGCGTCCACCCTGGAGGAGATGGGCGTCGACATCATCTTCAACTGGGACCACTTCTACCCGCTGAGCGGTGACCCCGACGGCCTGCACTACGAGTGCTGGACGATGCTGGCCGCCCTGGCCGAGTCCACCGAGCGGGTGGAGATCGGCCCGCTGGTCAGCTGCAACTCCTACCGCAACCCCCACCTGCTGGCCGACATGGCCCGGACCGTCGACCACATCAGCGGCGGCCGGCTCATCTTCGGCATCGGCGCCGGCTGGGCTGAGCGGGACTACACCGAGTACGGCTACGAGTTCGGCACCGCCGGAAGCCGGCTGGCCGACCTCGCCGAGGCGATGCCGGCGATCCGGGACCGCTGGGCGCGTCTCAACCCGCCGCCCACCCGGGAGGTGCCGATCATGATCGGCGGTGGCGGGGAGCGCAAGACGCTGAGGATCGTGGCCGAGCACGCCACCATCTGGCACGGCTTCGGCGACGCGGAGACCCTGGCCCACAAGAACCGGGTGCTGGACGACTGGTGCGCCCAGGTCGGCCGGGACCCGCGCGAGATCGAGCGCTCCGCCGGGGTGGCCCCCACGCCGGGCCGCGAGCCCGAGCAGGTGGCCGACTACGCGGCCGCGGCGCAGGCCCTGCACGACGTGGGCACCCGGCTCTTCACCGTCGGCTGGACGACCCTCGAGCCCGACCTGGGCAAGGTCCGCGACCTGCTCTCCTGGCGCGACGAGGTGAATGCACAGGCCCGTGACCACGACGGGACATCCAGGTAACGAACGGGTCTCAGTGGGGCCCGCTGCGGCCGGTTGCCTTGTCGGCTCACCGGTGGCGTGACAGTGTGACCCTGCTCCATTCACTACGGATCGTCGGGCACGTACCGCCCGTGAAAGGAAGGCGTGGCATGGCCACAGTCAGTTTCAAGGATGCAACTCGGGTCTACCCCGGGGCCGACAAGTCGGCCGTCGACAAGCTCAACCTCGAGGTCGGGGACGGCGAGTTCATGGTCCTCGTCGGGCCGTCGGGGTGTGGCAAGTCCACCTCCCTGCGGATGCTCGCCGGTCTGGAGGAGGTGAACGCGGGCTCCATCCACATCGGTGACCGCGACGTCACCGACCTGCCGCCCAAGGACCGCGACATCGCGATGGTGTTCCAGAACTACGCGCTGTACCCCCACATGACCGTGGGCGACAACATGGGCTTCGCGCTCAAGATGCAGAACGTGCCCAAGGCCGAGCGCCAGCAGCGCGTGATGGAGGCCGCCAAGCTCCTCGGCCTGGAGGACTTCCTCAACCGCAAGCCGAAGGCCCTCTCCGGTGGTCAGCGTCAGCGCGTGGCCATGGGTCGTGCCATCGTCCGCCAGCCGCAGGTGTTCCTGATGGACGAGCCGCTGTCGAACCTCGACGCCAAGCTCCGCGTCTCCACCCGCACCCAGATCGCGGCCCTCCAGTCGCGCCTGGGCGTCACCACCGTCTACGTGACCCACGACCAGGTCGAGGCCATGACGATGGGTGACCGCGTGGCGGTCATGAAGGACGGTGTGCTGCAGCAGGTCGACAGCCCGCTGGCCCTCTACGACACCCCGAACAACCTGTTCGTGGCCGGCTTCATCGGGTCCCCGGCCATGAACCTGATGGAGGGCAAGGCCGTCGAGGGCGGTGTCCGGATCGGTGACTACACCGTCCCGGTCGACCGCGAGACGCTGTCGAAGGTCGGCGGCGAGTCCGACGTCACCATCGGCATCCGTCCGGAGATCTTCGAGCTCTCCGAGGCCGGCGACGGCATCGGTCTCGACGTCGCCGTGGTCGAGGAGCTGGGTGCTGACGCCTACCTCTACGGCACGCTCAGCGGTCTGGACCCCGACGCGCAGCTCACCGCGCAGCAGGTCGTGGCCCGCATCTCCTCGCGTCGTCCTCCGACCCGCGGTTCGCAGGTCCGTCTGGCCGTGGACCCGCAGCACGTCCACGTGTTCTCCAACACCACGGGCGAGCGCGTCTCCACCGCGGCCGGCCGCGACTGAGCCGAACGCACCAGCACGACCCACGAGGGCCCCGCTCCGGCGGGGCCCTCGTGGCGTCTCCGGCCGGGTGCGTCCCCGGCCGCGGGCCGGCACGAACCGGGGACCAGGCTCGTTGACACCGGTGAGCCCCGCAGGAGGAACCATGGCCCGTCATCTCGCCCTCGCCACCACCGCACTCGTCGGCCTGCTGGTCGGCGGGTGCTCGGCCACCCAGCCCCAGGGTGCGCCGCCGCCCGCCCCGCCGAGCAGCTCGGCGACGTCCGCAGCTCCCACCCCGAGCGCACCGCCGACCCCTCCGCCGAGCCCCACCCCCACGCCGTCCCCCACGCCGACGCTGCCCGAGCCCGTCTCCGACGTCGGGCTGGCCGCGCTGATGGCCGAGGACGTCGACCGCGACGGGGAGATCACCCGCGAGCGGCTGCAGTCCGAGACCAGCACCCACGAGCGGTGGGAGGTCAGCTACCCCAGCGGCGACCTGACCGTCACCGGCATCCTGCTGGTGCCCAAGGACGACGGCCCCTTCCCGGCGGTGGTGCTCAACCACGGCCACATCGAGCGCGACGCCTACTGGAGCGGCCAGGGCGTCCCGCGCGAGCAGTTGGCCCTGGTCGAGGCCGGCTTCGTGGTGCTGCACACCGACTACCGCGGGCACGCCGGCTCCGACGACACCGACGAGGTCGACCACTCGCTGCGGGTGGGCTACGTCCGCGACGCCCTGGCCGCCGCCGCCGCGCTGGGCAACGAGGACGACGTCGACCCCGACAAGATCGGCATGATGGGCCGCTCGATGGGCGGCGGCGTGACGCTCGGAGCAGCCGTCGCGCACCCGGAGCTGGTCGGCGCGGCCGTGGTGCACGCCTCGGTCAGCTCCGACTACGAGGACAACTTCCGCCGCTGGGAGCTGCCCGAGCGGGGCGGCACCGCCGAGGACGTCCAGGAGGAGTACGGCGAGCTCGACGAGGCGACGGAGTTCTACGACGACCTGTCCCCGCGGACCTACTTCGACCGGCTCGCCGAGGCCGGCGTGCCGGTGCAGAGCCACCACGGCTCCCAGGACGACACCTGCCCGCCCTCCTGGGCCCGTGACACCGAGGAGGCCCTGGAGGAGGCGGGCGTCGAGGTCGACGCCCACTACTACGCCGACGAGGGCCACACCTTCGAGGCGGACTGGGACGAGGCGATGGAGCGCAGCATCGACTTCCTGCAGGAGTCCCTCGACGTGTGACGGGTCCGGCACGGGGAGAGGGTGCACACTGGTGCGGTGCCCCGCTTCCTCTCCGCCCGACCGGACGCCCGGCTGATCCCGCTGCCGTGGTCCACGCCGCTGCAGGACTGGCCGACCGAGCACCTGGTCGCCCTGCCCCGGGGCATCTCCCGGCACGTGGTCCGCTTCATCCGGGTGGGCACCGACGTCTACGCCGCCAAGGAGGTGCTGGAGCACCTGGCCCTGCACGAGTACCGGCTGCTGCACGACCTGATGCGGCTGGCCACCCCCTCGGTGGTGCCGGTCGGCGTGGTCACCGGGCGGATCAACGAGGAGGGCCCGCTGGACCCGGTGCTGCTCACCCAGCACCTGCAGTTCTCGCTGCCCTACCGCTCCCTGTTCTCCCCCGGTGTGCGGCAGGAGACCGTCAGCCGGTTGCTGGACGCCATGGTGGTGCTGCTGGCCCGGCTGCACCTCAGCGGCTTCCTGTGGGGCGACGTCTCGCTCTCGAACTGCCTCTTCCGCCGCGACGCCGGCTCCTTCGCCGCCTACCTGGTCGACGCCGAGACCGGTGAGCTGCACGACACCCTGACCAACGGCCAGCGCGCCCACGACCTGTCCATCGCCCGGACCAACCTGTTCGGGGAGTTCTGCGACCTGGAGGCCGGCGAGCTGCTGGACCCGGCCCTGGACCCCCAGCAGCTGGTGGACACCATCGAGGCCCGCTACGCCGAGCTGTGGTCCGAGCTGACCGGGGTGGAGGAGTTCGACGAGTCCGAGATGCACCGCATCGAGGGACGCGTGCGCCGGCTCAACGCGCTCGGCTTCGACGTCGCCGAGCTGGACATCACCACCGACCTGGACGGCTCCACCGTCCGGATCCAGCCCAAGGTGGTCGACGCCGGGCACCACTCGCGACGGCTGCTGCGGCTGACCGGTCTGGACACCGAGGAGAACCAGGCCCGCCGGCTGCTCAACGACCTCGACACCTACCGCGCCCGCACCGACCAGCAGGGCGCGGACGAGGCCATCGTCGCCCACCAGTGGCTGACCCACTGCTTCGAGCCGGTGATCGCCGCCGTCCCCGCGGACCTGCGCGGCAAGCGGGACTCCGCGGAGATCTTCCACGAGGTGCTGGAGTACCGCTGGTACACCTCCGAGCGCAACGGCTACGACATCGGCCTGATGGAGGCTGCCCACGGCTACGTGGAGAACGTCCTGCGCACCCTGGAGGACGAGGCCCTGACCGCGGCCCCCCTGCCGGAGAAGCGCCTGGCCAACCCCTACGACCCCTCCCAGGGCTACGCCGAGGACACCGACGACAAGCCCTACGACCCGTGGGAGGACGGCGCCGACGACGACGTCGACGTCCGCGCCGGAGGTTTCCTCGACATCGACGCCCTCCGCCGGCGGGGGTGAGCGTCTGCGCCGGACCCCCTGGCTGGGTCCGGCGGTGGTCCAGGGCGGGGGTGTCCCGCCCGGGGCGCAGCCTCCTCCTCGTTCCTCGGAGGAGTTGCGCCTTCACGCCCGCCACACCCGGACACCCCCGCCCTGGACCACCACCTCCTGCCCGGGTGTCCGACCCACCCCCTCACCCCACGCGGGTCGGGTGGTCGCCTGTCTCACCGCCCCTTCCGTGGCCGGGCTGACTGCCCATGTCGCCCACCTGCGCCCCTTCCCTGGCCGGGCTGAGTGCCCACGTCGCCCAGCTGGCCGCCTTCCGTGGCCGGGCTGAGTGCTCATGCGCCCAGCTGCCCCGTCTGCTCGAGCACCCCTGGGCATGAGTGGCGGGACACCGTCAGGTTCATCGTCCGCTGATCCCGACCATGTCCGGGTCGAGTGATGCTTCAGACGGCGGCCGTCGCCGGGGTCTCGCACCTGACGACCTGACACCGACGGGCCGCCGCGGCTGAGGTGACGGTGCTGACCGCACCCGGGCCGGGCGGAGGCCGTCCGCTCACCGGCGATCCACCGGTGGGCGTCGTCGGCGGCGAACCTGCGGACGGGTGGCCGGACCGCGCCGGCAGCACCGTCAGCACGGCCTGACCCGGTTCGGCGCACCCCCGGGCGAAGGCCACCCGGGGCACCGGCTCAGGGGGCAGGGAGTCCCCCGGCCGCCGGGAGGAACGTCGACGCGCTGGCCGAGGGGCGGGGGCCGGACGTGGGCACGAGGGCGGCGGTCCGGGGGCGGGGGTCGGGGAGTGGCGGGCGTTGGGAAACTCCTCCGAGGAACGAGGAGGAGGCTTCCCGGGCGGGACCCCCGCCCCCGGACCGCTGCCCGGACCAGCCCGCGTCGGGCCCCTGCTGCCGGACCTAGCGCGGGGGCATCCGGAGCGCCCCATCGAGGCGGACGACCTCGCCGTTGAGCAGCGGGTTCGCCACCAGGTGCTCCACGAGCATGGCGTACTCCTCCGGGCGGCCGAGCCGCGCCGGGTGCGGGACCAGGGCCTCCAGCGAGGAGCGCACCTCCTCGCCCAGCCCGGCCATCATCGGGGTCTCCATCACCCCGGGCGCGATGGTGGCGACCCGGATCTGGTGCTGCGCCAGGTCGCGGGCCGCGGTGATGGTCAGCGCGGCGACGCCGCCCTTGGAGCTGGCGTAGGCGGCCTGCCCGACCTGGCCGTCGTAGGCGGCGACGCTGGCCGTCATCACGACGATCCCGCGGTCGCCGTCGAGGGGCTCGTTGGCCGTCATCGCCTCCGCGGCCAGCCGCAGCACGTTGAAGGTGCCGACCAGGTTGATCTCCACCACGGTGCGGAAGGCGTCGAGGGAGTGGACGCCCTTGCGGCTCAGGATGCGTCCGGGGGTGGCGACCCCGGCGCAGCTCACCACCACCCGCAGGGAGCCCAGCCCGGTGGCCTGCTCGACGGCGGCCCGCACCTGCTCCTCGTTCCGGACGTCGGCCGGCGCGAAGACGGCCCGCGGCAGCTCGTCGGCCACGGAGGCACCGGCCGAGCCCGGCAGGTCGGCGACCACCACCCCGGCGCCGGTGGCGGAGAGGGCGCGGGCGGTGGCGAGCCCCAGCCCGGAGGCGCCACCGGTGACCAGCACGGAGTCGGAGGGGGTCAGCTTCATCGGGTCTCTCCTGGGTCAGCGGCGCGGGTCGCGCTGGGTGGGTCGGGACGAGCGTCGCAGCAGGTGGCGGGCCAGCACCAGCCGCTGGATCTGGTTGGTGCCCTCGAAGATCTGGCTGACCTTGGCCTCGCGCATCCACCGCTCGACCGGGAAGTCGCGGGTGTAGCCGTAGCCGCCGAGCACCTGCACGGCGTCGGTGGTCACCCGCATCGCGGCGTCGGTGCAGACCAGCTTGGCCACCGCGGCCTCGCGGCTGAACGACATGCCGGCGTCGCGGCGCCGCGCGGCGTGGAGGTAGGTGGCGCGGGCGCTGTCGGTGGCGGCGGCCATGTCGGCCAGCAGGAACTGCATGCCCTGGAAGGCGGCGATCGGCTGCCCGAACTGCTCGCGCTCCTCCGCGTACCCGACGGCGGCGTCGAGGGCGGCCTGGGCGAGCCCGGTGGCGCAGGCGGCGATGCCGAGACGTCCGGAGTCCAGGGACTCCAGCGCGATCCGGACGCCCTCCCCCTCCGCGCCGATCCGACGGTCCGCGGCGACGCGGACGCCGTCGAGGTGGACCGCGGTGGTGGGTGAGGCGGTCATGCCCATCTTCCGCTCGCGGGCGCCGGTGGAGATGCCCTCGGCGTCGGCGGGGACCAGGAAGGCCGAGACACCGCGCGAGCCGGGGCGGGTCCGGGCGAAGAGGGTGTAGTAGTCGGCCACGTCGCCGTGGGTGATCCAGGCCTTGCTGCCGGTGATCAGGTAGTCCTCGCCGTCGCGGACCGCCCGCGTGGTCATCGCCGCCACGTCCGAGCCCGCCTGGGCCTCGGACAGGCAGTAGGCCCCGAGCAGCTCCCCGCCCAGCATCGCCGGGAGCAGGGCGTCGCGCTGGGCGTCGGTGCCCTCGTGCGCCAGGGCCAGGCAGGTCATCACCTGGACCGAGACGCTGACCCCGACGGTGAACCAGGCCGAGGCGATCTCCTCCAGGGCCTGCAGGTACACCTCGTAGGGCTGCTCCAGCCCGCCCCAGCGCTCCTGGTGGGTCATCGCGAACAGCCCCATCTCCCCCAGCTGGGCCACCAGGTCGCGCGGGAACTCCCCGACCTCCTCGGCCTTGGCCGCACGTGGCGCCAGCTCCTCGCGGGCGAACCCGGCGACGGCGGCGACGAGGTCGCGGGCCTCCTCCGAGGGCAGCAGGCGGTCGACGGTCATGGAGCTCCTCCTGGGTCGTCCGGCACCCGGGACGGTACGCAGAACGGTACGGACGAGCGTACGCTAGTACCGTCATGATCTCCATCAGACCCTCCGGTGCACTGACCCGGCGCCAGTCCCAGCTCGAGACCGCGCTGGTGCGCGTCGTGCTGGCCGAGGGGTTCGCCCACCTCACCGTGGACGAGCTGGCCGAGCGGCTGGGCTGCTCGAAGCGGACGCTCTACGCGCTGGCCCCGAGCAAGGAGCAGCTGGTCACCCGCACCGTCCGGCTGTTCTTCCGCGAGGCCGCCGAGCAGGTCGAGGACTCGATCCGACGCACCCGCTCCCCCGCCCGCCGGCTGACCGGCTACCTGGAGGCGGTGGCCGAGGCGCTGGCCCCGGCCAGCCGGGCCTTCCTGGCCGACGTCGCCGCCTTCGCCCCGGCGGCGGAGATCTACGAGCTCAACACCCAGCTGGCCACCGAGCGCGTCCGGGAGCTGATCAGCGAGGGCATCGCCAGCCGGGCGTTCCGCGACGTCCCGGCCCTCTTCGTCGCCGAGGTGGTGGCCTCGACCATGCGCCGGATCGGCACCGGGGAGCTGCAGCGGGCGACCGGGCTCAGCGACGCCGAGGCCTACTCCCAGCTGGCCGAGGTGGCGGTGGCCGCGCTGCGACGGTGAGCCCGCCCACCGTGTTCTCTGTAGGCTGCCCCGGTGAGCCTCCGCCTCTACGACACCGCCACCCACGAGATCCGTGAGCTGGTCCCGCTGCGCCCGGGTACCGTGTCGATCTACCACTGCGGGCTGACCGTCCAGTCCGCGCCGCACCTCGGCCACATCCGCAAGGAGGTGGTCTTCGACGTGCTGCGGCGCTGGCTGACCTGGAAGGGGCTCGAGGTCACCATCGTGGCCAACGTCACCGACATCGACGACAAGATCCTCACCAAGTCCGCCGAGGCCGGCGTCCCCTGGTTCGCCCACGCCTACCGCTTCGAGCGCGAGCTGCACGCGGCCTACGCCGCGCTGGGCTGCCTGCCGCCGACCTACGAGCCGCGCGCCACCGGCCACGTGCCCGAGATGGTCGAGATGATCGAGCAGCTGATCGAGCGCGGGCACGCCTACGCCAGCGAGGACGGGTCCGGCGACGTCTACTTCGACGTCCGCTCCTGGCCCTCCTACGGCGAGCTGTCGGGGATGCGGCTGGACGACATGGAGCCCGCCGCCGACGCCGACCCGCGGGGCAAGCGCGACCCGCGCGACTTCGCGCTCTGGAAGGGCCACAAGCCCGACGAGCCCGAGTCGGCGTCCTGGCCGACCCCGTGGGGCCGCGGGCGTCCGGGCTGGCACCTGGAGTGCTCGGCGATGGCCGGGAAGTACCTCGGTGACGAGTTCGACATCCACGGCGGCGGGCTGGACCTGCGGTTCCCCCACCACGAGAACGAGCTGGCCCAGTCCCGGGCCGCCGGACGTCCCTTCGCCCGGCTCTGGATGCACAACGCCTGGGTCACCGCGTCCGGGGAGAAGATGAGCAAGTCCCTCGGCAACGGGGCGCTGGTCTCGGAGGTGACCCGGACGCACCCGCCGCGGGCCGTCCGCTTCTACCTGGTGGGTCCGCACTACCGCTCGCAGATCGAGTGGTTCGACACCTCCCTGACCGAGGCCACCGCGGCCCTGGCCCGCATCGACGGCTTCGTCGAGCGCGCCGTCCGCGCCGGCGTCCCCGCTGCCCCGACCACCCTGCCCACGGCGTTCGTCGAGGCGATGGACGACGACCTCGGCACCCCGGGTGCGGTGGCCGTCCTCTACGGCGCGGTGAAGGAGGGCAACCAGGCCGTCGACCGCGGCGACCACGCGACGCTGGCCGAGCGGCTCGGTGAGGTGCAGGCCATGCTCGACGTGCTCGGCCTGCGCGCCGACGACCCGGCCTGGGGCTCCACCGGCTCCGAGGACGACCTCACCGCCGTGGTGGACGCCCTGGTGGGGTCCCTGCTCGAGCAGCGGGCCCGCGCCCGGGCCGAGAAGGACTTCGCCGCCGCGGACGCGGTCCGCGACTCCCTGGCTGCGGCCGGGATCAGCATCACCGACACCCCGGACGGCCCCCGGTGGGCCGTCTCGACGAAGGAGCTGCCCGTGCCACGCGCGGGCACGAAGGAGCAGCACTGATGCCAGGCAACAGCCAGCGGCGCAACGCCACGTCCCGCCAGGGCAACACCGCCGGCAGCGGTGGCCGGGTCCGGCGCGCCCTCAAGGGCAAGGGGCCGACCCCCAAGGCCGAGGAGCGTCCGTACCACAAGGCGTACAAGGCCAAGCAGGCCGCCGAGCGCCGTGCGTCCGGACGCCAGACCACCAGCAGCGGCCCGCGCACCGGACGTCCGGGTGCGGGCGCTGAGTGGGTGGCCGGACGCAACCCGGTGCTGGAGGCGCTGCAGGCCGAGATCCCGGTGAAGACCGCCTACGTCGCCGAGGGTGCTGAGCGCGACGACCGGCTGCGCGACATCCTCCGCCTCGCCGCGGACCGCAGCATCCCCATGCTGCAGGTGACCCGGATGGAGCTGGACCGCCACACCGGCGGCGCCATCCACCAGGGTGTGGCCCTGCAGCTGCCCGAGTTCACCTACGCCCACCCCGACGACCTGCTGGCCGCAGCCGTCGAGGCGGGCCCAGCGGCCCTGGTCGTCGCGCTGGACTCGATCACCGACCCGCGCAACCTGGGCGCCATCGTGCGCTCTGCGGCGGCCTTCGGGGCGACCGGCGTGCTGATCCCCGAGCGCCGCTCGGCCGGCATGACCGCCGCCGCCTGGAAGACCTCCGCCGGCGCGGCCGCCCGGCTGCCCATCGCCAAGGCCACCAACCTCAACCGGAGCCTGCGGGAGTTCGCCAAGGCCGGCTTCACCCTGGCCGGTCTGGCCGGGGAGGGCGAGGTCGACGTGGCCTCGCTCCCCGGGGCGTCCGGTCCGCTGGTGCTGGTGATCGGCAGCGAGGGCGACGGCCTGTCCCGTCTGGTCCGCGACGCCTGCGACGTGCTGGTCTCGGTCCCCATCGCCGCCCAGGTGGAGTCCCTCAACGCCGGCGTCGCCGCCGGCATCGCCCTCTACGAGGTCTCCCGCCAGCGCAGCTGATCGCACCGACGTGCTCATGCGCGCACGACGGGTCTCCAGAGGTCCTGTCCTGCTCACATGAGCACGCGCGTGCGGTGGTCCCCACGCCGGAGGACCTCGCTCAGCGCCCTCTGGGTCGCCGGCCAGTCGAGGAACACCTGCTCCCAGGTGAGCCGGATGACGAGGTAGCCCCGTCGGCGGAGCTCGAGATCGCGTCGTCGGTCCGCAGCGTAGGTGTCGAGCCCGGTGTGGTGGGCCACGCTGTCGCACTCGATCACCAGGCGCTCCCCGACCAGGATGTCGACGCGCCCCACAGCGGGGATGCGCACCTGTGCCCGCACCCTGTGACGGCTCTCCTCCAGCCACCAGCGCACCCGGGTCTCGGTGCCCGACTCCGCGTCCGACCGCACCCGGCTGAGCGGTTCCGCCGCGCGGCGCGGCAACCTCGCCAGCACCGAGGCGAGCTGCGAGCGCCCGAGCAACCCACGGTGGAGGGCGGACTCGAACAGGACCGCCGCGTCCCGCGGACCCAGGCAGCCGACCGCGTGCTGCAGCGTCAGCTCCAGCGGCGCGACGGGCTCCTCCGGCCAGCGACGCGGCTCCGGGCGGTGCAGCTTCACATCACGGGCCAGCTGCTGCGCCCGGCCCCCACGTCTACCGAAGACGTGGAGGCCTGCCACGGGCGGGGTCCAGAGCCCGTGCACCTCAGCCGCGCTGACGCAGGTCAGCCGCAGCCCCTGCCGCAGTTCGCTGAGCGCTGACGGCGGCGCGTCGGGGGTGGCCAACCAGGGTCCCAGCCGTATCAGCCGCCCCTCCGCCACCAGGGCCTCGACCCTGCTGCGGGTGTAGCCCTCCGCCGCCAACCTGGTCGCCCTGACCACCGGGATCGCCATCTCCCCACCCCAGCAGGATCAGCGGGCGAGTGGGTGCGGTCATCCACAGGCTCGACGGGCCGCACCTCCTTGCTCATGCGCGCACGACAGCGTCCAGAGCGGCTCGTCCTGCACGCATGGACACACACGTGTCGGCTGAGGGTGGGGACGACGCGGTGCCCACCCAGGTTGTCGAGCGCTGGCGACCTGGGTCGACGCAGGGCTCAACCCACGCGACGAGGGCGGCGCGGTCGACGTGATCGAGCACCGACCTGCTCATACGCGCAAGACAGCCTCCAGCGGGGGCCGTCGTGCGCGCATGGACAGACGCGTGTCGTGAGGGGCGAGGGTACGGCGTCAGAGGCGGGCGAGGCGCTCGGCGGCCTCGGCCAGGACCTCGGGGCGCTTGCAGAAGGCGAAGCGGACGAGGGTGGCGGCGGACGCCGGGTCGGCGTGGAAGACCTGGGTCGGGACGGCGACGACGCCGACGCGGTCGGGCAGCCCGCGGCAGAAGGCGATGCCGTCGGTCTCCCCGATCGAGGCGATGTCCACGTTGACGAAGTAGGTGCCCTGGGCGCCGAACACCTCGAGGCCGGCGCGGCGCAGCCCCTCGGTGAGCAGGTCGCGGCCCGCCTGCAGCCGGTCCCGGATCTCCGCGAACCGCTCCCGCGGCAGCCCCAGCCCGAGGGCCACGGCGGGCTGGAACGGCGCCCCGCCGGAGAAGGTGAGGAACTGCTTGGTGGCGTTCACCGCGGTCACCAGCGCCGGGGGCGCGCACACCCAGCCGATCTTCCAGCCGGTGACGTTGAAGGTCTTCCCGGCCGAGGAGACCAGCACGGTCCGCTCCCGCATGCCGGGGAAGCCGGCCAGCGGGCGGTGCACGTGCCCGTCGAAGGTGAGGTGCTCGTACACCTCGTCGCACACCACCCACAGGTCGTGCTCGACGGCCAGCGCGGCGATGCCGGCCAGCTCGGCCTCGGTGAGCACCCGGCCGGTGGGGTTGTGCGGGCTGTTGACCAGCAGCACCCGGGTCCGCGGCGTGATCGCGGCCCGGAGCGCGTCCAGGTCGAGGGCGAAGTCGGGAGGTCGCAGGGTGACGGGCCGGAGCACGGCCCGGGCCATCGTGGCCGCCGCGGCGTAGGAGTCGTAGGTGGGGTCGAGGGCCACCACCTCGTCACCGGTCTCGCAGAGCGCGAGCAGGGCGGCCGACACCCCCTCGGTGGCCCCGGTGGTGATCAGCACCTCGGTCGCCGGGTCGTAGGTCAGCCCGTACCACTCCTGCTGGTGCCGGGCCACGGCCTCGCGCAGCACCACGTGCCCGGTCCCCGGCGGGTACTGGTTGACGCCGTCGCGGATGGCCCGCTGGGCCTCCTCGAGCACCTCGGGCGGACCGTCGGTGTCGGGGAACCCCTGCCCCAGGTTCAGCGCGCCGGTCCGTGCGGCCAGCAGCGACATCTCGGCGAAGACGGTGGTCCCGAAACCACGCATCCGCTCGACCAGGGGCTCAGAGGTGGGCACCGGCCCACCGTCTCACACCGCCCACCGACCGCCGGGAGCACCGGCGACCGGCCCACCGTCTCGCCGGGTCCACCGACGGCCGGCCGACTGACCACCGCAATCGCCGACACCGACGCCGGTCACCGCAGTCGCTGCCCACCGACCGGACAGCTGCCCACCGACCGGACAGCTGCCCACCGACCGGATAGCTGCCCACCGAGCGCCGGGACCGCTGGTCCTCGGACAACGCAACACCGGCCACCGGCTACCGGTTGCCGCGACCTGTGGCCACCGACCGACAGATACCGACCGCCGTCGCCGACTGCGGCAGCGGCCCCACCGCGTCGGCCCCGACCGCGGCCACAGAGCCGGACCATGGCACCGGTAGCGGCCTCATCCGGCAGCGCCCCGACCGACGCAGCGCCCCACCGCGTCAGCGACCACCGCCACGGTCACGCCTAGGGCCACCAAGCCGCCCGCGGCCTCGCCAGCGAGCACCGCTCAGGGCAGGTCCAGCGCACCCTCGGGCCGCAGCCTCAGCCAGCGGTGGCCGTAGCCCTCCAGCACCAGCTCCAGGCACTCGTCGCCGGCGGCGACCAGCTGGTGGCTCAGGACGTCCAGGGCCTCGGTGCCGTCCCCGGCGCGACACACGTCCAGCGACAGCGTGACCGGGTCCGGACCCAGGTTGTGCACCGCCACCATGGACACCTCGTCGAGGTCGCAGCGGTGGGCCAGCACCGAGGGGTGCGGCTGCTCGATCAGGGCGAAGGTCCCCCAGCCCAGCTCGGGGCAGCTGCGGCGCACGGCGACCAGGGCCTTGATGAAGGAGAACAGCGAGTCCGGGTCGTGCCGCTGGTCGGCGGCGTTGACGTGCTCGGGGCCGTAGCCGTCCGGGACCACCCGCTGGATCAGCTGCTCGGGCTCGGCGGCGGAGAACCCGCCGTTGCGCGCCCGGCTCCACTGCATCGGGGTGCGGACGGCCATCCGGCCCGCCGCCTGCAGGTCCTCCCCCATCCCGATCTCCTCGCCGTAGTAGATCGAGGGCGTGCCGGGGAGGGAGAACATCAGCGAGTACGCCAGCCGGACGCGCCGGGGGTCGCCGCCCAGCATCGTGGGCAGCCGGCGCTTGAGCCCGCGGTCGTAGACCTGCATCGACTCCTCGGGCCCGAAGGCGGCGAAGACCTCCTGCCGCTCCTCCTCGCTGAGCTGGTCCAGGGTCAGCTCGTCGTGGTTGCGCAGGAACGTGGCCCACTGGCAGCGGGGGTGCAGCTCCGGACGTCCGGCCAGGGCCGCGGCCAGCGGGGCGGCCTCGCCGCGGGCCATCGCCAGGTAGCTGGCCTGCATGGTGACGAAGTCGAACATCATCTGCAGCTCGTCACCGTCGCCGCCGCCGAAGTAGGTGGTCTGCGCCTCGTAGGGCAGGTTGACCTCGCCGAGCAGCACGGCGTCCCCGCGGCGCCGACCGAGGAAGGCCCGCAGCTCCTTCAGCACCTGGTGCGGGTCCCCGGCCAGGTGGCTCTCCGCGGTCTCCACGTCCTCGACGAAGAAGGGCACCGCGTCGACCCGGAACCCGTCGACACCGAGCTCCAGCCAGAACCCGATCACCCGCATCAGCTCGTCGACCACCGCCGGGTTGCCGACGTTCAGGTCGGGCTGGTGGCGGTAGAAGTGGTGCAGGTACCACTGCCCGGTGCGCTCGTCGTGCTCCCAGATCGAGTCCTCCTGGTCGGGGAAGACGACCTCGGCGGAGGTGTCCGGGGGCTCGGTGTCGCGCCACACGTAGTAGTCGCGGTGGGGGCTGTCCACGCTCTCCCTCGCCGAGCGGAACCAGGGGTGGGCGTCGGAGGTGTGGTTGATCAGCAGGTCGACGATGACCCGGATGCCGCGGTCGTGCGCGGTCCGGATCACCTCGACCAGGCGCCCGTGGTCGCCCAGGCGGGGGTCGACGCCGTAGAAGTCGGTGACGTCGTAGCCGTCGTCGCGGTCGGGGCTGGGGTAGAACGGCATCAGCCACAGGCAGTTGATGCCGAGCTCGGCCAGGTAGTCGATCCGCTGGGCCAGCCCGGCCAGGTCGCCGACGCCGTCACCGTCGGCGTCGTAGAAGGTCTCCACGTCCAGGCAGTAGACGACCGCGCTCTTCCACCACAGGTCGCTGGTGTCGGTGATCCTCATCGGGTGCCCACCGCACCGTGCAGCTGCGGGAGAACCGAGTCACCGAAGACGTCGATGAAGCCGCTCTGCTGCTGCCCCACGTGGTGCAGGTAGACGTCCTCGAAACCCAGCCCGGCGTACTCCGCCAGCCAGGCCGCGTGCTGGCCGGGGTCGGCCGAGATGCGGACGGCCGCGCGCACCGACTCCATCCCGACGTGCTCGGCCGCGGCGTCGAAGCCGGCCGGCGTCTCGGTGTCCCAGTTCACCGGCTCGGAGAAGACGTTGGTCCGCCACTGGTCGAAGGCGATCGCCTCGGCCTCCTCCTCGGTGCGGGCCCACGACAGGTGCACCTGCAGCGACGCCGTCCCGCGCCCACCTGCCTCGCGGTAGGTGTCCAGCAGCCGCTTCAGCACGTCCACCGGCTGGTTGATGGTGACGATCCCGTCGGCCCAGGCGGCCACCCGGGCGGCGGACTCCACGCTGACCACCGGGGCGATCAGCAGCGGGGTCGGTTCGGCCCGCTCCCAGACCCGGGCCCGGTCGACGGTGACCAGCCCGTCGTGGCTGACCTCCTCCCCGGCCAGCAGCGCCCGGATCACCGCCACGCACTCGTCGCGGCGGTCATCGCGGACGTCCTTGGCGGGCCAGCGCTGACCCGTCACGTGCTCGTTGGACGCCTCGCCGCTACCCAGCGCGACCCAGAACCGGCCTGGGAACATCTGACCCAGGGTGGCGATCTTCTGCGCCACCACCGCCGGGTGGTAGCGGACGCCGGGCGCGCAGACCGTGCCGAAGGAGAGCCCCGTGGTGGCCAGCGCGGCCCCCAGCCAGGACCAGGCGTAGCCGGAGTGGCCCTGCCGCTCGCTCCAGGGGCCGAGGTGGTCCGAGCACATAGCCATGGCGAAGCCGGCCTGCTCGGCGTGCTGGACGTCGCGCAGCAGCTGGCGCGGGTCGAGCTGCTCGTGCGAGGCGTGGAAACCGAGACGCGTCATGCCCCCAGCGAACCATCACCGGGGTCGGGCGCGCTGGGGGACGCGCTGGGCCGGGCGGGGAGGCGGACGGTCACCCACGGCAGCACCGCCTGCGCGACGGGTCCGATGGCCAGGGCGTAGAGCACCGTCCCCAGGCCGAGCGGCCCGCCGAGCGCCCACCCGGCCAGCACGACGGCCACCTCCAGCACGGTGCGGACCAGCCGGATGGAGCGTCCGGTGCGCCGGGCCAGACCGGTCATCAGCCCGTCGCGCGGACCCGGGCCGAGCTGGGCGCCGATGTAGAGGGCGGTGGCCGCGCCGTTGAGCAGCACCCCCGCCGCCAGCAGCACCACCCGCCACGCCAGCGACCCGACCGGCTCGACCAGCGCCAGCACCACGTCGACGACGACGCCGACCACCACCGCGTTCGCGATCGTCCCCAGCCCGGGCCGCTGCCGCAGCGGGATCCACAGGGCGAGCACCGCCACCGAGACCACGATGATCAGGGTGCCCACGCTGAGCGAGAGCCGCGCCGACAGCCCCTGGTGCAGCACGTCCCACGGGGCCGAGCCGAGGGCGCCCCGCACGATCATGGCCAGCGAGATCCCGTAGAGGACGAGCCCGAGGCCCAGCTGGGTCAGCCGGCGGGCGAGGCGACCGGCCCTCAGCTGCTGGATCGGGCCGAGGTCGGCGAGGGCGGGACGCGTGGTCGTGCTGGAGGGCATGCACCCACCCTGGCCGAGGAGTGGCCTTGTCATCCATAGCCAGTTGGCGCAGAGTGGCCTCGTGCAGCGCACCATCTCCGCCACCCGGGTGGCGACCCTGCTGGGCGACGGCTGGACCTCACCCGCCTACGAGCACCTGGCCGGCCGGCTCCGGGCCGCGGTCGACGACGGCCGGATCGCCGCTGGTGCCCGGCTGCCCAGCGAGCGGGAGCTCACCTCCCGGGTCGACGTCAGCCGCACCACCGTCACCCGCGCCTACGGGCTGCTCCGCGAGCAGGGCTACCTGGAGTCCCGGCGGGGATCGGGCAGCGTGGTCCGCCACCCCGCCGTGGCCGGTGGCCGGGTGGACCACCTGCTGAGCCCCTCCGGCGGGGCCGAGGACGACATCGACCTCACCTGCACCGCCCCCGTCGCCCCGCCCGGCGTGGTCGACGCCTACGCCCGCGCGCTGGAGCAGCTCGGCGGCTACCTGCCCGGCACCGGGTACTACCCCTCGGGCCTGCCGGTGCTGCGCGAGGCGCTGGCGGCCCGGTTCACCGCCCGCGGCCTGCCCACCGACCCCGACCAGGTGCTGGTCACCTCCGGGGCGCTGGCCGGGGTGGCCATCGCCGTCCGCGCCCTGCTCGAGGCCGGGGACCGGGTGGTGGTGGAGAACCCGACCTACCCCAACGCGATCGCCACCCTGGAGGGCGCGCGGGCGCGGGCGGTCGCGCACCCGGTGCACCACCGCGAGCACGGCGACGAGTGGGACACCGGGGGCCTGGCCACCCTCGTCCGCCAGGTCGGGGCCCGGGCGGCCTACCTGGTGCCGGACTTCCACAACCCCACCGCGGCGCTGATGGACACCGACCAGCGTCACCGGGTGGCCACCGTGCTGTCCCGGGCCCGGGTGGTGCCCATCGTGGACGAGTCCCTGGTCGACCTCGCCCTGGACGGGCAGCAGGTGCCGGTCCCGCTCGGGCGGCTGGTCCCCGACGCGGTCACCGTGGGCAGCGCCAGCAAGAGCTTCTGGGGCGGTCTGCGGATCGGTTGGCTGCGCGCCCCCCGGGCCCGGATGGCCGACGTCGCCGCCAGCCGGCTGCGGCTCGACCTAGGGGCCCCGGTGCTGGAGCAGCTGGTCGCGGTGGAGCTGCTGGCCCGGGCCGAGGAGCTGGTCGCCGAGCAGCGTCGCCGGCTCCGCGAGGGACGCGACCTGCTGCACGCCGCCGTCACCGCCGCGCTGCCCGACTGGCGGGTGGACGTCCCCACCGGCGGCATGGCGCTGTGGTGCGAGCTCCCCGTGCCGCGCTCGACCGCCCTCTGCGTGGCTGCGGCCCGGCACGGGCTAAGGCTGGCCGCCGCCCCGAACTTCGCCGTCACCGGGGGGTTGGAGTCCTGGCTGCGGCTGCCCTACTCCGCCCCCGCCGACCAGCTGGCCCAGGTGGCGCCCCGGCTGGCGCCGGCCTGGGAGGAGGCCCTGGCCGACCCGAGCCGCCGCGGCGGGGAGCCGGTGGCGATGATCGCCTGACTCAGGTGACCAGCAGCACCACGGCGCTGAGCGCGGCGGCACCGAGCACGGCCAGCTCGAAGGCCTGCTGGCGGATCCGCTTGATCAGCGTGATCCCCAGCGCCGCCCCGACCAGGACGCACGGGGCCAGCACCAGCGCGAGCAGCAGCAGCCGCGGCTCGAGCAGCCCCAGGCCGGCACTGAAGGGCAGCTTGGTGAGGTTGATGAGGAAGAAGAACCAGGCGTTGGTGCCCACGAACCGCTTCTTCTCCACCGCCTGCCCGAGCAGGTAGAGCGCCATCACCGGGCCCCCGGCGTTGGCCACCATGGTGGTGGTCCCGGCGGCGGTGCCGACGCCCAGCCGCGCCGGCCACGGCCACGGCCGGACGGGGGCGTCCGAGCCGGCGCGGCGGCGCCGCATGGCCAGCTGCAGACCGGTGAGCAGCAGCAGGATGACGCCGAGGCCGCGCTGCATGGCGGTGTCGCTGAGCACCGACAGCAGCCAGGTGCCCAGCACCAGCCCGGGCAGCAGACCCGGCAGCAGCCCGCGGATCAGCCGCCAGTCGACGTCGCGGCGGTAGCGGGTGACGGCGACCACGTCGCCCACCAGCAGCACCAGCAGCAGCGCCGCGGTGGACTCCCGGGCGGGCAGCACGAGGGCGAAGACGGCGACGGCCAGCGTGCCCAGCCCGCCGATGGCGGTCTTGGCGAAGCCGACGCCGACGGCCGCGACGGCCAGCAGGACGAAGGACAGGACGAGGGCCGGACCGGTCTGGCCCGTCCCGAGCAGCTCACCGATGGCGGTCCCCTGCCGCGGTGACGCGGTACGTGCACAGGCTCACGACGTCTCCTTCCCCGTGCCCGGCCGGACTGTACCGCGCCCCCTCCCGGCAGCGGATAACCTGAGCGGGTCTGAGCCCCTCGACCAGGAGTACCGGTGACCGATCCCCTCATCCCGTCCGTGAACGACGCCTACCGCGCCACGCTGCAGGTGGTGGAGTCCGTGGAGCCCCGCATCGCCGGCGCCATCCGCTCCGAGCTCCACGACCAGCGGGCCTCGCTGAAGCTGATCGCCTCGGAGAACTACGCCTCCCCCGCGGTGCTGCTGACGATGGGCAACTGGCTGAGCGACAAGTACGCCGAGGGGACGATCGGGCACCGCTTCTACGCCGGCTGCCAGAACGTCGACACCGTCGAGTCGATCGCCGCCGAGCACGCCCGCGAGCTCTTCGGCGCCGAGTACGCCTACGTCCAGCCGCACTCCGGCATCGACGCCAACCTGGTGGCGTTCTGGTCCATCCTGGCCCACCGCGTCGAGCAGCCCGAGCTGGCCGAGGCCGGCGTCCGTCAGGTCAACGAGCTCTCCGAGGACGCCTGGGAGGTGCTGCGGAAGAAGTTCGGCGAGCAGCGGATGCTCGGCATGAGCCTGGACGCCGGCGGCCACCTCACCCACGGGTTCCGTCCCAACATCTCCGGCAAGATGTTCCAGCAGCGCTCCTACGGCACGAACCCCGAGACCGGTCTGGTCGACTACGACCAGGTGGCCGCCGCCGCCCGGGAGTTCCGCCCGCTGATCCTGATCGCGGGCTACTCCGCCTACCCGCGCCGGATCGACTTCGCCCGGATGCGTGAGATCGCCGACGAGGTCGGGGCCACCTTCATGGTCGACATGGCCCACTTCGCCGGTCTGGTCGCCGGCAAGGTGTTCACCGGCGACGAGGACCCGGTGCCGTTCGCCGACGTCGTCACCACCACCACCCACAAGTCGCTGCGCGGTCCGCGCGGCGGTCTGGTGCTGGCCACCGGGGAGTACGCGCCCAGCGTCGACCGCGGCTGCCCGATGGTGCTCGGCGGCCCGCTCTCCCACGTGATGGCGGCCAAGGCCGTCGCCCTGGCCGAGGCCCGCCAGCCCTCCTTCCAGACCTACGCCCAGCAGGTCGCCGACAACGCCAAGACCCTGGCCGACGGCCTGATGCGGCGGGGGGCCAAGCTGGTCACCGACGGCACCGACAACCACCTGGTGCTGATCGACGTCAGCGGCTACGGGCTGACCGGCCGCCAGGCCGAGTCCGCCCTGCTGGAGGCCGGTGTGGTGACCAACCGCAACGCCGTGCCGAGCGACCCCAACGGCGCCTGGTACACCTCCGGCGTCCGCCTCGGCACCCCGGCGCTGACCTCGCGCGGCTTCGGCGGCGCGGAGTTCGAGCAGGTCGCGGACCTGATCACCTCGGTGCTGTCCTCGACGACCCCGGCCACCGCCAGCAACGGTCAGCCCGGCAAGGCCAGGTACGTGCTGGCCGACGGCGTGGCCGAGGGCACCCGCGCCCGCATCGCCGAGCTGCTCGAGGCCAACCCGCTGTACCCCGGTCTGGAGCTCTGAGCGAGGGCGGAATCCGGTGGTGGTCGCGGCGGGACGCTCCTAGCCTCCCGTCGTGACCACCTACCAGCACCCCCTGGCCTACCTGCTCGCGATGGAGGGGCTGGCGCTGCTGCGCGGCTGGTCCGGTGAGCGCGACGAGGCCTTCACCCGTGACCGCCTGGCCGAGGTCCGCCGCCTGCTGGACGACCCGTCGCTGACGTCTCACCCCGGGGTCCGGGTGGCTCGCGGCTCGGCCGCCGAGGGCTACCGGCAGTGGGCCCCGGGCTACGACCAGCCCAACGGCCTGTTCGACCTGGACGAGCCCTTCGTCGCCGAGGTGGTCGACCCGCTGCCGCCCGGGGTGGCCCTGGACGCCGCCTGCGGCACCGGACGCCTGACCGAGCTGCTGCACCGGCGCGGGCACCGGGTGGTGGGGGTGGACGCCTCACCGGAGATGCTGGAGCTGGCCCGGAGCCGGGTGCCCGGGGCCCGCTTCGAGGTCGGCGACCTCACCCGGCTCCCGCTGCCCGACGCCTCGGTCGACCTGGCGGTCTGCGGGCTGGCGCTCTCCCACCTGCCCGACCTCGGCCCGGCGGTGGCCGAGCTGGCCCGGGTGCTGCGCCCCTCGGGCCACCTCGTGGTCACCGACGTCCACCACGAGCTGGTCCGCCGTGGCTCGGTCGTCCCCTCCCTCGGGCCCGGGGGCGAGCCGGGCCTGGTGCCCACCTACCAGCACACCCCCGGGGACTTCCTCCGCGCGGCGCTGCCCCGGGGGCTGGAGGTGCGGCGCTGCGAGGAGCCGGGCGCGTCCCGCGAGGAGGTGTCCCCGTCGGCCACCGGCCCGGCACCGGCCACCGAGGGTGCCGACCTCGGGCAGTGGGACGTCTGGCCGTGGTCGCTGATGCCGCTGCTGCCCGCGGCCACGGCCGCCGCCTGGGACACTCCGTCCACCATCCTCTGGCACTTCCAGCGCGCCGCGTGAGCCGCACGGCCCGGCGTGCGCCCGCCGACCCCGGTCACCGCTAGCCTCGGCCCTGATCGCGACCCGTCGAGAAGGAGACCGGTGGTCCTCCCCCGCAACACCGTGCACCTCTTCGAGGTCTCCGGAGCCGACGCCGCACGGCTGGACGACCTCGGGCTCGTCCAGCGGCTGCTGGCCCGGGTGGTCCGCGACGCCGGGCTGACGCCGGTGGCCGAGACCGCGCACCGCTTCAGCCCGCAGGGGCTCAGCCTGGCGGTGCTGCTGGCCGAGTCCCACATCGCCGTGCACACCTGGCCCGAGGCCGGCACCGCCTACCTGACGCTGACCACCTGCCGGCTGCCCGAGCCGGGCTTCGGGGACCACACCGCGGACCTGGTCCGCGAGGAGCTGGGCGCCACCCGGGTCGAGCTCAGGGAGCTGGTCTAGTGGTGCGACCCAAGGCGCGGATGAAGCTGGGCCGCTACCTGATCGGCGACCCGCCGTGGCGCTCGCTGCCCAACGGCGTCGCGGTCTACTCCGAGTGGGACACCGAGGACGGCAGGCACTACCACTGGGAGGAGTGGGAGCTCCTCGGCTACGAGGACCTGGACTTCTGGGTCGAGTACGACCACTACTCCCGCGAGGTCTCCCTCTACTGGCCCGCCCGCAGCGAGCCGACCACCGACCCCACCGCGCTGGCCCTGCACCAGGAGCTCGAGCTCACGCTGGACGGCGTCGCGAGGCGCTGGGTCGTCCGGGAGGTCGGGGTGGGCACCATCGACACCCTCGAGGGCGCCTTCACCTACGACATCGTCCAGGGCCAGCAGGTCGCCTACGCCGAGCTGCGCGAGCTCGGTGGCCCGCACCGGGTGGTGCTGGAGAAGTTCGACGAGCGGGTGATCGACGCCTACGCCGCCACGACGCTGGACGTGGCCGGCCAGAAGCACCACTTCGGCCGCCGGATCGCCCCCTACGACCTGCGCAAGCTGCTGATGGCCCTGGTCGTGCTGGCGGTGCTGGCCTTCGGCACCCTCGGCTCCTGCCTCCCCCAACGCGACTGCACCCCGCGCGCCGGTCAGACCACCAGCGACTGCCGCACCGGCTTCGGCGGGGGCGGCGTCGGCGGCGGAGGCGTCGGCAAGTGACCCGCACCCCTACGAACGGAGACCGCCCATGAACGAGCAGACCTCGCCCCTGATCGACCTCGCCGCGCTGCTGTCGACGGTGGTGTACTCCGTCCTCGGCATCGTGCTGATGGTGCTGACCATCGTGGTGGTGAACAAGCTGTTCCACCTCCGGCTGCACCACGAGCTCGTCACCGAGCACAACGTCGCCTTCGGCATCATGATCGCGGGTCTGGCGGTGGCGATCGGCATCATCATCGCCGGCACCATCATCTCCCCGTGACCCGGCGCGGGCAGCTGGACCGCGCCACCGTCTTCGCCGCCGCCCTGCTGGTCGCCGTCGGCGGCATCGTCTACGAGCTGATCCTCGGCACCACCGCGTCCTACCTGTTCGGCAGCTCGGTGGTGGCCTTCTCCCTGGCCACCGGTCTCACCCTGTTCGGGATGGGTCTGGGCTCGCTGCTGGCCACCCGGCTGACCTCCGACCCCGGCCTGTCCTTCGTCCGCAACGAGGTGCTGCTGGCCCTGCTCGGCGGCAGCTCGGTGCTGCTGGTGCACTGGGCCTTCGCCGCCACCGACGTCTACTGGGTGGTCTTCGTGGTCCTCTCCCTGGCCATCGGGGTGGGGATCGGGGTGGAGATCCCGCTGCTGGTGTCGCTGGTGCGGGCCAGCGGTCGGGAGGAGTCGGTGGACCTGCTCTCCAAGGTCCTGGCGCTGGACTACTTCGGCGCGCTGGTGGCCTCGCTGCTCTTCCCGTTCCTGCTGCTCCCCACCCTCGGGCTGGCCCGGACGGCGGTCACGGTGGCCCTGCTCAACGTGGCGGTGGCGCTGTTCATGCTGTGGCGGATGGGGCTGCGGACGCGGTGGAACCTGCTCTCGGTGCTCGCGCTGCTGGTGCTGCTGGCGCTGTTCGTGGCCAGCTCCTCGCTGGAGCGGATGGCGGTGGCCCGGCAGTACACCGACCCGGTGGTGCACCAGGAGACCTCGGCCTACCAGCGCATCGTCCTCACCGCCTACGGGTCCGACACCCGGCTCTGGCTCAACGACCAGCTCCAGTTCTCCACCGTCGACGAGGCCCGGTACCACGAGACCCTGGCCCACGCCGCGCTCACCTCGGTGGCCGACCCCCGCTCGGTGGTGGTCCTGGGCGGCGGGGACGGGATGCTGGCGCGCGAGGTGCTGCGCCACCCCGGCGTGCAGCGGGTGACCGTGGTCGACCTCGACCCCGCGGTGACCACCCTCGCCCGGCAGAACCGCCTCGTCGCCGAGGCCAACCAGCACGCCCTGGACGACCCCCGCGTCGAGGTGGTCAACGCCGACGCCTTCGTCTGGCTGGGCGAGCCCGGGCCACCGGTCGACGTCGTGCTGGCCGACCTGGTCGACCCCTCGGACGAGCGGGTGGCCAAGCTCTACTCCCGCGAGCTCTACGCCCGCGCCGCGGAGCGGCTGGCCCCGGACGGCGTCCTCGCCACCCAGGCCACCTCCTCCTACTTCACCCCCGACGTGCACCGCCAGGTGGCGGCCACGGTGGTGGCCGGGATGCCCGGGCGCACCGTGGTGCCGCTGTCGGTGAACGTGCCCTCCTTCGGGGAGTGGGGCTTCGTGCTCGCTCTCCCCGGCGGGCCCGGCGGGGTCGTGGTCGACCCGGAGCCGGGCGCGGTGCCCGGGCTCCTCACCCGCTCACCGCTGCCTGCGGGCCTGCGCTTCCACGACCTGGAGACGCTGCAGCAGACCACCAGGCTCCCCCGCGACCCCTCCGGTCGTGAGCCCGACCAGGGCTGGGACGCCGAGCCCTCGACGCTGCTCTCGCCCCGGGTGGTGACCACCTACACCCGCGACATGCGGCTCTGGCGCTACTGACGCCGCCGCGCCCGGTCAGCGGGCGAAGAGGTTGCCCGACACCGTGGAGATGAAGTTCTTCAGCGACTCCGGCAGGTGGTGCAGGTGCCAGTGGTCGGGGCCGTGGTACCAGGACAGGTCGGTGGAGTCGGCGTCGCCGTCCTCGTCGGCGTCCACGATGGCGTCGATCCAGCGGTCCCGCCCGCCCAGCACGATGGCGTAGGGCAGCACCTCCGACAGCTCGTGCAGCTCCCTCCCCGCCGGTACCTGGGTGGTGGGGTGGGTCTGGAGCTCGCTGCGCAGCAGGCTGAGCCCGGCCAGCAGGTTCGAGCCCTCCGGCGTCCGGGCCGGCATCTCCTGACCCACGAAGCACAGCCCCAGGGCCAGCGCGACCAGGGCCAGGCCGAGCAGCCCGAAGGTGGTCAGGGCGACCAGCACGCCGGTGGCCACCACGGCCACCACCAGGGCCAGCACGCCAGCGGTCCCCCAGACGTTGCGGGTGCTGTCGGGCCGGTGGTCGAACCAGCCGCTGCTGACCACGTCGTCGTAGAGGTGGGACTGCACGTCGGCGATGTGCGCGGCGATGGTGGGCCCGATCTCGGAGACCAGCACCCCCTCCCGGCCCTCCGCCGGGGTGAGTGCGGTGAGCAGCGCCCGCTCGAAGCCGGCGAGCTGCTCCTCGTCCCCGGGGCGCCGGACCAGCAGCCAGTCGGTGCGGGCGAACTCCTCGGCGCGCGGCAGCTCCACGATCCGCAGGTGGCCACGCACCGCGAGGTCGATCAGGCTGGCCGTCACGTCGATCGGGTCCACGCGCTCGTCCACCACGGTGCCGACCTGCCCGGGGCGCACCGGCACCAGCAGCGAGAACTCCGACTGGCCGGGGCCGGTCGGGCGGAACTCCGCCACCCGGGTCGGCGTGCCCGGGGAGGCGTCGCGCCCGGCCCGTCGGTGCAGGGCGAAGAGCACCAGGCCACCCAGCAGGAGCGCGCCGAGGGCGGCCCCCAGCGGCAGCGGGTCGGCGGAGAAGGCCCCACCGAGGGTCCAGCGGCGCTCGACCTGCTCGGTGACGGCCACGGCCTGGGTGGGGATGGTGATCTGCAGCAGCACCACCTCGCCCTCACCGCGGGCGCCGTCGGCGAACTGGGGCTGCGGGTAGTCCTCGGTGCCCGCGGCGGAGAAGCGGCAGACGCCGGGGTTGGCCACGTCGGGCGGGCCGGAGAGGCACTGGAAGTCCTCGGCGATGCCCGGCAGGTTCACCCCGCCGGTGACCTCGTCCACGCTGACCGAGAGCCCCTGCAGCACCCGCCAGCGGACCTGGGTGGTGTCCTCGTCCAGGGCGAAGGTGGCACCGCGGACGGTGTAGCCGATGGTCACCGGGCCGCTGGCGTCCTGGGTGGGCACCGTGATCGTGAGGGCGTCTCCGGACTCCTCCACCTGCGGGGCCGCACCGGCGGAGGTGGTGACGTCGCTGACGGAGTAGACGTGCTCCCGGTCCCCCAGCACGTTCTGGCGCAGGGCCACCCGCTGGGTGACCTCGGCCGGCGGGGTCTCGGTGAAGGTGAGGGTCTGCTCGACCCGCAGCGCCCCGTCCCGCCCGACCGAGACCTGGATGTCGACCAGGCTGGCGCGGCCGTCGGCGTGCGCCGGCAGCGCCAGGGAGGTCAGCAGCACGGCGAGCAGGGTGGCGACCACCACCCGGGCGGTGCGGACCCGGCCCGGGCTCGTGGGGTGCAGGGCAGTCACGTCAGGGGCCTCCGGTCGGGCAGGTCGTCAGGACGGGACGCCGGGGCGGCCCGGCCACACGATAGCCCGTCGGGAGTCCGCCGCCGCCGGTGCCGGGCCGCCGTCCGCGGACCCGGCTGGGGTTAGGGTGTCGCCCGTGACCCAACAGCCCTGGGGCCCGCCCGCGGGCCAGCGTCCGCCGGCGCCGCAGCGGAACGTCCCCCACTCCTCCCCCTGGAACGCCGCCGGGCCCCAGCAGGCCCCGCCCGGCTGGAACGCCCCGGGGCAGTGGCCGGCCCAGCCCTCCTGGGGGCAGCAGCCGCAGTGGGGCCAGCAGCCGCTCATCCGTGGCCCCGGCGGGTTCGCACCGCCCCCGCGGCGCCGGCGCAACCCGCTGAGGACGGTCTTCCTGGCCATGTGCGCCCTGGCCGTGGTCGCCCTCGGCGCGCTGGTGCTGGTCAACCTCAGCGGGGTCGGCGGCAGCCGCGAGGTCGCCTACGAGAACGAGGACTACGAGGTGCCGCCGGAGTCGGCCACCCCACCGGCGCTGCCGGACTACCCCACCACCTTCGATGATGCCTACGTCGCCCTGGAGGAGAACCCGCTGTACGTCCAGACGATGCCTGAGCCGGTGCGCTGCGAGCTCCCCGCGGGCAACCCCTGGGAGATGGGCGACGACGAGCTGGACGCCTACATCACCGAGGAGATGGCCTGCCTGACCCGGGTCTGGCAGCCGGCGCTGAACGCCGCCGGCTGGGCCGAGGTCCGCCCCCAGGTGACCGTCTACAGCGACTCGGTCACCTCCGGCTGCGGCAGCATGCAGGGCGAGGAGGCGGTCAACGCCTTCTACTGCCCGGCCGACCAGTCGGTGTACTTCTCCACCCTGATGTTCGAGTACCTGCCCGACCTCCGCCAGCCCAACATCGCCGCCCTGGTGATGGCCCACGAGTACGGCCACAACGTCCAGGCCCGCAGCAACCTGCTCATCCCCGGGCAGCTGCTGGTGGCCAACACCGACGACGAGGGCACCCAGCTCGAGCTGAGCCGGCGCCTGGAGGTCCAGGCGGACTGCTTCGCCGGCTCCTTCTTCACCTCGACCCGGACCTCGCTCGGGCTGACCGAGGAGGACTTCGCCGGCATGGAGCAGGCGCTGTTCAACATCGGGGACGACCAGCTGACCGGGGACCCCGACGTCGTCGGCAACCACGGCCACGGCGACAACCGCCAGCTGTGGGGTGCGCGGGGCTGGACCAGCACGGCGCTCTCGGTGTGCAACAGCTTCATCGCCCCCTCCAGCGAGGTGGAGTGAGGCGGACCCGCGGCTGACCCGTCAGCCGCGGGTCTGCAGCAGCGCGTTCGCCAGCGCCGCGATGCCCTCGCCGCGACCGGTGAGGCCCAGCCCGTCGGTGGTGGTGGCCGAGACGCTCACCGGCGCGTCCAGGGCCCGTGACATCAGCGCCTCCGCCTCGCCGCGGCGCTGCGCGAACCGGGGCCGGTTGCCGATCAGCTGCACGGACACGTTGACCACCTGGTAGCCGGCCTCGCGCACGCGTCGGGCGGTCTCGACCAGGAACTCACGTCCCGAGGCGCCGGCCCAGCGGGGGTCGGAGGTGCCGTAGTTGCTGCCCAGGTCACCCAGACCGGCGGCGGAGAGCAGCGCGTCGCAGACCGCGTGCGCGACCACGTCGCCGTCGGAGTGACCGACCGGGCCGACGGTCTCGGCCGCGAACTCCAGGCAGGCCACCCGCATCGGGCGTCCGGGGGCCAGCGCGTGCACGTCCAGCCCGGTGCCGGTGCGCAGCCGGGGGACGGGGGCGGGCGCGGGGGGGAGCGGGGCCGGGACGGCCTGCGGCTGAGCCGCCGGCTCCAGCAGCGCCGCGGCCAGGGCCAGGTCGGGTTCCGTCGTCACCTTGAGGGAGCGGGTCGACCCCTCGACCAGGTGGACCGGGTGGCCGACCAGCTCGCAGGCGGCGGCGTCGTCGGTGACCACCTCACCGCTGCCGGCCAGGGCGGCGTGCGCGCGACGGAGGACGTCGAGGTCGAACCCCTGCGGGGTCTGCACGGCCCGCAGCCGGCTTCGGTCGAGGCGGCGGGACCCCTCGGTGCCGACCTCGCGGACGGTGTCGACCACCGGGACCACCGGCACCACGCAGGGGTGACCGGACCGGACCGCGCCGACCACCCGGCGGACGACCTCGACCGGGACCAGGGGGCGGGCGGCGTCGTGGACCAGCACCACGCGGGCGGGTGAGTCCTCCAGGGCCCGCAGCGCACCGGCCACCGACTCCTGCCGCTCGCGGCCGCCGGCCACGTAGGAGATGCCGACCCGTCCGGCCAGGTCGGCCAGCGCGGCGGCGAACTCGTCGGCCAGCTCCGGCCGCACCGCCACCACCACCTCATCGACCCCGCCCTCGACCAGGGTGCGGACGGCGTGGTGGACCAGGGGACGCCCGCCGAGGAGCCGCAGGGCCTTGGGGGCGGGGGCCGCCGACCCCATCCGGACGCCAGAACCGGCCGCTACCACGATGGCAGCGACCGGTTCGGCGTGTGGCTCGGTGGTGCTCAGGAAGCCAGCACCTCGTCCAGCAGGATCTCCGCCTTGTCCTCCGCGACGCGCTCGGCCAGCGCGAGCTCGGAGACCAGGATCTGACGGGCCTTGGCCAGCATCCGCTTCTCACCCGCGGAGAGCCCGCGGTCCTTCTCACGACGCCAGAGGTCACGGACGACCTCCGACACCTTCATGACGTTGCCGCTGTGCAGCTTCTCGAGGTTGGCCTTGTAGCGTCGCGACCAGTTGGTCGGCTCCTCGGTGTGCGGTGCCCGCAGCACCCCGAACACCTTCTCCAGACCGGCGGCGTCCACGACGTCACGCACTCCGACGAGGTCGAGGTTGCAGGCTGGCACCCGGACGACCAGGTCGTTCTGGCCCACGATCCTGAGGACGAGGTAGAGCCTGTCCTCACCCTTGATCGTGCGGGTCTCGATGTCTTCGATGACGGCCGCCCCATGGTTGGGGTAGACCACCGTTTCTCCGACTGCAAAAGACATATGTTGTGCCCCTTTCCCTGAGAGGAGTCTACCACGGGGCGGGTCGGCCCCTACCGGCGTTTGCCCTAGCCAGAGGCCGGTGGAGGCACTTGACAGACCTTGACAGATGAGAGCGCGTGTGTCTCGACGGGCCGCCCGGGGGCTACCGGCGAGCCCGCCACGGGGTTTGTCGGTAGGCTGCTCGCACCCGAGCAGGAGGAGCACGTCCACGTGGGCACCATCGACCGACGCACCGTCGCCGCCGTGCGACCCCGACGCCGACTGGTCCGGGGCCTGGCCGCCGCCACGCTGGCCCTCGGCCTGACCGCCGGGGTCGGTGGCTGCGGCTTCGACGTCCAGACGCTGCAGCCCTACACCCCGGCCGCGGGGGTCAACATCGACGTCTCCACCGAGCCCGGTGTCGGGCCGACCACCATGGTCCGCAACCTCCTGGTCGTGTCCCGCTCCGACGGCGAGGGCTACCTCTCCGCCGGCCTGGTGGTCGAGCGCCCCGACGAGCTGGTCGACGTCAGCGGTGTCCCCATCGGCCCCGACGGCGAGCGCGGCGCCCCCCTGGAGGTCACCCTCGGCGGGGACTACGCCCTCGACCCGGCCGACGGCCTCGTCGTGCTGACCACCGACCGCCCGGTGATCACCGTCAGCGGCGAGGGCGTCGTGGACGGGCTGACCGCAGAGCTCACGCTGACCTTCCGCGAGGGTGGCGAGGCCACCCTGGTCGTGCCGATCGTGGGGCTCGCCCAGCACTTCCGGACGGTGTCCCCCTCTCCCGCACCGAGCGCCTCCCCCAGCCCGTCCAGCACGCCCTCCTGAGGGTGGACGGCCCGCGGGCGTCCGAGGGACCGCTCCCGCTCTGACGCCCACCCGCGGGGCTGCCGGCGCTCAGCCGTCCAGCAGCGCGTGCAGCCGGGCGGCCAGCAGGTCCGGCCGCCGCAGCGGGATGTCGTGCCCGCTCCCCCGGACGACCTCGACCGCGCTGTGCGGCAGCGCCCGGTGCAGGGCCTCCGCCGACGCCCTCACCGACCTCTGCTCGCGCGACCCGGCGAGCAGGAGGGCCCGGCCGGGGAACGTGCACCAGCCCGCCGGGACCGTGAAGCGCAGGTTCTCCCCGATGCTGGCCAGCAGCGTCGACCGCGACAGGCTCGCGGAGGTGCGGACGTAGTCGGCCAGCAGGTCCGCGGGCACCGACAGCTGTCGTCCCTGCAGCCGGGCGAACCAGTCGCGTCCCGCGAGGCCGGCCGTCGCGCCGACCAGGGCCAGCGTCGCCCCCCGGGCCCGGGGTGGGCGGGCCAGGGCGCTGACCACGCACACCCGGTCGACGAGGTCGGGCCGGCGCGCGGCGAGGAGGACCGCGAGCTGGGCCCCGAGGGAGAAGCCGACGACCGCCACCGGCCGGGCCTCGTCCTCGAGCAACCGCTCCAGCGCGGTCGCCGTCGCGTCGTGGGAGTGGTAGGCCAGCGCGGCGCTGCGGTCGTGGCCGGGCAGGTCGGGCACCAGCAGCCGCAGCCCCGGGCGCAGCCGCGCGGTCAGCGGGTCCCACATCCAGCCGGCGACACCCCCGCCGTGCAGGAGCAGCACGGGTCGGCCGTCGGTCCCTCCCGTCCTCAGGTGCACGGGACGCCGCTCAACCGACCGTGACCTCGTCGCTGAACAGGCTGCTGATCGACTCCCCCAGGTGCACCCGGCGCACCGCCTCCGCGAACAGCGGGGCCACCGAACGCACCTGGAGGTTGTGCACGCGTCGCTCGGGCGGCAGCGGCACGGTGTTGGTGCAGACCACCTCGGAGATGCCGGTCTCGGCCTGCAGCCGCTCCACCGCCGGGCCGGTGAACAGCCCGTGCGTGCAGGCCACCGAGACGCTGCGGACGTCGTCGCGACGCAGGCAGGTCATCAGCTCCACGATGGACCCGGCGGTGGCGATCTCGTCGTCGAGCACGATCACGTCCTTGCCGCGCACGTCACCGACGATGGCGTCGATCACCACCGTGTCGTCGGAGCGCCGGTGCTTCGACGCGGCCGCCACCGGCACCCCCAGGTGGTGGGCGAAGTGACCGGCCACCTTGAGGTTGCCGAAGTCCGGTGAGACCACCACGGTGTTGGACAGGTCGCGGCCCACGAAGTGCATCGCCAGCTCCTTGAGCGCGCTCAGGTGGTCCACCGGCACCGAGAAGAAGCCGTGCACCTGCTCGGAGTGCAGCGCCATGGTGACCACCCGGTCCGCCCCGGCGGTGGCCAGCTGGTCGGCCACCAGCCGGGCCCCGATGGAGATCCGCGGGGCGTCCTTCTTGTCCGAGCGCGCGTAGGCGAAGTGCGGGATCACCGCGGTGATGTGCTGGGCGGAGGCGCCGCGGGCGGCGTCGAGCATCAGGTACAGCTCCATCAGGTTCTCCTGCACCGGCGGCACCAGCGGCTGGACGACGAAGACGTCGCGCCGCCGGCAGTTGGCCCGCAGCTGGACCTGGAGGCAGTCGTTGCTGAAGCGCGTCGTCCGCGAGGGCGAGAGCCCCACCCCGAGGATGTCGCACATCTCCTCCGCGAACTCGGGATGGGCCGAGCCGGAGAAGACCGCGATCTCACCTGTCACGGGGCTCACCCTAGTGCCGGCGGCCGGGCCGACCCGGCGGGCCTCAGGCCTCGAACTTGTAGCCCAGCCCGCGGACGGTCACCAGGTGCACCGGGTTGGCCGGGTCGGGCTCGATCTTGGCCCGGAGCCGCTTGACGTGGACGTCGAGGGTCTTGGTGTCCCCGACGTAGTCCGCGCCCCAGATCCGGTCGATCAGCTGGCCCCGGGTCATCACCCGGCCGGAGTTGCGCAGCAGCATCTCCAGCAGCTCGAACTCCTTGAGCGCGAGCTTGATCCGCTGGCCGTCCACCGACACCTCGTGGCGCTCGACGTCCATCCGCACGCCACCGGCCTCGACCACGTCCGGCAGCAGCTCGACGTCCTGCCCGCGTCGCAGCACCGCCCGGATCCGCGCCACCAGCTCCCGGTGGCTGAAGGGCTTGGTGACGTAGTCGTCGGCACCCAGCTCCAGGCCCACCACCTTGTCCACCTCGGTGTCGCGGGCGGTGACCATGATCACCGGCACCGGCCCGCGGGCGCGGAGCTGTCGGCACACCTCGGTGCCCGGCAGCCCCGGCATCATCAGGTCGAGCAGGACGATGTCGGCCCCCACCCGGTCGAACTCGGCGAGGCCCGCGGTCCCGTCCGCGGCCTCCACCACCTCGAAGCCCTCCTTGCGCAGCATGAAGCTCAGCGCCTCACGGTAGGAGTCCTCGTCCTCGACCACGAGTACCCGTGTCATCTGTTCAGCTCCTGTGTCTCGTGCTGCAGCGGACCCGCCACCGTGGCTGGTCCGTCGTCCTCGCCCACGTGCTCGGGCAAGGTGATGGTGAAGGTGGACCCCTGACCCACCTTGCTCCACACGGCCACGTCGCCCCCGTGAGCGGCCGCGACGTGCTTGACGATGCTCAACCCCAACCCGTTGCCGCCGTTGGCGCGGCTGCGGGAGTAGTCGACCCGGTAGAAGCGCTCGAAGATCCGGTCCAGGTCGGCCGCGGCGATGCCGATGCCGGTGTCGCGGACGCGGATCTCCACCCGGGCGTCGTCGCCGCCGGCCGCGCGGCGCGAGGAGACGGTGACGTGGGCCCCGGGCTCGGAGTAGAGCACGGCGTTGCGGACCAGGTTGCTGACCGCCATCGCCAGCTGGCCCTCGTCGCCCATCACCTGCAGCGCCTCGCGCCCGGCGACCCGCAGCCGGATGCCGCGGTCCTCGGCGTCGACCCGGACGATGTCGACCGCCTCGGCCAGCACCTCGTCGACGTCGACCACCCTCGGGGCCAGCAGCGGGTCGTCGGCCTGCACGCCCGAGAGCTGGATGATCTGGGCCACCAGGCCGGTCAGCCGCGCCGTCTCGTGCTGCATCCGGCCGGTGAAGGCGAGCACCGTCTCCGGCTCGTCGGCCGCGGAGGCCACCGCCTCCGACAGCAGCGAGATGGCGCCGATGGGCGTCTTCAGCTCGTGGCTGACGTTCGTGACGAAGTCGCGCCGGATGGCCTCCAGCCGCACCGCGGAGGTGCGGTCCTCGGCCAGGAAGACCACGAGGTCCTCGGCCAGCGGCCCGACCCGGACCGCGAAGTGGCTGAGCTGGTCCCCACCGCGCGGGAGCTCGAGCTCGACCGAGCGGACGTCGCGGTCCTTGCGGGACTCCCGGACGAGCTCCAGCAGCTCGCGGTGCACCACCCGGCTGCCCCGCACCAGCCCCAGCACCCGGGCCTGCTCGGAGGCCTCCAGCACCTCGTCGCTGGGCCCGACCACCACCCCGGCCGAGCGCAGCACGCGCAGCATCTGGGAGACGCCGTCCGGCACCGGCACCCGGGCGATCTCGAGCCGCTCCTGGGCGGTCTGGCGGTGGGCAGCACCCCGCGCCACCACCACCGCCACCGCGATCGTGGCGCCCACGACGGCGCCGACCACGGCTGCCAGCAGGATCTCCACGATCGCTCACTCTAGGGCCCGACACCCTCCTGCCCCGACTCCTCCCGGGCACGCGGACGACCCCGGTAGGCCCACGTGGCAGGACGTTGTCCGACCGTTCACGCCGCGTTCACCCCAGAGGTGCAGGAGCGCAGTTCCCGGGCCTAGGCTCATGTGGTGCAGTACTGCCCTGCTGCGTGACGTCGTCGACCAAGTCAGGACCGCCAAAATGCGAGAGACCTACCGTGTGGAGCTCGAGAGCGTCATCGAGGACCTCGTCTCGATGTCCCAGGACGTCCAGGTGGCCGTGCGCGACAGCACCCGGGCCCTGCTCCAGGCCGACGACGCCATCGCCGAGCGCGTGATCACCGAGGACGAGAAGCTGGACCGCGTCGCCGACGACATCGAGCACCGCTGCTTCTCCCTCCTCTCGCTGCAGGCCCCGGTGGCCGGCGAGCTGCGCATCGTCGTCTCCGCCCTGCGCATGGTCGGCGAGCTGGCCCGGATGGGTGACCTCGCCGCGCACGTGGCCAAGGTGGCCCGGCTGCGCTACCCCGAGATCGCGATCCCCGAGCGGCTGCGCCCGAACTTCGCCCGGATGGCGGAGATCTCCGAGCAGATGGTCGGCACCGCCGGCAGCACCCTGCGCGCCCGCGACGTCGAGATGGCCGAGACCCTGGCCCAGAACGACGAGGAGATGGACGACCTGCGCCGCAGCCAGTTCCGTCTGCTGCTGGGCGACGAGTGGCCCTACGGGGTCGAGGCCGCGGTCGACGTGGCCCTGCTCGGCCGCTACTACGAGCGCATCGCCGACCACGCCGTCTCGATGGGCAAGCGGGTCATCTACGTGGTGACCGGCGCGGTGCCCGCGGGTGCCGCCCAGTGGCCGTGAGGGTCACCCTCCTCCCCGTCTGACGTCCTCGTCCGGCGCCGGTGCCTGCTCGCGGGGCTCAGGCGCCGGGGTCGGGGACGACGGCCCGCACCTCGACGGCCTCGGCGTTCGTGAGCAGACCGCAGAGGTCCAGCAGGTCGGCCAGGTCGTCGCTGCGGACCAGGTAGAAGCCGGTGAGCTGCTCGACGGTCTCGGCGTAGGGGCCGTCGGTGACGGTCACCGCACCGCGGTGGCCGCGGACCACCTTGGCCCCGGACGAGTGCTCCAGCTCCGCCCCACCCAGGACGGTGTGGCCCCGCTCCCCCAGCTGGGTGGCGAACTCCCGGTGCTGGGCGTACACCGCCTCCCGGGTCGCCGGGTCCGCGGCGGCCCAGCGGGACTCGTCCCCGGGCAGCAGCACCACGTAGTCGGTCGTCATCGTCGTCTCCTCCGTCCGGGCGGCTGCCGGTCAGCCTGCCTCACCCCGATGACGTCCGGGCACCCCCGGTCTCGACAGCCGCGGGGGAGAGCGTCTCAGGTGCCCGGGACGGCGGCCGCGGCGGCGGCCTCGCGCAGGCAGGCGGGGACGTCCCGGGCGTGGTAGACCCGCTCGTCGGGCTCGATCCCGGCGCAGAGGTCGGCGTAGACCATGGCCGCGACCAGCGGCATCACCGGCCGGAGCAGCCCGACGGCGCGCTCGGGCTCGCAGCCGGGGACGACGCGGCGCCAGGCCGTCGACCAGACGGCGGCGACCCGCTCGCGATCGCCCCTCCCGAGCGGGCGGAAGAAGGCCAGCTCGTCGGTGAGGGGGTGCCCGACGGCGGAGTCGGACCAGTCCAGGATCGCCAGGTCCCCCGGGGTGCCGCGCACGTTGCCGGGGTGGAAGTCTCCGTGCACCAGCGTGTCCGGGATGCCGCAGGCGGCGAGCCGCTCCGCCCGGGCGTCCAGGGTCTGCAGGAGGTGCTCCAGCCGGCGGAGCTCCTCGACCCCCAGCGCGCCGGTCTGCTCCCGGACCACCTCGGCCAGCCGCGGGGCGATGGTGGTCAGCCGCCGGTCCGGCACCCCGAGGGCGAGCAGGTCCTCGGTGCGTCCCAGGAAGGGCACCTGCAGGGCGACCAGCTGCTCCACCATCGCGGTCAGCGGCTCACCGGTGGCGTGGAACTGGTCGGTCCCGACGACGTCGGGCAGCAGCACGCGACCGGGCTGGGCCGCCAGCGGCCGCGGCACCGAGGAGGGGTCGAGCCGGGTCATCAGGAGGCCCTCGTGGGCGAAGAACGGCGGCACGCTCTTGAGCCAGACGTCCCCGTCGGCGGTGGGGACCCGCCAGATGCTGGAGAGGTTCCAGGTCTTGACCTGCTGCGGCCGCCCGGTGGCTGGGCGACCGGCGTCGGCCAGCTGCTCGACCGCCCACCCCAGCTCGCGGCGTGGCCCGCCCGGCCGGGCCCAGCCCTGGCGCAGGGGGTGCTCAGCCGTCGGGTCCCCCGACCACGGGCGGAGGTCGGCGGGGACCGCTCCGGTGAGCTCGGCCAGGTAGGCCACCTCGCCCCCCGAGGTCAGGTCCGCGGGCGCGGTCAGCAGCCGGAGCACGGTGACGTCGGCGGCATGACGGTGCCGGCACCCGCGGACCACCTCCGTCACCTCGGGCCACCAGGGTGTCGGCACCGGGAAGGACGGCAGCGCGCCCAGCACCTCCCCGTCCCCGGTGCAGAGCACCACGGTGACGTCCTTCCCCACGTCCACGGGCGAACGGTAGCCAGTCGTCGCCGCGGCGGCGAGGGAGTTCCCGGCCTCCCCGTGCCCGGTCCTGGCCACCGCCGGGCGCCGCGGACCCTGTGGATACGCTGGTGGACCGCGATGCGTCGGACCTGAGGGTCCGGACCGGACACGTTCTTCGACGTGAGTGAGGATGGAGGGACGTGACGACACCCGCCGACGACCAGGACGTGGCGACCACGGGAGGGCGAGCCCGTGACCGCGTCGACGTGATCCGGTCGGGACTGCAGACCAGCGCGTGGTGGTCGCTCCGGATCGCCGCGGTGGCCGTGGTGGTGGTGGCCGTGGTGTGGCTGCTGGGCCGGGCCTGGGTGGGGGTGGCACCGGTCGTCCTGGCCGTGATCGTGGCCGCGGCCCTGTGGCCCGCCGTCCGCTGGCTGAGAGCCCACCGGGTGCCCGACCTGCTGGCTGCCGTGCTCGTGCTGGGTGCTGTGCTGGGGCTGCTCGCGGGGATCCTGGTGCTCGTCGGACCGGTGCTGGTGCGGCAGTCCAGCGAGCTGGCCGCCAACGCCGGTGACGGCCTGCAACGGGTCCGGGAGTGGCTGCGGCAGCCGCCGGTGAACCTGGGCAGCGACCAGATCGACCAGGCCGTGGCCCAGGTCACCGACCGCCTGCAGAGCAACGCCACCGACATCGCCGGCGGGGTCCTGACCGGGGTCTCCGCGATCACCTCCGGACTGGTGACGGTCCTGCTGGTGGTGGTGCTGGCCCTGCTGTTCCTCAAGGACGGGCCGAAGTTCCTGCCCTGGCTGCGACACGCCACCGGGGCCCGCGTCGGCAACCACCTCAGCGAGGTCCTGGCGAGGGCGTTCGCGACGGTCAGCGACTTCATCCGGGTCCAGGCCATCGTCAGCGCCGCCGACGCGGTGCTCATCGGCCTCGGCCTCGTCCTGCTGGGGGTGCCGGTCGCGCCCGCCCTGGCCGTGCTGACCTTCCTCGGTGGCTTCGTCCCCATCGTCGGCGCCGTCGCCGTCGGCTCCCTCGCCGTCCTGGTCGCCCTGGTGTCGGAGGGCCTGACCACCGCCCTGCTCGTGCTCGCGCTGATCCTGGTGGTGCAGCAGCTCGAGGGCAACGTCCTGCAGCCGCTCCTCCAGGGCCAGTCGCTGAAGCTGCACCCCGCCCTGGTGCTGATCGCGGTGACCACCGGCGGGAGCCTGTTCGGCATCGCGGGCGCCTTCCTGGCCGTGCCGGTGGTGGCGGTCGCCGCCACGATCCTGCGCTACGGCGACGAGCAGATCGCGCTGCGCCTGGACCAGACCCGACCCGAGGAGGTCGACACCGTCACCACCGAGGGCGAGGCCGCCGCCCAGCAGGCCCACGACCGGGGCACCGCGGGGTCGGACTGAGTGGTGGGGCCGGGCGGGTTCAGACGCCCGTGTCCAGCTGCATCAGCACCGGGCCCACCCCGGACGCCTGCTCGCTGCCGAGGACGGCGATGGTCACGTCGGGGCCGGGCAGGTGGGCCAGCAGCGACTGGTACCCCGGGTTGTCCCCCGGGACGTACCAGGCCCCGCGTCCTGCGACCCGGCCGAGAAACGTCCCGTAGCCGTAGCTCCGCGCAGCCGTGGGCTGCTCGTCCGGGTCGGGGGCGTCGAGCTCCGTGTGCAGGGTCCACAGCAGGGACGCCGCGGACGCGTCGAGGAGCTCACCGTGGCGCAGCGCGGAGCTGTAGCGGAGGAGGTCGGTGGTGGTGGTCCACAGGTCCCCGGTCCCCGGGAGGTGGCTGAACCCCTCGTCCACGACGACCTCCCGGCCGTCGCGACGCCCGAGGGCGACGTCGCTGTCCCCGACGGGGAACCGACCGGACGTGGTGGCCCGCATCCCCGCTGGGGAGAAGACCAGCTCGGCCGCGACCTCGCCGTAGGAGGTGCCGGTGACCGCCTCCACCACCGCGGCGACGAGGAGGAACCCCGGACCGCTGTAGCGGAACCGGTCCCCCGGCGCGGACAGCAGCGGCGCGTCGGTGACCATGGCCAGCAGGTCGCTGCGGGGCGGCGGGCTCTCCAGGACCGGCGGCAGGCCGGGGACGTCCCCCCAGTGCCCCATCCCCGAGCTGTGGCTGAGGAGCTGGGCCAGGGTGACGGGGCGCAGCCGGGCTGGCAGGTCGTCCAGCCAGTGGCCGACGGGGAGGTCGAGCTGCAGCCGGCCGCGCTGCCCGAGCGCGAGCACGACCACGGACATGACCTGCTTGCTGATCGAGCCGGCCTGGAACCGCGTCGAGGAGGTGCAGGGGGCCGACCCGGTCGCGCCGGTCGCGGCCTCGTCCACCAGCTCACCGCCCCGCACCACCAGGGCCGAGCCGACCCAGGATCCCCACCGCTCGTCGACGCCGTCCACCCGACCACGCTATCCCGGCTCCGGGGCCGGTCAGACGAAGATGGTGGCCGTGCCGGGGACGGTGACGTCGGGGCGGTAGGCGACGCGTCCGCCGAAGCGACGGCGGGTGTAGGGACGCTGCACCACCACCGGCGGTGAGCCGAGGTGCTCCAGGGAGACCTCGATGCAGTCCGAGCCGAGGCGGGGCTCGTGCACGTCCAGGACGACGGCGACCGCACGCAGCGGCTGCTCGCTGGCCCGCAGCGAGCGGCGCAGCTCGGCCAGCACCTCACCGGCGGGAGGACGCTCCCGCGGGAGCTCGGAGGCCGCGCGGGAGGCGTCGCCATCGACGTCGACCACCACCGCGAACGGCCAGAACTCCCCCTTGCTCGCCAGCTCGACGTGCGCGGCGCGCATCGCCATCGGCAGCAACCGGTCGAAGTCGTCGCGAGCCTGCCGGCTCGCCTCCTCGGGCCACTCGGCCACCGTCGTCCTCCTCGTGCTCGGGTCGACGAGCAGTCAAGCAGATCAGGCCCGGTCCGCCGAGCGGGCGCGGTTGCGGGCCCAGAGCCGGCGGACCACGTCCTCGATGTCGGGCTCGGCCACCGACAGGTCGCGCACCTCCGCCTGGCCCTGCACGGCGGCCAGCACGCCGGCCGCGGTGGTGGTGGCCGGGTCGAAGGCCAGCCGCTGACGCACCCCGTCACCGTCGCTGCCCAGGTGACGCGTCCCGGGCACCTGCAGCGCGGGACGCGGCTCGGCCAGCTCCACCACGAGCACCCGCTCGGCCGCCACGGTGGCGGCCAGCCCGGTCAGGCTGCCGTCGTAGGCCAGCCTCCCGTGGTCGACCACCAGCACCCGCTCGCAGAGCCGCTCGACGTCGCCCATGTCGTGGGTGGTCAGCAGCAGGGTGGTGCCCCGGGTGCTGCGCTCGTGCACCAGGAAGTCCCGCAGCCGCTGCTTGCTGAGCACGTCCAGCCCGATGGTGGGCTCGTCCAGGACGACCAGCTCGGGGCGGTGCAGCAGCACCGCCGCCACCTCCGCGCGCATCCGCTGCCCCAGCGACAGCTGACGGACCGGGGTGGACATGAACTCCGCCAGCTCCAGCTCCTCGACCAGCTCCTCGCGCCGCCGCACGGCCTGGGTCGGCTCGAGGCGGTGGATGGCGGCCAGGATGTCGAAGGACTCGCGCAGCGGCAGGTCCCACCACAGCTGGGAGCGCTGGCCGAAGACGACCCCGATCCGACCGGCGAGCTCGCGCCGTGAGCGCAGCGGGTCCAGGCCGCAGGTGCGCAGGGTGCCGGAGGTGGGGACCAGGATGCCGGCCAGCATCTTGATCGTCGTCGACTTCCCGGCGCCGTTGGCCCCGATGTAGCCGACGCTCTCCCCCGCCTCGACGGTGAAGCTCATCTCGTCCACCGCGCGCACCTGGCGGGCCCGGCGGCGCAGCCTCCGGCCCGGCACCTGCTCGCGCACGGTGAAGTCGCGGACCAGCCGGTCCACCTCGATCACGGCCATCTCAGCCTCCTGCTCCCTGGTAGTGGCGGACGCCCGCACGCCAGACCAGCCCGGCCACCAGGCACGACCACGCGGCAGCCAGCGGCAGCCACCAGGCCAGCCAGGCCGGCAGGAAGGCCGGTCCCGGCAGGTCCAGCAGCACCAGCGTCGGCAGGTAGCCGACGAAGGCGGCCGGGACCAGGTAGCCGAAGGTCAGCCGGAGCGGGGTCGGGAAGACCGAGGCCGGCTGGGTGGCGGCGTAGGAGGCGCCGTAGGTGAAGGCGTTGGTCAGCTCCGCGCCGTTGACCAGCCAGAACTGGCAGCCGGCGGCGGTGACGAAGAGGGCGCCGAAGACCACGGTGCCGAAGACCAGGCTGAGCGCGATCACCGCGGTCGCGCGCAGCGGGTCGGTGATGTCGTTGACCACCAGACCCCAGACCAGCACGACCACGCCCACCGCGATCCGCGGCAGCCGGCGCAGGCTGATCTCGGAGGTGGCGAGCTGGGCCAGCACCGGCTGGGGACGCAGGTAGAAGACGTCGATGGTGCCGGCGGTGATGTAGCGCGGCAGCCGGTCCAGGTGGCCGAGCACCAGGTCGGCGAGTGCGAAGCAGATGTTGGACAGCCCGAAGACCAGCAGGATCGCCCCGAAGGTCAACCCGCCCAGGACCGTCACCTGGCTGAACACCACCCACGTCTCGGCGAGCTCCACCAGGCCGACCAGCAGGGCCGTGCCCAGCTCGGTGGCGAAGGAGACCCGGTAGGAGGCCTGGGACCGGATCCGCGAGGCGAGCACCGCCCGGTAGGGGGCGAACCGCCCTCCGACGCCCGCCGGCGCCGGCACCGTGTCAACCACCCTGCACCTCCAGCCGACGACGCCCGGCGGCGGTGAGCAGCTGGGCGAGCGCGACCAGCGCCACCAGCCAGCCGACCTGGACCGCCAGGTGCCCCACCGCCTCCCAGCCGAGGACGCGGCCGCTGAGGACGTCCACCGGGTACTGCAGGAAGGTGGGGAACGGGGTGCAGGCGGCGACCGTCCGCAACCAGCCGGGGAAGAGGTCGACCGGGACGAAGAGGCCGGCCATGAAGGTGCCCAGCAGCCCGTAGAGACCGAAGAGCCCACGCGACTCCACCAGCCAGAACCCGGCCAGGGACACGCAGTGCAGCCCGACGTAGGAGGCGACGACGGCCACGACCACGCTGAACGCGCCGAGCAGGTAGGGCCCGGGCGTGGTGGGGAGGAAGAACCCGGCGGTCAGCAGACCCATGGTGACGGCGGGGACGCCGCGCGGGACCAGGCTGTAGAGGCCTCGGCCCAGGGCCAGCGAGGCGTAGTTCAGCAGCACCGGCACGGGCCGCAGGAAGTCCACGGCGACGTCGCCGTTCTTGATCCGGTCGGCGATGTCGGAGCTGGCCATCAGCATCACCGAGCCGAGGAGGGCCTGGGAGATCCAGACGTAGGCGGCCAGCGTCTGGGGGGTGTAGCCGGCGAAGGACCCGGTGGCGGACTCCTGGGCCGACAGCAGCACCGAGGCCCGGATGAACCCGAAGACGCAGTTGGTGGCCAGGCCCGCCAGCATGGCCAGCCGGTACTGCGACTGCTGGCGGAAGCCGGCCCGGACCAGCACCAGGAAGGGGTGCCGTCCCCGGGCGACGGTGAGCGGGGACACAAGCGCGAGAACTTACCGCGCTCCCCGCGCCGGGTCAACGGTCCGGGGCAGGCTCCGCCTGGTCAGGAGCCGGTGGCGTAGGTGGCCCGGTAGGTCTCCAGGGCGGGGAGGTGCTCGGCGTGCAGGCCGGTCTCGCGGAGGTGCTGCACGACCTGGTCGAGGGTGACGATGGCCGTCACGGTGACGCCGAGGTCGCGCTCGACCTCGCCGATCGCCGACAGCTCCCCCTGACCGCGCTCCTGGCGGTCGATGGCCACCACGATCCCCGCCAGCTCCGCACCGGCGTCCCGCACGATGCCGACGGCCTCACGCACCGCGGTGCCGGCGGTGATCACGTCGTCGACCAGCAGCACCCGGCCGGCCAGCGGGCGGCCGACGATGCTGCCGCCCTCGCCGTGGTCCTTGGCCTCCTTGCGGTTGAAGGCCCAGGGCAGGTCCCGACCGTGCGCCTCGAAGAGCTGGACCGCCGTGGCGGCGACCAGCGGGATGCCCTTGTAGGCCGGCCCGAAGAGCATGTCGGCCCCCGTCCCGGAGGCCTCGATCGCGGCCGCGTAGAAGCGTCCCAGCCCCGCCAGGGTGGCCCCGGTGTCGAACTGGCCGGCGTTGAAGAAGTACGGCGAACGCCGGCCCGACTTGAGGGTGAAGTCGCCGAAGCGCAGCACCTGGTGCTCGAGGGCGAAGGTGATGAACTCCCGCTGGTGGGCCAGCAGCGTCACGGCATCTTCTTGCCCTGGTTCTTGACCGCCTCGATGGATGCCTTGGCGGCCTCCGGGTCGAGGTAGCGCCCGCCGGTGGTGAGCGGACGCATGTCGGCGTCCAGCTCGTAGAGCAGCGGGATGCCGGTGGGGATGTTCAGCCCGACGACCTCCTGGTCACCCATGCCGTCCAGGTGCTTGACCAGGGCGCGCAGCGAGTTGCCGTGGGCGGCGACCAGGACCGTCCGGCCGGCCTGCAGGTCCGGCACGATCTGGTCGTACCAGTACGGGATCATCCGGACCACGACGTCGGCCAGGCACTCGGTGCGCGGACGGGCCTCGGTGGGCAGCGCGGCGTAGCGCGGGTCGGAGAACTGGGAGAACTCGTCGTCGACGGCGATCTCCGGCGGCGGGGTGTCGTAGGAGCGGCGCCAGGTCATGAACTGCTCCTCGCCGAACTCCGCGAGGGTGGCCGCCTTGTCCTTGCCCTGCAGCGCGCCGTAGTGGCGCTCGTTCAGGCGCCAGGAGCGCTTGGTCTCGATCCAGTGCCGCCCGCACCCGGCCAGCGCGACGTTGGCGGTGTGGATGGCGCGCAGCAGCACGGAGGTGTGCACGACGTCGGGCAGCAGGCCCTGCTCGGCCATCAGCTGCCCGCCACGGCGGGCCTCGGCCAGACCCTTCTCGTTGATGTCGACGTCGACCCACCCGGTGAACAGGTTCTTGGCGTTCCACTCGCTCTCGCCGTGGCGGAGCAGGATCAGGGTGCCTCGTTCGCTCATGGTCGCGAGCCTAGCGACCGCCGTGCGAGAGGATCAGGGCATGTCCACGAACACCCCAGACCCCCGCTCCCCCTCCGCCCGTCCCGTGGCCGTGGTCACCGGTGCCAGCAGCGGCATCGGCGCGGCCACCGCCCGGGTGCTCGCCGGCGCCGGGTTCGCCGTCGTGTGCGCCGCCCGCCGACAGGAGCGCGTCCAGGCCCTGGCCGAGGAGATCGGCGGGACGGCGCTGCGCTGCGACGTCACCGACCCCGCCGACGTCGACGCCCTGGCCGCGGCGGTCGGCCCGCGGTGCGCGCTGCTGGTCAACAACGCCGGCGGCGCGCTGGGGATGGAGCCCGTCGCCGAGGCCGACTTCGACGCCTGGCAGCAGATGTTTGCCACCAACGTGGTGGGGGCCGGACGCGTCACCCAGGCGCTGCTGCCGGCGCTGCGCGCCGCCGGCGGTCAGGTCGTCTTCATCACCTCCACCGCCGCCGACGCCAGCTACGAGGGCGGCGCGGGCTACAACGCGGCCAAGTCCGCCGAGCGCGCGGTGGTCGGCGCGCTGCGGCTGGAGATCGTCGCCGAGCCGGTCCGGGTGGTCGAGATCGCCCCGGGCATGGTGGCCACCGAGGAGTTCTCGCTGACCCGGTTCGGCGGGGACGCCGAGCGGGCCGCGAAGGTGTACGACGGCGTCGCCGAGCCGCTGACCGCCGAGGACGTCGCCGAGTGCGTCCGCTGGGTGGCCTCCCTCCCCTCCCACGTCAACATCGACCGGCTGGTCGTGCGCCCGCGGGCGCAGGCCGCCCAGCACAAGGTGCACCGGGAGTGACCCGGCCGGTGCACGCGGTACCCGTCTGAGGGTCCCGGACCGGCCTACCCTGCTGGCATGCACCCGCTCGCTGGTCGCCGTGGTCGGGCCTACGCGCTGGACTGCCTGTGCTACCTGGGCATCGCCGGGGCGATGGTCCCGGTCGGGCTCGCGGTGCGCCACCTCCCGGCGCTGCAGGACCCCTGGGCGGTGGTCGCCGTGAGCGCCCTGCCGCCGGTCGTGGCCACCGTCCTGGCGGCATGGACCGAGAGCGGCCCGCGGGGGGCCACCCCCGGCAAGCGCCGGGTGGGGCTGACCGTGCGAGGGCGCGAGGGCGACCGACCCCGGTTCGGTCGCACGCTGGCGCGCAACGCGGTGAAGATCGCCCTGCCCTGGCAGCTCGGGCACGTCGTCGCCGTGCTCGCGGCCGACGGCGGCTTCGAGCGGCGGGACCCGGCCCTGCTCACCGCGACGGCCCTCACCTACCCGGTGGTCGGGCTGCTCGTGGGCGGGGTGCTGCTCGGGTCCGGGCGTCCGCTGCACGACCGGCTGGCCGGAACTACGGTCACCACGGCGGCGTCCTCGTAGCAGGCCACCCGCTCGTCCGAGCCCCGTCCCTCCTCCGACGGAGCGGACCCCGGAGGTCGGCGAGCCACACCGCGCTCAGGAGGGGTTCTCCCGGTCGTCACCTGATCACCGCGTCGTCGTCTCCGTGGTGTGGTCGCCTGGTCCCACCCGCACCCCCGTCCGCCGCTGCCTGAGGCGGCCGGGTGCCCCACCTCGGAGGACCTGATGAGACGACGACTGACGTCCCTGACCGCCGCCCTCGCCGCGCTGCTGCTCGCGCTGGTCCTGGCCCCGGCCTCCCCACCGGCGGCCGCCGAGGACAGCAGCACCGGGACCCCCACCGAGCTGCGGGTCATCACCTACAACATGAACCAGTTCCGCAGGGACGGCCAGGCCAGCCGGATCGCGGACCTGCAGCGGCTGCTCGACCAGACCGACGTGCTGCTGCTGCAGGAGGCCAAGGGCTTCAACATCCCGGCGATCGTCCGCGGCGGGCAGGGCGGTGAGGGGTTCGTGGTGCACCAGGCGGCCGACCGCGACTCCGCCGAGGCCGGCAGCGCCGTCGTGACCCGCCGCTCGATCCTGGGCCCCGAGGGCGTCACCGACTTCCGCTTCGTCTTCGGGGTCCGGGGAGCATCCACGGCCGAGTGCGACGACCACCCGTCCGGTGGTCACGGACCGCGCTGGATCGCCACCGCCCGGCTGCACCTGGTGGACGGCACGACGCTGCCGGTGGCCTCGGCCCACCTGCCGCCGCCGCGCTGCCACGGCACGACCTTCGTCCCCATGATGAACAGCGTCAAGAGCCTGCTGCGCGAGGCCGACGGCCAGATGATCATGGGCGCGGACTGGAACACCGCCCTCCGCAGCCAGCCCCAGGACGTCTGGGGCGGCAGCACGGGCTACCGCTACCAGGCGCCCCGAGCCTCCATCGACGGGTTCGTGTTCCCGCGGAGCATGAGCGTCGTCAGCCGGGTGCAGGAGCTGGACATCCGCAGGCCGGGCGGGGACCACCACCCCGTCCGGATGGTGGTCCGGCTGGCGGGCTGAGCCGACGTCCTCCTGACCGGGATCGTGGGGCCGGGGGCGCTCAGCAGCGGCCCGAGGCCTCGGTGACCTCGCGCAGACGGCGGGCGTGGGCGTCGGTCAGCTGACCGGGCTGCAGCCGCCAGGCCCAGGTGGCGGCGGTGCCGGGAGTGTTCATCCGGGCCTCCCGACCGAGGGCGAGGACGTCCTGGGCCTGGCACACCGCCAGCCGGCAGGGGGCGGCGTGGGCCAGCTCGACCATCGCCCAGGCGGGGTCGGTCTCCCCGTCGGTCCGGACGCCGGCCGCGCGCCAGGCCCGACGGACCTCCACCCGGCGCGGCTCGGGCAGCTCGGACCACCAGCCGACCACGGTGTCGTTGTCGTGGGTGCCGGTGTAGACCACCTGGTCGCGCTCGAGGTTCTCCGGCTCGTGGGAGACGTCGTCGGAGTCGGGGTCGAAGGCGAACTGGAGCACCGCCATCCCGGGGAACCCGAGCGCCCGGCGCAGGTCGACCACCGGCTGGTCGATGTCACCGAGGTCTTCGGCCAGCACCGGCAGCGGGCCCAGCTCGGCGGCCGCGGCGTCGAAGACCGCCCGCCCCGGACCCTGCTCCCAGCGCCCGTCCTCGGCCGTCTCGTCCCCGGCGGGCACCGCCCAGTAGGCCGCGAAACCGCGGAAGTGGTCGAGGCGGACCAGGTCGAACAGCTCCAGGCTGCGTCGCAGCCGCTCGGTCCACCAGCGGTAGCCGTCGGCGGCCATGGCCTGCCAGTCGTAGAGCGGGTTCCCCCACAGCTGTCCGGTGTCGGAGAAGGCGTCCGGCGGCACCCCGGCCACCGCGTCGTCGCGGAACAGCGCGGGCCAGGACCGCTGGTCCGCGCTGGCCGGCGCCACGTAGATCGGGACGTCCCCCAGCACCTGCACGCCCCGCTCGGCGGCGAAGCGGCGCAGCGCGCCCCACTCGCGGGTGAACCGGACCTGGTCGGCCAGGTCGCCCCCGTGGGCCACCCAGGAGCCGGCCCAGTAGGCGTTGTCTGCGGTGAAGCGCTGCAGCTCCTCCGGCGTCACCTCGGCGGTGGGGTCCTCCAGCAGCGCGGGTGAGGCGGCGAAGGCCGACGGGGAGGCGTAGGGAGAGCCGTGGGCGTCGGGGACCGAGAGCGGGAGCACCTGCCAGACCTGCTGGCCCGCGGCGGCCAGCCACTCCACGAACTCCCGGGCGGCGGGGCCCAGACGACCCCCGGGCAGGGAGGTGAGGTGCAGCTGGACGCCGCTCGCGCGCTCGGGAAGCATGGGCAGGAGCCTGCCAGACGCCTCGGACAGGACCGCCGCGGAGGTCAGGACTCGGGCAGGTCGAGCTGGCTGAGCCGGGTGTAGGCGCCGCGCATGTGCTCCTCGGCGGCCGCCCGGGCCACGGCCGGGTCGCCGCCGCTGAGGGCGGTCCGCAGCGCGTGGTGCTCGGGGAACCCCACGGTCGGGAAGTCGGGGAAGTTCACGTTGCGGGTGTGCAGGAAGAACGAGACCTGGCTGCGCAAGGACGTCCAGACCCGCAGCAGCCGGGCGTGGTCGGCGGCGGCGTAGACCACGTCGTGGAAGGCCAGGTCCAGCCGCACGGCCTCCTGCGGGGCCACCGACCCCGACGTCACCTTCATCGCCTCGAGCACCCGGTCGAGCTCGGCCAGGTGGTCGGCGGTCAGCCGGGTGGCGGCGCGCTCGGCGGCCAGGGCCTCCACCGCGGCCCGGAGGGTGTGCACCTCCTCGACGTCGGTCTTGGTCAGCACGCTGACGAAGGCCCCGCGGTGACGCCGGATCTCCACCTGGCCCTCCGCCTCGAGCATGGCCAGGGCCTCGCGGACCGGTCCGCGGCTGACCTCCAGCGCCGCGGCGAGGTCGGCCTCGCGCAGGTGCACGCCGGGGGCCAGCTCACCCGTGGCCAGCTTCTCGCGCAGCACGGCGAGGACGTAGTCGCTCAACGACGCCCTGGGTGGCGCGCCCGCCGACACCAGCTTCACGGCCCCTCCTCGATCGGCCTCTCCTTCTGGCCCGACTCTAGACCTACACCGGGCGAGATTGTGAATAGTGAACTGTTGACAATCTGCAACTTCCTCCTGACGATAGGAGCACGAGCCGACGAAGGCACGGGTGGCCAACGGGGTCGCCCCCTCACAGGAGAGGTCGAGGCAACAGTGACTGCAGACGTGGACGTCAACCCGGGCATCGGTCGGGACCAGCACGGTTTCCCCCGGGCCGCCCCCAGCGACCCATCAGCGCCCCACGTCCGACGGGCGGCGGTGACGGTGCAGGCCGACGTGGACCGCGGCCCCCTGGCCCGCATCTGGGAGAGCATCGGCTACGACGAGATCAACTGGACCTACACCGCCACCGGCCGCACGCTGCTGAACACCTTCGGCGAGCTGACCGACCGCGGCTACCACGTCCGCCCGCACTACGTCTTCTGCTCCGGCTCCGGCTTCGGCATCCCCCACTGGGGCAACGGGAACGTCTACCACGAGGACGCCGAGGGCAACCCGTTCTACGACTTCACCATCGTCGACCAGACCTACGACGCCATCGTCGAGGCCGGTCACCACGTGCTGGTGGAGCTGGCCTTCACCCCGCGCGACCTGCTGCCCCCGGAGGCCGAGGACCTCAAGGTCGTCTCCAGCCCGACGGTGTACAGCAGCTACGAGGCGGGCACCTGGTCCTACCCGCCGAAGGACTACGAGCGCTGGGGCGGCCTGGTCGCCGCCCACGCCCAGCACTGCCTGGAGCGCTACGGCGCCGAGGAGGTCGGGCACTGGCTCTGGGAGCTGTGGAACGAGCCCGACATCTTCTACTGGCGCGGCACCCCCGAGCAGTTCTACGAGCTGTACTCGGTGACGGCCCGCGCCGTGCGCTCGGTGCTGCCCGAGGCCAAGGTCGGCGGGCCGGCGGTCACCGGGTCCGGCACCGACTTCCTCCGCGGCTTCCTGGCCCACACCAGCACCCAGGGCGACCCGCTGGACTTCGTCTCCTTCCACACCAAGGGCTCGGCCTTCACCCCCTGGCGCGTCTACGGACCCACCGGCGGCCCCGCCCCGGTGCAGGAGAACCCCTCGGCGCACAAGATGCTGCACGAGGTCCGCCGGATGCTGCGGATCATCGGGGAGTTCCCGGAGTACCACCACCTCCCCGCCATCGTGGACGAGTGCGACGCCGGCGTCCCGGCCCACCACAGCGCCTACGACAACGCCAACTTCGGCTTCCAGAACACCGAGTACTACCCGGTGTTCCAGGTGAAGCTGATGAAGAAGCTGCTCGACCTGAACGACGCCGAGACCGTCCAGGTCGAGCAGGCGACCTCGTGGAGCTTCTACTTCGAGGGCGAGCGCTACTTCGAGGGCACCCGCGCCTTCCTCACCGCCGGCGGCATCGAGAAGCCCTTCCTCAACGCCTACCGCGCCCTGGCCCGGATGGGTCAGCGCCGGGTGGCCGCCAGCAGCGACGCCGAGCACCCGGTGGCCCTGCTGGACGAGGCGCAGGGACGCAGCATGCCCGAGGAGGTCGACGTGCTCGCCTCCCGGCACGAGGACGGGACGCTCGGCGTCCTGGTCTGGCGCCACACCGACGACCAGTACCAGCGCGACGAGACCGAGACCGAGGTCGAGCTGACCATCAGCGGCCTGGAGGACCGGCCCTACGAGCTGCACCACCTGCGCATCGACGCCCGGCACAGCAACTCCCACACCGCCTGGGTCGAGGCCGGCTCGCCCCAGCTGCCGACCCCGGAGCAGCTGCAGGCCGTCAAGGACCGCCAGGGCCTGGAGCAGCTGGAGCCGCCGCGCCGGCTGGAGGCCTCGGGGACCGGTGAGCAGAAGCTGACCGTCACCCTCCCGCTGCCCTCGGTCTCGCTGCTGCTGCTGGAGCCCCGGTGAGCGGCGAGGGCCCGGGCACCGCCACGGCGACGCTGGCCCGGACCGTCACGCTGCGGGGCGGGGTCACCGTCCCGCAGCTGGGGCTGGGCGTGTTCCAGGTGCCGGACGAGGACGCCCAGCGGGTGGTCGAGCAGGCGCTGGAGCTGGGCTACCGCCACATCGACACCGCCACGGCCTACGTCAACGAGCCCGGCGTCGGGGCCGCGATCGCCGCCTCCGGGCTGCCGCGTGAGGAGGTGTTCGTCACCTCCAAGCTCCGCAACGGCGACCAGGGAGCGGAGACCGCCCTGCGGGCCTACGAGCAGAGCTGCCGCCTGCTCGGCCTGGACGCCCTCGACCTGTACCTGATCCACTGGCCCAACCCCGCCGCCGGGCTCTGGCAGGCCAGCTGGCGGTCGCTGGAGATGCTGCACCAGCGCGGCCAGGTACGCGCCATCGGGGTCTCCAACTTCATGCCCGAGCACCTGGCCGAGCTGGCCGCGACGGCCGACGAGCTGCCCGCGGTCAACCAGGTGGAGCTGCACCCCACCTTCCAGCAGGCCGACGTCGTCGCCGCCTGCCGGCAGCACGACATCGTGGTGGAGGGCTACTCCCCGCTCGGTCAGGGCGCGGATCTGGAGGCCCCAGCGGTCATCGGCGCCGCCGCCGAGCTGGGGGTGACCCCGGCCCAGGTGGTCCTGGCCTGGCACCTGCGACGCGGCCACGTGATCATCCCCAAGACGGTCTCCCCCACGCGGATGCGGGAGAACTCGTCCCTCGACGACGTCGAGCTCAGCGACGAGCAGGTCGCGGCCATCGACGCCCTCGAAGCCGGGCGGCGCATCTTCAGCGACCCCCGCACCTTCTCCCTCAGCCAGATCCGCTGAGGCCGGTTCCACCGAGACGACGGAGTGCTCGATGACCACCGAAGTCCTGACCGACGCACCTGCGGCGTCCGCGACCTGGGAGCGACCGCGATCAGCGGCCCGACGCTCCCGGGCGCGGAGACGCAACGTCTGGATCTACGCCTTCCTGCTGCCCACCTTCGTGCTCTACGGCATGTACACGCTGTACCCGATCGTGGCCAGCTACTGGTACTCCCTGGTGGAGTGGAACGGCTTCACCGCCGACCAGCGCTTCGTCGGGCTGGACAACTACCGGGCGGTGCTGGCTGACCCGCTGTTCTGGTCCTCGGTGCGCACCACGCTCTTCTTCATGCTGGTGGTGGCACCCCTGCGGGTGCTCGGGGCCTTCGCCCTGGCGGTGCTGCTCAACTCCCCCAAGCTGCCCTTCGCGGCGTTCTTCCGCACCGCGTACTTCCTCCCGGTGGTGACCACGACCGCCATCGTCGGCGTCGTCACCCGCTTCATCCTGGACCCGGCCAGCGGTCCGGTGTCGGCGGTGCTGAACCTCTTCGGCGCGGGTCCGGTGGACCTGCTGGGGTCGAGCTCGACCGCGCTGGTCACGGCCGGCCTGGTCTACGTCTGGAAGTTCTTCGGGATCACGATGATCTACTGGCTGGCCGCGCTGCAGACCATCCCCAACGACCTCTACGAGGCCGCCCGGCTGGACGGCGCCGGCGGGCTGCAGGTGTTCCGCTACATCACGCTGCCGATGCTGGTCCCGTTCCTGCTGATCATCTCCGTGCTCACCGTGGAGGACTGCTTCCACGCCTTCGACCTGATGCAGTCGATGACCGCCGGCGGGCCGTTCTTCAGCACCGAGATCATCGAGATCTACATCTACCGCTTCGCCTTCGCCGCCACGATCCCCCAGCTCGGGTTCGCCTCCGCGGCGGCCGTGCTCTTCGGGGTGCTGGTGCTGCTGGTCGTGATCGCCCAGGTCTGGGCCACCGTGGTCTCGCGCCGGATGCGAGCCGGGGCATGAGCGCCGTGCTGGACGACCGCGGTCTGCGGACCGGTGACGGCCCCGGGGTGACGGGCGGGAGGCGGTTGCGTCGCCGGCTCCCCTGGTGGCTGCTGGTGCTCGGGCTGGCGGTGGTGGCCTTCCTGTGGGTCTACCCCTTCATCTGGATGGTCTCGGCCTCGCTCAAGTCCTCCTCGGAGATCTTCGCCGGCGGTCTGAGCCTGATCCCCGAGGCGCTGCAGTGGGACAACTACACCCGGGCCTGGGACGACGGGAACTTCCGCGTCTACCTGGCCAACACCGTCCTGGTCACCGTCTCGACCGTGGTCATCGTGGTGGTGCGCTGCGCGCTGGCCGGCTACGTCCTGGGCCGCTACCGCTTCCCGGGATCGCGGCTGGTCGTGGGGATCCTGATCGCCACCCTGTTCGTGCCGACCGGCTACACGATCATCCCGATCGTCAAGATGTCGCTGGAGCTCGGGATCCTGGACCAGCACTCCGGGATGGTCCTCGCCCTGGCCGGCGGGGCCAACGTGGCCTCCATCCTCATCTACGCCGGCTACTTCCGCGGGCTGCCGGACGAGCTGGAGGAGGCCGCCATCGTCGACGGCGCCGGGTTCCTGCGCACCTTCACCCACATCATGCTGCCGCTGTCGATGCCGGTCACCGCCACGGTCGCCATCCTCACCTTCCTGGCCACCTGGAACGCCTTCTTCCTGCCGCTGGTCTTCTCCTTCAGCAACCCCGACCTGCGCACGGTGAGCGTCGGGATGCAGGCCTTCGTCGGGGAGAACTCCACCGACTGGCCGGGCATGGCCGCGGCCGGCGTCATCTCGCTGCTGCCGATCGTCGTGCTCTTCGCCTTCATGCAGCGCTACTTCGTCGAGGGCATCGCGGGGGCGGTGAAGTCCTGAGGTCCCTCGACCCCGGCACGACCCCTGACCACCCGACTTCAAAGGAGCAGACATGACACAGATCAACCGCCGGACCTTCGTGGGAGGGCTCGGGCTGGGACTCGCCGCCACCTCGGGGCTGGTCGCCTGCGGGGGGCCGAGCGCACCCCCGAGCCCCGCGGGTGGGGGCGAGGCCGGGGCGCTGCGCTGGTGGGACCACTTCGGCGGTCTCCAGGACCTGCACGAGGGGTGGGCCACCACCGAGGGGGAGCGCCTCGGCGCCTCCGTCGAGCACACCTACAACGAGCCGGGCAAGGCCCGTGAGGCCCTGCAGCTGGCCAACCAGAGCAACCAGCTCCCCGACATCTACACCCCGCTGGTGGGCCTCCCGCTGCCGGCCCTGGCCGATGCCGGGTGGATCCACGAGATCACCCTGTCGGAGGAGGCGATGGCCCGGCTGCCGGAGGACTCCTTCGTCGAGGGGCTGTCGCTGCTCGACGGCAAGGTCTACGGGCTGCCGGCCTTCACCGACAAGCAGTACGTGGGCCTGGCCTGGTACAACTCCGAGATCGCGGAGGAGGTCGGCTTCGAGCCGCCCACCAGCTACGACTCCTTCCTGGCTGCACTGGAGGCGGTGGCGACGAACGGCACCTACGCCCCGATGACCATGGCCCTCGGCGCAGTCGGCCGGATGCGGGAGCAGATCGACGACCTGGCCCAGGCCGGCGGCTTCCCGGGCTACCTGGGGCTGCGTTTCGACAACGGCGAGTACGAGTACCACCACGACTCCTACATCAACGCGATCGAGCTCTACAAGGAGATCTCCGACCGCGGCTGGCTGCTGCCGGGGACCAACAGCTTCCAGATCCCGGACGCGCGTGGTCGCTGGGCAGCGGGGAGCATCGCGTTCCACATGGACGGCCCGTACTCCCCCGGCGCGGTGCGGAACCTCAACGAGGAGATGCTGCCGAAGATGGCGGTGGCGGGGATGCTCACCCCGGACGGCGAGGCGGTCGTGGCCACCCGGGGCGCCCGGGCGGCGGACTGGGTCGTCGCCGGCAGCACGCAGCAGGCGGAGCTGGCCAGCCAGCTGATCGAGACCTTCACCCAGGAGGACTACCAGACGGCCCTGGCCTCGGGGATGGACCAGCCGCCCATCCTCCTCGACGTGGTGGCGGGCGCCGACGTCATCGAGCCCTACCGCCAGCTCGTGGAGGAGTTCCGCGCCAACGTCTTCCGCGCACCCCAGCCCATCGTGCGCAACGTGGAGGTGGCCAAGGTCCAGGCGCGGCAGACCGTCATCGCCCCCGAGCTGGGGGACGTCATCCAGGGCTACCTGGGCGGCAACATCACCGACCTGCGGGCGGCCCTGGTCGAGCTCAGCGACGCCAACTCCGCCGCGCTGGACGAGGCGATCGAGGGGGCCAAGGCCGAAGGGGCCGAGGTCGACCGGACCGACTGGGAGTTCCCGGACTGGGTCCGTGGCCAGGACTACACCTACTGAGCCCCCGGGCCGTCAGGAGACACACATGCACACCTTCCCTGCCGAGCGCACCGCCGTCGTCACCGGTGCCGCCTCACCCCGCGGCATCGGACGCGCCACCGCCCACCGCCTCGCCGGGGCGGGGTGGTCGATCGGGCTGCTCGACGTCGACGGCGACGCCTGCGCCGAGCTCGCCGAGGAGATCAGCCGCGGGTCCGGGGTCGCCGCTGCCGGGGTGGGGGTGGACGTCTCCGACGCCGCCGCCGTCCGGGCGGCGGTGGACCGGCTCGAGGCCGGCCTGCCGCCGGTCGTCGGGCTGGTCAACGTCGCCGGCGTCAGCTCCCCCACCCCCTACCTCGAGCTCGAGGACGACGAGTGGCACCGGGTGCTGCGGATCAACCTCGACGGCGTCCACCACGTCACCAGCCGGGTGGCGCAGTCCATGGTCCGTGGCGGCGTCGGGCGGGTGGTGTCGATCTCGTCGGTGTCGGCCCAGCGCGGCGGCGGCACCTTCAGCAAGACGCCGTACTCGGTCTCCAAGGCCGGCGTGATCGGGTTGACCCGGGCCCTGGCCCGCGAGCTCGGGCCGCACGGGATCACGGTCAACGCCATCGCCCCCGGCCCGATCGACACCGACATCATGGGCGGGCGGCTGAGCGAGGAGCGCAAGGTCGAGCTGGTCGCGGACCTGCTGGTGGACCGGGTGGGCACCACCGAGGACATCGCGGGGGCGGTCTCGTTCCTGCTGGCCGAGGAGTCCGGCTTCATCACCGGGCACACGCTCAACGTGGACGGTGGGCTGTACATGCACTGACCCGCGACGTTCCGGGTCAGGGCCCGGGGACTCCCCGTCTGACGGTGGTCGGCTGCGTGCCGACGCCGGTCGACCGGGGCGGTCCCCGGGCCGTGCTGTGCTCAGGCGGCTGGGCCCTGGTGATGCTCGGGGGCGTGGGTCTGGCTGAGCGCAGGGTGCAGGGCCTGGCTGTGCTGAGGGGTGCAGGGCCTGGCTGTGCTCAGGCGTCGGGTGGGCGCAGGTGCTCGAAGGCGGCCAGGTTGGCCGTGGACTCGCCGCGGGAGAGACGCCACTCCCACTCCTTGCGGATGGAGCTGGCGAACCCGAGGCCGACGACGGTGTCGAAGGAGTCGTCGGCCCGGGTGGCCACCTCACCGAGCAGGCGGTCCAGCTCCTCGGCGGTGACCGCGGGGAGCCCGATGCGGCCGGTGAGGTGGATGTCGCCCAGGTGGTCCAGGCTGAAGGCCACCACGTAGGAGGACAGGTTCTGGGCCAGCAGCCAGCGGTGCACCCGGTCGGCGTCCTCGTCGGGGCGACGGGCCAAGAAGGCGCGCAGCTGCAGGGTCTGCTCGGCCACCACCAGGGCGCACTCGGTGCTCAGCTTGTGCTGTCCGGGGAGGGTGACGGCGAAGGTACCGGGTGTCGTCTCGGACCAGGGCAGACCGGTGCCGGACAGGTACTCACGCACCAGCTCCATCACCTGTGTGCGCATGGGCGCAGCATAGGGAGGGTGTCCGGGCGGTCGGCTGCCCAGCGATCGGCCCGGACGGTCTGCCGGTCCTTGAAGGCCTAGCGGTCGGCCGGTCCCAAGCAAGGCCGAGCCGTCGGCCGGTCCCCAAGGAAGCCGGGCGGTCGGCCGGCCCATGGAACGCCGAGCAGTCGACCGGTCGCCGCTTGGCCGGTCGGTTAGCCCGCCGGTCGATTTTCCGCCGGTCGGTTGGACAGCCTGCCGGTCGGCCGGTCGCTTGGACCGCCGGGTGGTCCGGTTGGCCGGTCGGTTGGACTGCCGGGCGGTGAGCTGGTCGCTGGGAACGCCGGGCGGTCGGCCGGTCGGGTGGACCGCCGGCCGGTCGGCTTGTGAGAACCACTGGTGGGTCGCAGTGCCGGACGGAGCCAGGTCGTCGGTCCGTCCTCGCTCCGGGCGGTCGTCCGGTGTCGACGTGGCTCGAGGAGGCGTTATCCACACCATCACCCGGCCTGCAGATTGTCCACAGATTCGAACACGCATCCGATTTTGTCGGTCCTGCGCCGTAGATTAGGGGCATGACGAAGCACCGCACCGACGCCGCAGCCACCCTGCTGGCCGACGTGCGCGCCCACCGCGCGGCCGAGAACGCAGCCGCCGCTGCCGTGCTCCGGATCGCCGCCGAATGGGCCGATCTGCATCCTCCGGTGGAAGACGACTTCGTCGCCTCCTCCACCCTCGGCGGCCGCCCCACCGGGGCACCCCTGGCTGGTGAGGGCACACCGGAGGTCGACGAGGGCTGCATCGCCGAGCTGGCCGCCGCGCTGCGCTGTTCCACCGACGCCGGCACCACCCTGGTCGGGCAGGCGCTGGAGCTCCGCCACCGGCTCCCCCGTCTCTGGGCCCTCGTTCACACCGGCAAGGTCGCCCCGTGGCAGGCCCGCCTCGTCGCCGGCCGCACCATCGGCCTGACCCGGGAGGCAGCCGCCTTCGTCGACGACCAGGTCGCTGCTGTCACGGGCAAGGTCGGGGTGACCCAGCTGGACCGGTTGATCACCACCGCGATCACCCGGTTCATGCCTGCGGAGGCCGAGCGGCAGCGGGTGGAGGCGGAGGAGAAGCGCCGCTTCGACATCTTCCCCGACCAAGACGGCCGCCGCCACGGGCTCGCCGAGGTGGTCGGAGTCCTCGATCTCCCCGACGCCCTGGACCTGGACGCCGCCATCGGCGCCGGAGCGCGGAAGCTCGCCGAGGCCGGAGTCGACAAGAGCCTGGACGTGCGTCGCTCGATGGCCGCCGGTGAGCTCGCCCGCTCCCAGCCCGCGCTCGACCTCACGACTACGAGCGAGCCCGGACCACTCGGCGACCCGGCGGACCAGCCCCACGACCCGACGACCACCAGCTCGGCAACTGGGCCAGCATCCACGACCCTCCGGCCGCACCGGGCACCGTCGCAGGTGACCCTCTACGTCCACCTCTCCGCCGACGTCCTCACCGGCGGAAGTCAGCAGCCCGGCTGGGTGGGCAACACCGGCACCCCCGTCACCGCCGACCAGATCCGCGACTGGTGCGGACGCCCCGACACCACGATCACCGTCCGACCGGTGATCGACCTGAACACCACGTCGTTCGTGGAGGGCTACGAGGTCCCGGACCGGATCCGCGAGCACATCGCCCTGCGCGACCGGACCTGCGTGTTCCCCTGGTGCAGCCGACCCGCCCACCCCCGCTCGATGCGCCAGCGCAGCGACGGCACCGACACCTGGTCCACCGACGCCGACCACATCAAACCTTTCGCCCAGGGTGGCGAGACCTCCACCGACAACCTCGCACCCCTGTGCCGCAAGCACCACCGGCTCAAGACCCACACCCGCTGGCGCTACCGGATGCTGGCACTCGGCCACTACGAGTGGACCAGCCCCCACGGACTCCGCTTCCAGCGAGGACCCGACGGCACCAACGCTCTGTCCGAAGACCGCAGGCCACCCACCCCACAGGCACGACCTCCTCGCGCGCTCACGGCCAGGCGACGGGACGCGGTCCCGACCGGTTGACCTGGCCCCCCCGATCCTCAACGCCTTCGACGCCGCTCCTGCTGAGCGGCGCCGTCGGCGCGCCCGGACGCAGACGCCAGTCCACGGGGACCTCTGAGCGGACCTCGACGGGACGGCGGTGCTGGCGGCCCCAGTCGGGGTCGTAGCGCAGCACCAGCCCGTCCCGCGCCAGCGACTCCTCGATGGCCGCGATGGCCGCGATCATCCGCGGGTCGTCCCGCCACCTGGCCCACCGCCTCACCAGCTCCGGGCGTACCAGCCGTCCCTACTCAGCCTCCACTGTCTCGGCTGTGCGCCCCCGGTCACCAGGACAGCGACAGGAACTCCTCCTGGTGGTCCTGCACCAGGGCCACGGTGGCACGGTCGCAGAGGCCGTGCTCGATCAGTGCGACCTGCCACCGGGCGTTGAAGGCCAGGATCCACGTGGCGGCCCCGGCCGCTGCTGCTCGCTCGTCCGCGGAGAAGAGCCGTCGACGGACCTGCTCGTAGTCGCCCAGGAAGTCAGCGGTCTCGACGGGAGTGGACAGGCCACCACCGCCCGTGGCGCTCGCGGCGTAGCAGGAGGCGGCGAAACCGGCGATCACCGCCTCGGTGTCGGCCACCAGCTCCCAGTCGAAGGTGCCGACCAGCCGGCCGTCGACCACGGCGGTGTTGCCGGCGTACCAGTCGGCGTGCCCCACCACGACGTCGCTACCGACCCGGTGGCGCAGGACCTGGTCGGCGGCCCGCCGGGCCAGCGCGTCGAGCCACTCGAACCCGGCAGGCGTCGACCGGAGGTCCACCAGGGTGTCGTGCGGGACCGGCCACGGTCCGTCCTGGTACCGGCACCACGACGGTCCCCTCCCAGCCTGAGCGACCAGGTGCGGCCGGGAGCGCAGCACCTCGATGTGCCTGGCAAGCCCCTCGGCGAGGAGCTCCCGCACGCCCGGCTGGCGACCGTCGGGTCGGGGGCCGTCGATCAGGGACTCGGCGGTGAGCACCCGCTCCTCCACCTCGTCCGGGCCCACGAGCGGCACGGGGGCGGGGAAGCCGGCAGCCGCCAGCACGTGCTGGGCGTCGACGGCGGCGCTGATGGTCTCCACCCCAGCCGGGGTCCGGTGCGCCTTGACGACCACCCTCCGGCCGTCCTGCAGCAGCACACCCCAGACGGCGTCGATGCGTCCCGCGCGGAAGAGGACCTCGCCGATGCCGCTGCCCAGCCGGGTCTGCGCCCACGCATCCAGGAACCGACCGACATCAGCGGGCGACACGTCTCCGTGCACCGCCCGCTCGGTGTCGCTCAGCGGCTCCAGCGACCCCATCCCACTGCCCACGCCCATGGGGCGAGCATGCCGGTCGCACACGAGAAGGGGTAGTAGGCGCCTACCGGCCGTCACCAGCCACTGCCCACCGGCGCGACCGGCCACCGCATCGGGCACCGGTACCGGCCACCGGTATCGACCCCCGGGCACCAGGCGCCGAGGTCGGGCATCCGGGCATCGGGCATCCGGGCATCGGGCAACAGGCACCGGTCAACAGGCACCGGGCAACGGGCAACGGGCGTTTAGCGCAGCAGCACGTCGGCCAGCCCCCACGCCCTCGATGTGGTCGAGCACCGGTGCGCGAACGTCCACCGCACGCCGGCGCCCCCTCGGCTACCTCACGGCACCTCGGACAGGAACTCCTTCAGCAGCGGCCCCGCCGACCCCGACCCGGTCTCCCCGCCCTCGACGAACACCGCGACGGCCAGGTCGCCCTGGATCGCCACCATCCAGCCGTGCGTCTTGGGCGGCACCGCGTCGCCGTACTCGGCGGTCCCGGTCTTGGAGTAGACCGGGTCCCCCTCCAGGCTCTGCAGGAACCGCCCGCTGCCGTCGGTGGTGACCGCGCGCATCAGCGTCTTCAACCCCTCCTGCTCCTCCGGGGTCAGCGGCTGGGCCACCTCCTCCGGGTTCTCCGGCCCGTCGGCCAGCAGGTTCGGGGTGACCCGCTTCCCGGCGGCCACCGAGGCGGCCACGGTGGCGATCCCCAGCGGGTCGGTGGTGATCCTGCCCTGTCCAAACATCATCGCCGCCTGCTCGGTCTCGCTCTCCGCCTGCGGCACGGTCCCCAACGAGAAGGGGTACCCGAGGTCGGCGTCGGTGTTGATCCCCAGGCTCTTGGCCGCCTGCTGCAGCCCGTCCTCGCCCACCTCCTCAGCCAGCCGCGCGAGCGCGGTGTTGCAGGAGTTGGCGAACGCCGTCTCCAGCGTCACCCGGCCCAGCCCCGAGGCTGGGTAGTCGTCGAAGTTCTTGAACTCACGACCGTCCACGGTGACCGTGCGCGTGCACTCCACCTCGTCCTCCGGTCCCATCCCGGTCCGCATCAGGGCCAGGGCGGTGACGATCTTGAACGTCGACCCCGGCGGGTACTGGCCCTGCGTCGCGGTCGAGAAGCCCTCGGCGGCCGGGCTGGAGGACACGGCCACCACCTCACCGGTCGACGGTCGGATCGCGACCAGACCGGCCGCGGTCTTCTGGTCCACCAGGATGCCGTCGGCCACCCGCTGCGCGTCCACGTCCAGGGTCAGCTCCAGCGGCTTCCCGTCGGTCGCCGGGACCGTGAACAGCACGTCCTCCTCCGCGGCCTCCTCCTCCGAGCCCTCCGGCGGGACGGTGACCACCTGCATCCCGGGGGTCCCGCGGAGCTGGTCGTCGTAGCGCGCCTGCAGCCCGCTCAGGCCGGCGAAGTCCCCGGCCACCAGATCACCACCGGAGGCCTCCACCACCTCCTTGGTCGCGGGCCCCGCCACCCCGAGCACCGGCCGGGCGAAGTCGCGGGTCGGCGCCAGCGGACGCGTGTCGGGCACCATCCGCGCCCCGTCGATCTCGGCCACGTCGCGACGCAGGTCGGCCACCGTGCGGGTCTCCGCCGACCGCACCACCAACCCCTCGACGAAGGCCTGGTCACCGGCCGCCTCCACCGCCGCCGCGAAGTTGTCGGCGTCGATGTCGAGCAGCTTCGCCAGCGCCCTCGCCGAGTCCTCCTGGTCCTCCGGCTCGACCTGCGGCTTGTCGAGCCCGACCCGCTCGACGTCGCGCATGGTCACCAGCTGCTCGCCGTCGGCCCCGAGCACGTCGGCCCGCTCCGCCGAGGTGCGCCGGGTGTCGAGCACCTCGCCCTCCCCCAGACCCGGGGCCAGCGCGGCCGGCGTCCACACCACCTGCCAGTCGGTCTCCTCGTTCTTCACCAGCTCCACGTCGCGCGCATAGCGCCACGGCTCGGTGTCCGGGCGCAGCTGCCAGGTGTACTCGACCACCCCGCGGCTGCGGGTCCGGCCCTGGTCGACGGTCTCGCTCGGCGTCGAGGTCACCACCGGCCGCACCCCGTCCAACCCCTCCAGCACCTCGGGCAGCCGGGCGGCCTCGGTCGCGGTCTCCGGGGTCACCGGCACCCCCGCCAGATCACCCCGGCTGAGCGCCTCGGCCAGCATGGTCAGGGTCTCGTCGGGCTTGGTCCGGTCGGCCAGCAGCGAGCACCCGCTCGCGCCGAGCAGCACCACCGCCAGACCCAGCGCCGTCACGACGCCGGTACGTCGGCTCACGTGCAGCTCCTCACTTCTTCGTCCGCACCTTCGGGACGTGCTTGCTGAACTCGCTGGCGAACAGCGCCTGGGCCGCAGCGGAGTCGATCACACCGTCCACCGACGGGATGCTGCCGCTCGCCGCCCGCTGGCACACCACCAGCCAGGCCTGACCCATGGCCAGCGTGAACGCCCCGGCCACGCCGGCCCCGATCGCCCCACCGGCGATGGACCCCGCGCCCGGGATGAACTTGAGCAGGTTGGTCGCCACCGCCCGGCCACCGGCCGTGGCGGCCGCGGACGAGGCCAGCGCCAGCATCGCGGCGCGGTCCACCCGCAGCCCGTACAGCTGGGCGATCCGGGCCATCATGGCCAGCTGCAGCGGCACCAGCATCGCCGCGTCGCTGAACGGGATCGGGATCGCGGCCGCACCGGCCGCGGCGGTCACCGTGGCGCCGATGTGCTGCTGGGCTACCTTCGCCTTCCGCGCCAGGTCGATCTGCTGCGCGGCTGCGAGCGCTCCCTCGACACCTTCGGGAGCAACGCGAAAGGTGGCATCGAGCAGCTCCATCAAGCCGTGGGGCGGCTGACCGGTGAACTGGTCCCTCATGGCGAAGACGAAGTGCGGACGGCCGTCCACGATGGGCAGGTCGCGGGCGATGATGTGGCGGCCCAGCTCGACCGCGTCCGGGTGGTACTGCCCGTCGCGCATCGGCACCTGGGTGAGCACCACCACCACCGGCATCCCCAGGTCGGCGAGGTGGGTGATGAACTCGGCCTCGGAGTCCTCGAAACGACGGTCCAGGCCCCGCAGGCAGTACCAGGCCACGTGCACCTGCTCGGACAGCGGGAGCTTGCGCCCCTTCTTGACCATCTCGTCGACGTCGCGCAGCAGCGCCTTGTCGTCGCGGCCCAGCTCCAGGCCCTTGGTGTCGACCACCCCGAGGAAGCCGCGCTTGTCCAGGTAGAGGTGGGAGCCGTCGGTGACCGGCTCCCCGATCCCGGTCCGGGCCACCTCCTCACCGAAGATCGCGTTGACCAGGGTCGACTTCCCGACCCCGGTCTTGCCGAACAGCGCCAGGTTGAAACGGCCCAGCCGTCCAGCCTCCTCGGCGTAGCGGGCGTGGAAGGACTCGGTGAAGAAGTCGGTGGCGGGCACGCGTGCTCCTCTCGGCGGTCGGTGCGCGGGCGAGTCTATTCGGCCGACCCCGCCCGACCCCGGCTGTACAGGCGCAGCAGGCGCGTCGCCTCGTCCTCGACGGCCTGGCGGCCCGGCGCGAGCCACTTGCGGGGGTCGACCGGAGGCTTCTCCTGCACCAGCACCTCGCGCACCGCGGCCGTCATCACCTGGTTGAGGTGGGTGGAGACGTTGATCTTGGTCATCCCCGCCTCGATCGCGGCCAGCATCCCCTCGTCGCTGACCCCCGACGACCCGTGCAGCACCAGCGGCACCGTGAGCCGGGCGGCCAGCGCGGCCACCAGCTCGGTGTCCAGCACCGCGTCGCGGGTGGTCATGGCGTGCGAGGAGCCGACGGCCACCGCGAGCAGGTCGACCCCGGTGGCCTCGACGAAGGCGGCGGCCTCGTCGGGGTCGGTGCGCGCCCCGGGTGCGTGCACCCCGTCCTTGCCGCCGACCTCACCGAGCTCGGCCTCGACCACCACCCCGGCGGCGTGGCAGTGGGCCACCATCTCCGCCGTGGTGGCCACGTTGGTGTCGTAGTCCAGGTGCGAGCCGTCGTACATCACGGAGTGGACGCCCAGCTCGACCGCCCGCCGCACCAGGTCGGTGTCCTCGGCGTGGTCCAGGTGCACCACCACCGGCACCGTCGCGGCACGGGCCACGGCCAGCGTCGCGGCCAGCACCGGCTCCAGCGCGCCGTGGTACCGCACCGCGTTCTGGCTGATCTGCAGCACCACCGGACGACCGGCCGCCTCCGCGGCGCGCACCAGGGCGGTCGCGTGCTCGAGCTGGATGACGTTGAACGCCCCCAGCCCGACCCGCTGCCCGGCAGCCTCCCGGGCCAGCGCGGCCAGGTCGTGCCGCTCCGCACCCGACGTCTCCTGCTCGTGGCGGCGCACCAGACCCGCCGGCTCCTGCGCTGTGCTCATGCCGCTCCCTCTGCTCGTCCCGCCCCCAGGGCCAGCGCCGCGCTGCCCATCGCCCCCGCCCACGACCCCAGCCGTGCCGCCGTGACCGGCGGCGCGTCGAAGAGCACCAGCCGACGGTCGATCTCGCTCCGCAGCGGCCGCAGCACGGCGTCCCCGGCCTTGCTCAGCCCGCCGCCGACCACCACCGGCACCGGCCCGACCAGAGCGAGCTGGCAGGCCAGCACGTCGGCCAGCACCTCCACCGCGTCGGCGATCACCTCAGCGGCCACCGGGTCCTCCTGCTCGGCGGCCTGGAAGACCTCGAGGCTGCCGGCGGCCGTCCGGCCCGAGCGCTCGGACCAGCGTCGGGCGATGGCCGAGGCCGAGGCGACCTGCTCCAGCAGCACCGGCTGGCCCGAGTCCGGGTCGGGGACCAGCACGTGGCCGCTCTCCCCCGCGTACCCGCCGGCGACCACCGGCCGCCCGTCCAGCACGAGCGCGGTGGCGATGCCGGTGCCCACCGCCACGAACATCATCGAGGCCGACCCCGCCGCCGCTCCCCAGCGCAGCTCGGCCAGCCCGCCGGCCCGCACGTCGTGGCCGAGCAGGGCGGGACGTCCCAGCCGCTCGGCCAGCTGCGCGGCCAGCGGGGCGTCGCGCCAGCCGAGGTTGGTGGAGTGCACCGCCACCCCACGGGTGTCGTCGACGATGCCGGGCACGCACAACGCCACCGCGGGCTCCAGCACGGTGCCCGCCGGGACCGCCGCCTCCAGGGTCACCACCACGGCGGCCAGGGAGTCCATCAGCCCCACCGCCTGCGGTGGGGTCGGCACCTCGGCCCGGGCCAGGATCTGCCCGTCGTCGTCGCAGACCACCGCCTTGGTGGCCGTCCCGCCGACGTCGAGGCCGATCGCGGCGCGCGGCTGACTCACTGGTGCTCCTCCTGATCCGGCGTCCGCTCCCAGCGGACGTAGCTGTGGCCCTCGTGCGGCTCCCGCGACACCTCGACCCACCCCGGACCGATCTCGGGGAAGGTGACGTCGCCGTCGGGCTCGAGGTCGATCTCGGTCAGCTCCAGCACGGTCGTCCAGGGCCACAGCAGCCGGTACACCTCGCCGCCACCGGCCACGAAGGTCGTGCCGGGGTGGCCGGCGGCCACCTCCAGCGCCTCCTCCGGCGTGCCCACCACGTCGACCCGGTCGGCGTGCTCGGGCGCGGGCGCCCAGCCGGGGCCGCGGGACAGGACCACGGTGCGACGGCCGGGCAGCGGGCGTCCGATGGACTCGTAGGTGCGCCGGCCCATCACCAGCACGCCGCCCATGGTGAGCCGCTTGAAGCGGGCCTGCTCACCGGGCACGTGCCAGGGGATGTCGGGGCCGTTGCCGATGACGCCGTTGCGCGCCACGGCGGCGACCGCGACCACCGCGCGGTCCGGGGAGGGGGAGGTCATCAGACGGCGATCGGGGCCTTGATGCCCGGGTGCGGGTCGTAGCCCTCGACCCGGATCGAGTCCAGCGTGAAGGCGTCGATGTCGGTGACCTCGGGGTCCAGCCACAGGGTGGGCAGCGGTCGCGGCTCCCGCGTCAGCTGCAGCTCGGCCTGCTCCAGGTGGTTCAGGTAGAGGTGAGCGTCACCGAGGGTGTGCACGAAGTCGCCGACCTGGAGCCCGGTCACCTGGGCCACCATGTGCGTCAGCAGCGCGTAGGAGGCGATGTTGAACGGCACCCCGAGGAAGACGTCGGCCGAGCGCTGGTACAGCTGGCAGGACAGTCGCCCCGGTCCGTCGGGGTCGGGGGCGACGTAGAACTGGAACAGGGTGTGGCAGGGCGGCAGCGCCATGTCGTCGAGCGCGGCGACGTTCCAGGCGCTCACCACGTGCCGACGCGAGTCCGGGTTGGTGCGGATGCCCTCGACCACGGCCCTGATCTGGTCGATGGTGCCGCCGTCGCCGTCGGGCCAGCTGCGCCACTGGTGGCCGTAGACCGGTCCGAGCTCGCCGTCGGCGTCGGCCCACTCGTCCCAGATGGAGATCCTCTGCTCGTGCAGCCACGCCACGTTGGTCGCACCCTGCAGGAACCACAGCAGCTCGCCGAAGACCGAGCGGGTGTGCACCTTCTTGGTGGTGACCAGCGGGAAGCCGGCCGAGAGGTCGAAGCGCATCTGGTGCCCGAAGACGCTGCGGGTGCCGGTGCCGGTGCGGTCGCCCTTGACGACGCCCTCACGCAGCACGCGCTCCACCAGCTCGAGATAGGCCTTCACCTGCGATCCCCTCCTGCTCCCAGCACCGTCGACAACGTCGAGGCCATCGCCCGGACGGCCTGACCGCGGTGGCTGACCGCGTCCTTCTCCGCCGGCTCCAGCTCGGCCGCGGTGCTCCCGCCGGCGCCCTCGGGCAGGAAGACCGGGTCGTAGCCGAAGCCATTCTCTCCCACCGGGGCGGTGGCCAGCCGACCTTCCCAGACGCGGCGCTCGACGTGCTCGGTGCCGTCGGGCAGCACCAGCGCCAGCGCGCAGACGAAGCGGGCTCCGCGCTCCCCGGCGGGGACGTCGTCGACCTGGCGCAGCAGCAGCTCCAGGTTGGCGCGGTCGTCGCCGTGCACCCCCGCCCAGCGGGCCGAGCGGACCCCCGGCATGCCGTTCAGCACGTCCACCTCGAGTCCGGAGTCGTCGGCCAGCGCCGGCAGACCGGTGGCGGCCACGCAGGCCCGGGCCTTGAGCAGCGCGTTGCCCTCGAAGCTCCGCTCGGTCTCGGCCGGCTCGGGGTAGGGGTCGACGTCGGCCAGGGCGAGCACCTCGACGTCGCCGCCCACCACCCGGCGGAGCTCGGCCAGCTTCTTGGCGTTGTTGGTGGCCAGCACCACCCGGGGCGGGGTGGTCACCGGCTGGGAGGGGTGGCGTCGAGCGCCGTGCGCTGCAGCGCGGCGAGCTGGGCGCAGCCGGCCACCCCGAGGTCGAGCAGCTGGTCCATCACGGCCCGGTCGAAGGGCTGGCCCTCGGCCGTGCCCTGCACCTCGACGAAGCGCCCGGTGCCGTCCACCACCACGTTGAGGTCGACCTCGGCCGAGGAGTCCTCGGTGTAGTTGAGGTCGAGCACCGGGGCGCCGTCGACCACGCCGACCGAGACGGCCTGGACCGAGCCCAGCAGCGGCTCACCGGCCAGGGCACCCAGCCCGGCCAGGTGCGCGCAGGCGTCCTCGAGGGCCACGTAGGCGCCGGTGATGGCGGCGGTGCGGGTGCCGCCGTCGGCCTGGAGCACGTCGCAGTCCAGCTGGATGGTGTTCTCGCCGAGGGCCTTGTAGTCGATCACGGCGCGCAGGCTGCGCCCGATCAGCCGGCTGATCTCGTGCGTCCGCCCGCCGATGCGGCCCTTGACCGACTCGCGGTCCGAGCGGGTGTGGGTGGCCCGCGGCAGCATCGCGTACTCCGCGGTGACCCAGCCCAGCCCGCTGCCCCGACGCCAGCGCGGGACGCCCTCGCTGACGCTGGCCGCGATCAGCACCCGGGTGGCCCCGAACTCGACCAGCACCGAGCCCTCGGCGTGGTCCAGCCAGCCGCGGGTGAAGCGCACCTCGCGCAGCTGGTCGGGAGCGCGCCCGTCAGGACGCACGGACGGGCTCTGCGGGGTGGCGGAGGTCATGGTCGGAGCCTATCGGTGCCGGTCGGAGGCCCGAGCCCACGACCGGTGCTGCCGAGGCGGACTCCGAGGGTCAGTCACCCGGACCCGCAGCCCCGTGGCGCCCACCAGGCCGGCCAGACGCCGGGGAACGGATTGTGCCGGTCCGTCACCCGGACGCGCAGTCCCGTCCCGGGTCAGCACTGGGCTGAACGGTCCTCGCGGTGCGACTGACCGACGAGATCCGCTGGCCGCCCGGCCACGACCGTTCAGCGCCGCAGCCGGAGGTCCCGGTGCAGGCCGGGGAATGGGAGGGAGGACGGATTCTGCGGGTCGGTCAGCCGTCAGGCAGCGGCATCCCGCGGCACGACTGCGGCGTCGGGGCCCCGCCGGACGACTGACCACCGAAATCCGTCTCCCCGACCGACCGGCGGGATCAACCCAACGGGTGCGCGCGCCCCCCGCGGACCCCCAGCCGGAGCCCGGACCGCGCCGCCACCACCTCGGCGCCCAGCCGTGCCGACGCCTCGGCACGGAAGGCCTCGACGTCGAACCAGGGCGAGACGTGGGTGAGCACCGTGGTGCCGGCACCGCTGCGCCGGGCCAGCTCGGCCACCTCGGGAGGGGTCAGGTGCACGCCGGGCGTGGCCTCGACCCCGCTCGGGTGACCCGCCTCGGCCAGCAGCAGCCCCGTGCCCGTGGCCAGCCCGACCAGCTCGTCGGACCAGGCCGTGTCACCGGTGAAGGTGAGCGACTCCCCACCCCACTCGACCCGGACCGCGTAGGCCTCGACCGGGTGCACCACCCGCACGGTGCGCACCGTGAACGGCCCGACCTGCTGCTCCGGCGCCCACGGGGTGGCCGGCCAGCGGGCGGCGAAGGCGTCGACGTCGGCCTCGTCCACCTCGTACATCCGACCCAGCCGGCGGGAGGTGCCCGCCGGTCCGTACAGCGCGGTGCGGAACGGCGCGCCGGGTGAGTAGTGGGCGGCGACGTGGAAGGACCCGAAGTCCCCGCAGTGGTCGGCGTGCAGGTGGCTGAACCCGATCGCGGTCACCGCGGCCGCGTCGACGTACCGGGTCAGCGCGCCGAACGCCCCCGGTCCGAGGTCGAGGACCAGGCTGGCCACGCCGTCCCCGTCCGGCGCCTGCACCAGGTAGCAGGACGCCGGTGAGTCCGGACCCGACGCCGACCCGGTGCAGCCGACCACGGTCAGCTCCAGACCCTCGACGACGCGATCAGCTGAACTGGCGGACATGCCCCACCCACTCCCCGACGAGCCGGCGGCCGATCCCGGCGAAGGCGTCCGGGGCCCCGGTGGTGATGAACTCGTGCCGGCCCAGGCGTCCGGGCTCGGCGCGGAGCAGCCCGGCGCCCAGCAGCGTCGCGTAGGTGTGGTCGGCGCCCTCGTCCGCACTGGAGACCAAGGTCACCTCCGGACCGAGCAGGTAGGAGATGACGCCGGTCAGCAGCGGGTAGTGGGTGCAGCCGAGCACCAGCGTGTCCACGCCGGCGGCCCGCACCGGGGCCAGGTACTCCTCGGCCACCGCCAGCAGCTCCGGGCCGCTGGTGACACCGGCCTCGATGAGCTCCACGAACCTCGGGCAGGCCTGGGTGGTGATCTCGACCGGGGCCACCCCCAGCGCGTCGGCGTAGGCGCCGGAGGAGGCGGTGGCCTCGGTGCAGATGACCCCGATCCGGCGGTTGCGGGTGGTCCGGGCGGCGCGGCGGGCGGCCGGCAGGATGACGTCGACCACCGGCACGTCGTAGCGCTGGCGGGCGTCGCGCAGCATCGCCGAGGAGGCGGAGTTGCAGGCGATCACCATCGCCTTGACCCCCTGCTCGGCCAGGTGGTCCAGGCACTCCAGCGCGTACTCGCGGACGACGTCGATCGGCAGCGGCCCGTACGGCGCGCGAGCCGTGTCGCCGAGGTACAGCAGGTCCTCCGAGGGCAGCTGGTCCACCAGCGCCCGCGCCACGGTCAGGCCGCCGAAACCGGAGTCGAAGACGCCGATCGGCGCGTCGGTAGGGCTCACGGGAGGCACGCTACCGCCGGAGCCGCCCCGTCAGAGGGCGGCGACCAGCGTCTCCTGGGCGAAGGCCAGCCACTCGTAGACCCCGTACATGAACGCGCGCGGGTCGTCGTCGGGCAGCTGGGACAGCTCCTCCCCGCTCTCGGCGTCGGTGATCTGCAGCCGGGTGGCGATGCTGAGCCGGAGGTTGGTCAGCGTCTTCAGCCAGGCGTCGGCCTCGGCCAGGGGCACCCGGACCGGGTCCCGGCCGTCGCGGCTGGCGGCCAGCGCGGCCAGCACCGTCCGGGCGGCGTCGATCTTGGCGGTGCGGGCGTCCCGCTCGGTGTAGCGGCGGAAGTCCGCCGAGGCCTGCGGGTCGTGGGGGTAGGCGTTGGGGAAGAGCCGTTGCAGCACCGGGTCGTCGGGGACCTCGGGCTGGTCCGGCTCCTCGGCCAGGTCGCGCTCCCACATCGCGAAGGGGTCGTCGACGTCGGCCGTCGGCGGCTGGGGGGCCGGCTCGGAGCCCGGGGGGTGCTCGTGCTCGGTCAGCAGCTCCACCAGCTGCTCGGTCAGGGACGCGAGCAGCTGCACCTCCTCGGGCTCGAAGGAGGCCACCACCTGCTTGCGGCGACGCTCGAAGCGCCTCACTCCGACCGGTCCAGGGTGGCCCACAGGCCGAAGTCGTGCATGGCGTTGACGTCGCGCTCCATCGCCTCGCGGCTGCCGCTGGAGACCACGGCCCTGCCCTCGGTGTGGACCATCATCATCAGCTTCTCGGCCTTCTCCCGCGGGTACTTGAAGTACTCGGTGAACACGTGGGCGACGTAGGACATCAGGTTCACCGGGTCGTCCCAGACGATGGTCACCCAGGGGGTCTGGGCCAGCGAGGACAGGTCGGGACGCTCGACCACGGCCGTCCCTCCCCCGGGCGCTGGTGCGGCAGGTGCGCCACCGGGTTCCGACATGCCGCCCATTCTGGCAAACGGTGCCGCAGGGTCCAACCGTCCGGGCGCGGGTGCGGGGGGCGCGCCCGGCGTGCCACAGTGAGCGTCGTGCTCCCCACCGCGCTGCTGACCGACCAGTACGAGCTGACCATGGTGCGTGCCGCCCTCGCCGCGGGCACCGCCGACCGCCGTTCGGTCTTCGAGCTCTTCCCCCGCCGCCTCCCCGACGGTCGCCGCTACGGCGTGGTGGCCGGGGTGGGCCGGGCCCTGGACGCGATCGAGCGGTTCCGCTTCGACGAGGAGGCGATCGACTTCCTCCGCGGCCGGGACGTGGTCGACGACGCCACCGCGGAGTGGCTGGCGGGCTACCGGTTCTCCGGCGACGTGTGGGGCTACCCGGAGGGCGAGATCTACTTCCCCGGCTCCCCGCTGGTGGTGGTGGAGGGCGGGTTCGCCGAGGCGGTGCTGCTGGAGACCGTGCTGCTCAGCATCTACAACCACGACTGCGCGATCGCCTCCGCGGCCTCGCGGATGACGGCGGTGGCCGAGGGCCGTCCCTGCATCGAGATGGGCTCGCGACGGACCCAGGAGCGCTCGGCGGTGGCGGCCGCCCGCGCCGCCTGGGTGGCCGGGTTCACCGCCACCTCCAACCTGGAGGCCGGGCGCCGCTGGGACATCCCCACCCGAGGCACCGCGGCGCACTCCTTCACCCTGCTGCACGACTCCGAGGCCGACGCCTTCCGCGCGCAGCTGGCCGCCCTCGGCGAGGAGACCACCCTGCTGGTGGACACCTACGACGTGGAGCAGGCGATCCGCACCGGGGTCGAGCTCACCTCCGGCCGGCTGGGCGCGGTCCGGCTGGACTCCGGCGACCTGCCGGTGATGGCCCGCAACGTCCGGGCCCTGCTGGACTCCCTGGGCGCCACCAGCACCCGGATCATCGTCACCTCCGACCTCGACGAGTGGAACATCGCGGCCCTGGCCAGCGCCCCGGTCGACGGCTACGGCGTCGGCACCGCGCTGGTCACCGGCAGCGGGCACCCGACCAGCGGCTTCGTCTACAAGCTGGTGGCCCGGGCCACCGACGCCGACCCGGCCTCACCGCTGGTCCCGGTGGCCAAGAAGAGCACCGACAAGATCTCGGTCGGGGGCCGCAAGCACGCCCTGCGCCGCCTGGACGCCGACGGCGTGGCCGAGGCCGAGGTGATCGGGGTGGGTGCCCCGCCCCAGGGCGACGCGAACGACCGCCCGCTGCTGGTGGAGCTGGTCCGGGGCGGAGAGGTGGTGGGCGCCGAGCCGCTGGACGCCGCCCGCGAGCGCCACCTGCGCAGCCGCTCGGAGCTGCCGCTGGAGGCTCTCAAGATGTCGCGCGGGGAGCCGGCCATCGAGACCCTGTGGCTGGAGGCCGACGGCGACGCCCAGGCGAACCCCTTCCAGCACTGACCCGCTGCGCCGGCAGGCGTCCCGGGAGGAGCAGACTGGCGCCATGGCGAGAGCACTGGTCGTGGTGGACGTGCAGAACGACTTCTGCGAGGGCGGGGCGCTGGGCGTGGCCGGCGGCAGCTCGGTGGCCTCGGCCGTCGCGGTGCTGCTGGGCGGGGCGCACGGCTACGACGCGGTGGTCGCCACCCGTGACCACCACATCGACCCCGGCGACCACTTCTCCGACACGCCGGACTTCGTCGACAGCTGGCCCCCGCACTGCGTGGTGGGGACCTCCGGGGTCGAGCTGCACCCGGCGCTGGCGGGGGTGGCCCTGGACGCCGTCTTCGACAAGGGCGAGTACGAGGCGGCCTACTCCGGTTTCGAGGGCCGCAGCGCCGACGGGGAGACCCTGGCGGCCTGGCTGACCGAGCGGGGCGTCACCGAGGTCGACGTCTGCGGGATCGCCACCGACTACTGCGTCCGGGCCACCGCGCTGGACGCCGTCGTGGCCGGCTTCGCCACCACCGTCCTGGTCGACCTGACCGCGGCCGTGCACCCCGACGGCGTGGACGAGACCCTGACCCGGCTGGCCGCCTCCGACGTGGTCGTCGGTCCCGCCCCGGTCGCCCCTCCGGCGGGGTAGCACGCGCCCGTTGGGGGATCCGGGCCAGACTGGCCGGGTGCCGCCGTCCCCGCTCCACCCGATCAGCGCCCAGGCCCCGCCGCTCGCCGGCCGGGCCCTCCTGGCCCAGCGCTGGGAGCACCTCTTCTTCGTGCACTGGCGGGTCGACCCGGACCTGGTGGCCCCGCTGCTGCCGCCGGGGACCCGTCCCGACGTCGTCGACGGCGCCTCCTGGGTGGGGCTCATCCCGTTCCGGCTGACCCGGGCCCGCGTCGGCCCGAGCCCCGCGCTGCCCTGGGTGGGCAGCTTCGCCGAGACCAACGTCCGGCTGTACGCGGTGGACGACTCCGGCCGCCGCGGCGTGGTGTTCGCCTCGCTGGAGGCCGAGCGGCTGGCGTTCGTGCTCGGCGCGCGGCTGGTGCTGGGGCTGCCCTACACCTGGGCGCGGATGACGATCCGCACCGACGGGGACCGCTGGGAGTTCGAGAGCCGGCGACGCTGGCCGGGGCCCGGTCACCCGCGGACCCGCCTGGTGCTGAGGACGACCCCCGAGCCGGTGGTGGACGACCCGACCACCACCTTCCTGACCGCCCGGTGGGGGCTGCACACCTCCCACCTCGGGCGGACCCTCTGGCTGCCCAACGAGCACGAGCCCTGGGCGCTGCGCCGGGCCGAGCTGCTGGAGCTCGACGACGAGCTGGTGGCCGCGGCCGGGCTGCCCGGGCTGACCGAGCGCGCCCCTGACTCGGTGCTCTACTCCCCCGGGGTCAGCACGCGGTTCGGGCTCGCCGGTCCCGGCACGTCGGGCCCGCCCGCCTCCACCGCGTAGCGGGTCCGTCCCAGGTGGTCCCCGACGGAGTCGTCCTCGGTGGGGAGCACCGGCGCCCGGTCGGCGTGCAGCACCTGCCACAGGCACCCCAGCACCGCCGCCAGGTACAGCGGCGTGCCGAGCACGTGGTCGCCGAAGACGGTGAACCCCGTGACGTCGGTGACCCCGCCGGAGGACCGGCCCAGCGCCACGAACGCCAGCGACGACACCGCGAGCAGGGCGTTGGCCCAGAAGAACAGCACCCGGGTGGGCAGCGGGAAGGCGGCGCTGCCGGAGTGGGTCCAGCCGGCGTCGGTGAGCAGCCGCCAGAGCAGCCCGAACAGGGTCAGCGCCACCGCCGAGGCCCCCAGCACCAGCCCGACCGGATCGGCGAGCACCTGCCGGAACACGTAGCAGCCGGACAGCGCGAGCACCAGCATCAGCGCGGTCAGGCGTCGTGCGGTGAGCTGGCGGGCGACGGCGAAGGCGACCAGCAGCAGCACGGCCAGGACGATGACGTCGGCCGCCAGCGCGTCGTCGGTGCGGGGGAAGGAGACCCGCGACCCGCTCAGCACCCCGATCACGTTGGGCAGCAGCAGCGCCGCGAAGGAGACCAGCAGCAGCGGCCGGGCGTGCTCACCCCGGCGGGCCCAGCGCAGGGCCAGCGCGACCGCCACCAGCACCATCAGCAGCCTGAGCAGCCCCACCGACTGGCTCGAGGTCAGCCAGAGCACCAGCGCGTCCAGCGCCCCGCCGCCCGGGTGACCAGCAGCCGTGGCGACCACCTGGACGGCGACCGCGACGACGGAGGGCAGCAGCAAGGCGCAGGACCCCACGGCGAGCGGGACCAGCAGCCGGGGCCAGGCGGCGACGAGCTCGTCGGGGGCGACCTGGTCGTCCACCGGGCGCCACGGCGCGCGGAGCAGCACCAGGGCCGTCACGGCGAGCAGAAGCGGGACCGCGGAGGTGAGCAGGGCCCACCGGTCCTCCCGCAGCCGCCAGGCCACCCCGGCCAGCCCCACCACGACCAGCGCGACCGCCAGCGCGCGCCAGACCGGACGGGGGGCGTCGTCGCGGACCAGCCGCAGACCCCAGCCGGCGGCGGCCACCGCGATCTCCACCAGGGCCGCCCCGCCGATCATCAGGGCCGGGATGGCCAGGGGGCTCAGGAGGACGAACAGCTGGGTGACGCTGAGCACCCGGGAGTCGAAGCCCAGCTGGCGCTGCCCACCCTGGGTCATCAGCAGCGGGACGACGAGCCCGAGGACCACCAGCCCCGTGACCAGCGCGAACTCGAACCAGGCGAAGGAGCGTCGGCGCCGGACCAGGATGAGCACGAGCAGGCCGGTCAGCGCGGTCAAGGTCACCAGCAGGACGCCGGGACCGGCGGTCGGGAAGCTGAGGACCCCGACCAGGACCAGCTGGACGCCGACCAGCACCGTGATGGCGGTGGTGGCCCAGCGGTGGGCGTGCAGCCCGGACGTGAAGGCCAGCGAGAGCGCCAGGGTCACGAGCAGGAGCAACGGCGCCAGAGCGAGGTCGGGCAGCGTGTCGCCCTCGGTGGAGGTGGCCAGGTCGTCGAGGCGGCGCAGCGGTCCGGCCGCGACGACCAGGAGGCCGGCGAGCAGGTAGCCGCCCAGGGCGACGCCGACGACCGGACCGAGCCCCCGCGGCCAGCCCTGCGCCCTGACCCGCCCGCGACGGACCGGCTGCACGAGGACCAGCCCGACCAGCTCGACCACGAACCGCCGGAGCCAGCCCATCAGGGACCCACCCAGGTGGGGACGCCGTCGGTGCCGAGGAACCACATCCCGCTCGCACCCGTCGCGACGTGGAGGTAGTTCTCCTGCGCCTCGGGCAGACCGGGGACGGTGGTCACCGGCACCCCCGACTGGTCCAGGACGACCAGCTCGTCGTCCTTCGCCACCGTGACGAACCCGTCCACGGCCACGATGCCGTCACTGGTCCCGGGCTCCCGCCAGCGCGGCATGCCGTCGACCACGGACAGGCCGACCACCTCGTCGTCGGTCCGCAGCACGACCAGGTCGTCGACCACCTGCAGCTGCTCGGGACCGTCCAGCCCAGGTCGTCGCCACCGGGTGGACCCGTCGGCGACCGCCAACGCGTGACGGTCGAACTCGGAGTCGACCAGCACGACGGTGTCGTCGCTGCAGGCCACCTCCAGCACCTGCTCGGGCGGGCGGACGCTCCAGCGGCGGGACCCGTCCCCCAGGTCGAACGCCGTCACCGACGGCGCGGAGTCGGCGACCACCGCGACGTCGCCGCAGCGGGACAGGGACCCCTTGAGGTCGGCACCCACCGACGCCTGCCAGCGGACCGCGCCCGTGGCGATGTCGACCGCCGTCACCGTGCCGGACTGGTCGGCGGTCAGCAGCGTCCGGTCGTCGGCGCGCACCAGGTCACGGACCACCACGTCGTCCAGGTCCAGGGTCCACCGTCGGAACCCGTCCCGGTCGTAGGCCACCAGCTGGCGCCGGGTGGTCCCCGCCACCACCACCTCCCCGAACGCCGCGGTCGTCGTGACGCTGCCACCGGGGTGGGCCAGCCAGCGCCAGCCGAACCCGTCTCCGTCGGGCTCGAGAGCCAGGACGTCGCCGCCGCTGGTCGGCGTCAGCACCGGACCCGAGTCCGTCGGCAGCTCCGGCGCACGAGGGACCACGAGGGGCGAGGGGGTGTCGAAGCGGAGGAAGGGTCGCCGCTGGGCCGTCCACCCCTCGGGTGACCAGCTGACCGGCGGGGAGACGGTGTCCACCGGCTCCAGACCGGCGTGCTCGGCGACCGTGCCCTCCAGCGGGTGCCAGCTCTCCCCGGGCAGCTGCTGGGCGACCACGCCCTCACCGCGGCACCAGGTGAGCACGGTGTCGTAGGCGTCGGAGCCCTCGACCCGGAAGCTGGAGCTGACGTCGAGGCAGTGCGGGCCCACGCCCGAGGCCGCGGCGGAGGCGTCGAGGACGTAGTCCCCGACGGACGCGCGGTCGCGCAGGACGTCGTGCACGACGCCCGAGGAGCTCCACCGCTGGCCGGCCCGCAGGTCGGCCGGCAGCACCAGGGCCGAGGGGGTCAGGGCCACGGCGCTCGACCCGTCGCGACGGACCCACTCGTGCAGCCCGGACTCCTCCAGCGAGCGGAGCGTGTGGGTGACGGATCCCGCGGTCCCGTCGCGTCGGTGCTCGGTCACGCGCACCCAGCTCCGCTCGACCGCGGTCTCGTCGACGGAGAACACGTCGAGGAACTCCTCGGGGCCGGACTGCAGCGCCTGCGCCCCGGGCTGGCGCGCGGTCTCGACGGTCATCAGACCCCCCGTGGCGGAGCCCAGAGCGGCCGAGTGCCCGTCCTCGGGCACCATCGCCGACGCGGCGTGGTCGGGCGAGGGGTCGGGGTAGACCATGGCGGCGGCGCTGAGCAGCCCCAGCACGAGGGCGGTCACCACGGCCCCGACCACCGGGGGCGCGCGCCGGACCGGGCGGGGTGGACGAGGGGGCGGCTGGGGCGGACCCCACGGCCGGGTCGGGGTCCCGTGCTGGGGCGGGGCCCACTGCTGGGGCGGACCCCACTGCGAGGGCGGGGCCCACTGCTGGGCTGGCGCCCCGGGCTCCGGCGGCGGCTGCCCTGGCCCCGGGCGTTCCCCGGGCGGCGGCAGGGCGGCTCCGCCACCTGGCTGACCCCAGTTCGCCACGAGCGGAGCCTACGACGACGCGGGACCAGGCGGGCCGGATCCGGACGGACCTCCCACCCCCGGGCGGACACCGTGCAGGAGACTGGTCACGATCTGAGGAGGTCAGGTGCTCGAGGTCCCCCCGGTGCTCGTCGACGTGCTGGCCACCCGTCTGCGTGAGGCCGGCTGCGTCTACGCCGAGGAGGAGGTCGAGGTGCTCCGGCAGTCCGCCCGGACCCGCTACCAGCTGCGGCAGATGGCTGAGGCCCGTGCCGAGGGCGTGCCGCTCGAGCACGTGGTCGGGTGGGCGGAGTTCGCCGGGCTGCGGATCCCGGTGGGGCCCGGGGTCTTCGTGCCCCGGCCCCGCACCGAGCACCTGGTGGCCGTCGCCGCCGGGCTGGCCCGGCCGCGCGACGTGGTGGTGGACCTCTGCTGCGGGTCCGGCGCGCTCGCCCGGGCGCTGCACGAGCGGGTGCCGGGGCTGGTGCTGCACGCCTCGGACGTCCTCCCCGCGGCCGTGCACTCCGCCCGGACCACCCTGGCCGGGATCGGCGAGGTCCACCTCGGCGACCTGTACGACGCCCTGCCCGGCGACCTGCGCGGCCGCGTCGACGTGCTGGTGGCCAACGTCCCCTACGTGCCCACCGCCGCGATCGCACTGATGCCGCGGGAGGCCCGCGAGCACGTCCCACCCGTGACCCTGGACGGCGGGACCGACGGGCTGGACGTGCTGCGCCGGGTCGCCGCGGACGCGCCGTCGTGGCTGGGCCCGGGCGGCCACCTGCTCAGCGAGGTCGCCGAGGACCAGGTGCAGCCGGCCCTGGAGGTGCTGCGCCGGGCCGGGCTGGACCCGCGGAGCAGCAGCGACGAGGAGCTGGACGCCTCCGTGGTCCTGGCCCGGCGCCCGGCCGACGACGTCCACGGCCCGCCGTGAGCGACGTGGCCTGGGGCTAGGTGGTCGACGTCGGCGTCGGCCAGTCGAACCGCCGCAGGGCCTCGCCCAGGGCGCCGACGTCCCCGCTGACCTTCTCGTGGGTCAGCTCCACGTCGGCGGCGTCCCGGACCACCAGGTGCCCCTCGTGCACCTCGACCTCGGCCACCTGGCTGCGGGCGAACCGCTGGCGCTGCGACCCCTGGGTGATGACCAGCTCGCGGGCGCTGACCGTCACGACCGGGTCGTCGGCGCTGCCGAACCAGCCGAGCAGGCCTCCCCCGACCAGGCCGACCAGCGGCAGCACCCACACCGGCACCGTGTCCTGGAGCACGCGCACCAGCTCGAGCGGGCCCTGGAAGGGCACCCAGGGCAGACCGAGCAGCAGGGCCGCCAACCAGGGCAGCAGCAGCCCCAGCAGCAGGCCGCCCGCCCCGAGGAGGGCCGCGGCGGCGGTCAGGTCGCTGGTGGTGGGGCCGATCCGGACGGGTGTGTCGGACATACCCCTAGTGAAACATCGATGTCCCATTGCGGGCAAGCATTGATCCGGTTGGTTACCGTGGGGGCATGGACGCCTCCCCCGCCGCGACCCGCACCCGTCGGGCCATCGTCGAGGCCGCCGTCGCCTGCTGGTCCGAGGACAGCTCGGCCAGCCTCGGTGAGGTGGCGGCCCGGGCGGGGGTCGGCCGCAGCACCCTGAACCGGCACTTCGCCGGGCGCGAGGAGCTGGTGGCGGCCGTCGACGAGGTCAGCCGCGAACGTCTGACGGCAGCCATCCGGGCAGCACGCCCGGAGGAGGGCACGGGTCTGGAGGCGCTGACCCGGATGGCCGTGGCGCTGCTGGAGCAGGAGGACGTCCTCGGGCTGGTCTTCGCCGACAACGCGCTGGTGGACCCCGACACCTGGGAGGACGAGCCGAGCCAGGACCCGCACGGCGTCCCGGCTCTGGTGGCCCGGGGACACCGGGACGGGACCATCGACCCGGGGCTGCCGGCTGAGTGGGTGGAGACCGTGCTCTGGACGTCGCTCTTCGCGGCCGTGCTGACCCTGCGCGGCGGCACCCGCACCCGCCACGAGGTGGGTGCCCTGCTCGCCCGCACGCTCGGGAGCGGGGTCGGCGGGGCGAGCTAGCTGCTCACCGGTCCGGGCCGGTCCTCCCCCACCGCGTCCGGCAGCGGGTCGGTCTCGAAACGCACCGCGGGGACGCTCGCGCGTCCCTCCAGCCAGGCCCGGGCCAGCCGGTGCCCGCCGTCCATCAGGGTGCCGTCGGCGGCCAGGATGATCGGGTGGCGGGGATCGACGTCGCGGATCCGGCGGGCGTGCTCGGCCACCTTGCGGATGGTGGGGGTGGAGTACTCGAACCAGCAGTCCTGGTCGAGCTCGGCGACGTCGGTCAGCGGCACCTGGTGCACGGGCAGGTCTGCGGCCAGCTCCCACAGCCGTCGGGTGCGGTACCAGTGCCGCTCGCCGTCGACCAGGCGGGAGTGCACCTCGCTCACCGCCGGCGCACCACCTGGGTGCGGGCCACCAGGTCGTGCAGCGCCTGCTTGCGGGGGTTGGTCAGCGGCAGCACGATGTCGACCACCCGCAGCACGAACAGCCAGGCACCCAGTGCGGGCAGCACCCACACCAGCGCCCTCAGCAGGGCCGGTCGCCAGCCCAGGCCGCCGGTGTGGCGGCCCTGGTCCACCGGGACGACCCGCAGCCCCACCACCATCTTGCCGGGGGTGGCCCCGCGCAGTCGCAGGAACAGGCCGTGCCAGGCCAGCCCGCACAGCAGCGCGATCACCGACACCGCGAGGGACTCGGTGATGGTCATCATCGTGCCCGGGTCGGGCTGCGGCGGCGGGGGCGCGCCACGGCGGGCGGCGTCCAGGCTGACGTCGAAGTAGCTGCGCAGGCTCTGCATGAAGTGGCCGAGGAAGGGGATCGAGAGCAGACCGGTGATGACCGTCAGCAGCACGCCGTCGATCGTGATGGCCAGCGCCCTGGCCCACCAGCCGGCCAGCGGGACCCCGTCGGCGGTCAGCGCCGGAGCACCGCGCCCGACCGGCTGCGGCGCCGGGTGCTGCTGCGGGTGGGCCCCCTGGGGCACGGGCGGCGGCCCGGAGCCCTCCCGGGTCTCGCGCGACCACTGCCAGCCGTCCCACCAGCGCTCGCGGCGGGGGTCCACCGGGTCGGGGTACCAGCCGCCGGGGGCGGCGTGCCGTCCGGGCGGGGGCTTGGGCGTGCCGACGGGGATGTCATTCACACCAGCGATCCTAGAGGCGGTCGACGACGTCCTTGGCCTCCGCCAGCCCGGCGCTGGTCTCCTGGCGGTAGGTCTTGATCGCCTCGATCCGCCTGCCGTCGGCCGCGAGCCGGCGCACGCGCTCGGAGACGACCGGGCCCTGCTGGAGCAGCGGGCCGGGGTCGAGCTCCGCGCGGCGGCACAGCTCCTGCACGACGGCCTCGAGCTGGTTCACCCGGCTCCGCAGCCTCTCGACCTCACGACGGTCCGCCCAGTCCAGGAATGCCATGGCGGCAGGCTAGCCGCGGCTGGGTCCGGACGTGCCGGTCCTCCGGGTCAGGGGGACGGCGGCGACGTCGCCGATCACCACCACCGCGGGGTTGGTGACGCCGCGGGCGGACGCCGCCGCGGCCAGCTCGCCGAGGGTGGCGTGGGTGGTGCGCTGCTCCGGCGTCCAGCCGCGCTCGACCACCGCGGCGGCGGTGCCGGGGGGACGTCCGGCGGCCACCAGGGCGGTGCAGATCTCCTCCAGGTGCCCGACCGCCATCAGCAGCACCACGGTGGCGTCGGTGACCTGCAGCAGGGACCCGAGCCCGGCGGCCCCGGCGTGCCCGGAGGCCACCACGAAGGAGGTGCTGACCCCGCGGTGGGTGACTGGGATGCCGGCCGCGGCGGGCACGGAGACCGCCGACGTGATGCCCGGCACGACCTCCACCTCGACGCCGTGGGCCAGGCAGTGCTCGACCTCCTCACCACCGCGGCCGAGCACGAACGGGTCACCGCCCTTGAGCCGGACGACCTGACGACCGGCGAGCGCGTGCTCGACCAGCACCTCGTGGATGCGGTCCTGGATGGTGCCGTGGCGGCCGGGGCTCTTGCCGACGTCGACCACCTCGACCTCGGGCGACAGCGACGCGAGGTGCTCGGCGGTGCCGAGCCGGTCGGTGACCACGACGTCGGCGGCGGCCAGCAGGGCCCGGCCGCGGACGCTGATCAGCCCGGCGTCACCGGGCCCGGCCCCGACCAGCCACACCTTGCCCGGACGTCCGCCGGCCCCGGTCCGCCGGCGCCGGACCGGCAGCACGCCGGAGTCCAGGCCCGCCAGCACGGCGTCGCGGACGGCCACGGCGCGGCGCGGGTCGGCGTCGCCGCTGACCGCGACCACGATCCCCTCCGCGGGACTCCCATCCGCACCCCGGGCCACGGCCGGGCGGTGCAGCGGGGACGCTGCGGCGTCGTCGGCGCGCAGGCACCAGACCCGTGTCTCCTCCGCGGCGGCGGCCACCTCGGCGTCCACCGTCCCGGTGGCCGTCAGCACCAGCCAGGCCGGCGCGGGACGGAGCAGGTCCTCGGGCGCGAAGGGGCGCCGGTGCAGGACCAGCGCGCCGGCGTCGGCCAGCCGCTGCAGCGCGTCGTCCACCTCAGGGGCCACCACCTCGACCAGCGCGCCGGCGGCCAACAGGTCCGGGACGCGCCGGGAGGAGACCGTGCCGGCCCCGACCACGAGCACGCGCCGGCCCTCCAGCCGGACGCCGAGCAGGTAGGGCTGGGCCACGGCGATCAGCTCAGATCAGCCACGAGTCGGCGTCCACGAGGTCGCCGGTCAGGGTGATCAGGCCGGCGGCCAGGGTGGACCCGTCCACCGGGTCGACGAGCAGGAACGAGCCGGTCCGGCGGGCGGCGGCGTAGTCGTCCACCGCGACCGGGCGGGCCAGCCGCACCCGGATGCCGCCGATGCCGTTGAGCGGCAGCTCGGCGGGGGCCGGGCCGCGCTCCAGGGTGGTCATGTCGAGGGTGTCGACGAGGTCGGTGACCAGGCCCTTCACCGTGGCCGTGCCCACCCGGACCAGCACCATGTCGCGGACGCGGAGCGGCTTGCTGGACAGGACGGCCACGGTGGCGTCGAGGTCCTTGACCTCGGTGGCCGGACGCTCGGCGGTGGCCAGCAGGTCCCCGCGGGCGATGTCGAGGTCGTCGGCGAGCCGGAGCACCACCGACTGGGGGGCGTGCGCGCGCTGGTGCTCGGTGGGCTCGCCGGGACGCCCGACGCGGTCGATGCCGACGACGGTGCTGCTGAAGCCCTCGGGCTGGACCTGGATCCGGTCGCCGACGGAGACCACACCGCTGGTGATCCGGCCGGCGTAGCCGCGGTAGTCCGGGTGCTCGGGGGTCTGCGGGCGGATGACGTACTGCACCGGCATCCGGAACGCCTCGTCCGAGGGGTCGACGGTGACGTCGACGGTCTCCAGGTGCTGCAGCAGCGTCGGCCCGTCGTACCAGGGCGTGTGGACCGAGCGGGTCACCACGTTGTCGCCCATCAGCGCCGAGATCGGCACCGCGGTGACGGCGCTGATGCCGACGTGGCCGGCCATCGCGGTGAAGTCGGCCACGATGGCGTCGAAGACCTGCTGGTCGAAGTCGACCAGGTCCATCTTGTTGACCACCAGGGCGACGTGGCGCAGCCCCAGCAGGCCGGTGACGGCGAGGTGGCGGCGGGTCTGCTCCAGCACGCCGTGGCGGGCGTCGACCAGGATCAGCGCCAGCTCGGCGGTGGAGGCGCCGGTCACCATGTTGCGGGTGTACTGCACGTGGCCGGGGGTGTCGGCCAGGATGTAGGAGCGGCCCGGGGTGGAGAAGTAGCGGTAGGCGACGTCGATGGTGATGCCCTGCTCGCGCTCGGCCCGCAGCCCGTCGGTGAGCAGCGCCAGGTCCGGGTGCTGCAGACCGCGCTCCCGGCTGACCCGCTCGACCGCGGCCAGCTGGTCGGCCAGCACCGACTTGGTGTCGTAGAGCAGGCGTCCCACCAGGGTGGACTTCCCGTCGTCCACGCTGCCGGCCGTGGCCAGCCGGAGCAGGTCGCGGTTCGCCTCGGGGTCGACCAGCCGGGCGTCGCCCTCGCTCAGCGCGGACAGGTCCGCGGAGCTGGCGTGCTGGTCGGGGCCGAGGACCTCGGCGTCGGTGGTGCGCGTGGTCATCAGAAGTAGCCTTCCTTCTTGCGGTCCTCCATGGCGGCCTCGCTCATCCGGTCGTCGGCCCGGGTCGCGCCGCGCTCGGTGAGCCGGGAGCCGGCGACCTCGAGGATCACGGCGTCCACGGTGGCGGCGTCGGAGTCGACCGCCCCGGTGCAGGACATGTCGCCCACGGTGCGGTAGCGCACCAGCCGGGTCTCGGTGGTCTCGTCGGCGCGGGGGCCGCCCCACTCCCCCGGCGTCAGCCACATGCCGTCGCGCTGGAACACCTCGCGCTGGTGGGCGTAGTAGAGGCTGGGCAGCGCGATCCGCTCCCGCGCGATGTAGCGCCAGACGTCGAGCTCGGTCCAGTTCGAGAGCGGGAACACCCGGACGTGCTCGCCGGGGGCGTGCCGGCCGTTGTACAGCTCCCACAGCTCGGGGCGCTGGCGGCGGGGGTCCCAGGCGCCGAACGCGTCGCGGAGGCTGAACACGCGCTCCTTGGCCCGGGCCTTCTCCTCGTCACGGCGCCCGCCACCGAAGACGGCGTCGAACTTGCCGGCGGTGATCGCGTCCAGCAGCGGCTTGGTCTGCAGCGGGTTGCGGGTGCCGTCGGGGCGCTCGGCGAGGCGGCCGTCGTCGATGTAGTCCTGCACGCTGGCCACCACCAGCCGCAGGCCGAGCCGCTCCACCGTCTCGTCGCGGTAGCGCAGCACCTCGTCGAAGTTGTGGCCGGTGTCGACGTGCAGCAGCGCGAACGGCACCGCGGCCGGGGCGAAGGCCTTCACCGCCAGGTGCAGCATCACCACCGAGTCCTTGCCCCCGGAGAAGAGCAGCACGGGGCGCTCGAACTCCCCGGCGACCTCGCGGAAGATGTGGATGGACTCGGACTCGAGGTCGTCGAGGTGGTCCAGGCGGTGCTCGGCGGCGCTGGCCGGGGTCTCGGTGGTGGTCACGGTTCCTGCCTCGTGGTCGGGTCGGGTGCGTGGACGGTCACGTGTGCAGACCGCACTCGGTCTTGGCCTGCCCGGCCCAGCGGCCGGCGCGGGCGTCCTCGCCGGGGGCGACCGGCCGGGTGCACGGGGCGCAGCCGATCGAGGCGTAGCCCTGCTGCCGCAGCGGGTTGAGGTGGACGTCGTAGTGGAAGACGTAGGTCTCCAGGTCCTCGTCGTCCCAGGCCGCCAGCGGGTTGATCTTCACCATCTGTCGCTTCTCGTCGAAGGACACCACCTCGATGTCGGTGCGGGTGGGGGCGTCGACGCGCCGCATCCCGGTGATCCAAGCGGTGCGTCCGGCCACGGCCTGGTTCAGCTGCTCGACCTTGCGGTTCCCGCAGCAGCGCTCCGGGCTCCAGTCCTGCAGCGCGGCCTCCCGCTCGGCGAGGCTCTGCAGCGGCGCGATGGTGCGGATGCTGACGGGGGTGCTGGTGGCGTAGTGGTCGCGGGTGGCCAGCGTCTCGGGGAAGTGGTAGCCGGTGTCGATGAAGAAGACGTCGGCCTCGCCGATGGTGCGGCCGACGAGGTCGACCAGGGCCTCGTCCCCCATCGAGGAGGCGGTGGTGAGGCCGTCGCCGAAGGTGTTGTGAGCCCAGCGCAGCACCGCCTCGGACAGCTCCACCTTGGACAGGTAGTCGGTCCCCTCGCCGTGGGCGGCCACCAGCGCGGCGCCGTCGCGGGCGGCCTCGCGCAGCCGTGGGACGTCCCAGGCGGTGCTCGTGGTCGTGGTCGGTGCGCTCATCACGACTCTCCTCTCTCAGGCCCCGGTCCGGGAGGACGCGGGTGCCGGTCGATCCCGTGCAGGGTCACGCTGAAGACGCGTGCACAGGCGGAACAGCGGTAACCGGTGCTGTGTTCCTCGCTGGGGCGGAGGTCCTCCTCCCCGCAGTACGGGCAGTGGAAGACCGGGCTGCGCCCTACGGGCGTCCCGGTCGTGCTCATCGCAGCTCGTCCTCGTCGACCCGGCGGGCCCAGGAGGCGAAGGACTCCGGGGACCCGGCGGGGGTGGCGACGCGCTGCTCGGTGTAGCGGGTGGCCACCCGCTCCACGTAGTCGGTCAGCTCGTCGGCGGTGATCTTGAGCCCGCGGGTCTTCCGGCTGAGCCCGGCCTCGGCGCCCAGGGAGCCACCGAGGTGGACCTGGAAGCCCTCGACGGACTCCCCCGCCTCGTTCGTGACGACCATGCCCTTGAGGCCGATGTCGGCGATCTGGGTGCGGGCGCAGGAGTTCGGGCAGCCGTTGACGTGCATGGTCAGCGGGGCGTCGAAGGTGGGCAGCCGCTCCTCCAGCTCGGCCACCACCTGGGCGGCGCGGGCCTTGGTCTCGACGATGGCCAGCTTGCAGTACTCGAGACCGGTGCAGGCCATCACGCCGCGACGGAACTCGCTCGGCCGGGGCTGCAGCCCGAGGGCCTCCAGCCCGGCGACCACCGTCTCGACGTGCTCGTCGGGGACGTCCAGCACCAGCAGCTTCTGGTGCGGGGTGAGCCGGACCCGTCCGCTGGCGTGGGTCTCGGCGAGGTCGGCGACCGCGTGCAGGATGTCGCCGCTGACCCGGCCACCGACCAGGGCGGTGCCGATCCAGCTGAGCCCGTCCTTCTGGCGGTGGATCCCGACGTGGTCGTAGCGACGCCCGCCCAGGACCACCGGCGGGCCGTCGGGGAGGGCGCGTCCGAGGTAGTCGTCCTGGAGCACCTGGCGGAACTTCTCCGGGCCCCAGTCCGCCATCAGGAACTTCAGCCGTGCCCGGTTGCGGAGACGGCGGTAGCCGTGGTCGCGGAAGATACCGATCACGCCGGCCCAGACCTCGGGGACGTCCTCCAGCGAGACCCAGGCGCCGAGCCGCTGCCCCAGCATCGGGTTGGTGGACAGCCCGCCCCCGACCCAGAGGTCGAAACCGGGTCCGTGCTCGGGGTGGACCACGCCGACGAAGGAGACGTCGTTGATCTCGTGACCGATGTCGGGCAGGCCGGAGATGGCGGTCTTGAACTTGCGCGGCAGGTTCGAGAACTGCGGGTCACCGATGTAGCGCTCGAGGATGGCCTCGATGGCGGGCGTGCCGTCGATCACCTCGTCGGCGGCGATGCCGGCCACCGGGGAGCCGAGGATGACGCGGGGGGTGTCACCGCAGGCCTCGGTGGAGCTGAGCCCGACGGCTTCCAGGCGGCGCCAGATCTCCGGCATCGCCTCGACCTCGACCCAGTGCAGCTGGATGTTCTGACGGTCGGAGATGTCGGCCGTGCCGCGGGCGAAGTCGTTGCTGACCGAGGCGATGGCGCGCAGCTGCTCCAGGCTCAGCGCGCCGCCGTCGGAGCGGACCCGCAGCATGAAGTAGCGGTCGTCCAGCTCCTCCGGGGCCAGGGTGGCGGTCTTCCCGCCGTCGATCCCGGGCTTGCGCTGGGTGTAGAGACCCCACCAGCGCATCCGGCCACGGAGGTCGTCACCGGGGATGGAGTCGAAGCCGTCCTTGGCGTAGACCTCCTCGATCCGCTGCCGGACGTTCAGCCCGTCGTCGGCCTGCTTGAAGACCTCGTTGGGGTTGAGCGGGGTGCGGTCGCCGTCGGCCCAGGCCCCGGTGGCCTTCTGGGCACGCGCGGGCTTGCGGGGCGTGCGGGCGGGCTGCGTGTCGGTCACGTCGACCTCTCGTCGGCTGCGGTGCGCAGCGTGGTGCGGGCGTTCACGGGCTTGGCGGGAGGAACAGCGGGAGCGGGGAGGATGTTCCCGACGCTCAGGCCGACGCCAGACAGAGCGCGCTGCTGGTACGCAGCAGGTCCACGTGGTGCCGCACGGTCAGGGCACCGCGGGCAGGCTGGGCTCCGGTCACCGCGTCAGTGTGCGGGACGGCGGTGACGTAGGTCTGCCTCAGTCCAGAGTGTGGGCGGGCGTCGCCCGTCCTTCGCCCCTTGCTTGCCGCCGTGGCGACTCGCCCCGAGAGGTCGTCAGCTCCGGCGTCGACCCGACACCACCAGGCGAGTCGCCGCCCCGAACCGGCGTCCGGACGGAGAAGGGGCCCTGCTTGGACGTCCGGGCGGCGGGCGGCGAGTCGTCTCGAGATGTCGTCACCTCCGGCGGCGACCCGACACCACCAGGCGACTCGCCTCCCCGGTGCGTCCTTTTGGGCCGTGGGAGGGTCCAGCTCGGGCAGCTCGGGCGAGGGGTCGTGACTCTCCGCGGTCCGGATCGACGTGCGGACCGGGAGGGCCTCGCTGCCTGGACGTGCGGGCGCAGGCGGCGAGCCGGCCCCTGGATGTCGTCCCTTCGTCGTCAGCCGCGGGGCTGAGGCCGGACGTCCGCCGCAAGGTGGCGAGTCGCCCATAGGTGTCGTCCCCGCCGGTCTGAAGCCGACACCAACAGGCGACTCGCCACCACATAACCCTTCGGGGAATCGGGAGGGTCCTGCCCGGGTGGGTTCGGGGAGGGGTGGCGAGTCGCCTCTCGGTGTCGTCATCTCCGGACTCGAGGCGACGAAAGGGGGCGAGTCGCCGTCTCGGTGGGTGTGGCTGGAGCAGGTCGCGGGAACTGTAGGCGACGTGGCGCGGGAGGTCAGGTGCGGGGGGCGGGACGGCGGGTGCGGTGGGTGGCGGGGCCTGGCCAGCCCCGCTCGCGCAGGGCTCGGTCGAGACGGTCGAGGAAATCAGCCGGGGCCGAGAGGTGGTGCTGTCCCGCGCGGAGCACCCGCCAGTGGTGGTCGGCGACCCGGTCCAGCCGGTCGATGTCGCGGCGGAACTGGACGTCGTCGGTGCGGTGCTGGCCGCCGTCGTACTCCGCACCCACCCGGTACTCCTCCCAGGCCAGGTCGAGCCGGGCGAGGAACTCCCCTTCCCGGTCGAGCAGGACGTGGTTCACGGTGGGCATCGGGAACCCCGCGCCGATCAGCAGCAGGCGCAGCTCGGTCTCCTTGACCGAGTCCGTCCCGGGCACCACCTGGTCCAGCGCGAGCCGCAGCCTCTGCGAACCCCGGCGCAGGGGACGACGCGCCAGGGCTGCGGCCAGCTGGTCAGGGGTGGCGAGCGGCCGCTCCCGGCGCACGAGCTGGTCACCCAGGACGACGAGCTCGGGGACGGTGAGGACGCCGGCGAGCTCGGCCCAGGCGTCCGCCGGGGTGACCACCCGGACGTCCAGGTGGCGGATGACGCGCACCACCCCCGGAGCCACCTGACTGCCCACGACGTCCCGGCCCCGTCGTCGACCACCGCCGCCCGTCAGCCACGCGACGTGGATGCTCGGGTCCCGCTCGAGCCGGCGCGGCAGCCACAACCGGTACAGCCGCGCGGCGCTCGCCCCGGTGAAGAAGGCCTCCGGCGACATGGTGAGCGCGAAAGCCCGCAGCCGGTCGACGTCGTCGAGCTCGACATCGGCCGACGCCCGCACCCCACGAAACGGCGCCACCAGGTCGCTGCGTCGGAGCCGGTTACTGGACAACCCCTCTTGGAGGCCGTCCGCGACCGTGAACGAGCGCCCTCGAAGTCGGTCGGGCAGGGGTGATGGTGTCGTCGGCACGTCCCCACCATCGCGACCCGACGCCCGACTCGCCCTCTCATCCACACCCACCCACTCGCCACCTCGACTTATCCACCGATCCAGATCGCCGATGGCGGCGAGTGGCCTCGAGTCGTCGCCCCAAGACGTCCCCAGGCAACACATGACGGCCAGTCGCCACCCAGACGCCCTCGGCCAGCGGCCGCAATCCAGACCGCCGACGCGGCGAGTGACCCCGAGTCGTCGCCTCGAGACGTCCTCAGGCCAGACACCTGCAGCCAGTCGCCACGGGGCCGACGCCCCGGGCCGGCGAAACGCCATCCGGGATGCCGATGGAGGCGAGTGGCCCCGAGACGTCGCCCCAAGACGTCCCCAGACGACGCAAGAGGGCCAGTCGCCACCCGACGCCCCCGGGCCGACCGAGCTCGACCCTGGACGCCGATAGCGGCGAGTGGCCCCAAGTCGCCGGCTCGAGACCCCTCCAGGCGACACATAGCCGCCAGTCGCCACTCGCGCTAGGGCCGGCGGAACGTGACCCAGAACACCGATAGCGGCGAGTGGCCCCGAGACGTCGCCTCGAGACATCTCCAGACGACGCAAGAGGGCGCAGTCGCCACCCGGACGCCCTGGGCCGACCGAGCTCGATCCTGGACGCCGATGACGGCGAGTGGCCCGCTGTGGTCGCGTCGACGCCCAAGAGGCGACATGTCGGGGCGAGTCGTCCCCCTGACCGACCTGGGGTGCGGGGAGCGGGCGGGAGCGGGAGGACGGGGCGGGGCGATGAGCTGGGGTCCTGGGGTGGGTCTGACGGGTATGACGAGAACCGGGCAGCTCCACGAGGATGCCGACGTCGCCGCGGGCGCCTGGCGCGGCGGGGAGGGGTGACCATGGCGACCTTCGCACTGATCCACGGCGGCGGATCGACCTCCTGGGACTGGCACCGCGTGATCCCCCTGCTCGAGCGGGCCGGGCACGCTGCGGTGGCCGTGGACCTGCCGACCGAGGACGCGACCAGCACCCTCGACGACTACGTGCAGACGGTGGTGGACGCGGTCGGCGACCGGGAGCACGTCATCGTCGTGGGTCACTCCCTCGGCGGGTTCACCGCCCCGTTGGCCTGCGAGGCCCTGCGCGCCGAGGGGCTGGTGTACCTGGCCGCCATGATCCCGGTGCCCGGTGAGACCTTCGGCGAGTGGTGGGCGAACACGGGCCACGACCGGGAGACGATCGACGACGACCCGGCGGTCTCGTTCTTCAACGGGGTTCCCGAGTCGCTGGCCGCCGAGGCCCGCTCGCACGAGCGGGGCCAGACGGGTGCCTGGTTCTCCAGCCCGTGGCCGGCCGACCACCACCCCGCGGTCCCCACCAGGGGGATCCTGGGCAAGGACGACCAGTTCTTCCCCGCCCCCTTCATGAGACGGCAGATCCGCGACCGACTGGGCACCGAGGCGGTCGAGGTCGACGGCGGTCACTACCTCGCGCTGTCCGAGCCGGAGGCCGTGGCGACGGCGCTGATCGCCTTCGCCGAGGAGGTCGTCGGGGAACGCGGTGACCCCTGACGGACCGGGCCCTCAGCAGTCCAGGACGTCCGACGTGGTGACCTCCCGGGAGATCAGCTGCTGGCCGAGCCGGTCGATGCTGAGGTCGTGGGTGAGCGCGTACCCGCGCAGCACGGCGAGGGCGTCGTCGCTGGACAGGTCGGTGGCGGCCATCAGGCCGGCTACGGCCCGCCAGACCTCGACCCTGGTCCGGTGGCGCTCGCCGTCACCGGTCAGCGCCTCGGAACGCTCGACCTCCTCGGGCCCGGCGGGCGCGCTCAGCAGGGCCTCCCCGACCTGCGCGCCGATCCCCTCGTTGACCACCTCCAGGGGTGGCAGGTCGGTGAAGCTGGACCGTCGGGTGTAGATGCTGAGCGCCGCGAAGATGCCCTCCTCGCCCCCCAGCGGGAGGACCACCACGGCCCGCAGCGACGTCTGCGCCACGAGCTGCTCGTGGTAGACGGGCCAGTCCCGCGACAACCCGGCCTGGTCCACGAGCACGGGACTGCCGCGGCGGGCGGCGTCCAGACAGGGCCCGTCCCCCAGGGTGGCCTGGATCAGCTCCGCGCGCATCACCTCGTCGCTGCTGGCTCCCAGCGGCACCGGCAGCTGCGCGCCGAACAGCGTCACCCCGGCACCGGAGGCGCAGCCGAGGCTGCGGACCGCCGCCCGGGTGAGCTCGGTCGGCGTCACCCCGCCGTTCGACGAGCCGGGCTCACGGCCGAGCTCGCGCTGGAACACCTGACCGAGGTCGCTCAGCATCCTTCTTCCCCTTCGTCCGAACCCTGCGTTCGGATCCAATTCTGGATGAGGGGCGAGACGACGGCGGCAGCGGGTCCGACAGGCGTCGGAGGAGCCCGGAAGGAGCTCAGAGGTTCCCGCGGCGCTCCTGCTCGCGCTCGATCGCCTCGAAGAGAGCCTTGAAGTTGCCCTTGCCGAATCCGAGCGAGCCGTGCCGCTCGATCAGCTCGAAGAAGACGGTGGGACGGTCGCCCAGCGGCTTGGTGAAGATCTGCAGCAGGTAGCCGTCCTCGTCGCGGTCGACCAGGATGCCGCGGGACTGCAGCTCCTCGATCGGCACCCGGACGTTGCCGATCCGGGCCCGCAGCCTGGGGTCGGTGTAGTAGGTCCCGGGGGTGTCCAGGAACTCCACGCCCTCGGCGCGCATCTGGTCCACGGCGGTGAGGATGTCGTTCGTGGCCAGGGCCAGGTGCTGGGCGCCGGGGCCGTCGTAGAACTCCAGGAACTCGTCGATCTGGGACCTCCGACTCGCCACCGCCGGCTCGTTCAGCGGGAACTTGACCCGGTGGTTGCCGTTGGCCACCACCTTGCTCATCAGCGCGGAGTAGTCGGTGGCGATGTCGTCTCCGATGAACTCGGCCATGTTGGTGAAGCCCATCACCTCGTTGTAGAAGCGCACCCACTGGTCCATCTGGCCCAGCTCGACGTTGCCGACCACGTGGTCCAGCGCCTGGAAGATCCGCCTCGGGGAACCCTCCCGGGGCCGGTAGGTGGAGGTGCGGGCCACGTAGCCCGGCAGGTAGGGACCGGTGTAGCGGCTGCGGTCCACCAGGGTGTGCACGGTGTCGCCGTAGGCGGCGATGGTCGCGGTGCGGACGGTGCCGTGCTCGTCGCCGAGGTCGTGCGGCTCGGTCAGCACCACCGCACCCACCGAACGGGCGTGGCGGATGCAGGCGTCGACGTCGGGCACCTCCAGGCTGATGTCGGAGACGCCGTCGCCGTGGCGGCGGTGGTGCTCCAGCAGCGGGCTGGTCGGGGCCACCCCGCCGGAGACGACGAACCGGCAGGAGCCGCTGCGCAGCACGTAGCTGACGTGCTCGCGCTGCCCCGTCTCCGGGCCGGCGTAGGCCTCCAGCCGCATCCCGAAGGCCGCCTGGTAGTGCTTGGCGGTCTGGGTGGCGTTGCCGACCACCCAGTGCACCGCGTCCCAGCCCGTCACCGGGAAGACGTCGCCGGCGGCGTCGTAGTCGACCAGCCCCACCAGCTGGCGCAGCTGGTCCGCGCTGAGGTCGGCCAGCCTCTCGTCGGCGGTGAGGGACTCGGTGAGCACGTCGGTGGGCTGCGCGGTGTCGGTCATGCTGCCAGTGCAGTGCGCCTCGTCATCTTGTGCAACAGTCAGCGGAGATGGTGGGCAAGCTGTCCACCACCGTCGACCGACCGTCCTCACCGTGGAGGCAACGTGACCACCCGACGACGCTCCCCCGCCGAGCACACCGTCCTGGACGACCTGGACCGCCGGCTGCTCGCCCTGTTCGCCCGGCACCCGCGGCTCGGCGTGCTGGAGGCCAGCCGGCAGCTCAAGGTGGCCCGCGGCACCGTCCAGGCCCGGCTGGACCGGCTCACCTCGCGCGGGGTGATCAGCGGCTGGGGCCCGGAGGTCGACCCGCAGGCGCTCGGCTTCTCGGTGACGGCCTTCATCAGCCTGGAGATCGACCAGGCGCTGCGGGACCGCATCACCGAGCACCTGGCGCGGATCCCGCAGGTGCTGGAGTGCTGGACGGTCACCGGCAACGGGGACCTGTGGTGCCGGGTGGTGGCCCGCAGCAACGCCGACCTGCAGGACGTCATCAACGTGCTGGTGGCCGACCCCGGCATCCGGCGCACCTCCACCGTGATCGGGCTGAGCTCGGAGATCGCGCTGCGCACCCAGCCGCTGGTCCAGCACACCGGCCGCGAGCGGTCCTGAGCCCGGCCCGCCTGCCATGATGGGCGCCGGACCTGGAGGGCCGGCCCGCCGGCCGGCGGGCGGGAGGGGGCGGACGTGGAGCGGATCGGGCGCTACGGGCTGACCCGACGCCTCGGCGCGGGCTCCTTCGCCACCGTCTGGCAGGGCCGCGACGAGGAGCTGGACGTCGACGTGGCCGTCAAGGTGCTGGCCGACAACTGGTCGGCCAACGACGACGTCCGCGGCCGCTTCCTGGCCGAGGCCCGGCTGATGCGCCGGATCCGTGACCACAGGATCGTCCGGGTCTACGACATCGGGACGCTGCCCGACGGCCGCCCCTACTTCGTGATGGACCTGGCCACCGGCGGCTCCCTGGAGGACCTGCGGCGCCGGCGGGTCGGCCCCACCCTGGCGCTGCACCTCAGCTCCGAGGCCGCCCGCTGCCTGCACGTCCTGCACGAGCACGACGTGATCCACCGCGACGTCACCCCGGGCAACCTGCTGCTGGACGGGGACCCGCTGGCCGGTGGCCACGTGGTCCTGGCCGACCTGGGCGTGGCCAAGGAGATGGTGGTCGATAAGGGCTCCACCATGACCGCGGGCACCCCGGCCCACATGGCCCTGGAGCAGGCCACCGGTCACGGCATCCTGGACCGGCGCGCGGACGTCTACTCGCTGGCCTCGGTCTGCTTCACCCTGATCACCGGCGAGCCGCCCTACCCCGTGCGGACGCTGGCCGACCTGCTCTCCCGCGACCCGCACGCCGCCCCGCCGCCGGTGGCCGCCTCGATCGGGGCACCCCCGGAGCTGGACCACCTGCTGGCCGCCGCCCTGTCCCCCGTCCCCGGACGCCGCCCGCCGACCGCGGCGGTGCTGGCCGACGAGCTGGACGGCATCGTGGCCCGGATGGGTGGGGTCCGGCTGGCCCCACCGCAGCCCGCACCCGACGACGCCACCGTGCTGCGTCCCAGCGGACCCGGCTGGTCGGTGCCCTCACCCGGCTCGGCCCCGCCGCAGCCGCAGCGGCCGGGAGCCGTCCCGCTCTACACCCCGACCTCGATCCCGCCGCGTCAGCCGGCGCCGGGTCCGGCCTACCGGCAGTCCACCCCGCCGACGCTGACCACACCCACCGTGCCGACGCCCCCCGCGCCGCGTCCCCGGCGCTCACCGGCGTTCGCGCTCTTCGTGACGGTGGTGTCGCTGCTGACGTTCGTGCTGGCGCTGTCGGTCACCGTCATCGCCCTCGGCTGAGCGGGGCGGGCCTGCGCTAGCCTCGGCCGCCAGCGCCGTCCCACCGGGTGACCGGTGACCACCCAGGAGCCCCGATGCCGCCGATCCTCACCACCCACGTCGGTTCACTGCCCCGCAACGCCGAGGTGACCGAGCTGCTGCTCGCCGCCGAGGCCGGGGAGCCGGTCGACCCGGACCGCTTCGACGCCGTGCTGGGCGCGGCCGTGGACACCTCCGTCGCCCAGCAGGTGGAGGCCGGGATCGACCTGGTCTCGGACGGGGAGATGGCCAAGATCAGCTACGCCACCTACATCAAGGACCGGATCTCCGGCTTCGACGGCGACAGCCCGCGACGCGCACCGGCGGACCTGGAGGACTACCCCGGGTTCCTGCAGCGGCAGGCCTCCGGCGGGGGCACCCCCAGCTACCGCCGGCCCCGCTGCGTCGCCGCCGTCGCCCCCGTGACCCTGGCCCCGCTGCACCACGACCTGCGACGCTTCGAGGCCGCCCGCACCCGGCACCAGGTCTCCGGCGGCTTCATGAACGCCGCCTCGCCGGGGGTGATCGCGCTGTTCCAGCCCAACGACTTCTACCCCGACGACGACGCCTACCTGGAGGCGCTGGCCGAGGCCATGCGGCCGGAGTACGAGGCGGTCGTGGCGGCCGGGCTGGCGCTCCAGCTGGACAGCCCGGACCTGGGGCTGGGCCGGCACATGATGTACAAGGACCGTCCCGAGGAGGAGTACCTGCGGCGGATCGGGCGCCACGTCGAGGTGCTGAACCACGCCCTGCGCCACGTCCCGGCCGAGCAGGTGCGGATGCACGTGTGCTGGGGCAACTACGAGGGGCCGCACCACCGCGACGTCGAGATGGCCACGATCCTGCCGACGCTGCTGCGGGCCAAGCCGGCCGGTCTCCTGTTCGAGACCGCCAACCCGCGGCACCAGCACGACGTCGAGGCCTTCGCCGAGCTGGCCGGGCAGCTGCCCGAGGACAAGGTGCTGATCCCGGGCTGCCTGGACACCACCACCAACTTCATCGAGCACCCGCGGGTGGTGGCGCGACGGATCCGCGAGTTCACCGACCTGGTCGGGGTGGACCGGGTGATCGCGGGCACCGACTGCGGCTTCTCCACCTTCGCCGGCTTCGGCGCGGTGGACCCCGACATCGTCTGGGCCAAGCTGCGCACCCTGGCCGAGGGCGCCGCGCTGGTCGGCTGACCGATCCGACGTCGGCCGGGGCGCGTCCGGCGGTCGTCGGCCTACCCACGGAAATCGCGGGCGGACGGACCCGGCAGCCACCCCCGCCAGGGCGACCCGGGCCCACCTCCTCCTTTCGATACGGTACCGTAGCGTTTCGTAAGCCCGCGGCACTCCGCCGCGGACCCGAGGACGAGAGCGAGGACGGCGGCATGAGGCAGATCGAGGCGATGGCTGTGGACCGACCCGGGGCCGGGTTCCGCCCCCACCACTACGAGTCGGGACCGCTGGGCCCGGACGAGGTGGACGTGCAGGTCACCCACGCGGGGGTCTGCCACTCCGACATCGGGATGATCGACGACGAGTACGGCATCAGCCGCTACCCCGTGGTCGCCGGGCACGAGTCCGTCGGCGTGGTGGTCGGCCTGGGCAGCGCGGTCGACTCGTCCCAGCTCCGGCTCGGCGACCGGGTGGGGGTCGGGCCGATCGCCGGGTCGTGCATGCGGTGCGTCTGGTGCCGTTCGGGGAGGACCCAGCTGTGCGCGAGCAGGGACGACACCGTGATGCGGGGTGACCGGGGCGGGTTCGCCAGCCACGTCCGGGCCAGCAGCTGGCAGCACGTCTACCGCATCCCCGACGAGATCACCTCCGCCGAGGCGGCGCCGCTGCTGTGCGCGGGGTCGACGGTGTTCGCCCCGCTGCTGCGTCACGGCGTGCGCCCGGTCGACCGGGTCGCCGTGGTGGGCATCGGCGGGCTGGGGCACCTCGCGATCCAGTTCATGTCGCGGTGGGGCTGCCACGTCACGGCCGTCTCGGGGTCGGCGGGCAAGGAGGAGGCCGCGCTCGCGCTGGGCGCCTCGGCCTTCCTGAACAGCCGGGACGAGGGCGCCCTCGGGTGGGTCCGGGGGACGTTCGACCTGATCCTGTCCACGGTGTCGGCCGACCTGCCGTGGGACCAGTACGTCGACGCGCTGAGGCCGGGCGGGACGCTGAGCATCGTGGGCCTGCCGGCCGCGGCGATCAGCGTGTCCCCGATGAGCCTGCTGCCGCAGGCCAAGGTCGTGGCCGGAGGAGTCCCCGGGAGCATCGAGGACAACCGGGCGATGCTCGACTTCGCCGCGCGGCACGGGGTGCGACCGGTCGTCGAGATCCACTCCGCCGGCGACGCCGACCGCGCGCTGCGGAGCGTCCGCGAGGGCACCGCCCGCTACCGGGCCGTCATCGAGATGTGAGCGAGCCGGTAGCGTCTCCTCCCGTGCTGACCGGCCGACCGCGCGACCCCCGACGTGACGAGGCGATCCTCGCCGCGACCCGGGAGCTGCTGGCCGAACGGGGCTACGAGGGCTTCTCCATCGAGGCCGTCGCCGAGCGCTCCGGGACCGCCAAGTCCAGCGTCTACCGCCGCTGGAGCGGCAAGCGGGAGCTCGTGCTCGCCGCGATGGACGCCTACGTCGGGCGGGTGGCCGCCCCGGAGCCGACCGCGTCCCTGCGCGAGGACCTGCTGGCGCACTGCCGCGGCGTGGCCGAGACGCTGGAGGGGTTCGACGGGAGGCTGACCATCGGGCTGATGCAGGCCAAGTCCTCCGACGCCGCGCTGGCCGCCGAGCTGGACCTGCGCTACCCCAGCACGGGTCACCTCGCCCCCGAGGTGCTGCTCCGCGCCGTCGACCGCGGCGAGCTCGCCGAGGGCGCCGACACCGCGATCGTGGACGAGGTGGCGTCCTCGATGCTGCTTGCGCGGCTGCTGCGCGGGCTGCCCTTCGACGAGGTCTTCCTCGCCCACGTCGTCGACGACGTGGTGGTGCCCGCGCTCCTGCACGCGCACCACGCCCCCGGCGGCGGGACCGCTCGCTGACGGTGACGGCACGGTCGACCGCGAGGAACCCGGCGAGGACGCCCTGCGGCTGATCGGTGCGGTGGTGCGGGGCGGGGCGAGCCTCCACATCGCCCCGCCCGCGTGCTCAGGGTCCGGCGTCGGACCCAGCGGCGTGCCTACCGTTCTCGAAGGAGCTCATGGTCGAGTCGTAGTCGGCCTCCCCCACGTCGTACATCGGCGTCATCCAGTGGGCGAAGTTGTCGCCCCGGTCGCGGAGCTGCCGGTAGAGCTCGTGCATCAGGGCGTGCTCCACCTCCGCCAGCGCGGGGTCCCCCACCCGGTTGACCAGCTCGTCGGGGTCCTGCACCAGGTCGTAGAGCTCGTTGACCGACTCGGGGTTGACCACCAGCTTGTGGGTGCGGGTCCGCAGCATCCGCTGCGGGTAGGGGAAGTGGTGCCCGTGGTACTCCGCCAGCAGCGTCGGGGACCACGGCACCCGCTCCCCGCGCACCAGCGGCAGCAGGGACCGGCTGTCCACCGCCGGAGCCGTCGGCAGCCCGGCCAGGTCGAGGATGGTGGCGGTGAAGTCGGTCAGGCTGACCAGCTCCTCGCGCACCTGCGGCGGCTGTCCGGGCACCGCGACGATCCCCGGGATCCGGTAGATGTCGTCGTACATGGCCGGCCCCTTGTCGTGCAGCCGGTGGGCGCCGGTGAACTCCCCGTGGTCGGCGGTGAACAGGACGCTGGTCGTGTCCGTCAGCCCGAGCCGCTCCAGGGCGTCCAGGAGGCGACCGATCTCCAGGTCGATCATGGCGACGTAGCCCCAGTAGCTGGCGATCAGCTGGCGGCTGGTGGCCTCGCCCAGGGTGTCGTGGGTCCACAGACCGGAGTAGTTGCGCTGCACCGGGGGCTTGTTCTCGAAGGTCTCCGCCACCGAGGCCGGCAGCTCGATCTCGTCGGGGTCGTAGCGGTCGTACCACTCGTCGGGGAGGATGTAGGGCAGGTGCGGGCCGAAGAAGTGGGTGGCCAGGAAGAACGGCGCCTCCCCCCGCGTCCCCTCGCCGCTGGCGAAGCGCTCCATCATCTCGATGCTCCGGGTGACCAGGTAGTGCTCGAAGGTGGCCTCGAGGGGCTGGTGCAGCCGGGCCGCCAGCAGGTTCCCCTCCCCGCCGTTCGGCGTCGTGCCGCGGACGAGGTCGCTGATCCGGTAGGGCGGCAGGTCGCGCTCCGCCAGGTAGGCGAGGTAGTCCGGGTGGTCCACCGGGTTGTGCCAGCCCTCGAAGTGCGGGCCCTCGAAGCCGTAGCTGGCGGCGTCGCGCCGCACGCCCCCGTGCCACTTGCCCACCAGACCCAGGTTCCAGCCCGCCGCCGACAGCGCCTCGGGGAAGGTGAACTGGTCGTCGGCCAGGTCCTCCATGTAGCCCACGTTGCGCTCGTAGTTGGCCAGCAGCTTGTGCCGGAACGGGGCGGCCCCGGTCAGCAGGCTGGCTCGGGCGGGGGTGCAGATGGCGGTCGGGGTGAAGCAGTCGGAGAACCGGGTCCCCGAGGCGGCCAGCCGGTCCAGGTGCGGCGTCTCCACCACCGTGTTGCCGTGGCAGCCCAGGGTGGTGACGGTGTGCTGGTCTGTCATCAGGAAGAGGATGTTGGTGGGCCCGGTCCGCTCAGGGCTGCCCGCGGCGCGCGTCACAGCGCCACCTCCAGCACCGTCACCGAGTGGGCCGGGAAGGTGCACCCTCCGGTCAGGGAGACCTCGCGGGGTGCGGAGAGCGCGATCCGCTCGGGGTCCTGCAGCGTGTTGTGGGCGAAGAGGTCGGACTCCCCCGCCCCCAGGTCGCGCACCACCGCGGTCGCGGGCAGGCGACGACCGGTGAGGTGCAGCTCCGCGGTCAGGTCCCGGTCCGCGGAGCGGTTGACCACGCTGAGGTAGAGGGTGCCGTGATCCTCGTCGGTGGTGGCGGAGACGTCGAGCAGCGAGACGGTGGCGGGCCGGTGGAGGTAGCCCCCCTCCGCGTGCTCGGCTCCCTGCCGGACCTGCTGCTGCCGCGCCGGGGCCTCGAGCCGGGTGGGGAGGGCGACCCTCCCGGTGTGGTTCTGGTAGAGGTCCCAGACGTGGTAGGTCGGCGTCCGCACCAGCCCGCCCGGACGCACCGCGAGCAGCCCGTTGGCGTTGACCAGGTTGACGGTGTTGGCCATCCCCACCGGCACCGGCAGCGAGGCCGCCCGGTGCATGGCGTGGAACACCCCGGAGTAGAAGAGGGCGTCGGCGAGGGTGCGGGGGCTGTAGCGGTTGACCCGGTGACGCCGCACCGCCCCCTCCGCCGAGACCGCGGTGCCGGCTCCGGTGCCGGCCGGGTCGCGCGGGGCGATGCCGCCGTCCTCCCCGGGCTGTGGCTCCGGCCAGTCCGCCGGTTCGTGGTGGCGGATGTTCCACTCGTCCAGGGCGATGGCCAGCGGTCGCTCGTGCCCGGCCTCCCGCTGGAACCGACGGAGCTGGGAGGCGCAGTCCTGCACGGCGGCCTCGAACCAGACGGGCTGGGCCACGACGGCCTCGAACTCCTCGCGCGTGGGCGTGGTCAGGTGCTCCGCACCGCCGTACAGGTGGAGCGAGACGTGGTCGACGACGTCGCCCAGCCCCTGGACCACCGCGCGGTTCCACCGCGGGTCCTGGTCCCCCACCGCCACGAAGGACAGCCCGGGGTCCACCAGGTTCATGAAGCGGGCGTGCTCGCGGGCGTCGGCCACGTACTGCTCCACCGGACGGTGCCCCATCTGCCACGGGCCGTAGACCTCGTTGCCCAGACCCCACCAGCGCACGCCGGCCGGCTCGGTGATCCCGTCGGCGGTCCGGCGGCGGGTCATCTCGGTGTCGCCGGCGTAGTTGGTGTACTCCACCCAGCGGACCGCGTCCTCCACCGAGCGGGCGCTGTGGGCCAGGTAGGGCCGTGTCCCCACCGCCGCGCACCAGGCCAGGAACTCCGGGGTGCCGAACCGGTTGCTCTCCTCCGACCCCCAGGCCAGCTCGAGCCGCCGGGGACGCTCGTCGCGGGGGCCCGTGCCGTCGGTCCACCAGTAGGCGGAGGTGAAGTTGCCCCCGGGCCAGCGCACCACCGGCAGGCCCAGCTCGCGGCAGGCGTCGATGACGTCGCGGCGGCAGCCCTGGAGAGGTCCGGGCGCGGTCACCGAGAGCGGTGACCCCTCGTCGAGCACCCCGCCCTCGATGTTGCCGAAGAAGGCCGACTCCAGGAAGTGGCCGTACACCTCGTCGCGGATCCGGGCCGGCACGGCGGTGTCGGTGCTGCGGTCGTCGACGGTGATCAGGGCGTCGGGTGCGGTCGGGGGCACGTGGGGCTCCTAGTCAGGGGGTGGGTGGTGGGCGGGTCACTGCTTGACGGCGCCGGCGATGCTGTCGACGAAGTGGCGCTGCATCGAGATGAACACCGCCATCACCGGCAGCAGGGAGATCACCGCGGCGGCGGCGAGACCGGAGTAGTCGGTGCTGTACTCGCCGACGAAGCTGGTCATGCCGACGGCGAGGGTGCGCAGGTCCGGCTGGCTCAGCGTGAACACCAACGGCAGCAGGTAGGCGTTCCAGGCGGTCAGGAACTGCAGGATGATCACGGTCGCGGTCACCGGCCAGGCCAGCGGCAGCATGATCCTGAAGAAGATCGTCACCGGTCCGGCGCCGTCGACCCGGGCGCTCTCCTCCAGCTCCATCGGCAGGCTGCGGAAGTACCCGGCGTACAGCAGGGTGGCCGCGACGTGGCCGCCGGCACCCAGACCGAGGACGACCCCGGCGTGGGTGTTGAGCAGCCCGAGGGAGTCGGTCAGCTGGGTCACCGGGATGATCGTGTAGCCCTCGGGCAGGAAGAAGGTCACCAGGAAGATCCCGATGACCAGCTTCTTGCCCGGGAAGTCGCAGCGACCCAGCACGTAGCCGGCCAGCGCGCTGCGGACCACGATGAGCGCCACGGTGGCCGCGGTGATGACCACGGAGTTGACGAAGTAGCGGCTGAAGCCGACCTGCTCCCAGGCCCGCACGTAGTTGTCCCACACCAGGGTCTCCGGCAGCAGCGCGAGACCCTGGCCGAAGATGTCGCCCTGCTCCTTGAAGGAGGCCGAGAGCACCCACAGGAACGGGTAGATCCAGACCAGGCAGAACAGCGCGAGCCCGACGCCGACCAGCAGCCGGCCACGGGGTCGTCGACGCCGTCGGACGCCGCCGGCCCCGGGGCCCGGACCGGTGGCTGGCGGGGTGGACCCGACGACCGGGGTCGCCGTCCTCGCCGGCGCGCTCACGTCAGGCTCCGGCGACGCACGGCGCGGACCCCGAGGGCCTGCCCCACGGCCAGGGCGATGGTCAGCAGGCCGAAGAGCACGGCCGCGGCCGAGGCGTAGCCCAGCTCGGGGACGGTGGCCTCGAAGGCGGTGCGGTAGATGAAGATCTCGATCACCTCCGAGGAGTAGGCGGGTCCGCCACCGGTGAGGGTGTTGGCGAGGTCGAAGACGTTCAGCGCGCCGACCATGTCGATCAGGGTGATGATGACCAGGAAGGGCACCAGCAGCGGCAGGGTGATGTGCAGGAACTCCCGCACCGGCCCCGCCCGGTCGACCCTGGCCGCCTCGCCCAGCTCGGGCGGGATGGTCTGCAGGGCGGCCAGCCAGTAGATCATCGTGATCCCCAGCCACTTCCACACCCAGACCCCGATGACGGCACCCAGGGACGTGTCGGAGTCGGCGGCGAAGCCGACCGGTGACTCCAGCAGGGCCACCCGCAGCAGCGCCGCGTTGACCGGCCCGCCGGCGTCCAGGATCAGGGTGAAGACCACCCCGATCACCGCCCCCGTGGTCACCACGGGCAGGAAGATCAGCGTGCGGAAGAGGCCGCGCAGCGGGGTCAGCCGGCTGTTCAGCACCAGGGCCAGCAGCAGCGCGCCCCCGACCCGGATCGGCACCGCCACCACCATGAACACCAGCGAGTTGCCGAAGGCGTTCCAGAACAGGTCGTCGCCCAGCAGCCGCTCGAAGTTCTCCAGCCCGACGAACTCACCCCTCAGCGCGAAGCCGGGCCAGTCCAGGAAGGCGTACCACCAGCTGGCCAGCAGCGGGTAGACCGTCCACAGCCCGTAGCCCACGAAGGTGGGGAGCAGGAACAGGTAGACCCACCAGCTCCGACGCGCCCTGGCCAGCACCCCTGGTCGGCCCCGCCGCGGGGCGGCTCCTCCTCCACCGGCGGCGGACGGCGCGGCCGGGGCCGTGGCCGGGAAGGAGGTCACTGCTGGTGGTCCTGCCCGGGCTGCCAGCCCTCGAAGCGCCAGTCGTCCACGGAGACGGTGGCCCCGTCGGCGGTGACCGCCTCGATGGCCCGGTCGCGCTCGGCGGTGATCGCGTCCTGGTAGGTCTGCAGGGCCGAGCGCCAGTCCGAGCTGGAGTCGGTGAGGGCGGCCTGGACGATCTGCCCGATCCCGGGGTCGATCTGGCGCATCTCGGCCAGGACGCGGGAGACGTCGGGGTTGCGCACCTGGGGCACGGGTGCCATGTGGACGCTCTCGGCCATCAGCTCCACGTTGCGACGGTAGGCGGGGTGGACGTCGGCCTCGGCCACCACCTCGGTCAGCACCGGGGGCTGGTCCATGGCGCCGGCCAGCATGCGCTGGAACTCCGGCTCCACCATGGACATCATGATCTGGGCGCCGAGCCGGGCGTGGACGGCCTGCGACGAGACCCAGAAGGTGCCGCCGGGAGGGCCGCTGTAGAGGTGCGGCGGGGTGCCGTCGGAGGTGGGCAGCTGCCAGACCCCGACGCCGCGCTCGATGGCGGCGGTGTCCTGGACCGTGAGCCCGCCGATGAACCAGGGCCCCCAGAGGTAGACGGCGGCCTCGCCGGCCGCCCAGCGGGCCCGGGCGTCACGGGTGTCCATCGAGGCGGAGGACGGGTGGACCAACCCGTCCTGCTGCAGCGAGAGCAGGAGCTCCATCGCCTCGAGGTAGGGGTCGGTGGTGTAGGCGTACTCGCCGGTGCGCGGATCCACCGGACCCACGCCTCCTGCCGACATCGCCAGCCGGTCCAGCAGGGCGACCAGGTACGGCGGGGCCTTGGCCGCCACCACCAGGGGGTGGACGTCGTCGCCGCTGCTCTGGTCCAGCGTGCGGAGCGCGGCCCGGAACTCGTCCCAGCTGGCCGGGCCGTCCTCGGGGTCCAGACCGGCCTGCTCCACCAGCTCGGTGTTGAGCCAGGGGATGGCGTCGTGCCAGCGGCTGCTGAACACGGGCACCGTGTACAGCTCGCCGTCGAAGCGGTGCACGCCGTCCAGCAGCAGGTCCGCCACCGGGGAGGCGTCCACGTCGACGAAGTCGTCGAGGGGCTGGAACCAGCCCGCGGCCTGCAGCGAGGCCGGTGAGCCGTCCAGCCCCGCCAGCGAGTGCACGTCGGGGAGCTGGTTGCTGCGCCGGCCGAGCTGGAGGGCCTGACCCATCGCCGGGCCGTCCATCTCGCGGCGCTCGACGGTGACGCCCGGGTGGCTCTCCTCGAACGGGGTGAACAGCTGCTCCTCGAAGAGCTGGGTGAGGGGGCGGAACTGGTCCCACCAGGTCACCGTCCCGGTGTCGGCGCCACCGTCCGTGGCGGGGGCCGCGGGTTCCCCGCCGCCCGTGCACCCCACCAGCCAGGGGCTGGCCACGGCCGTCCCGGCCAGTCCGGCGCCGGCCACCAGGGTCCGGCGGCTGAACGCTGGGCCACCGGCCCGTCCGATCGTGTGCTGAGTCATCCACAGGCCCTTCGCATCGACGTTGATGAGCCGTGAACGTAGGAAGCCCCCCGGGGGCCGGTCAACGCTTCTGCCTAGAACCCGCCCGGATCAGTCAGAACGTTGCCGCCCTCCGGAGCCGCTTCCTACGCTGCGGACGTGCCCGTGGACGAGCAGGTCGACGAAAGCCCCCGCCGAGAGGCTGGGCAGCGCCCGAACATCCTGCTGCTGTGCACCGACCAGCAGCGTTGGGACGCCCTGGGCGCCGCGGGGAACCCGCACATCGACACGCCCCACCTGGACCGCCTCGCCGCCGAGGGGGCCCGGCTCACGCAGTGCTACGTCCAGTCCCCGGTCTGCGGCCCGTCCCGCGCCAGCCTGATGACCGGCCGCTACCCCCGCAACCACGGGGAGTGGGCCAACGGGGTGGATCTGCCCGCGGACCAGGAGCTCTTCACCCGCGCCCTGGCCGACGTCGGCTACGACTGCGGGCTGGTGGGCAAGCTGCACCTCGGCGCCGCCGCCGGCGGCAGGGTGGAGCCCCGCCTGGACGACGGCTTCAGCACCTTCCGGTGGGCCCACGACCCCTACGTCAGCTCCTCGCAGAACGCGTACCACGGGTGGTTGGAGCAGCACTTCCCCGGTGTGCTGGCCCGCACCCTGGCCCAGGGGCCGGCGGCCTTCGACACGCTCCCCACCGAGGCGCACTACAGCCACTGGGTGGCGGAGGAGGCGCTGGGGTTCCTGCGCCGGGAGCGAGGGCAACCCTTCTGCCTGGTGGCCAACTTCTTCGACCCCCACCACGGGTTCGGCTCCCCACCGGAGTACCGCGCCCGGTACTGCGCCGAGACGCTGCCGCCGCCGTCCACGGTGCCCGACGAGCTGGCGGACAAGCCTGCGGTCTGGACCGAGGCGTCCCGACGCTCCTCAGCCGGCCGGGCGCGGGGGTTCGCCGAGCACAGCGCCGAGGAGATCCAGGAGATCAAGGCGCAGTACTACGCCATGGTCAGCCTGGTCGACGACGAGGTGGGCCGGGTGCTGGACGCCCTGGACGAGCTGGGGCTGCGGGAGGACACCGTGGTGGTCTTCACCAGCGACCACGGCGAGCTGCTCGGGGACCACCAGATGCTGCTCAAGGGACCGATGATGTTCGACTGCTCGGTGCGGGTGCCGTTGCTCGTGCGGTGGCCCGACCGGGTGGCCGCGGGGACGGTCCGGGAGGACCTGGTGCAGTGGATCGACCTGGCCCCCACGCTGCTGGAGGCGGCGGGGCTGCCGGAGGCGCTGCCCCGTGGACAGGGCCGCTCGCTGCTGCCCCTGCTCGTCGGGGACCCGTCGTGGTGCCCCCGCGGGTGGGCGCTGAGCGAGTACCGCGACAGCGGCGCGCCCTACGACCCTCCGGTGCACACCACGATGCTGCGCCACGCCAGCACCAAGCTGGTGGTCCACCACGGTCCCCCGGCCACCAGCCGGCCCCGTGACGGCGAGCTGTACGACCTCGCCGCCGACCCCGGAGAGCTCACCAACCTGTGGCGCGACCCCGGCTCGGCCGGCCTCCGGCTGGAGATGCTGGAGCGGCTGCTGGATGTCCTCGTCGCCACCGAGGACCGCAGCAACCCCCGCCTGGCCGCCTTCTGAGCCCGGAGCCGGCTGCGGTCACCGCAGGCTGTCCGGCACCGCGAGGAGGGGCACGCTGTCGTCGTGCAGCACCCGGGCGATCGCCCCGAGCGCGCCGGCGTAGTCGCCGAGCCGGGCGGGCTCGACCCGGACCGCGTCCGCGTGCGGGCCGCCGAGCTGGTCGCGCAGGGTGCGTCGGACCGGGTCCAGCAGGTGCTCCCCGAGCCCGATCAGCTCACCTCCGACGACCACGTGCACCACGTCGGTGACCGTGGCGACCCCGGCCAGCACGGCACCGATCCGGCGTCCGGCGGTGCGCACCACCTCCGCCGACCTCCGCTCGGACCGGTCCAGGGCGGCCCTCAGCTCCGCCACGCCCGCGTGGCCGGCGTCGGCCAGCACCTGGTCGAGGCGGACGTAGCGCTCCAGGCACCCGTGCTTGCCGCAGCGGCACAGCGGGCCCTCGGCGTCCACGCAGACGTGGCCGAACTCCCCGGCCTGCCCGCGCTGGCCGGTGTGGATGCGACCCCCCAGCACCAGCGCCCCGCCCACCCCGTTGGACAGCTTCAGGTAGGCCACGTCGGAGACCCCCCGAGCGGCTCCCCAGACCGTCTCGGCCAGCCCGGCGAGCCGGGCGTTGTTGTCGCTGCGGACGGGGACGCCGAGAGCGCTCCCCAGCTGGGTCTCCAGGGCGGCCTGGACCTCGGCCCGGCCGCTGATGCCCCCGGGGACACCGACCCCCGCGGCGGCCAGCGGGTGACGCCCCCGGGAGGCGACCAGCTCGCGCCCGGCCGTCAGCGCGAGCGCGCTCCGCTCGTCCCACCCGGTGTCGCGTCGGTAGGACAGGGTCCTCGAGCCGGCCACCTCGTGGGCGGCGTCGGCCAGCACCAGCGCCACCCTGGCGTGCCCGAAGTCCACACCCAGCACCAGCCCGGCGGCGGGGGTCAGGGTGAGCGTCTCCGGCGGTCGGCCCACCTGCGTCGGGGACGGTGCGGAGTCAGCGGTGACCACCTGACCGCGGGCGATCAGACGGCCGCTCAGCTGCGAGACGGTGGCTCGGGAGAGGCCGGTGACCGCCACCAGCTCGGCCCGGCTGCAGGCGCCGTAGCGGCGCAGGTGGGTCAGGACCTGCTCCTCGTGGACGGCCCTCGGCGACCTCGACGTCTCGTCGCCGCGTCGCTGCACCCCCAGAGGACAGCACCTGTCCCCGGACCGGTCAACTCGGCCCGGTCAGCCCAGCCGGTCAGCTGGCGCGGGTGACGGCCCACTGCCGGAGCCGGTCGATCCGCGACTGCAGCTGGGCCGCGTCGGCGGCGGCGGTGGGCGGGCCGCCGCAGGTCTCGCGCAGGCTGTTGTGGATGACGCCGTGCGGCTGCCCGGTGCGGTGGTGCCAGGCGGCGACCAGCCCGTTGAGCTCCTTGCGCAGCTCACGGAGCTGGCCGTGGGTGGTGCGTGGTTCGGGGTCCGGTGCGCGGGTGGAGCCGCGAGCCACCTGCTCGGCCTGGCGACGGCGCAGCAGGTCGCGCACCTGGTCGGCCTCCAGCAGCCCCGGCAGACCCAGGTAGTCCGCCTCGTCGGCCGAGCCGGAGGCGCTGCCCAGGCCGTACTCACCACCCTCGAAGAGCACCCGGTCGAAGTCGGCCTCGCTGGTCAGGGCGGTGAACTCCCCCAGCTCGTCGGCGTCGGGTTCGTTCTCCACCCGGTCCTCGTCCAGCGGGTCGAGCTCGATCTCCTCGGTCCGGGTGGGCGGCTTGAGGGCGTGGTCGCGCTGGAGCTCCATCTCCGCGGCGTAGCCGAGCAGGGTGGCGATGCTGGGCACGAACACCGAGGCCGTCTCGCCGCGGCTGCGGGCGCGGACGAAGCGTCCGACGGCCTGGGCGAAGAACAGCGGGGTCATGGTGGTGGTGGCGTAGACGCCGACCGCGAGCCGGGGCACGTCCACGCCCTCGGACACCATCCGCACCGCCACCATCCAGCGGTCGTCGCCGGCGGAGAAGGCGCTGATCCGCCCGCTGCTGCCGGGCTCGTCGCTGAGCACGACGGTCGGGTCCTGGCCGGTGATCCGCTTGAGGATGGCGGCGTAGGCCCGGGCGCTGGTCTGGTCGGTGGCGATCACCAGCCCGCCGGCGTCGGGGACGTGGTTGCGCACCTCGCTGAGCCGGGTGTCAGCCGCCTGCAGCACGGCCGGGATCCAGGAGCCCTTGGGGTCCAGCGCCGTCCTCAGGGCCTGGGCCGCGAGGTCCTTGGTCATCGGCTGCCCGAGCCGCGCGGCCACCTCGTCACCGGCGCGGGTCCGCCAGCTCATGTCCCCGGAGTAGGCCATGAACAGCACCGGGCGGACGATGTGGTCGGCGAGCGCCTCGGCGTAGCCGTAGGAGTAGTCGGCCTGGGAGCGCAGCTGGCCGGCGCCGTCGTGCTCGTAGCGCACGAACGGGATCGGGTTGGTGTCGGAGCGGAACGGGGTGCCGGTCAGCATCAGCCGCCGGGCGGCGGGGTCGAAGGCCTCGCGGACCGACTCCCCCCAGCTGCGGGCGTCCCCGGCGTGGTGGATCTCGTCCAGGATCACCAGCGACTTCGTGCGCTCCACCCTGATCCGCAGCGCGTTGGGGTTCACCGCCACGCCGGCGTAGGTGAGGGCGAAGCCCTGGAACTCGGTGCTGGTGGCTCCCTGCCTGGTCCCGAAGGCGGGGTCGATCGCCAGCCCGATCCGGGCCGCGGCCTCGGCCCACTGCGTCTTGAGGTGCTCGGTGGGGGCAACCACCACGACCTGGGAGACGACGCGCCGGTTGACGAGCTCCGCGGCCAGGGTGAGGGCGAAGGACGTCTTCCCCGCGCCGGGCGTGGCCACGGTCAGGAAGTCGCGCGGCTGGGTCTCCCGGTAGCGGTCCAGCGCCGCCTGCTGCCAGGCGCGCAGCCGGGGCACCGTGCCCCACGCGGCCCGGTCGGGGAAGGCGGGCGGGAGACGCTCGGGGTGTGCGGGACCGGCGTCTGAGAAGAGATCAGGAGCCTGGGGGGTCACTGGCCCCACTCTAGCCGCGGCCGGCGCCCGGTCGGTTCAGGAGAGGTCCACGGCGTGCACCGACCCGTCCTGCTCCCCGACCAGCAGCACGTCCCCCACCCGGGCGGGCGTGGAGAAGGTGTTCGCGGTGAACAGCTGGCGCCGGCGGCGGACCGTGCCGGCGGTCAGGTCGAGCTCCACCAGCAACCCGGCGGTGCCGACGACCCAGGCGGTGCTCCGGTCCGCCGACAGCACCGGACCGGCGTTCAGCACCCGCGGCGCGGTCGGCGCAGTCCACCGGGCGTTCCCGTCGGCCGGGTCGAGCAGGACGGCGACCCCCCGCTCGTCCACCAGCAGCAGCTCATCCTCGGCCACCAGCAGCGACGGTGCGTAGACGTGGCTCCCGGCGCGCCGCCACCGCTCGGTGCCGGTGGCCAGGTCGAGGGCGTGCGCGGCCGAGACGGTGGCGACCAGCACGCCTCCCCCGGGCAGCAGCTCGACCGTGTCGTCCCAGGGGCCGTAGATCAGCCGCGTGTAGGCCGTGGTCCGGGTGTTGGTGCTGAAGCCCCAGACCCGCTCGCCGGTACGGGCGTCGAGGGCGTAGGCCCGGCCGTCACCGGCCCCGACCACGACCAGCCGCCCGTCGCAGGCCACCCGCCCGGCCGACATCACCGGCACCGTCGCCCGCCAGCGGCTCCGGCCCTGCAGGTCGAGCGCGTGCAGGGTCTCCCCGGCCGCGACCAGCACCGTCTCGGCCCCCTCGACCTCGGTGACCAGCGGGGTCGACAGCACGGGCACGCCGAGGTCGGCGCGCCACTGCTCGGCACCCGTCGCGGCGTCGAGCGCGTGCAGGTGGTGGTCCGCGGAGGGCACGACCACGGTGCCGCCGTCGCGGCTGAAGGCGGGGCCGCGGTGCACCGGGCCGAGCTCGCGCCGCCAGACCCGGCCGGGCCCGCCGGGCGTCGGCCGCAGCGCCTCGACCGCCCCTGAGCCGCTGGCGGCCACCACCAGGTCGTCGTGGACGGCCAGCGCACCCTGCACCGGGCCGCCGACCCGGTGCGACCACAGCACCGGCAACGGCTCCTCCGCCGTGCGGCGCTGCACGGCGACGGTCGACTCCCAGAGCCGGCCGTCGGCGGCCCGGGCCCGCACCTGCACCCGGTGCCGGCCGGCCGGCAGCCCGTCCGCGGGGAGCTCACCGGAGAAGAGCCCCCGGCTGCGGCGCCGCAACGGGGTGGCGGCGGCGTCGGAGGTGCCGCCGAAGACGCCCTGGGCGTACACCCGCGCCTCGACCTCGGCCACCCCGCGGAGCGCCGGCACCGTCAGGGAGAACCGGTCGCCCTCGTCGCGCGCCCGCGGCCGCAACGGTCCGAGGTCGGATCCCGTGGCGGCGAGGGGGATGGTGGTGAACGGCCGCCGCACCGGCTGGCCGGTGGCCGGGACGGTGACGTGGGTGACCTCGAGCACCGGTCCCCCGTCGCCGGCCACCCGCTGCACCAGGTAGTAGAAGGGGTTGCCCTTGGTGGCCAGGCCGGTCACCTGGGTCAGCCCGTTGAAGCGGCTGACCTCCTCGCGGTGGATGTGCCCGGCGAAGATCCCGCGGACGTCGAAGGGCTCGATCGTCGCGAGCAGCGCCTCGGTGTCGTTGACGTAGTGGTTGCGCCCACCGAGCGGGTAGTGCAGGAACAGCAGAGTGGGGGTGTCCTCGCCGGCCCGGCGCAGGTCGTCGCGGAGCCACTCCAGCAGCTCGGGACCGAAGAGGCCGGGCTCCTGGAGCACCTGGGTGGGGTCGAGCCCGACCACGTGCAGGCCGGCCACGTCGAAGGAGGCCGTCGACGGGCCGAAGACCGCCCGGTAGGCCTCCCCCGCGGTCGGGTCCCAACGCGCCTCGTGGTTGCCCGGCACGTGGTGCAGCAACGGCCACAGCGCGTCGGGGACGCAGGCCCGGTAGGCGTCGTACTCCGCGACCGCGCCGTACTCGGTGATGTCACCGCAGTTGAGCACGAAGGCCGGCGACTCGCCCTCGACGGCGGTGAACACCCGACGCAGGTTGGCCAGGTTGGTGGGCACATCGACGTCGGCGTGGGTGTCGGTCAGCACCACGAACGTCAGCGGGTCGGTGCCGCGGGCGCTGGCCGTCCCGGCCGGCAGACCCGTCAGGCCGACCAGACCGCCGGCCCCAGCCAGGCCGAGGAACCCCCGGCGGCCGAGTCCGGCGCCGGCGGGGGTCGAGGAGGAGGTGGGCAGCGGTGCGGGGGTGGTCACCCGACCCACGCTCTCCCCCGGAGGTGGACCGCGCTGCGGACTCGGTCGAACGGCGCGGCAACGGCGTCCGACGCCTCGGTGAACGGCGCCCGGGCGGAGGCGTGCGAGCGGCGTCGTCGGATCCTCAGCATCGTCTGCGCGATCCCTTCCGTCGCTCACAGGCGTGCCGGGTCCGGCGGGTCTAGCGTCGCGAGCAAAGGGGGCGATGACGATGACGTCGAAGCAGTGGGTACGAGGGGCCGCCGTGACGGCTTTCGGGATGGCGATGGCGGTGGTGCCCGTGGTGGTGCCGCAGGCGGAGGCGGCGAGCTGCCCGACCTACCGCTGGGGGTCGTTGGCCAAGGTGGACGGGGAGTTCACCGCCAACGACATCGGCTCGGTGCGCAGCGGGCGGCACGCCTGCTTCGACCGGCTGGTGATCGACCTGGACGACCGCGGGGTGGGCTACGACGTCCGCTACGGCGCCGTCTACCAGGAGGGCAGCGGGGACCGGGTGTACCTGAGGGGCACCGACATCCAGATCATCGTGCGGGCCTGGGGCCGTGACCTCAGGAACAGCCGGGAGCTGCTGGACGTCCGCGGCTACAGCACCTTCCGCCAGGTGGCGATGGCCGGCACCTTCGAGGGGCAGACCACGCTCGGGCTCGGGGTCAGGGCGCGGCTGCCGATGCGGGTGCTGGAGCTGGACGGTCCCGGTGACGGAAGCCGGCTGGTGATCGACGTGGCCCACTCCTGGTGAGCCGCCCGACCGGCCCCCGGGACGCTCGACGCAGCGCGTCCCGGGGGCCGGTGCCGTCACGCACCAGCAGCCGGCGGCTCAGGACGACGGAGCGGTGATCCGTCCGATCCGCAGGGTCAGCAGGGTGCCGACCAGGGCGGCGGCGGCCATCGCGGCGAAGACGGTGCCGAAGGTGGCGCTGAGGGCACCGCTGTGCAGCACGGCGAAGATGGTGCCGGCACCACCGGCCAGGATCGCGTTGCCCAGGGCCTCCCCCACCTGCAGCGAGGAGGAGTTGCGACCCTGCTCGTGGGAGCGGCTGAGGGTCATCATCGCCACCGAGCTGCTCGACATCATCAGCCCCATCCCCAGTCCGACGAAGATCCAGGCGACGCCGACGAAGCCGAACCAGACCGAGGGCACCGCCGCGATCACGGCGGTCGCCGAGAGACCCAGCAGCAGCGACGCGCTGCCGGAGGTGATCAGCTGGTCGCGGCGCAGCGGCAGCCAGGTGCGCGACTGCAGCCAGGAGCCGGTGGTCCAGCCCACCGCGCCGACGGTGAGCGAGGCCCCGGCCAGCACCAGCGGGAGCCCGCGGGTCTGCACCAGCATCAGAGGCACGAACGCCTCCGCCCCGAAGAAGGCTCCTGCGGCGACGGCGCGGGACCAGACCACCGAGGACAGCCCGCGGCTCACCCGCAGGAACCCCGGCGGCATCAGCCGCGGCACGGCGACCACCAGCGCCGCGACGGCGACCACCGCGACGGCCACGGTCAGCAGGTCCACCGTGACCGCGGCCCGCTGGCCGGCGTACTGGATCCCGGCCGCGGCCAGCGCCACCACCGCCCCGGCCCACAGCGGCACCGGGGTGGAGCGCTCGATGATGTCGAGGGCACCGCTGCGCTGCAGCTTGAGCATGGCGGGGAGACCGAGCGCCCCGGCCACCAGCACCAGCGGGAGGACGCCGATGAACACCCAGTGCCAGCTGAAGGTCTCGGTGATCCAGGCCGAGACGGGTGGGCCGATGAAGGCCGGCACCACCCAGGCGGTGGAGATCCAGGTCATCATCGTGGGCCGGTGACGCTCCTCGAACCCGCGCGCGACCATGACGAACAGGCCGAGGTTGAGCGCCCCGGCGCCGATGCCCTGGATCAGGCGCCCGAGCAGCAGCTGCAGCATCACCTCCGCGGTGCCGGCCACCACCAGCCCGACGGCGAAGGTGATCATGCCGGTCACCAGCGGGCGCAGCGGGCCGACGCGGTCCGCCACCCGCCCGGCCACCACGGTGGCGGTGAGCATCCCGATCACGAAGAGGGTGAAGGCCCAGGCGTAGTAGCGCAGCCCGCCGAGGTCCTCCGCGGCCCGCGGCATCGCGGTGGCCACCGAGATCGACTCGAAGGCGATCGCCACCACCCCGATGCAGAGGCCGACCCCGAGGGCGCGCCGGTCGACGTCGGGCGCGCCGACGGTGGCCGCCGGCGCGTGCTGGTCGGTCATGGGCGCTGCTCCGTCATGGTCGTGCTCTCCCGGCGTCGTCTAGGGCGGTGGTGCGGGACCATGTCAGCACCTCGAGCGTGCTGGAGGTCAAGGCGGTATCAGCCGGGACGGGTCAGCACCAGCGCCTCACCGCGGGTGACGGCGATGGTGTGCTCGGAGTGGGAGGAGCGGCTGCCGTCGGCGCTGCGCAGGGTCCAGCCGTCGTCGTCGACCACCAGCTCGTCGGTGCCGGCCATGAACCACGGCTCGATGGCGATCACCAGCCCGGGCCTGAGGGTCAACCCGCGGCCGCGCTCCCCGACGTTGGGCACGTGCGGCTCCTGGTGCATGGTGCGCCCGACACCGTGGCCGCCGAACTGGCCGTTGACCGGGAGCCCGTAGGAGGCGGCCACCTCGGCGATGGCGGCGGAGACGTCGCCCATCCGCCGGCCGGAGCGGGCGCTCCCGATCGCCGCCTCCAGGGCCTCCTCGGTGGCCCGGACCAGCCGCGCGTCCTCCGGCGCCACCGACCCGACCCCGAAGGTGATCGCGGAGTCGGCCACCCAGCCGTCGACCGAGACGGCCAGGTCGAGGGTGAGCAGGTCGCCGTCGACGAGGGCGTGGTCGTGGGGCAGACCGTGCAGGGCGGCGTCGTTGACCGAGGTGCAGATGTAGTGCCCGAAGGGCGAGGCGCCGAAGGAGGGGTGGTAGTCGACGTAGCAGCTGACCGCGCCGCGACGGCGCACCAGCTCCTCCACCCGGGCGTCGATCTCGAGCAGGTTCGTGCCGGGGCGCACGCTCTCGCGCAGCTCGGCCAGGACGCCCGCGACGAACTCCCCCGCCGGACGCATCTGCTCGATCGTCCGGGGGTGGTGCAGGTCGACCATGGCCCCAACCTATCCGTCGCGGACTAACATGACGCCATGACGCAGCAGACCACGCAGGAGCTGAGCCCGGGCGCCCAGACCGTCATCGACGAGCGCACCGACCACCGCCTGGACGAGGGCGACCACGAACGCTTCTCCCACTACGTGCCCAAGGCCCCGCTGACCGAGGCGATGGTGATGGGGACGCCGGTGGTGGCGCTCTGCGGCAAGGTGTGGGTGCCCAGCCGCAACCCCGACAAGTTCCCGGTCTGCCCCGAGTGCAAGGAGATCTGGGAGAGCCTGCACGACGAGGGCGGGGACGGCTCGGGCGAGTGACCTGCCGGCCGCGGTCTCAGACCGCGGCCTCGTAGGGCTGCTCGGCCGACCGGTCGACGGGCAGCAGGTCCCCGGTCTCCCCCGCCCGGACGGCCCGTCGTCCCAGCACGTGCAGGTAGGTGAGCACGGCCAGCCAGACCACGGCGCCGATGGTGACCCGGGCCCAGGCGGGCAGCGTGCTGGGGGTGAGGAAGCCCTCCAGCGCGCCGCTGATCAGCAGCACCAGGACGAGCCCGAGCGCGATGCTGGCCGCGGCCCGGCCCTCGGCGGCCAGGGCGGCACCGCGGCTGCGGGCACCCGGGGAGATCCAGGCCCAGGCCAGCCGCAGCCCCCCGGCGGCGGCGATCCAGATGGCGGTCATCTCCAGCAGCCCGTGGGGCAGGATCAGACCGAAGAACACGTCGGCGCGGTCGTGGCCGATCATGAAGCCGGCGGCGATGCCCAGGTTCTCGGTGTTGGACCAGAACACCAGCAGCAGCGGCACCAGGGCCACCCCGAGCAGCAGGCAGAGGGCGGCCACCCGGGCGTTGTTCAGCCAGACCAGCAGCGCGAAGTCGTGGGCGGGGTTCTCGCTGTAGTAGGTGGCGAAGTCGTGCTCGACGTAGGCCTGCTGGAGCTCCGGGGACAGCAGCGAGTCCGCCAGCGCCGGGTCACCCGCGACCCGGGAGGCGACCAGCGCGCCGAGGCCGATCATCACTCCGGCCAGAGCCAGGGTGAGCCAGCGGGAGCGGTAGACCGCGGCCGGGAAGGCGACGGTGAGGAAGCGGACCAGGGCGGCGAGCAGCACCGGCGAGGTCCCGTTGAGGACGCCCCGGGCCCTGGCCAGCAGGTCGGTGAGGCGGGCCTCCAGCAGCGGGTCGAAGGCGCTGGCCCGGACCACCGAGAGGTGCGTGGCCACGACCGAGCAGAGGTCGGCCAGCTCGTCGGCCTGGGCACCGCTCAGCCGTCGCCGGCTGCTGGTGAGCCTCTCCAGCCGGTTCCACTGCTCCTCGCGCTCGGCGACGTAGGAGTCGATGTCCATGGGCGGAGACTAGCCGTCCGGCGGTCCTGGCCGCGTCGGCGGTGCGAGCTACCGGTCGCGCCAGCTGTGGCTGGGGGTCCAGCCGAAGAGCTCGCGCATCCGGGAGCAGTCGAAGGCCGAGCGCGGGTCCTCGTAGTCGGCGGCGAAGCGGTCGTAGCCGTCGTAGTGCTCGGCCATCAGCTCCTTCAGGCCCCGCTTGGCCCGGGTGTCCGCCGCGGCGATCAGACAGACCTCGTGCCCGGTGCTGGTGCCCTCGAGCGCGGCGCGGTAGGCGGTGCCGACGTCGCGGGCGTCGATGTAGCTCCAGAAGTTGGCCTTGCTGATCGAGGGGTCGGCCCACTCGGCCTCGAACTTGCCGTACTCGTCGGGCGGGATGACGTTGTTGATCCGCAGCCCCACCCAGGCGGTGTCGCGGTAGCGCAGCGAGAGCGTGTCCGCGATGACCTCGCTCAGGTACTTGCTCAGGGCGTAGGCGTTCGGGGAGGGACGCCGCTCGTCCTCGGTGAAGGGGATCTGCTCGGGCACGACGCCGTCGGTGAGGAGCCCGGTGGCCATCTCGCTGGAGGCGTAGACCACCCGCTGGACCCCGGCGTCGCCGGCGGCCTGCATCAGGTTGTGCGCGCTGATCACGTTGTTGTCGAAGACGTCGACCTGCGCCTGCCCGCTCGGGGAGGGGTTCGCGGCGAGGTGGCAGACGCCGTCGGGACGGAACTGGAACAGCGCGTCGTAGACCTTGCCCGCGTCGGTGAGGTCCACCCGGCAGAAGGTGCCCGGCAGCTCGAGGTCGGGACGGGCGGCGAGGTCGAAGTTGACCACCTCGTGCCCCGCGGAGGCCAGCTCCCGCACCACCCACTGCCCGGCTCGTCCGGTTCCTCCGGTCACGACGACACGCATGTATGGGACTCCTGTCCACGGCGGTGGGGACGTCCGGGAGGCGCCCCGGGGAACCCCGTCACGCCGCCGGACGGCGGTCACCGCGAGGCTAGCAGCCACCTCCCGTCGGCCTGTCGGGCCGTAGGGTGGCGGCGTGATCATCACCGGGGACGCCGTCCGGCTGGACCTGCGTCCCGCGCGGGTGCCGACCCGGGCCCTCGCCGCGTCGATCGACCTGCTGTGGATCACCGGGCTGGGGTACCTGTGGACCCGGGCCACCGAGGATCTGGGCGCCTCGGTCGCGGGGATCAGCGCGCTGGCCCTGGCCGGGAACCTGGTGATCAGCTTCGGCTTCCCGATCGCCTTCGAGACCCTCAGCCGGGGGCGGACCCCAGGCAAGTGGGCGATGGGCGTCCGGACGGTCCGTGACGACGGCGGCACCATCCGCTTCCGGCACGCGGCGACCCGGTGGATGGCGTTCTGGTTCGTCGACTTCTCGGTGCTGACCCTGGGCGTCCTCGGGCTGGTAGTGGCCGGGGTGCACCCTCAGGGGAAGCGGATCGGCGACCTGCTGGCCGGGACGATGGTGGTCCGGGTCCGCTCCCCGCGCCAGCCCCCGCCGCTGCCCGACCCCGACCCCGAGCTCGCCGAGTGGATGGCCCGGCTGGAGCTCAGCGGGGTCGGCGACGACCTGCTCGCCGCCGGCCGGACCGTCGTCCGCCGCAGCCGCGAGCTGCGCGCCGCCCCGCGCCAGCAGCTGATGGACGACCTGGCCCAGCGGATCAGCCTCCGCACCAGCCCACCCCCGCCCCGGTGGCTGAGCAGCGAGGAGTTCCTGACCGCCGTCGTGGTCGAGCGCCGCACACGCGCCCGCGACCGCGCGGCCCGGCTCAGCAGCGTCCCGACCGCCGAGCAGCTCCCCGCCGGCTGGCGCTGAGCGTCCGCCCAGCACGCACACCAGTCGAACCGCGCGAGGCTGGAGGCGCGAGCCCTCGAGGCCTCGGTCGTGACCAGGAGGGAGCTGATCGAGAGGGACGCACTGCCGGTCTTTTCCTTTCCGCTCGAAACGGCACCAACCTGACGTCCTCGGACAGGCCACTCAGGGAGCAGGCCCTTCGTCCATGTCTGGAGGCCGATGTGCGGGCCGCCGAGGACCTGCTCGAAATCCAACGTCACTGGCCCGCACGCCGATACGTCACCGATCCTGGGCGGCCTGCCAGGTGTTGCAGTTGACGCACCATCACCGGGCACTTTCACGGGCGGGTCTTACGGGAGCACGTAGACATCGTGGCCACCCCGATGGTTCTCGGCCGGCTGGGCTTGCACAGGCGTGCGGTGAGGGACCGGCTAACGGGCACCCGTTCGGCGGGTGCCCTCCTCCATCAGAGCCGGACGCGCGCTCGATCCGGTGGCACGCTCACGGCGTTCGGCAGGGGTTGAGACGATGAAGCATGCTGACCGCGGATAGCCACGTGCACAGCGAGTGGTCCTGGGACACCGGAGGACTCGAATCCACGGCCAAGGGCACCATGGCCAGAACCTGCGAACGGGCGGTCCGCATCGGTCTGCCAGCAGTGATCTTCACCGAGCACTTCGACTTCGACACCAACTGGAGAGCGGGCAAGGAGGAGTTTCCTCCGGCATGCCATCCCCACATCACTCCAGAGGGCTATCTGCTTGCCCCGCCACTAGACGTCGACGGCTACTTCGACGCCCTCGACAGGTGCCGCCACCAGTTCCCGGAGCTACAGATCCTCAGTGGGGTCGAGTTCGGGCAGCCCCACTTGTTTGAGCAGGCTGCCCGCGACCTGGTCGACCTGTCGAGATTCGACCGGATCAACGGATCGCTGCACACTCTGGTGATGGGCGAGGACAGAGCCGAACCCATCACCCTGTTCAGACTCCGCAGGCCCGATGACGTCATCGAGGACTACCTCGCTGAGGTTCCACAGATGGTGGCCGGATCCGACACCTTCGAGGTCTTCACCCACCTCGACTACGCCGTGCGGACCTGGCCGACCGAGACTGCCGGCCCCTTCGACCCCCGACGCTTCGAAGAGCATTTTCGTGCCGCAATGCGCACCATCGCCTCCAGCGGGCGTGCGCTCGAGATGAACACCCGGCGCCTGTGGCCCTGGATGCCGCAGTGGTGGAAGGAGGAAGGCGGCCGCACCGTCTCCTTCGGCAGCGACGCTCACATCCCCGAGCTGCTCGCTGACGGCTTCCCCGAGGCGATGGCGATGCTGCAGCACCTCGGCTTCCGGCCCGGCAACGAACCCCACCACCTTTGGTCCTGCTAGCCACCCGGCCCCAGCACGAGACGTCCGGCCATTCAGACCGGGCCACCCCTCTCCCGAGTACGCCCTGCGTACGGTCGCCAGCCAGCCCTACAGCCCTGCGTACGGTCAAGGATCCCTCTCTGGACGGGAGCCGGGATCACGCAAGTTCAACAGCCGGCGTCGCGTGCGGCGTCGGCCAGCCCCTCGAACCCGCGGTCAACCCATCCTTCAGTGAGCGTTGACGACCCCATCGCTACCGGCTTGTCGATCAGATGGAATTTCAGGTTGTCGATGTGGCCCAGGATCCGCAGCCAGGGCAGTGCTGTCAGGTCGACCTCGGTCAGTGGGCGCTCGTCGACGTAGCCCTCCAGGAACGGGCCCGCGAACTCGGTCGACATCGCTCCAGCCAGATCCTCGATCTGCCACCCCGGCCCTGCCAAGTCGAAGTCGTAGAAGTACACGGTGCCGTCCTCATCGACGTGGATGTTGTCTAGCGACGCGTCGCCATGTCGTATGCCCCACCGCAGACCTTGCTTCGCGAGTTGCCCTAGCTCAGCCCGCGCCGTGGCGGCGGTCCGCTGCACCAATTGCCGCTGGCTGCTGCCCTCGTCGAGCACTGCGATGACCCGCTCCGGTTCGTCGCCGCGTCGCACGGTCCGTCGCGGGTAGATGCTGTCGAATGAGTCGGCAGCTGCGTGGAGCCTGGCGAGAGTAGCGCCGACCGACCGGTACAGCGCATCGCTCCATGGTGGCTGAGGCTTGCTGCCAGGAACCCATTGGGTCAGCGCAAACGTGCGCGGTCCCTCCGGTGCTTCAACAATTCCGACGAAGTCGCCTGTGTTCGTTGTGACGTCGGCTGCGACGGGAATGCCGGCATTCAACAGTTCTCGGGCCAGACGTTGCTCCCACCGGACCTCATCCGCGTCTAATCGGCCCGACCCGTAAACCTTCAGCACGTAGGCGTCATCGTCAGTGTCGATGCGGTAGACGTCGTTGTTGAACGAGCGCACCAGCGTGGCACCCGAAGGTTCGACGGGATAGTTTTCGGCGACTAGTTCCATCACCGTGGTCACCGTTGGCAGGGACCTTGCCCAAGGGCTCGTCGGCGAAGGGGTGCACACGGGGGCAACCTAGGGGTGCCACGATCGCCCACACCATAGCTTTTCAACCGCCCCCGAGTCGGCCGCGGTGTGTCACATGCCGATCCCCTACTGACACACGAGGGCATCGCGTCGTTGACCGTCTGGCAAGTCACCTGCTCGAAACCCCCGGTGGAAACGAAGTGACCTGGCCGTGAGTCCGACCAGGTGCTGGCGATCAAGAGCTCCGGGCAGGTCACCCGCTCAGCGGACACTCGAATGTTGAGCAGACGTTTCGAGCTCGGCGTGTCACCGAGCGTCCGACCTGCTCGAAAACCAAGGCGGTCTCAACCGGTCAACGCACCACTGAGGAGGATGATGCCGACCGGAGGTGGACGTTGACGTTCTCAGCAGAGCAAGTCGACGAGCTGTGGAGCCGGTGGGGCCGGGGTGAGCCAAGCCGGCTGATTGCCCGGTCACTGAGCTGTCATCCGGTGAAGGTGAGGCGGCTGCTGGCCGCTTCCGGCGGGCTGCGTCCACCAGCTCGGCGGCGCCATCCACGGCACCTGTCGGGATCGGATCGAGAGGAGATCTCCCGCGGGATCGCTGCGGGATGGACGGCCCGGAGGATCGCGACCCAGCTGAGCCGCTCGACCTCGACGGTGTCGCGCGAGATCGCCCGCAATGGCGGGCGAGACGCCTACCGAGCCCAGGCTGCTGACGTAGCGGCGTGGCGGCGGGCTCGCCGACCTAAAGCCACTCGGCTGGGCGCTGACCCCGAGCTGTGCGAGCTGGTCCGGTCCAAGTTGAGCGAGGACTGGTCCCCGCAGCAGATCACCGCCTGGCTGCGCCGTACCCACCCCGACGACTCAGGGAAGCGGGTGTCGCACGAGACGATCTACCGCACCGTCTTCCACGCTGAGCGCCGCGAGCTGGGCTCCAAGCCGTGGCAGCACCTGCGCTCTGGCCGCTCGGTCCGCCACCCGCGAGGGGCCCTTCGCACCGGCCACGGGCGCGGCCGGCTGAAGAACATGGTCTCCATCCGGGACCGGCCCGCCTCGGTGGCTGACCGGGTCGAGGTCGGTCACTGGGAAGGTGACTTGGTGATGGGCCGACGGCCGTCCGCGGTGGCCACCCTGGTCGAGCGCTCCACCCGCTACGTCCGAGTCGTAGCCCTGCCCGACGGCTACAAGGCAGACGCCGTCCGCCGAGCCCTCACCGCTGACCTGGCCCAGCTCCCACCGAGCCTGCGACGCTCGCTGACTTGGGACCGCGGCCGGGAGATGGCCGAGCACGAGCAGCTGGCCACCGACCTCGGGCTCCAGGTCTTCTTCTGCGACCCCAAGAGCCCCTGGCAGCGCGGCAGCAACGAGAACACCAACCGGCTGCTGCGCCAGTACCTGGCCAAGGGAGCCGACCTCAGCGCCCACACGGTCTCCCAGCTCGAGAAGTGGGCCGGGCGGATCAACCGCCGACCACGCCGGGTGCTGGACTGGGACACCGCGGCCACGCGCTTCTCCGCTCACCTCGCTGCCGACAGCGGCGGTGCGTAAGGGGATCTACTACTGAAGCTGGCGGAGGGGACACCGGGCCTGCTTATCCTCCGACCCTGCCACCAGGCCGCTCACGCCGCGGCGGCGCGGCCGAGCAGGTCCCGAACGGCCCGCTGCACCGCGTCGGGCCGGGCGAGTGGGATGGTGAGGTGCGAGGCATCGGGCAGGACACGGTGCTCTCCGCGAGGCGTCTTGGCGGCCATGTCATCGTAGAGCCTTCGGCTCGCCTCGATCTGCTGCCGGACCACCTCGGTACTGCTCAGCAGGGTTTGGGTGGCGTCACTCGCTGCACCGCTGAGGATGATCAGCGGGACGTCTGGCCGCGGCCCCGCGCTTCGGAGCTGGTCGAACATGGCCAGCACGTTGGCTCCCTCCCGGAAGCCGTTGCGGAGCCGTTCAGCATGGAAGTGCCGGTCGACGAGCAGTTCCCGTAGCGGGTCGGGAAACGCGCCGAACAGGCTGGCGAACGCGCTGTGGTACTGCGCAATGAACGTGGCCGGCAGCTCGGGCATGTCGGTAGTGGCCGGCTGGTTCGCCATCTTCAGCGCTTCAGGCATGTAAAGGTCCCAGTCCTCGTGGGCAGGGTCCAGCAGCAGCATCGCGGCGACCTCGTCAGGGAACCGTTGCGCGTGCCGCTGCACGTAGAGCCCGCCCAGGGAGTGTCCAACCAGCAGATGAGGCGGCTCCACACCAAGCAGCCGTAGAAGTTGGCGAAGCTCGTCGATCACCTCATCCATCGGGCGCGGCAGATCGATATCGTCACTCCACCCGGTCCCCGCGCGGTCGTAGATCACCGATGTGGTGGTCCGGGCCACCAACTCGTGGACACGCAACAAGTCGAGCCCGAACCCGCCCGCGCCGGGTAGGAACACGACCGCCGGTTCGCCATTGCCGGCGATGTCGGCCCACAGCCGTCGCCCCTCCAACGGACGCAACTCCCCGAGCGGCAGTTGCCCGGAGGCGCTCACTTGCCACTCCTACCGTGTGCGGACCCGCCCAAGAGACGGTCCAGCTCGTCACCGGCGTCGTCGCTGCCGGCGTCGGACAGCCGCTGCAGCTCGAGCAGGTCACCAGCCGCGACAGCGCGTCGGGTGAGCAGTCGCCCAGCGTGCTCGCTGCCCTCGTCCAGCAACTCACGCAGCTCGTCGACGTCGTCGCGATCGTCGGCCAGGTCAGCTAGTCGGTCCAAGGCGCGTTCGTTGCCCTCACCGGCTAGTGCGCGCAGGGCGTCACGGTCAGCGGTCGGATGCATAACGACATGCTCCAGCGTTGCCCTAGGGGCAAGGTCAAGCATGCGGATCGGCAGGATGATGTGTAGGTGATCACCATCGGCCAGTTGGCCCGCTACGTCGGCGTCAGCACGAAGACGATCAGGTTCTACCACCAGAAGGGGCTGCTGGCCGAGCCGGCGCGCGACGCGTCCGGTTACCGTCGCTACACCGCCCAGCAGGTCGTCGAACTGATCAAGGTCCGCACCCTCGCTGAGGCCGGGCTGCCCCTCGCCGACATCCGCGAAGTGACCGCCGAAGACGATAGCGATCTTGCTACCCACATCCAGCGGGCCGACCGTGATCTCAGCGACCGCATCCGCCGGCTTCGGGCCACCCAGCGTCGGCTCCGGCAGCTCGCCGCTGGCACCCTCCAACTCCTGCCGGGCGACGTCACCGCCCACCTCGAGCAACTCCCCGGGATGGGCTTTAGCCCTCGCTGGGTGAGGTTGGAGACCGACCTGTGGATCCTGGTGTTCGCCACCCACCCCGGTACTGCGGCCGACTTGTTCCGTGACCAGGCACAAGCCCTGACCGATTCGGCGCTGCGGCAGCTGTACCTCGACTACGACGAAGCACACGACCTGGACCCGGACGACCCCCTCATCGATGACCTTGCCCACCGCATCGTCGAAGCATCCAAGGCTCGCTATCGCGCCGACGGCCCGCCCGGTCAAGACGTCGACTCCGACGTTCCCGCCCTAGCTCAGGGCGCCGTCAACGCTTTCTCACCCGCTTGGCGCCGACTTGATCACCTCATCCGGAGCCAGCTGCCACTCTGACGTCGATATCCCACTGCAGCGCCCGTGACGAGACCACTCGGACGTCCCATAGGTCGATCCCCTTGCGGGGCTAGGCCGAAGCGGGTGCCTGCGAGGGTATGGCTTCGACTGGACCACCTGGCTGAACTACGCCAAGCGATCATCACCTGGATCGAGAAGACCTACCACCCCGGCGACAAGCCCGTTCGGTCGACTCACCCGATCGAGTACGAGACCATCCAGAGCACTCAGGTCGCGCTTGCCGCCTGAGAACCACTGTCACCTGTCGGTGCAGCAGTCCCAAGATCACGTGGGACCTTCCTGGTGGCGTGGCCGAAACCGATGAGTCGCCACGGCGAGCCGCTCACCGAGAGCTGCGCGAAGAAGTGGGACTAGATCTGGAGCCAGGTGCGCTGCTCGCGGTGGATTGGGTGAGACGGGTCGGTCAGGTCACGGAGGTCGTTGCGTTCCTCTTCGATGCGGGCAGGACCAACACCTCTGCCTCTGACTTGGCCCTACAGCCCGAGGAGATCGCCGCTGCTCGCTTCGTCACCCTTGACGAGGCCGGAGGGCTGCTCGACCTCGAGGCACACGCCCGGGTTCGCGAAGCGCTGTCGGCGCGGATTAGCCGCGCCGCGCGCTACCTGGAAGATGGCCATGCGGCCGACACCGCATCCTGATGAAGACCGGCAGCCCGGACCTGAAGCGCCGAGCCGCGCACGGTTGGGGATCCCCTTGCGCACACTGCTGACGGCTCGCCGACACGGGCGTTGCTAGTTCAGAAGAGCGGGGTGGGCAGTGCGTTGAGCTTGAAGCGGCCCCGAACCCTTTCCAGCGCTTGCTCGATGTCGGCTTGTGCGGTTGCCACTGGGTCGGCATCGGCTTGGGAGTCCGGCGAGGGACGTCGGACGTGCACGAGGACGTCCTTGCCGCGTTGGTAGATCCGGATCCCAGGGCGGCATCCGGGATCGTGGATGAAAATCACGTTCAGCTCAGCGAGGTCGGACTGGGCCCACCACTCGACGATTCTCCTTGGAGGGCTTCCGAAGAACTGCCCGACGGTGCGCCGGTAGGCCGAGGGGATCTTGTACCGGGGACCGGTGTTGGCACCAGCGCTGATGCGCGGCGCCGGCGCTACGGCCTCCGGGGTGACAACAGACACATCAGGCTGCACCGAGCTGAGGCCCACTCCTGCTGGGCGGCGTCCTTTGGGGGCCACAAGCAACGGCCAGGGATGGAACTCTGACTCGACGGACAGCTCGGTCTGGACGTCGAAGACGCCGAAGGCGTCGCTGTAGCTGTCCAGCCTCACTGTGGTGTCGGTGGTCCAGGTCAGGCTCTGGCTGGTGCGCTTGAAGCCCTCGATGGTGCTGTAGGCCAGGAGCGGCTCGCTCACGCTGACCAGTTCGTCGGTCCGGTGGTTCCACAGCTCCAGCGTGCAGCGGCCGTAGCCGTCATCCATCAGCTCGAAACGTGGGGTGACCCGCCTGCGGCGTGAGGGGCTGGTCTTGCTCCTTCCCTCCCATGAGAACCCCAGCCCGCCGTCCAGCACGTGCTCATAGCAGCTGTCGAGCTGGTCGGCCGGCCAACCGCGGGCAGCCGCCAGACCGCGCATCGTCTGGTCGATAGCGTCCAGAACGAGCCGCGCACGCTTCAACGGCGGCAGAGTCGCCACTGCCTCGGGTACACCCACGTGTGACATCTCGAAGCCTTCCGGCCGCCCCACGACCGGGGCAACCGTCACGTCAGCACTCCGCACCAGGTGGGTCGTGAGCCTTACCGAACCCACCCTGTTGGTGATGCCCACTTCGACGAGGGCTTCGCTGTAGCTTTCACACACCCGTCGAGCTGACCGCAAGAAGGCGTCCTCGGCGGGGGTTTCCACCCAGGGCTTGTCCGGAAATCCTGTGGATGGCCAGAACTCAACGGTCTTTAGGATTGGCACTGGAACCACCTGCCCATCGTCCCGAGGTTGAGCTGCTACATCCGGAGCTCGATACCGACGCCAACCTAGGTGCTAGCCGGGGCAGCCGAGAGTCGGGCCCCACGCGCGATGTGTCCGTGGACTCTACGCGCGTAAGCGAGCTTGGTTCCCGCTCGAAAACGTTCGTCTTGCACGGCCTCGCAGGGCGTCTAGTTGGGGATCGCTGGGCGGACGCTGCAACAGGAACTTAGAGCTGCAACCCCGCTCGTCGAAGGACCAGCCGGTTGTAGGGATTGACCTGGACCGGCAAACGATCCTCAGAGAACCACGCCAGCCCGGCGGTCTCGCCGGCATCATCGGCGCGGAGCCGGCCGCTGAACTCACTTGTCTCGAAGGTGGCTCCGACGACGTAGGCGGCGTAGCCGTCGGGATAGCGAACCACGAATTCGGGCCCGGAGTAGACATCCAGCTGTCGGAGCTGGCCGGCAGTCAGTCCCGTCTCTTCCCACAACTCGCGGCGGGCGGCCCGCTCGAGCGTCTCACCTGGCTCCAGGCGTCCACCGGGCAGTCCCCAGGTGCCGTCGTCAGACCGAAGCTGGAGCAGGACCTGTCCGCCCAGCTGCTGACGGACCAGCACGCCGGCGGCGACAAGGACGTTCTCAGGTGTCACCATCAGCCCATCCTGCCTGGCCATAGCGGATCCGAGTGTGATGGTGGTTCGTAAGCCGGTCCCTCACCGTGCACCCAACCGCTCACCCACAGGCCCGGGCGGCACTTGGCGGAACCAACGCACGTAAGACCCGCACGATGACACGCACGGTGACGGTCCCGTAACTGCAACACTGACCCGGTGACTGGCATCCGCATCGGCTACGCCCGGGTCTCCACCGCCGAGCAAGACCTCACTGCCCAACACGACGGCCTCCTCGCCCTCGGGGTCCAGGCAGAACACATCTACGTCGACCACGGTCTGACCGGCACCAGCCGAGCCCGGCCAGGGCTACGGGAAGCGATGGCTGCAGTCCGCCGCGGCGACACGCTTGTCGTCACCAAACTCGACCGCCTAGCCCGGTCCCTACCCGACGCCCGAGACATCGCCGACGAGCTCACCGCCAAGGGCGTCGCCCTCAGCCTCGGCGGCAGCGTCTACGACCCCACCGACCCCGTCGGCCGGCTGCTGTTCAACGTGCTCAGCATGGTCGCGGAGTTCGAGGCCGACCTGATCCGGATGCGCACCCGCGAAGGCATGGCGGTGGCACGCGCCAAGGGCCGACTCCGCGGCAAGCAGCCCAAGCTCTCAGCATCACAGCGGCGGCACCTGCTCACCCTGCACCAGGCCGGCGAACACACCCAGGCCGAGCTGGCCGAGCTGTTCAGCGTCTCCCGCACCACCATCTACCGCGAGATCCAGCGAGGCTCCGCACTCACGCCTACCGTGTGACCAGCCGTGGTGCGTTGACCGGTTGAGACCACCAACGTCACTGAGCAGTCGAGATGCGGCCGCCGGCGGCTCAAACGGTCAGGCCGGAGCTGGTCCTGTCGACCCTCGTTCGACGAACTCGGGGGTGGCATCGAGTTCACTGGTCGTTGAGCCGGCGGCCTGGACCTCGCGGAGCAGCAGCTGTGCGACGTGGGCTCCGTAGGAGTGGACGTCGTGACTGAGGGCGGAGAGTGGTGGGCTGGTGACTTCGCAGAGGATCGAGTCGTCGTAGGCGACGAGGGACACGTCGGCGGGGACGTCCAGTCCTGCGTCTCGGGCGGCTCCGAGCGCGGCGACGGCCATCAGGTCGTTGTCGAACAGGATCGCTGTGGGTCGCCGGGCGTGACTGAGTAGTGCTGTCGTCGCCTCGCGTCCACTGGCGCTGGAGGAGTCGGTCTCAAGGATGCGGGGGGTGGGCAACCCAGCGCTGGCGCAGGCCTCGATGAAGGCGTCGGTGCGGATGCGGGTCTGAGCCAGGTCGGAGCGTTCGCCTACCCACGCCAAGCGCTCGTGCCCGAGCTGGGACAGCCGGTGGACCGCTGCACGGACGGCGTCGGCGTCAGCGGTCCAGACGGCAGGTAGTCCGGCGGCGTGTGCGGGGTCTCCGACGACCACCGTCGGGAGCTCGAGGTACTTGATGACGTCGAGCCGTTCGTCATTGACCCTGAGGTCGAGGAGGACCAATCCGTCCACGCGGCGCTCGGCCGCCCAGCGTCGGATGGTCGCGATCTCCTCGGCTGGCGACTCGGCGATGTGCATCAGCAGACTGCTCCCCAGCTTGCTGAACTGGTTCTCCAGGCCGGCGAGGAAGCTCATGTAGAACGGCTCGGCCCCGAGGAACCGTGCCGGCCGGCGGAGCACGATGCCCACGGCAGCCACGGGACGTCCCGTCAGTGCGCGGGCGGGGGCGTTCGGGTGCCACCCGAGGTTCTCCGCGATCTCGACGATCCGGGCCCGGGTGTCGTCAGACACTCCCACTCGTCCGTTGAGGGCGAGGGACACAGCGCTCGTCGACACCCCCGCAAGGCGGGCTATGTCGGCCAGGGTCGTCGATCGCCTCACCCGTGAACTGTAACGCATGAGTGCATCCCGTACACCAGCGAAACGGACACGCCAACTGTTGCCACTCAAACGTTTGAGTGTTACGGTCCTGCCGTCTCCATGGCAGAAGCGTGGAGGTCAGCAGCGCGCAGCCAGACCCATCAGTCATGAGCGGGCGCCTGCTGCTCGGGTCCTCGACGACGAAGTGAGGCTTCATGTCCGGAAAGAATCAGCGGCGCGTACTGGCTGCGGCAGCGACCGTGAGCGCCTTGTTGCTCGCCGCCTGCGGCGGCGGAGGCGGGGAGCCAGGGACCAGCCCTGAGACCCCCGCCGCTCTCGACCTGAGCCAGCAGGGTGACATCGAGTTCTGGCGGGGCAAGGACTTCACTGGGCAGATCCCGAAGCTGGTGGAGAAGTTCAACGCCCAGCACCCCAACGGCCAGGTGACGATGGTCGAGCTGCCGGATTCGGCCGATCTGCAGCGCACCCAGATCATCCAGAACCACGAGACCAAGAACGCGAAGGTGGGCGTCGTCCAGGTCGACGTCGTGTGGACTGCTGAGTTCGCCGCGAACGGCTGGATCGAGGAGCTGCCGGCCGACCAGTTCCCGACCGGGGAGATGCTGCCGGCCGCGGTGGCGAGCGCCACCTACTTCGACAAGCTCTACGCCTACCCCATCGCCTCTAACGGAGGCCTGCTGTTCTACCGCAAGGACCTGCTGGACAAGTACGACCTGCAGCCGCCGACCACCTTCGATGAGCTCAAGGCGGCTTGCGACACCATCCGCGACGGTGAGGGCGGCGACGACGACCTGGGCTGCTACGCCGGCCAGTTCCAGAAGTACGAAGGGCTGACCGTCAACTTCGACGAGGCAGTGCACGGCGCCGGCGGCGTCATCGTGGGCCAGGACGGCAAGCCGAACGTGGCCACCCCCGAGGCGGTCACCGGCCTGCAGGCGCTGGTCGACATGTTCGAGGATGGCTACATCCCCGAAGCTGCCATCACCTGGCAGGAGGAGCAGGGCCGGCAGGCCTTCCAGGACGGGGAGCTCATCTTCCACCGCAACTGGCCCTACGTGTACCAGCTGGCCAACGCCACCGACGGCTCCTCCCAGATCGCGGGAGACTTCGACGTCGCACCGCTGCCCGGTGTCAGCGGCCCGGGTGTCTCCAGCCTCGGTGGGGGCAACTACGCGATCGCCAAGAACGCCGCTAACAAGGGCACCGCCGCGGACTTCATCAAGTTCATGGCCGAAGAGGAGCAGCAGAAAGCCAACGCCCTCGCCGCCTCCGAGCCGCCGGCCATCGCCTCCCTGTACAACGACCCCGACATCGTCGAGAAGTACCCGTACTTCCCCACGCTGAAGCAGTCGATTGAGACCGCTCAGCCGCGGCCGCAAGCCGTCCGCTACGGCGACGTCACCCTCGCTATCCAGGACGCCACCTACGGGGCCCTGCAGGGCCAGACCGAGCCGCAGGCGGCGCTGGAGTCGCTGCAGACGAAGCTGACCAGCCTCACCGAGTGACGTCACCTGGTCCGGCGCGGCCCACCGCTGCGCCGGACCAGGTCGCCACCCTCTCCCCCCCGGAACCTCCCGAAAGGAAGTGCTGCGTCATGCCTGCCCGCCTCAGCATCAACCCCTCCCCCACCGGTGCCACGATCGGCTTCACCGCCGCCGCGGGGCAGCAGCTCGACATCGACCAGCCCGTCGTCGTGCAGCTGCTTGGCGGAACCGCTCAATCATTCGGTTACGACGGTGTCGAGGGCAACGCTGAACGAGGATGGGTGGCTGTTGCACGCCCGACCCTGGCAGACGGCACCCGGCTGGTGGTGACCGACCAGTACCGGCTGATCGACGACGACACGCTCGGCATCGAGCGTCAGGGGGCGGTCGCGGAGACGGGGACGGCGGATGGCCTCAGGATCGCGTTCTCCACCCGCACGGCGGTGCACGGGGCGAGGGAGGCGGACTGGCAGTTCTTCATCCCAGGCACCCTGTACAACCGCAACGACAACGACGGCGACGGTGTCGAGGACTACCTCGGCACCTACGTCCAGGACGTCCGCGATGACAAGAACGGCATCCTCGGTGTCCTGGCTCGTGACCCGGGCTCCGGGTCCACGTTCACGATGGCCAGGCTGAACAAGCCGACCTTCGACACCGCGGTGACGCCTGACCAGCTGTCGGAGCGCTACTTCGTGCAGGAGACCGACATCGGCTCTCTCGGTCTCGCTCCCGTCGAGGAGCACCAGGTGGCCCTGCGGGGCAGCTTCCCGTTTTCCGAGGAGTACAGCTTCTGCCTCGACACCGACGGCAGCGGCTGGGCCGGCTACCTCCCGATGCGCACCGGCGTGGCGGCCGAGCTGCACTACGAGCTCCGCGCCACCCACAGCGTGGACCTCACCGAGGCGATCTGGGAGTTTTACGAGAACCAGCGCACGAACCTTGCGACAATCCGCCCCGACCCGGACGTGACGCTGGAGGAGTCCCTCGAGCACCGCCAGCTCCTGACGCAGCTCTACTACCGCAACTGGGAGCCAGAGGAGAACGCCAAGGAGCCCGCCGGCTACCTCGTCCACTTCTCCCCCCGCACCGGCAAGACCCTCGGCTCCCTGCTCGAGTTCGGGTTCTCCGGCGACCAGGCCCTCCTGGCCTACGTCCAGACCGTCTGGGGGCAGCAGAAGGGCGTCCCGCTCTACGCCCAGCGCGCGGCGAGGGTGCTGGACTTCTTCGTCGACCACTGCCAGCTGCCCAACGGCTTCTCACACGGGATCTACGACCCCCTCAACGATCAGTTCACCCACTGGTTCACCGGCATCCTGATGCCCTTCCAGTACGCCGAGGACGAGTCCGCCGTACGCCGCTACGTCGGCAAGCAGATCGCCGACGCTCTGATGCCCATCGCCCGCGAGCTACGCGACCAGCAGGGCAACTACCTGCGCACCATGTGCGAGTCGGTCTACCCGCTGCTGCTCACCTACCTTCGCACCGGGCAGACCCGCGACTCCTGGCGGGCCGCCGGTGAGCGCTTCGGCGCCTTCCTTCTCGACACCCAGGCCGACGACGGCTCCTGGTTCCGCGCCTACGCCCCCGACGGCACCGGACTCACCTCACCCGCCGCCTGGTTCGGCGCCTCCTACCAGGAGCAGAAGAGCGGGACGATCTTCCCCATCCCCGTCCTCGCCCTGCTCCACCAGATCACCGGCGACGACCGCTACCGCCAGGCCGCAGCCAGAGCAGCCGACTTCATCATCGACACCTTCGTCGACCCGGTCGCCTACATGGGCGGCCTGAACGACACCACCCACATCAAGTCGGTCAAGACCGACTCGGTCGGCGTGATGTTCCTGATGCGCTCACTCCTCAAGGCCCACCAGCTCACCGGCGCACCGCGGCACCTGGCCGCAGCGGTCAAGGCGGCCAAGATCCTCGCCTCCTGGGTCTACCTCTGGGACGTCCCCATGCCTCCAGGGACGCTCCTGGACCAAGCCGGCTTCAAGTCCACCGGATGGGCCGGCTGCGACGTCATCGCCGGCGGCACCTACCTCGACAACGAGTTCCTCGAGTTCACCGGCGACCTCGCCAACGTCGCAGTCCTCGCCGACATGCCCGCCCTCCTCGATATCGCCGAGCTCGTCGAGCACGGGATGCAGCACGCGGTCTCCACACCGCGGAACGACCACGGCTACGTCGCCCCGGGCATCCAGTGCGAAGGCGTCCTCACCTCGTACTGGCTCAGCGCCCCCGACACCACTGAGTTCTCCGGCGCCGTGAACAAGGTCAAGGGCGACGACAACGACACCTGCAACGCCCTGATCAACGGCCAAGCCGCCTACGGCCTTTACGACCTCATGGACTCCTTCGGCACCACCGACTTCGCACAGATCCGCCACACAGCCTGGCCGGCGACGTGAGAGGGTCTGCTGCACCTATCGGTGCAGCAGACCCCTGAGCAGACAAAAGTGCCGAGGCGCTGGTGCCGGTGACCTCTGATTCTTCGCCCTGCTGAGCGCCGCCACCTGGTCCGACGCCATCCAGCGCATCAGCAGCGCCTATGGCTTGGACGATCACGCTGCAAGGGCTGCTGGACTACCCCCGCGGGAGCCTCCTGCCCCAAGCCCACCCATGAGGTAGCCCGGGGGATCTCAGTGAAGGGCAGCGGCCGCAACTCACTGGTGGGAGGCTTTTGGGTCTGAGGAGTGAACCGATGAGTTGTGGCGCCGCGGCGGGTCACATTCACGACGTCGCACCGTCCTGGCCAGCGACGTCACCACGGGCTCGGCAGGATCGAGCCAAGCCGACGGCCGCCACCCGGTCGCCGTCATGACCACTGGAGGGCAGAGACGTGCGCGAGCTGGTGTGGACGGGATTCATGTCGGTCGACGGAGTGGTGTACTCCCCCGGCGGCCGGGTCGAGGGGCACCGCAGCGGGGGTTGGGTGATGCACACCCCCTTCGTGCCCGAGGCCTTTTCCCTCAAGGGTGAGGAGCTCGCCGAGACCAGCGCGCTCATGTTCGGCCGTCGCAGCTACGAGGCCTTCGCACCGTTCTGGCGCGACTCCGAGGACCACGCCGCCTACAAGGACCTTCACAAGTACGTCGTCTCCACCAGCCTCGACGACACCGCGCTCGTCGACGGGTGGGGACCTACGCAGATCCTCCGCTTCACCGACGACGTGGCCGCCCTCCGGGACGGCGACGGCGGCGCCGTCTTCATCCACGGCAGCGCCGACCTCGCACGTCGCCTGGCCGACGCCGACCTCATCGACCGCTACAACCTGCTGGTCTTCCCCGTCATCCTCGGAGCCGGCAAGAGCATCTTCAGCCACGCCGACCGCGATCAGCACCGCCTGGCCCTGCGGGAGTCCGACGCCTACTCCAACGGGGTCACCAAGCTGGTCTACGACGTCGTGCGTTGAGGAAGGCCCCGGGAACCGGTGAGGAGCAGGTCCCTACGCGGTGTCTTGCCGATCGCCAACCTCAGTCATCCTGCGTGGCCTAACCTCGGCTCATGGGATCGAGGGGGTCGCTGGCCATGGCCATCACCTCCTCGGTGCTGTTCGTGTTCTCCACGGTCACGCTCGTCGTCGGCACCTCCGACGCCTGGTGGTCGTCGGTGATGTTCGGGATCTTCAGTGCTTACTGGTGTCGTGAGTTCATCTCGGCTCGAGGCGACGAGCGCCGGGGAAGGCTGGCACGACGGGCCGCCCCGCCGCCTGCGTGAGGCCACTCCCTCGTCGAAGGGGTCAGTCGGTGGTCGGCGCTCACCACCGCCGAAAGGCCGACCACATGGACACGCTCCCCAGGGCGAACGAGGCCGCGATCAACGCGCGCAGGTAGTCGAAGCGGTTCCCGAGCCAGTCCGGAGGTCAGCGATATCGCTGCCAGGCAGAGAGTGCGATATCGACGATGTCGGCACGGGGCTCCAGGCCCTGGACCGAGTCGAGGGGCAGCCACCGCGCGAAGTCGGTCGTTCCCCCGACCTCCAACGTGCCCAGGTCTCCGCCCACCACCCTCGCGGGGAAGAACACCCGGACCGATCGGAAGGCCGCGGGGGTCGTGGCCCATCGGCACTGGCGAAGCTGTGCGTGGTCAACGGCCGACCGACGGTGACGTCGTACCCTGTCTCCTCCTTGACCTCTCGCACGACCGCCTCCTCCAGGGACTCGCCGTACTCCACGCCCCCGCCCGGCAGCGTCCATGCCGGGCGTGAGCCGTTGAACCAGGTCAACAAGACCCCGTCGAGAGGATCGACGATCACCCCGTAGGCCGCCAGACGCGTGTCGCAGTCGGAGAAGTGCACCCCCGGAGTCTGTCAGTCACTGACGGGTCCTCCTTGAGAGCAGAGCGCGTGCTGGGTGAAGAGCAAGGGATGAATCTCCCGCGGTCGATCCGTGAGCTCCAGGGTTGTTCTCGTGCAGTCGCCATCACGTGAGCAGCGCCACACGCGGATGTGTCGCACCTTTTCGGGCCCGGTCCTGGCCTCTCGTCCCCCTGGCGCCCAGAGCGGGTGCTGGCCTTGACCGTGTCCTGACCACACGCTGTCGGATGGGCGCGGACCACGGCACCCCGCCGGGGAACGACGACGGAGACAGACACATGGACACCACCGACGACACCGTGCTCGACATCGTGCCCTTTCCGATCCACGTGCCCGAAGCAGACCTCCTCGACCTCCACGAGCGTCTCGAACGGGTCCGGCTACCCGAGCGCGAGACCGTCCAGGACGACTCGCAGGGCCTGCAGCTCCACCGGGTCGAGCACCTCCTCCAGGCGTGGAGGGACCACGACTGGAGAGCAGCGGAGCGCCGCTGGAACGCCATCCCCCATCTCCAGGCGAGGTTCGAGGACCTCGAGGTCGCCTTCTGGCACGTCCGGTCTCCCGTGCCGCAGGCCACACCGCTGATCCTCACGCACGGGTGGCCGGGGTCGGTGCTGGAGTTCGAACGACTCATCGGTCCGCTCACCGACCCGGTCGCGCACGGAGGATCTGAGGAGGACGCGTTCCACGTGGTCATCCCCTCCCTGCCAGGATTCGGCTTCAGCGGACGCACGCGAGCGCCGGGGTGGGACCCCACCCGCACGGCCCACGCATGGGCCTCACTCATGGCCGCACTGGGGTATCCGACGTTCGGCGTGCACGGCACGGACTACGGAGCGTTCGTCAGCATCGAGCTGGCGCGGCTCCACCCCGAGCGCGTCAGCCGCCTGCACCTCACGATGCCCGTGGCCTGGCCCACCCCGCAGGACGTCGAGCACGCCGACGAGACCGAGCAGCGGCTGCTCGCCACGCGCAACCACTACCTGGTCGACGGGTCGGGGTACCAACGCATCCAGGCCACCCGACCCCAGACCATCGGGTACTCCCTCGTCGACTCACCAGCCGGACTGGCCGCCTGGCTGGGGGAGAAGATGGTCGCCTACGCCGACACCCGCCCCGAGGCCGGGGGCGGCGTGAGCGTGGCACAGCAGGTCGACAACATCGCGCTCTACTGGTTCACCCGGACCGGGGCGTCCACCGCGCGGTGGTACTGGGACGCCCAGCGCTGGGCGCCGCAGGGAGCCCGGGAGGAGGACACACAGCCCATCACCGTCCCCACCGCCGCCCTCGTCTTCCCCGGTGAGCCGTTCCCCATCGCGAGGAGGTGGGCGGAGCGTCGCTTCACCAACCTGGTGTCCTGGACCGAACCGGCCCACGGCGGACACTTCGCCGGGTGGGAGCAACCTGACGTGCTGGTAGCCGACCTCCGCGACGTCTTCCGGGCATGACGTCCCGGCCAGCGCGAACCCCGAGTGGATCGCGATGCTCAGCAATACCTACGGTGCCACCCCGGGCTGGCTCGGCAGCGCAGCATGTCCACCACGCCCGCACCGGTCGGAAGAGCGAGAACAGGTCGCTCCATCAGGTCGGATCGTCCGGGGCCGGGAGGTAGCTCACTCCGCACAGGATCGGGGAGCTCGACGACGACGGCGGTCCCGGTGGCTGCCACGGGGCTCGCCGATCTCGCGGCGACGGTGACGCCGCGCGCGTGAACGACCGCCTCGATGGTGGCCCCCGGCCAGAGGGGTCAGACTCCTCCCAGCGCGCGATAGGCGACGACGAAGGCAGCTGCGATGGCGCCAGTCCCGACCACGGTCAGCAGGACCATGAGCACGCCGTGGATCCGGCGGATCAGCATCGCGACGAGGAGCCCGAGGCCGATCAGCCCGATCAGGGTCCAGTAGACGGGGCTCGTCGTGTCGGCGACCACGGTCAGTCCGTAGACCCCCTCGCCGAGACCGATACCTGAGAGGAGCGCCGTGCCAGCGGCGGCCCGCCACGCGGAAGCTGCCCGCAACCAGCTCGTCGCGATCCCGACGAAGGGACCGACCAGGACGCCCACCACGACGAACAACGTCGGGTCATAGGTCAAGCCCTGCAGGTGGGCCGAGGCGGAGTAACCCAGGGTCAAGAGGACGAAGCTCGCCGCCCCGAGCAGCGCCGAGACCGCTGTGCGCACCCGGGCCCACGCCAGCACGAGCACCGTCACCAGGGTCCAGCCGGACGCGGAGTTCGCGAACGAGGTCAGGGCGTCGGGTAGGAGACCTTGGGCGAAGAAGGTCAGCATCCCGCTCAGGAAGCTCACGACGATGACGACCACGACGCGCGTCCATGTCCTCGAGAGCCATCCAGCACGTTCCACCGCACCACCCTAGGGGCCTCCGGCGCCCGACCGTCACCCAGCATGGACACGACGAGCACGGGAGCGGAGGGATCAGACACCACGGTCTGCCGACCCGGACAAGATCCGTCCTCACGCCGACCGGACGTGGATCTCGTCGGGAACGTGGAGAATCGACGTGTGAGCGATGACGCACAGTCGCCGGGCCATGGGCGACTCGTCGAGCCGATGAACCAGGGCCCCGATCAGGAAGGGCTGCCGGCCGAGATCCTCGACGACGTGGCCGGCGTGGCCGGAGCAGAGGTGACCCTCCTCGGTCGCCTGGCCGGGGGCGTCAACGGCGGTGCCGTACGCGTCCGGCTGGCCGGAGGGAGGGACGTCGTGCTCAAAGCACTGCCCCGAGCACACCCGAACCACCTGGACGAGACCTTGCGAGCCCGGAGGGTGGTCGAGCACATGCGCGGGCGCGGCTATCCCACCCCGGCCTGGCTCGGAGTGGGGGCCACAGCCACCCACGTCTGGCACCTGATGGACCTCGTCGACGCGGCTCCGGCGCGAGAGCTGACCCCGTCCCTCGTCGAGCAGCTGATGGAAATCATCGAGCTCCAGGCCGGACAGGCCAGCGAGCCCTACGACCACTGGTCCTACGCCTGGCGGGTCGCCACCGGTCAGGGAAGCGCCACCGCCGGACTGGGCGTCGACCAGACGCCGGAGCAGTCGAACCTCCGCCGGTCCGTGGCCGCGCTCCCGGGGTACTCCCCCGCCGTGTCGGCCCTGGTCGACCGCCTGCGGCTGGTGTGCGCCGACGTCCCACCGCCACGAGAGGCACCTGACATGGTGCATGCCGATCTCGCGACCCCCAGCAACGTCCTGGTCCGCGACGGAGCGGTCGTGGCGGTCGTGGACATCGGCAACGCCGGGAGCGGCACACGGGCCACTGACCTCACCAGCCTCGCGTGGTACTCCTTCCAGAGTCCGCTGCTGGACGGTGTCCGAAGGCGGCTGTGGGCTCGGATCCTCGACCTGCTCGGCTGGGAGGGGGCGGCGGTGCTCGCAGCGTCACACGTCCTGCACATGCTCGAGATCCCCATCCGACAGGACCGCCATGATCTCGTCGGAGAAGTGGTCGAGCGCGGCCACCGCACGCTCGACGAGCTGATCGCGCTTCGGTAGCTGTCGCCGGCAGAGGTCCCACTGGCGGTGCTCACAGCTCGACGCTGACGTCGTCATGCACCAGGACGGCCCGTTGAGCTTCGACGCGCCGCGGGCGCGGTTGGTCGCTGACCCTCGCCGCACCTGCGCTCGAACGGCCTCCGGCCACGGGCAGGACGCCCGTGGCCGGAGCACCACACGATCCTGGGCAGAGGCGCAGGTCAGACCTCGCGCGTCTTCGGCGAGCTCTCCAGCGTCTTCGCCGGGTCGCTCACCACGGCGTCGCCGAGGACGTCGTCGATCTTGGCCAGCAGCGCCGGCTCCAGGGTGACCCCGGCGGCGGCCACGTTGTCGAAGACCTGCTCGGGCCGGGAGGCGCCGATGATCGCCGTCGCCACGTTGTCGTTCTGCAGCACCCAGGCGATGGCCAGCGCGGCCATCGACAGCCCGGCCTCGTCGGCGATCGGCTTCAGCTGCTGGACGCGCTCGAGGACGTCGTCCTTCATCCAGCGGGCGATCATGTTGGCCCCGCCCTTGTCGTCGGTGGCCCGCGAGCCCTCGGGCAGCTCCTGGCCGGGCACGTACTTGCCCGTCAGCACGCCCTGCGCGATCGGGGACCAGACCACCTGGGAGATCCCGAGCTCCTTCGACGCCGGCACGACCTCGCCCTCGATGACGCGCCACAGCATCGAGTACTGCGGCTGGTTGGAGATCAGCTGGAAGCCGAGCTCCTTCGCCAGCGCCGCCCCGTCGCGCAGCTGGTCCGCGGTCCACTCCGAGACGCCGACGTAGAGCACCTTGCCCGCCCGGACGAGGTCGGCGAAGGCCTGCATCGTCTCCTCGAGCGGGGTCTCGTAGTCGTAGCGGTGGGCCTGGTAGAGGTCGATGTAGTCGGTCTGCAGCCGGGACAAGGAGCCGTGGGCGGCCTCCATGATGTGCTTGCGGGACAGCCCCAGGTCGTTGTGACCCTTGGGGCCGATCGGACCGAAGACCTTGGTGAAGATCTCCAGCGACTCCCGACGCTCGCCCTTCAGCGCCTCGCCGAGGACCGTCTCGGCCTTGGTGTTGGCGTAGACGTCAGCGGTGTCGAAGGTGGTGATGCCGGCCTCCAGGGAGGCCTTGACGCAGGCGTGGGCCTGCTCGTTCTCCACCTGCGAGCCGTGGGTCAGCCAGTTGCCGTAGGTGATCTCCGAGATCTTGAGGCCGGAGTTGCCGAGGTAGCGGAATTCCATGGGGTCAACCTAGACGGGCCCCGCCGTCGCTCCTCCAGGTGGTCCCCAGTCGGTGAGCGGCCGCCCGCCCACACCAGGTGTCCTTTCGGGGATGGCAGGCCATCGGCTCGGGTTCAGGGACGCCGCGGACCCGGCGAGTCGTCGAGCACGTGCGCGAGGTCGCTCATCCCATCCCGGCCAGGCTCGCAGTGAGGACTGCACCACTGATGTGTGGCGCCTGATGGACTTCGGTACCTGGTCATCGCGCTCCTCCGGGGTTCACGCCGCTTCGCGTCCTCGTTTGCGGGAGCTAATCGGGTGCTGTCCTCGCTCCTCTGATCACGAACACCGCGCCCGCGAACACCAGCATGACGACCGCGCTACTGAGGTCCAGGAGGCTGGCGTCGCGGTCGAAGGGGTTGAGCGCCTGGAGCCCGGTCTCGTTCTGCGGTCCGGTGACCCCGATGAGTCCCGCGGCGTAGGCAGGGATCCACGCGAAGCGATCCTCCATCACGACACGGGCGAGGGTGGTCAGGGCGAGGGCGAGGTAGGTGTTCTCCACCAGCACCTGCCCGGCCTCGGCCACCGGACTCGTCAGTGCGGCCAGCCCCAGGGCCAGCAGGCTGATGGAGGTCAGGACGGCCAGCAGCACCACTCGTGCGGGGCAGAGGGATCGTGGCGCACCGCGCTCCATGACCGCCGTGGCACCCAGGCACACGCTGAAGCTCGGGACCACGAAGAGCGGGCACAGGTTGAACACCACCGCCGCGGCGTAGGGAGTCAGCTCCGAGCTGGTGTAAGGGATCGGCAGGCGCGCCGTGAGCAACGCGACCGCAGCCCAGAAGATGGCGACCGCGGCGAACCAGTCGACCCGGTGCGCGAGCAGGTACACCTCGATCAGGGAGCGGTGACGGCCAGTCAGCGCGGCAGGCACTCGAGCCCCGCTGGGGTGGCACGAAACCAGGCGGCCTGTTCTGCGGCAGGTTGGTCGAGGACCCGCTGCACCTCGTCAGACAGCACGGGCAGCAGGGCCTCGTCGTGGCGCGCCATGAGCCAGGTCTCTCGGTCCCGCTGCTCCTCGAACGGCACCCCCGCGAGTCGGGCGCTGCTGTCACCGCACCACGCCCAGGCCGTCGTGGCCACCGCGATCGCCTCAGCGAGGCTGGGGCGGTCTGGGTACCACAACCGGGCATCGATCCACCCCGGCGGACGAGCCAGCCCGTGGTCCACTACTCCTTGAGGAACCTCGCCACTGGTGGCCAGAGGTTCCCACATCCCCTTCGCCACCACCGCGGTGCTGTCCAACGCGTCGACGTCGTCGGGCCACACGCACACCGCCACCCGACCTGCCCCCGGTCCTGAGCACACCTTCGGACCGTCGGCGTCGTGGACGTCCACGCTCCGTGGGACCGTCTCCGCCGACACCACCGTGCTGCTGATGAGCAGGCAGACGGCTGCGAGCGCCGCCGTGGCGCCCGCCACCGCACGGCTGGCCCGGCGTCTCGAGGTCAGCAGGTGCACCAACGACCAGGCCACGACCGCGCTGACCAGGGTCGAGAGGACCTGCATCCCCACGAAGCTGACCTCCGGGACGAGGCTCGGGGTGAAGACTCCACCGCCGATCGGGCTGAACATGGCGGTTCGCTCCGACTGGTGGGCCAGCGTGGCGTTGCCCACCCACAGCAGCAGCACACTGACCGGCACCGCGACCGCGAAGTGCAGGAGCCGACCCAGCAACCAGCCGACCGTCGCCGCCTGCAGCACCCATCCCGCCGGGACCACCAGCAGCAGGTAGGTCCACGGCCTCGGCGCCATCACCTGACCCGTGATGGTCATCGAGCACCCGACCAGCACCGCCACGCAGCACCAACCCAGGACGGCTGTCAGCACCATCGACAGCAGAGCCGCCAGGCTCCTTCGGCGTGCTGTCCCCGACGTCGGGTGCTGGGTCCGGAAGCGATGGCTGTCGACCGCAGCCGCTGCGCAGACTGCGAAGGCCACGTAGCCGGCGGCGTTCCCTGCGCGTAGCGCGCTGTCGTCCCAGCTGGTGCCCACCCAGCCGGCGTTGGAGCCCGCGACCGCTGCCAGCACCAACCCCAGTGGCACCAGGAACCGCGCCGCCGACGTGGAGAGCAGCAGCCAGGCCAGCGAGCGCCTCACCGGCTTCCGCTCTCCCGCGGTGGCCGTTGCAGCGCAGCGAAGTAGGCGCTCTCTGCTGAACCCTCACCGAGTTCCAGGAACTGCGAGGGTCCGCCGCTGAAGGTCAGTCTGCCCTCGTGCAGGACATGCACATCGGCCTCCAGCGTCTCGACGTCCTGGAGCAGATGGGTGCTGAGGATCACGCAGTGCTCCGCGGCGTACGACGTGACCAGTGAGCGCAGCGACGCCTGCTGGCCGGGGTCGAGACCGCTCATCGGCTCATCGAGCAACAGCACCGCCGGCCGGTGGGCGACGGCCGCAGCGAACGTGGCGCGTCGTCGCATCCCGCCCGACAACGAGCTGAGCTTGTCCCCAGTCCGATCCCGCAGCCCGACCTGGGAGCACGCGGCGACCGCCGCGGCGGTTGCTTCGCGCCAGCCCAGCCCCTGCAACCACGCGGCGTAGGTGACGTAGTCCAGCAGCCGGAGGTGCAACGGTAGGACAGGTTCCTGCGGCATCAGGCCCGTTCCGGCCGCCTTGCGCCGGTCGCTGGCCGGCCCTTCGATGCGCACTGTTCCCTCCGAGCGGAGCTGGCCCGCGAGGACCCGGAGCAACGTGCTCTTGCCCGCTCCGTTGGGACCGAGCAGCACGTGCAACCCGCTGCCAGCCCGCACGTCCACGGAGTCCAACGCCAGTCGCCGCCGGTACCAGACCGTCAGCCCTCGGCCCGTGATCATGAGGGGTGACGCCGTGACTGTCAGCGTCCGCTCCCGAGCCGTGGCAGTCGGCTGGCTACGTGCATACGAGGTGCCGGTGTCGTAGGCCGTCGTCGGGAAGCACCACCGGTGAATCCGTAGCTGCTGACACTCGTGCTCGCGTAGTGAGGGCGAGCGTTGCCGAGAAGACGATCGCCGAGGCGGCCCGGGTGGAAAGCTCCATTGCTTCTCCAAGATGAGCGGGGCTGTTCCACGCCACCGCACACCAGCTGGCACTTCTTGTCAAGACTCCCTGCTGGCCCGCCTGCTGCCGAGGCAAGCCCCTTCTGCACCTGCAGACCTGCTCACTCACACCGTCGGTCGGGGTGCCTTCCCGCGTGCCGGGGAGAGGGCCCGGCAGCACAGGGGTCGTTGGCGGACGACTGTCCTCCCGTCGCAGATCAAGGCGATCGGCGTCCGGGGTCCCGACCTCTGTCCACTGAGCCATCCCCCTGACACGACGGCACCCCACACCCTGAGACTCGTGGCACGGACAGCCGCCCCCGGGCATCGGTCCGCATGACCGATGCCTGGGTGCGCGCTGTCGCGGGTGCGAGATCGGCGCCGTCCCCGGTCGCCGATCCGCTCACTCGTAGCGCAGGGACTCGATCGGGTCCTGGCGGGCTGCTCGAAGGGCCGGGATCGCGCCAGCGGCGAGGGCGATGGCCAGGATCAGCAGGATGATCCCGCCGATCGAGGCCGGGCTGAAGACGAGCAGGGTCAGCCCCGGGAGGTCGGCCAGTGCACCGCCGGTCAGCACGACGTTGGCGATGGTGCCGACCACGACGGCCAGACCGACGCCGACGACGCTACCGATCAGGCCGATGAAGGCCGCCTCGATGCTGAACAGGGAGAAGATTCGGCCGCTGCCCAGACCCATCGCCTTCATCAGGCCGATCTCGCGGGTGCGTTCCTGCACCGACATCAGCAGGGTGTTGACGATGCCCAGGCCGGCGGCGAGCAGAGCGATCACGGCGAACCCGTTGAGGATCAGGACGACGGTGTCGATGACGGTCGTGAAGTCCCCGATCTGGTCGTCCACGGTCTGGGCGTCGTAGCCCAGGTCGGCCAGCTGGTCCTTGAGGTCGATGACCTCTGTCTCCGTGCTCGCGGTGTCGAAGGTGACGGTCGCGGAGGGGTAGCTCTCCTTCTCCTCGTCGCTCACGCCGACGCTCTGCCGGTCGTAGAGGGCCTCGGCCAGCGCGGTGTTCGCGGTCGCGGCCTCGGTGCCGCCCAGGCCGGGCTCGGTGACTGCGGTGATGGTGGCGGTGAGGGTGGTCTGCTCCCCGTCGGCGTCGGTGACGGCGACGGTGACCTCCTCGTCGATCGCGGCCTCGGCGTCGTCGAGGTCGAGGGGGTCGAGGTAGCTCTCGGGGAGCGCGACCTGGCGGGTGCTGCTGTCGTTGTCCAGCTGCTCGCCGGCGAGCAGCTGCAGGGTCGTGCCGGTGGTCAGACCGGTGACCTGGAGCAGGTAGGGCCGGCCGTCGTCGTGGCTGATGTAGTCGGCGCTGAGGGCGAGGGTGGGTTCGGCGGTGAGGACGCCCTCGACGTCGCGGAGCTCGCGCAGGTCGTCCTCGGTGACCGCCTCGACGGTGTTGCTGCTGCCAGGGGGTCCGGCGGCCTCGTTCGTGGTGAGGGTGGTCTCTGCGTCGTAGCGCTGCGGCCCGTCCCCGCCCTCGGGGCTGTGGGTGACGGTGAGGACGTCCTCGGCGCCGAAGGCGTCGACGGTGGTGTCGATGTAGGAGTTGATCCCGGCCCCGACGCCGGTGGTCAGGGTCAGGGTGAACGCGCCGATGACGATCGCCGCGCTGGTCAGCGCGGTACGGCTGGCGCTGCGCAGGCTGTTGGCCACGGCGGTGGCGACCAGGGTTGCGGTGTTCATGCGGCGATCTCCCGCCGGTAGGAGGTGGTCCGCGCGGAGAGGGCGTCCAGGTCCTGGCCGTCGGGGTCGACCAGGCGGCCCTCGCGCAGGTACACCTGCCTGTCGGTGCGGGCGGCGAGCGCCTCGTCGTGGGTGACCACGACCAGGGTGATACCGGCTCGACGGTTGAGGTCCAGCAGGATGTCCTCCACCACGGCGCCGGTCGTGCCGTCGAGGTTGCCGGTCGGCTCGTCGGCGAAAATGACGCGCGGGTTGTTGACCAGGGCCCGCGCGATGACCACCCGCTGCTTCTGCCCGCCGGAGAGGTCGTTGGCCCGGCTGTGGGCCTTGTCGACCATCTCCAGCTGCTCGAGGGTCTCCAGGCTGCGGCGCCGGCGTTCTGCCGCCGGCCGGCCGGCGATCTTCAGCGGCAGCGCGACGTTCTCCAGCACCGTCAGCCCGGAGGTGAGGAAGAACTGCTGGAAGACGAACCCGAAGGTGGCGTTGCGGGTCATGTTGAGCACCGCCGGCTTGAGCGTGGCGGCGTTGCGCCCGCTCAGCTCGATGGCGCCGTCGGTCGGCTCGTCGAGCAGGGCCAGCAGGTGCATCAGGGTCGACTTGCCCGAGCCGCTGCGGCCCACGATGGCGACGGACTCGCCGTCGGCGATGTCGAGGGACACGCCGCGGAGGGCGTCGAAGCGGCTCCGGCCACGGCCGTAGCTCTTGTGGACGTAGCGGGCGGACAAGATGGGAACGGGCACAGCAGCTCTCCTGTGGTGCGGTGGTCGGCGTCCGTGTGGCGGCGCTGCCTGCGGATGTCTCCATCCTTCGCCGCGCGGGCCGACGGGTCGTCCCCCGGCGGTGGCATCGCCGACTGCTGCAGGCGGCGTAGCGGGGCCTGCTCCGCTGCACGTCGGGGCACCCACCGCTACCACGCCCGCGGTACGCCGGGTGCACCGTCGGCGGGATGCCGGTGCCGGGACCGTCTGCGAGGCTGGAGGCTGCTGCTCACGCTGACGAGGACCGGGGAGGTTGCGTGGACGAGGACACCGCGCCCCCGCCCGCACCCGAACGCCACCTCCCGCCCTGGTTGCGGGACCTGCTGCCCGCGGTCCTCCTCCTGCCGCCGGGGCTGGTCGCCACCCCGATGGGGCCGTCGGTGCTGCACAGCCTGACCGCCGCCGGCTGGGTGCTGCTGTCGACGGTGGCCGTGGTCCTGCGCCGCCACCGGCCGCGAGCGGCGGTGCTGGTGGTCCTCGCCGTGGTGGCCGGCTCGCTGCTCACCGTCGGGGTGCTGTTCCCCCCGCTGCTCGGCCTGCTGGTGGTCGTCTTCTCGATGGCGCGGCGCACCGACCGCCGCACCACGATGCTGCTCGCCCTCCTCACCGTCGTGGTGACGGTGGCCGCCAGCGCGGCCTACCTGGGGCAGGGCTGGGAGCTGGTGCGCACGGTGGTGCAGGTCACCGGGCTCGTCGGGTTCGCCGCGGCCGCCGGTGACGCCGCCCGGTCCCGGGAGGCCTACGTCGCGGCGATCATCGAGCGGGCCCGACGGGCCGAGGAGGGTCGCGACGCCGAAGCCCGCCGGCAGGTGGCCGAGGAGCGGCTGACGATCGCCCGGGACCTGCACGACGTCGTGGCCCACCAGATCGCCGTCATCAACCTGCAGGCCAGCGTCGCCTCGCAGGCGCTGCGCAGCCGACCCGACGACGCCGAGCAGTCGCTGCTGACCATCCGTGACGCGGCCCGCACGGTGCTCACCGAGATCGGCAGCCTGCTGCAGGTGCTGCGCACCTCCGACCCCTCCCCCGACCAGCTGGGTACCCGGCCCGTGCCCGGGCTCGGACAGCTGCCCCGGCTCGTCACCGACTTCGAGCGCAGCGGGCTGCGGGTGGACCAACGGGTCCTGGGCACCCAGGTCGACCTGGACCCGGCCGCGGACGCCGCCGCCTACCGGATCGTGCAGGAAGGACTCACCAACGCCCACAAGCACGGCTCCGACGCCTCCGCGCTGCTGCAGATCGAGTACAGCCCCCAGGGGGTCGAGATCAACGTGACCAACACCGTGCCCGTCCTGCCCGCCCGCGCCCGACGCGCCTCGGGCGGCGGTCACGGTCTCACCGGGGCCAGGGAACGGGCTCACGCCGTGGGCGGTGAGCTGCGCACCGACTTCGGCCCCGGGCCGGTGCACCGGCTGACGGCGCTGCTGCCCAGACGCCTGCCCGCGGACGGGAGGAGACCCACGTGATCCGGGTGCTGCTGGCTGATGACCAGGCGTTGATCCGACGGGCGGTGGCCGAGCTGGTCTCCCACGAGGACGGCTTGGAGGTGGTCGGTGAGGCCGTCGACGGCCGCGACGCGGTCCGCGAGGTCCGCCGGCTCCGTCCTGATGTGGTGCTGATGGACATCCGGATGCCCACCATGGACGGCATCGAAGCCACGGCGGTGCTGTGCGCCGATCCCGACCTGGTCGACACCAGGATCCTCATGCTCACCACGTTCGAGGAGGACGAGTACGTCCTCCATGCGCTGCGCGCAGGTGCCAGCGGGTTCGTCGGCAAGGGCACCGAGGCGCCGGCGCTGATGGACGCCATCCGCACCGTCCACGCGGGAGGTGCACTCCTCTCACCCCAGGCCACCCGGGCCCTGATCGACCGCTACGTCACCGCTGCGCCGGCGCACCCGCTCGTCGCCCCGCCCGAGCTCGAGCTCCTCACCGAACGCGAGGCCGAGATCCTGGTCCTGGTCGGGCGAGGGCTCTCCAACCAGGAGATCGCGGCACAGCTGTACATCTCCCCGTCGACGGCCAAGACCCACGTCAACCGGATGATGACCAAGCTCTACGCCCACGACCGCGCCCAGCTGGTGATCATCGCCTACGAGTCCGGCCTCCTCGTCCCCGGTCAGGTGGACGGGTCGGCAGCAGGAGGTCGGGACCGCCCCGCCTGACGACGAGGGGTGGGAGCCCGCTGGTCGAGCAGGCCCGACCCAGTCGGGAGCAGCGTTGCCAGCCGGTGGTCGGCCCTCCGTCACCTGGTGGCGCTCCCGGCGGCGAGCGTGATGGGCGCGCACCGGTTCAGATCACCGAGCCCGCGCCCAGCGCTCTGCGAGCAGGCAGTCACCGGCTGGAGCTGGCCACGGAGAGGGGGGCCATGTCCACGGAGACGGTCATCCTCGAACCCGACCCGCGCGAGAAGATGACCCCGCGCAGCGGCGCGACGTCGCCGTAGTCGCGCCCCCAGGCGACCGTGGCGTGGGACTGGTCGCAGAGCCGGTCGTTGGTGGGGTCGGCGTAGAGCCAGCTGGTCAGCGGGTCCCCCGGCGTCCCGGGCGGCCCCGGGACCCAGCAGCCGACCCAGGCGTGGGAGGCGTCGGCACCGACCAGCCGCGGACGTCCCGGCGGCGGGACGGTGGCCAGGTAGCCGCTGACGTAGCGCCCCGCGAGCCCGTGGCTGCGCAGGCACGCGAGCATCAGCTGGGCGAAGTCCTGGCAGACCCCGCGTCGGTCCCGCAGCACGTCGTGGACCCGGGTGGTGACGGTGGTGGCGCCTGAGCGGTACTCGAAGTCCTCGTGGATGCGGGTGGTCAGGTCCAGCACCACCTCCCCCACCGGTCGGCCGGGGGCGAAGGAGGGGCGGGCGTACTCGCGGACCTCCTCGTCCACGTCGACCAGCGGCGACTCCAGGGTCAGGTCGACCTGCCGCCAGGCGTCGGCCACGTCGGGACGGGCGGCCGGTCGCGCCTGCTCCCAGGGCAGGGCCAGGGCGGCGGGGTCGTGCTCCTGGGGGCCGACCGCGACGCGGCTGCGGGCGGTGACCACCAGCTCGGAGTGGTCGCGGTCGATCAGGAACCAGGTGCGCAGGTTGCCGTACAGGTCGACGCGGGTGGCCCGCTCCCCCGGCACCGGGTCGACGTCCACCTCGTGCTCGTGGACCTGCTGCCAGGGCAGGTCGCGGGGACGCTGGTGGAAGAGCCCGTAGGAGCGCCCGACCACCCCGGCGTAGCGGTAGCGGGTCTCGTGGGTGATCGCGTAGTGGCGCTCCCCGTCGCTCACCCGGCACCCCCACCGGAGACCAGACCCATCGGCTGGGGGGTCAGCGGCTTGGTCAGGTACTGGTCGCTGACGGCCAGAGCGAGGGCCTTGAGCAGACGCTGCTGCTCGGTGAGCCAGGACTCCAGCCCGGGACGGGTGCCGTCCTGGCCGACCTCGCAGGCGGCGACCAGGTCGACCCCGACCATCACCTCCAGCAGGTCCTCGATCAGCCGCTCCGGTCGCGAGCCCGCACCGCCACCGGGGAGGGTGGCCAGGGCGTCGCGGACCCGCCGCAGCTGGAAGGCGACCGAGCGCGGGTTGGTGACGTCGGTGACCAGCAGGGCCAGGACGGAGTCCACGCGCGGACGGCCGCCGTGGCGTCGGCGGAAGGTGACCACGCTCTCCGCGGCGGTCAGGGTGGTCTCGATGACCAGCCGCTCGACGGCGGGCTCGCTCGTGCGCACGCAGGTGTGGCGGAGCAGGGTGACCAGCTGCAGCGCCCGCTCCAGACCCCGCCCGCACTCCAGCAGCTGCCAGCCGGCGTCCCGGACCATGTTCTCGGCGGTGATGCCGGACAGGGCCAGCAGGCCCGACAGCACCCGCTCGGCGGTGTCGGCCAGCTGGGCGCCGGAGTCGAAGCGGGCCAGCCGCAGGGTGGCCAGGGCGCGCTCGACGCCGCCGAGCACGATCCACACGTCGGCGGAGAGCTGGTCGCGGACACCCTCGCCGGAGTGGGTGAGCTGGGCGACCGAGCGGGCCACCGAGCCGCGGCGGAGCCGGTTGAGGACGATGTCGCGGAGCTCGGCCATCGGGTCCTCGACCTCGCCGACGAAACCGGGGTAGGTGGCGCTGAGGTGGGTGATGGCCCGCAGCAGCTGGTGCACCGCCCCGCCGGGACGCTGCTCCAGGTCGGTCTCCACCGCGACCGCCCGGGTGGCCAGCACCAGCCGGAGCAGGTCCTCGGCCCGCTCGGCGTAGCGGCCGAACCAGTACAGGTCGTCCAGCGCGCGCGGCACCATGGCCACCGCACCGGCGTCGGCGGTGTGGAAGATGCGCTCCTCGGCGACGCTGCGCTCGTTCCCGCCGTCCTCGCCGGAGACCACCCAGACGTCCTTGGTCAACCCGCCGGCCAGCGGCGCGTCGGCCAGGGCGTGCGGGGTGCCGTCGGCGTCGGCGACCTGGCCCAGTCCCCCCGGCATCACCTCGTAGGAGGCGCCGGAGCGGATGGCGAACATCCGCACCGCGACCGGCCGAGCCTCCAGCCCGTCGGCGGTGGCGGTCGGGACGCTGGACAGGTCGAGCACCTGCTGCCCGACGAACTGGTGCGGACGGGCCTCCACCCGGCGACGCAGCTCGTCCCGCTCGGCGGCGCTCAGCCGCGCGCCGACCACCCCGCGTCCGGCGCCGGGGCTGATCGGGCGGACCAGCAGCTGGTCGAGCCCCTGGAGCAGCCGGCGGCGTCCCTGCTCGGTGCCGCCCCACACCGTCTCCACCCCGGGCAGGCGCAACGGCTCGGCCAGCAGCAGGTGGCAGGCCTCGGCCAGGAAGGGCATCAGGCCGGGGTTCTCCAGCACGCCCGAGCCCAGGCTGTTGACCACGCTGACGTGCTGCTGGCGCACCACCTCGGTCAGCCCGGCCGCCCCCAGCCGGGACCCGGTCGCCAGCTCCAGCGGGTCGCTCCAGCGGGCGCCGACGTGCCGGAAGACCACGTCGACGGGCTCCAGCCGCTCCATCGTCCGCAACCAGACGCGCCCGTCGGCGACCACCAGGTCGTTGCCCTGCACCAGCGGGAACCCCAGCTGGGAGGCCAGGCTGGCCTGGTCGAAGGCGGACTCGGCGTGGGCGCCCGGGCTGAGCACGACCACCCGCGGGTCCTCGACGGTGGTGGGCGCGGCCTCGACCAGGGCGATCCGCAGCTGGTGGAAGAAGGGGGTCAGCCGTCGCAGCCCGCTGTGGTGGTACAGCCCGGGCAGCGCGCGGGACAGGGACCGCCGGTTCTGCATCGCGTAGCCGGCCCCCGACGGCGCCTCGGTGCGGTCGCCGAGGACCGTCCAGGTGCCGTCGGCGGCCCGGCCCACGTCGGTGGCCAGCAGGAACAGCCGGTGCGTCTCGGCTCCCGTGCCGACCAGGGTGCGCAGGTACTCCTGGTGGGCGAAGACCACCTCCGGCGGCAGCACCCCCTCGGCCAGCAGCCGCTGGTCGCCGTAGACGTCGTCCAGGACGGCGTCCAGCAGCTCCGCGCGCTGGGTGAGCCCGGCCTCCAGCCCCACCCACTCGCGCTGGTCCAGCACCATCGGCACCGGGTCCAGCTGCCAGGCCACCGCGTCGGCCACCGGCTGCGGGGCGTCCTCCTCGGTGTCGATCAGCCGGGGGGCGCGCGTCGGCCGGTAGGTCACCCCGTCGTCGGCGAGCAGCCGGTCCAGGACCTGGCGCACCTGCCCGGGACGGGCGAGCTCGGACGACCCCTCGCCGTCGGTCAGGACGTCCCAGCCCGGGCGGATGGTGCCGTCGGGGGCGTGGACCTCGTCGTAGGTCCCCGCCAGGGGCTGGTAGTCCAGCTGCGTCATCGGGTGCCCGGCGTCAGTACCGGTAGTGCTCGGACTTGTAGGGGCCCTGCACGGAGATGCCGAGGTAGTCGGCCTGGTCCTGGCTCAGCGTCGTCAGGCTGACGCCGAGGGCCTCCAGGTGCAGCCGGGCCACCTCCTCGTCCAGGTGCTTGGGCAGCACGTGCACGCCGAGGGGGTAGCCGCCGTCGGCCGCCGGCGAGGGCCAGGGCAGCTCGGCGCCGCGGGCGCGGGCCCACAGCTCCATCTGGGCCAGCACCTGGTTGGTGAAGGAGTTGCTCATCACGAAGCTGGGGTGGCCGGTGGCGTTGCCCAGGTTGAGCAGACGCCCCTCGCTCAGCACGATCACGGCGTGGCCGTCGGGGAAGCGCCACAGGTCGACCTGGGGCTTGACGTTGGTGCGCTCCACGCCGGGGGTGGCGGCCAGGCCGGCCATGTCGATCTCGTTGTCGAAGTGGCCGATGTTGCCGACGATGGCCTGGTGCTTCATCCGGGCCATGTGGTCGGCGGTGACGACGTCCTTGTTGCCGGTGGCGGTGATGATGATGTCGGCCTGACCGACCACCTCGTCCAGGGTGGCGACCTGGTAGCCGTCCATCGCGGCCTGGAGGGCGCAGATGGGGTCGATCTCGGTGACCACGACGCGCGCGCCCTGGGCCCGCAGCGACTCCGCGGAGCCCTTGCCGACGTCGCCGTAGCCGCAGACCACGGCGACCTTGCCGCCGATCAGCACGTCGGTGGCGCGGTTGATCCCGTCGACCAGGGAGTGCCGCACGCCGTAGCGGTTGTCGAACTTGCTCTTGGTGACCGAGTCGTTGACGTTGATCGCCGGGAACAGCAGCGTCTCGTTCCGCGCCATCTCGTAGAGCCGCATCACGCCGGTGGTGGTCTCCTCGCTGACCCCGACCACGGAGTTGGCCATCGCCAGCCAGTCGGTGCGCCCGGCGGCCAGGTTCTCCTTGACCAGGGCCAGGATGACCCGCAGCTCCTCGGGGTCGGTGTCGACGGCCTCGGTGACCTCACCGGTCTTGAGGGCCTCGACCGCCTTGTGCACCAGCAGGGTGGCGTCGCCCCCGTCGTCGAGGATCATCGTCGGCTGCTCGCCCTCGGGCCAGGTGAGCACCTGCTCGGTGCACCACCAGTACTCCTCCAGCGACTCACCCTTCCAGGCGAAGACCGGGACGCCCTTGGGGTCCTCGGGGGTGCCGTCCCCGACCACGATCGCCGCCGCCGCGTGGTCCTGGGTGGAGAAGATGTTGCAGGAGGCCCAGCGGACCTCTGCGCCCAGCGCCGTCAGGGTCTCGATCAGCACCGCCGTCTGCACCGTCATGTGCAGGGAGCCGGTGATCCGGGACCCCGCCAGCGGCTTGCTGTCCCCGAAGCGCTCACGCATCGCCATCAGACCGGGCATCTCGTGCTCGGCGAGGGTGATCTCGGTGCGGCCGAAATCGGCCAGGGACAGGTCGGCGACGCGGAAATCCATGGGCGTCAGCCTAGTGCCGGATCCCGACACTCCCCTCCGGGCGGCGACCGTGGGCACGGGCCGTGACCGGCCCGCCTTCGGTGCAGCGCGGCGCCGGGGTCGCTCGGCTTCGTGCTGGACGCCTCCCCGACCGGGGAGGACACTGGACCCCATGGCGCCTCGGGGGAGAGCCCAGCAGCTGGCAGCGGTGGCGGTCGCCGTCAGCCTGGCCACGGGCGCGAGCGCCTGCGCGGTGGGCGACGACGCGGTCCGGATCCTCGGGCGGCAGGCCGGGAGGCTCGACGACGTCGCCCGGGAGGTGCCCGCCTCGAAGCTTCCCCGTGGCCGGGTGACGGTGACCCCGTCCCAGGTCGAGCAGGAGGTCGACCAGATCCTGGCGCCCGTTCTGCCGGTCGCCGACGAGGACCCGGCCACCGCCGAGTGGCTGACCGCCGTCAGCTGCCAGGCCGTGGACCTGCTCGGCGTCCACACCTTCGAGGACGCCGTGTCCTACGCCGTCCAGCAGAGCAGCACACCCATCGGCTACCACACCACCGTGCGCGCCCTGGCGGAGAACCTGTCCGCGGCCGAGTCCAGCACCGACCAGGCCGCGGTCCTGGCGGAAGCGGCCATCTGCGAGTGGGCGGGCAGCTGAGCGGGCAGACTCCTCCTCGACGTCGGACCGGGAGGAGTCGCAGGTGAGCAGGTTGGTGACCCAGGCAGAGCTCGCAGGTGAGGAGCCGGACGCGGCGGTGTCGCTGCGGCACGAGCTGGTGCTCGACACCGGCTACCGGGTGCTGCTGCTGGACGACCGTGGCTGGGCCGGGGGTCCCTGGGCCCACGTCACGGTGGCGGCGGTGCAGGAGACCGCACGGGTGTGCGTGGGCCCGGACGAGGCGTTCGGGGAGCACACGCCCGAGAGCATGGCCGCCGACCACTGGGCCGAGCTGGCCGCGACGGCCCGGCGGCAGGGCGTCGAGGTCGACGCTGCCGCGCTCAGCGTGCTGCCCCACGACGTCCTGCTGTCTCCGCGCCTCCTGGGCGTGCTCCGGCGCCGGGCCCGGGACACGCCCGGTGCGACGACGGCCTCTGGTCCCGTCGTCGCCGGGCGCCAGGACACCCGTGACGACGGCCCCATGACCGGCGACGAGCGCGCCGTGCTCGACCACTGGGTGGAGCTGTACCGCGAGACGGTGCTGCTCAAGATCGCCGGGCTCGACGCCGACCAGCTCGCCCGCCGGGCCTCGCCGCCGTCGTCGATGAGCCTGCTGGGGGTCGTCCGCCACCTGACCGAGGTCGAGGCGTACTGGCTGCGGGTGGTGCTGCTCGACGAGCAGGACGTGCCGGACTACTACTGCGTCCCCGACAGCCCCGACGGCGACTTCGACGACGCCACCGCGGCCACCGCTGTCGCCGACGTGGCGGCCTACCTCGCCGAGCTCGAGGTGACCCGGCGGGCCGCCGGCGGGTGGCGCGACCTGACCACGCCCGCGCTGGGGCGCCGCCGTGGCCGTCCGGTCAACCTGCGGTGGATCCTGACGCACCTGATCGAGGAGTACGCGCGTCACCTCGGCCACATGGACCTGCTCCGCGAGGCGGTCGACGGCCGCACCGGCTACTGACCGAGGGACGGGGCGGCGGCCCGTCGGCCACTCGAGTCGGCCGGGTCGACCGGCGACGCGGACACGCACGAGCTGAGCCTGGTGGCGGATTCTGACGGTCAGTCACCGGCCACCGCCGCGCGCTCCGCGGAGCCACGCGGCTCCCGTCTTCGGACCGGAGACACTGCCCGGCAGAATCCGTCCGCACCCCGCACCCCGCGCCGCGAGCGGTGACGGATCTTGACAGTCAGTCACCAGCGCCCGCCGAGCGCTCCCCGCAGCCACGCGGCTCCCGACCCCGGGCAGGAGCCACTGACCGGCAGCCTCCGTCATCACGCCCGCGCCGCGAGAGCCCGGCGCACCCAGTCGAGCACCACCTCCGGCTCGTCCTCCAGCATCAGCCACGTGACTCGGAGCACCAGCCAGCCGTCCAGCTGCAGGTCATTCTGACGGCGTCGGTCGAGCTCGAAGGCCTCTCGCGTGGAGTGGAACTCGAAGCCGTCGACCTCCAGGACCACCCGCTCCCGGGCGAAGACGATGTCGCCGTAGTACGTCCTGCGAGCCACCTCGATCGGGACGTTCGCGCGCCAGCCCCCGACACCGGCCCCACGCAGGATCCGGTGGGCCCTCCGCTCGGCGGGCGACCACGGCGCGTCACGGGAGTCCAGGACCACCTCCGCACGGCGGGCGTTGCCGTGACGCCGAGGGGTCGCCGCCAGTGCTGCGCGGAGCTGCGCCAACGTGGCAGCTCGCTGACGCAGCACCAGGTCGATGGCGCTGCCGTCGTCGGTGACGGCGAGGTCGATGGCGGCCAGAGCGGGCTTCACCACGCGCAGGCGTCGCCCGTGCACCACCAGCTCGGGTGGCACGCGGCGGCAGGAGAACCGGTAGCACCGCTGCGGCCGGTGCTTGGCCGGGGTGGCGACGTCCACAGCCGCACCGGCTCGCCCATGCTGGAGGAACAGGCGGAGGGCGGCGTCCCCCGTCACGACCGCCTCGGGATCCCACGCGCACACAGCCATCGACTTCGCGGCCACGCTCAGCGCGTCGGGGTCGGGGGCGTACACCCCCGGCAGCAGCTTGTGGAGCCGTCCCCGACGGGTGGCGGACTCGACGGCGGACCTCAGCTGGGGGTGCTCGCTCAGGACCACGAAACCGTCGGTGTGCAGCAGGTGGCTCAGGCTCATGCCTGCACCGTCGGCGGCGAACGCCTGGCTGGCGTCTCCCCGCCGGCACCTGTGCACAGATTCTGAGGGTCCGTGGGCGCTGTGAACGGCTGGCTGCCCGGACCGACGCGGCGAGGACGCGCGACCAGGCTGACTGACCCTCAAAATCTGTCACGGGTGAGCTGGCTCCGCCTCCACCCAGCCGGGACCGAGCAACGCAGGCCGCCCGACGACCCTCGTCTCAGTGCTGGCACACCTCGACGGATTGTGCGGGTCAGTGCCGCTGCGGGCCGCCTCAGGCCCGCGAACCACGGGAGGCCGCGCCTGGGGCACGCGACTGAGCCTCGAAAACCGTCAGCTCACGTGAGCACTCCGACTACGTGGCAGCCCGCAGGACGCGGCGGAAGGGTCAGCGGACCGCGCTGCGGTCGAGGTCGGGCTCGAGGTAGAGGGCGCTGACCATCGGGTCGGCGGCGCGGATGGCGGCCTCGGCCCGGTTGATGACGGCCGCGACCTCGGCGGCGGAGTCGGTGGCGTCGACGGCGATCTTGGCCGCCACCAGCACCTCCTCCGGGCCCAGGTGCAGGGTCTTCATGTGGATGACGCGGTTGACGCCGTTGGTGCCCTCCAGCGCGGCGGTCATCTTGCGCACCGACTCCGGGGTGGCGGACTCCCCCAGCAGCAGGCTCTTGGTCTCGATGGCCAGCACCACCGCGATGGCCACCAGCAGCACGCCGATCATCGCGGTCCCGGCCACGTCGAAGTAGCCGTTGCCGGTCAGCAGGGTGAGCCCGACGCCGATCAGCGCGAACACCAGGCCGAGCAGGGCGCCGAGGTCCTCCAGCAGGATCACCGGGAGCTCCGGGGAGCGGGCCGAGCGCACGAAGCGCACCCAGGTCTGCTTGCCCTTGACGTGGCGGGACTCGCGGATGGCGGTCCGGAAGGAGAAGGACTCGGCGATGATCGCCGCGGTCAGCACCACCAGCGGCACCCACCACCAGCGCCCCTCGATCAGCTCGTTCGGCGCCCCGGAGTGCACCTCCTCGTACTTGTGGTAGGCCTCGTAGAGCGCGAAGAGCCCACCGACGCTGAACAGCACGATGGAGACGATGAAGGCGAAGATGTAGCGCTCGCGGCCGTAGCCGAAGGGGTGCTCCGGGGTGGCGGCCCGCTTGGCCCGACGCCCGCCGAGCAGCAGCAGCGCCTGGTTGCCCGAGTCGGCCACCGAGTGGATCGCCTCCGCGAGCATCGAGGAGGCCCCGGTCAGGGCCCAGGCCCCGAACTTGGTCACGGCGATGAAGAGGTTGGCGACCAGCGCCGCCACGACTGCCTTGGTACCACCGGATGCGCTCACGCGGCACATCCTGTCAGCAGGTCGGGCGGGCCGCACGCGAGGTCCCACCCGCCTAGGGTGGCGGGCATGGCGTGGGTGGTGCTGGTCCTGTCCGGGGTGCTGGAGGCGGTGTGGGCCACGGCCCTGGCCGAGTCCCGGGGCTTCAAGCGGCTCTGGCCCTCGGTGGTGTTCGTCGTGGCGCTGGTGGCCAGCATGTCCGGGCTGGCCTGGGCGATGCGCTCGATCCCCACCGGGACGTCCTACGCGGTGTGGGTCGGCGTGGGGGCGGTGCTGACGGTGGTGGTGGCGATCGCCCGCGGCACCGAGCGAGCCACGGTGGCGCGGTTGCTGCTGCTGGCCGCCCTGGTCGGCTGCGTCGTCGGACTCAAGGTGGTCAGCTGATGGCGTGGGTGGTGCTGCTGGTGAGCGCGGTGCTGGAGGCCGTCTGGGCCACGGCGCTGGGCCAGTCCGACGGGTTCACCCGGCCACTGCCGACGGTGGTGTTCCTGGTCGCCTCGGCCGCCAGCATGGCCGGCCTCGGCATGGCCATGAAGCAGATCCCGATCTCGGTGGCCTACTCGGTCTGGACCGGGGTCGGCGCCGCGCTGACCGTCACCTGGGCGATGCTGACCGGCGAGGAGCCGGTCGGGGTGCTCAAGGTGCTGTTCCTGGTGGGGATCGTCGGCTGCGTGATCGGGCTCAAACTGGTGAAGGGCCCCGGTGAGGACGTCACCAGTCCGACGGCGGGTCCTGCAGGCGGTTGAGCCCGATGGCCAGGTACGCGGCGGCGTAGAGACCCTTCTGCAGCAGCACGGCGTAGCGGAGCAGCTCGCTGCCCTCGTCCTGCAGCACCTTGCAGGTCCGCACGTCGGCCATCTCCGCCGCACCCTCCAGCTGGCGCCGGGCCACCGCGAGGAGCTCGTTGGTGTGGCCGTCCTCGAGCAGCAGCAGGCAGGGGCGCCGGTCGGTGATCGGTGCGTCGAAGGGGTCGGCGAACGGGTCCCGCGGCTCCGCGGCGGTGATCACCGGCATCAGCGCCTCGGCGTCGGTGGCCAGCGCCGGACGTCCGCTGGCCGCGCGCAGCGCCTCGGCCACCCGGCGGGCGGCTCGGGCCGCGAGCACCGACCCGCCCCACACCAGGGGCTCGGTGTCGGCCATCGACAGCGCGAGGTCCTTGGCCGGGTTGGAGGACAGGTCCACCCACGGCGAGCACTCCTCCGCGACCCGGTCCAGCGCGCCGGCCACGGACTCCAGGTCCAGGACCGGCCCGAGCCCGAGAGCGTGCAGCGCGGCTGCGGTGACCGCCACCGCAGCCAGCGGGTCGGAGGTGCGGGTGGTGAGCAGGGTGGTCGAGCGCGACATCGACGACTCCGCCACCGGCGAGGACTCCGGCGCGGCCACCAGCAGCTGGCAACCGCGGCGGACGGCCTCGGAGGCGGCGTGCACCAGCGACTGCTCGCCCCCGTGGGCGGCCAGCACCACCACCAGGTCCAGCGGTCCGACCCAGCCGGGCAGCGCCGGCCCGGGCCAGGCCATCATCGGCACCGGGCAGACCGGCTCCAGCAGCGAGCGGACCAGCCGGGCCTCGCTGCCCACCGCGATCACGGCGCGGGGACGGATCGCCTCGTCCAGCAGCGAGGTGGGTTCGCGGGCGGCCTCGGCCTCGACCCGGATCCGCGCTCCGGCACCGGCCAGGCGGCGCAGCAGCGGGTCGGCCGCCTCGAGCACGGCGCGGTCCTCCAGACGGTAGTCCTCGAACGCGACCACGCCGGCCTCCTCAACTCTCCGCGGGCCGGCGGGCCTCGTCGACCAGCAGCACCGGGATCTGGTCGCGCACCGGGTAGGCGAGCCCGCAGGCCGGGTCGGTGCACACCAGCTCCTCGGCCTCGTGGTCCACGGCCAGGCTGGCGTGGCAGTTCGGGCACGCCAGGATCTCCAGCAGCTCGGGGGCCAGGTCCACCGCCATCGTCATGCTCCGTTCGTCAGAAGGTCGGGGGTCGTCGTGCCGCGCACCAGCGCCAGCACCTCGTCGCGTACCGACTCCATCTGCGATCCAACCACGGCCTCGACGTTCAGCCGGAGCAGGGGCTCGGTGTTGCTGGCCCGCAGGTTGAACCACCAGCCCTCCCCGGAGACCGTCAGCCCGTCGGTGCGGTCCACCGTGCCGCGGCCGGCGAAGGCGGTCTCGACGAGGTCGCAGGTGGCGGCCGCGTCGGCCACGGTGGAGTTCAGCTCCCCGGAGGCGACGTAGCGCTCGAATCGGGCCACCAGCTCCGAGACCGGACGTCCCTCGCGGGCCCGCAGCGCCAGCACGTGCAGGGCGGCCAGCATGCCGGTGTCGGCGCGCCAGAAGTCGCGGAAGTAGTAGTGCGCGGAGTGCTCCCCGCCGAAGACGGCGTCGTGCTCGGCCATCACCGCCTTGACGTAGGTGTGGCCGACCTTGGACACCACCACCGTGCCGCCGGACTCCTGCACGACCTCGGCCACGCTGCGGCTGGTGATGGTGTTGACCACCACGGTGCCGCCGGGCTCGCGAGCCAGCTCCTGGGCGGCGATCAGCGCGGTGATGGCCGAGGGCGCGACCACCTCACCCCGCTCGTCGATGATGAAGCAGCGGTCGGCATCGCCGTCGAAGACCAGCGCCAGGTCCGCACCGTGCTCACGGACCGCACGCTGGGCGTCGACCAGGTTCTCCGGCTCCAGCGGGTTGGGCTGGTGGTTGGGGAAGCTGCCGTCGAGGTCGGTGAAGAGGCCGACCAGGCGGATCGGCAGCCCGCCGAGCACGCTGGGCAGGGTGTGGCCGGCCATGCCGTTGCCGGCGTCGGCCACCACGGTCAGCGGCGGCGCCTCACCCAGCCCGGAGAGGTCGACCAGGGAGTGCAGGTGGGCGGTGTAGTCCGGCAGCAGGTCCCGGGACTCGACCCGACCGGGGGTGACGCCGTCGGGCACGGTGGCGCTGCCGGCCAGGGCGACCCCGGCCAGCTCCACCAGGTGCGACGCCGAGACGGGGCGGGCGCCGGACAGGCAGAACTTGATGCCGTTGTCGTGACCGGGGTTGTGGCTGGCGGTGAACATCACGCCGGGGAGGTCCAGGAAACCCGAGGCGAACCAGAGGCCGTCGGTGCTGCACAGCCCGGTGTCGACGACGTCCACCCCGCAGCCGGTGACGCCCTCGGCGAAGGCCCGGCTCAGCTCGGGGCTGCTGGTGCGCATGTCGCGGCCGAGCACCAGGCGGTCACCGGGGACGAGCCCGAGCACCTGCACCCAGGAGCGGCCGAGCACACGGGCGCCGTCGGCGTCCCAGAGACCCCCGGGGCCCACGCGGCCACGGATGTCGTTGGCCTTGAACATCGTCTGGTCGAGCACGTCCGGCCCCTCAGCGGTCGGGATCGGCGAGCACGGTGAGGTGCCGGCGGCGGGCCAGCTCGACGACCTCGCTCGGCGGCGCCGACGGAGCCGTCGGCGCGACGGCCTCGGCGGCCAGCCCGACCTCGCGCACGGCGTCGGCCAGCGCCAGCAGGTCGTCGACGCTGTGGGCCGGCTGCTCCTCGACCGCCAGCCGGATGACCTCCCAGCCCAGCGGCACGCTGAGCCCCTGGGCGTGGCGGGAGCAGAGGTCGTAGGCCCCCGGCTCGGCGCGCAGCGCCAGCGGGCCCAGCACCGCGGTGGAGTCGGCGTAGACGTAGGTCATGGTGGCGACCGCCTGCCCCGAGCAGCTGGTGCGGGAGCATCGCCTTGACCTCATGGCCAGACCGTAGCGCCCGACGGCCCCGCGGGTCGCCCAACCCGCCGAACTGTGACGTTCGCGACCCCGCCGGCCCGGACTAGGGTGGGTGGGTGCCCAGCCGTCGACGTGACCGCCACCAGCGCGGGATCCGCGGCCCGATGGCGCTCCCCAACCGCTACACCGGCGCACCGGTCCGGCTGCGCCGCGCCCCGGAGCGCAGCGAGGTCTTCGACCGGGCCGTGCGCGACGCCCTGGCCCGGGTGGCCGCGACCTGCCCCGAGGCCGTCGCCGGCATCGAGGTGGGCATCGAGGACGTCCCCCTGCTGGCCACCGCCTGGAGCGGGGACCGGGTGCCCCTGGCTGCGGCCCTCGAGCCGACCGACACGACCCCCGGCCGGGTGGTGGTCTACCGGAGGCCGCTGGAGCTTCGCGCCGACGACAGCGCGATGCTGCGGGTCCTCGTGCACCAGACGCTGGTCGAGCAGCTGGCCGCCCTGACCGGTCTGAGCGTGGACGAGATCGACCCCGACGCCGCCGACGACGACTTCGACTGACCATCTCGCCAGGACCCGTCACGGCACCGGATCGCCCCCTTGTTGCGCCTGGCCGGGCGAAGGCCACAACGCGACGGCACACGACGATGACTCCGGCTCGGACTGCCGGGCGCACAACCGGTCCCTCAGCTGACACCACTCGACACATCTCCAGTGGCGTCCGCTGAGAGACCGGTTCTGCGCGTCAGCCGGCCGCCCGAGCCAGCAGCCCCCTGTGGGCCAGCGGCTCGCCCCGGTGTCTCCCGGTGGCCAGGCTCGGCCGGGGTGCCCGTGCACAACCGGTCGCTCAGCAGACACCACTGGACATATGTGGGGTGGTGTCTGCTCAGCGACCGCCTCTGCGCAACGCAGTGCGTCCTGCCGCCGAACCCACCAGACCGGACCACGTTCGCGAGGTAGCTCGATGGCTGGATCGGGGACCCGACCGGACAAGAGGCCCAAGAACCGCGGCATCCCATGTGCACAACCAGGTGCTGCTATCTCGGAGCCGCGTATCGGCGATCGACTTCGAGACACCGACACGAGATCGCGCCGGCCGCGTCGCACATCACTTCAGATGCGACAGGGACACTGAACGGTACGGAAGGAACGTTTGCTGGTGCTTCACGGTTGTCGAGGGCACGCTGGACGCATGAGCACGTCAGCCCGACCCGACGACCGGGTCCTCCCGCCGCCCACCATGTCCACCCCGCACCGGGTCGCCGTCACCGTGCTGGCCGAGAGGCTCTCGCGCTGGTGGTCCGCGAACGCCGCTTCAGTGCGCACTCCCGGCGGACGTCCCCTCACCCACTGACCCGGCGCGTCAGGCCGTGAGCGCCTCGACCGCCATCCGCGCCCCCGCCCCGATGGTGGCGTCGGCCTCCGGCTGCTGCTCGGCCGGCACCGACGACACGGCCAGCGCGGCGATCGCCACCTGGTCGCCCTCGGCGGTGGTCACCACCCCGATCTCGTGGCGCAGGTTGAGGAAGCTCCCGGTCTTGCTCCGCAGCGTGGTGAGGTCGCTGGCCAGCTCGACCCCCAGCCGCGGGCTGACCAGCTGGTGGCCCATCGCCCCACGCAGCCGGGCCGCGACCCCCGGGGCGCCGACCCGGTCGCCCCAGACCGCGGCCAGCAGCTCCACCAGGGCCCCGGCCGAACCCGCGTTGGCGTGGGCGACGTCGAGCTGGGGCAGCACGTGACCGCCACCCTGGGTCGAGGCGCTCACCGCCAGCTCGCGGAGGTCGGAACGGGTGCGCTCGGGCAGCCGACCGAGGGCGGTGTAGAGCTCGTGCAGCGGGTGGCGGACGGTGAGGTCGTGCCACCCCCACCGGCGCAGCCGGGTGGTCACCACGTCCGGCGGGACGAGGGCCAGCAGGGCGTCGGTGGCCGCGTTGTCGCTGACCGCGAGGCTCATCGTGACGAGGTCCTCCACCGCCACCGAGGAGGGGTGGGCGAACACCGACAGCCCGGTCGGACCGGGTGTCCGCTCCGCCGGGTCCAGCCGCACCTGCTGCGCCCCGTCGAGCCGGCCGGACGCGATCTCGTCCAGCACCACCAGGGCCAGCGGCACCTTCACGACCGAGGCCAGCGGCAGCACCCGGTCCACGCCGAACCCGAGCTGCTCCGAGGTCTGCAGGTGCCGGGCCAGGAACCCGCCGGACAGCCCGGCCCGACGCCACTCCTGCTCGACGTCGGCGGCGACCACCTGCAGCGCCCCGCCCGCGACGTCCGAGCTCACGCCGACACCGCCCGGGCCAGCCGGCGACGCAGCCGGTCCAGCTCGACGTCACTCACCAGGTCCCCGCGGTGGGCCACCCGGTGCGCCCGCACCAGCACCACCCCGCGCACCGGCAGCCAGGCGAGCCCGGCGGCGTCGGCCTCGGACCGGGTGCAGAGCAGCAGGTCGCCGCGCTCGTGCACCCGCACCATCGCGTCGGTGCGGCCGGGGGTGAGCAGCAGCTGGTCGGTGCGCAGCCCGTGGGCGTGCACCAGTCGCTGCAGCGGGTCGCGGACGTGGGCCACGTCGTCCTCGGGCTGCAGGTGGACCACCCGGGGCGGCCGGTCGCGCTCGCGCACCGGTCGCCGGAGCCAGGCCAGGGAGAAGGAGCCGGCGCCCGGCGGCGGGTCGGCCAGGGCGACACCCAGCGGCTGGTCGATGGTGCCGGGCTCGGGTGGGGCCGCGAGCAGGGCGACGTCGGCGCGTCCGGACTGCCAGGCCCGCTGCCGCTCCTCGCGCCCGGCCTCCAGGAAGCGCACGTCGTGGTCGGGCAGCCCCTGGCTGATGGTGGCCAGGGCCCGCGGGTCGGGGTCGAGGGGCAGCGCGACCACCAGCGGCGGCTGCTGGCTGCCGGTGAGCGCGACGACCTGGTCCCACTGGGCCACCAGCTCCTCGGCGTGCGGCAGCACCCGGCGGCCCACCTCGGTGATGGTCACCGACCGCGACGTCCGCTCCAGCAGCTCCACCCCGAGCACCCGCTCCAGCGCCGCGACCCGGCGGCTCACCACCGGCTGCGGCACCCCGCACCGCTCGGCCCCGCGGGTGAAGCTGCCGGTCAGGGCCACCGCCCGGAAGGCACGCAGGGCTTCGACGACGTCCACGTCGCCACAGTAGGCGCCGGCACCTGCGCGGACCCATGTCGAGCCCGCATGGGTCCGGGCTGCTCGGTCTTGGCGCCGGGCACGCCGGGCTGCCCAGCATGGGCGTCATGACCTCACCAGCAGTGACCCGTCGCACCGTGCTCGCCGCCTCCTCCGCCGTCGCCCTCGGGCTGGCAACCGGGGCGCCGTCCGCCGGTGCCGAGACCACCTCCCGTCCCCTGGACCGGCTCGCCGAGCTGGAGGCGGCGAACGACCTCACCATCGGCGTGTGGGCGCGCAACCTCCGCACCGGCGCCGAGCTGGCCCACCGCGCCGACACCCTCTTCCCGATGTGCTCGGTGTTCAAGACCCTGGCCGTGGCCGCCGTGCTCAGCGGCGACCTCGTCTCCCCCGACCCCCGGGTCCTGCGCCGACCGGTGCACATCCCCCCGGCCAACATGGTCGACTACTCCCCCTTCGTGGAGGAGTGCGCCGATCGGGGCGTGGTGCCGACCGTGGAGCAGCTGTGCGTCGCCACCCTCCAGCTCAGCGACAACACCGCGGCGAACGAGCTGATGGCCCTCACCGGCGGTCCCGCCTCGATCACCCGGATGGCCCGACGCCTCGGCGACGACGTCACCCGGCTCGACCGCTGGGAGCCCGAGCTGAACTCCGCCGAGCCGGACCGCGTCACCGACACGACCAGCCCCCGCGCCATCGGCCGGACCTTCACCAGCCTGCTCACCGGCCGGGGTCTCCGGCCGCGTGAGCGCGAGCGCCTCACCGGCTGGATGCTGGGCAACCAGACCAGCGCCGCCCGCCTGCGTGCCGCGCTGCCGGCCGGCTGGACGCTGGCCGACAAGACCGGCGGCAGCGGCTACGCCGTCAACAACGACGTCGGCGTGGCCTGGGCCCCGGACGGCACCCCGCTCGCCCTGTCGGTGCTGGTCCGCTCCGACGACCCGGAAGCCGTCCGCGACGACGCCGTGGTGGCCGCTGCCGGGCGGATCTGCGTCGAGGAGCTCGGTCCCCGCTGACCACCCCGGGGGCCCGCGCGGACGGTCAGTGCGGGCCCCCGACCCAGCCCTCCCCGCAGGCGCCGCCGCCGGCCGCGGCGGCGATGCTGATCTCCTCCCCCGAGGCCGTGACCAGCGGGTCGTAGAAGGCGGAGACCTCCTGCGAGGCCTGCGGGACGTAGTGGAAGATCAGCGAGCGGCGGAAGCGGTCGGTGCTGGTGTTGGGGTGCGAGCCGTGCACCAGGCTGCCGTGGAAGAAGAGGACGTCCCCGGCCTGCATGGTGGTCTGCACGATCTCGACCTCGTCCGGGACCGGGACCTGGCCGGAGGTGAAGGAGAGCGTCTCGTCGGCCGGCTCGAGGCACAGCAGCTGGATCCGGTGCGAGCCCGGCACCACCCGCAGGGCACCGTTCTCGGCGTCGCAGTCGTCCACGGCGATCCAGGCGGCCACGCACGTCTCCGGGTGCGCCTGGAGGAAGGCGTTGTCCTGGTGCAGCGCCTGCCCGCGGGCGGTCGGGGGCTTGAAGTAGAACATCGACTGGGCGGCGAGGGCCGGGCCGACGAGGTTCTCGACCACGTCGAACAGACGCCGGTCCAGCATCAGCCGGCGGGCGACGCGTCCCATCGCGGTGTCCGGGTGACGGTGCGGGTGGACGAAGCGCGGGTACTTCCGCAGCACGTCGTCAGGGCTCAGGTGGTCGTCGAAGCCCAGGGTGCGATCCTGCTGGACCTGCTCCATGAACGCGGATCGGATCTCGGCGATCTCGCCGGGGGTGATCAGCCCGCGGAGCTGGAGGACGCCGAGCTCGTCATAGGTCTTCCGGGCGCTGTCGGTGGTGCTGTGCATCACGGTGCTCATGGGTCAATGCTCGGCGCGGACGTCCCGGCCCACCATGGACAGGACGGCTCGCTTCCTTCAAGATCCTGCTGTGCGCCGTCCACTCACCACGACCCCGCAGGTCGACCGGCTCTCCGCCGGGCTGCTGGTCGAGTCCGCCGGCTACCGGGTGGTCCGCCCGCGGGGCACCACGGACTGGCTGCTGATCCACACCCGGGCGGGGCGGGGGCTGCTGCGTCTCCCGGGCGGAGTCGAGGTGACCGCCGACCCGTCCACCGCCACCCTCATCTCGCCGGGCACGCCGCACGACTACGGGGTCGACGAGGAGCTGCGGCACTGGGACATCGCCTTCAGCCACTTCCACCCCCGACCGGAGTGGTCGGTGCTGCTGGACTGGCCGCAGGTGGCCCCCGGGATCGGCCAGGTCGTGCTCGACGAGGAGGTGCAGCAGCGGACGACGCCCAGCTGGTCGGCCGCGGCCCTCTGGTGCCGTTCGGACCGTCCGCGCGCCGACCTCTTCGCGATGAACGCGCTGGAGCTGGTGCTGCTGCTGTGCGACACCCAGAACCCGCGGGCGGCCCCGATCGACTCCCGGATCCTGCGGTCCCTGGAGCACCTGGACCAGAACCTGGCCCGGCCCCTGTCCGTCGCCGAGATGGCCGCGGCGGTGCACCTGTCGCCGTCGCGCTTCGCCCACCTGTTCACCGCCCAGGTCGGCACCTCGCCGTCGCGGTACCTCGAGGGCCAGCGGATCGCCCGCAGCCGGCTGCTGCTGGAGCACACGCGTCGTCCGGTGGCCGACGTCGCCCGTGAGGTCGGGTTCAGCGACCCGCCCTACTTCTCCACCCGCTTCCGCCAGCTGGTGGGGACGACGCCGCTGCGCTACCGCCGCGAGCACGCCCCGCCGCCCCCGTCCTGACGTCGGCAGATCGGGCTGGGCGGGACACGGGGCGCCCGGGTGCTCCCGGACGCCCCGTGCGTGAGGTCAGGACCGCGTCAGGCGGTAGCCCCCGTGGTGCAGCACCCCGTCGCGGAACTCGCCGTAGGCCCAGAAGCCCAGGTCGTCGAGGTACTCGATGTGGTCCCCGGTGATCCAGTAACGGCCCTGGTAGGCGTGCGGGCGTCCGCCGCGGGTCTCGTCGTAGCGCCCGTCGGGGAGCAGCTCCTGGTGCAGGAACCCGGTGTCGTCGATCCACATCCCGGCGTAGCCGTGCTCGGCGTCGGCCACCACCGGCGGCTGGGTGCCCTCCGTCCCGGCGACCGACTGCCCGTCCCACACGGTGACCCGACCCCCGACGACGACGATGTCGAGGAGGGAGGGGCGGTTGACCACCGGACCCGCGGGCAGAGCGGCCCGGTCGGCGATGCGGACCACGGCGAGGTCGGCGGCCACGCCCGAGGTGAGCGTGCCCTCCCCCCTCCCCGGCGCGGCGGTGAAGTCCGGCCGGGCCGGCAGCACCAGGCAGCCGGAGACGTCGACCACCAGCATGCCGTCGTCCCCGGCGGCGGGGAGCAGCCCGGGCCCGACGCCGACGACCCGCGAGCCACCCAGCAGGACGTCGGCCTGCTCCCAGTCCCCCATCAGCGGGTTGCGGCTGACCACGGCGCCCCCGCTCAGCAGGATCGGCTGGGGATCGGTCGTCGTCGCCCGGACCACGGCCTCCAGCACCGAGGCCTCGCGCGCAGCGTCGTCAGACATGCGTTCTCTCTTCCTGTCCCGACCCGGCGCGGTTCGCGGGGCCAGGACCAGACTCGGCCGGATCCCGGCCTCCAGGGAGACCGCGCAGCACCGGGGAGCACCGTGCCCGGGTGCCTGGCACCCGGGCTCCTGGCGGGCGACCACGACCGGCACCGGAGGCAGGGTTAGCCTCTCCCGGTGATCGCCGTCGTCGGCTCCGACGCCTCCCGTCTGCACGTGGTCCTCGAGCCCGAGCCCGGTGACGCGAGCGGTGCGGGCGTCCCGGGCGGGAGCGAGCTGGGTCGGCGGTCCTTCTCGGTCTGGTCGCCGGACGGGCTGCCGCTCGGGGAGCTGCACCCGGACCTGGTGGCCCTGTCGGTCTTCCTGGTGGCGCAGCCGTGGACGACCCACCGGCTGGTCCTGCGGGGCGTCGACGGGGTCAGTCACCGTCTGGCCTCCGCCGTCGCGAGGGGCTACGGGCTGGAGCTGAGCGCGGGCGGGGACGTGGCACCGCGCGACGCGCCGCCCGGTGGACGTCCGGGGCTGGCCTTCAGCGCCGGCGTGGACTCCACCGCGGCGATGGTGCTGATGCCCCCGGAGACCCCCCTGGTGCTGCTGCACCGGGTGCGCCCAGGCCGGGCACCGGTCCGTGACGACCGCAGCGTCGCCGCGAGGCACGCCCTGGCGACCCTCGCGAGGCAGGGCCACGAGACCCACGTGGTGGACACCGACCTCGAGCACGTCCGGGTGCCGACCGGGTTCCCGACCCACTGGGCCAGCGCCGTCCCCGCCGTCCTCCTGGCCGACCGGCTGGGGCTGCGCTCGATCAGCTGGGGGAACACCCTCGAGGCGGCCTACGCGGTCGGTGGTGCGGGTGGGTTCCAGGAGTGGTCCAGGCGGTCCGCGGTGCGGAAGCTGGTCGGTGTCCTCGCGGCGGTCGGGTTGCCGGTCTCCCCCGTCGTGGCGGGCGTCTCCGAGGTGGGCACGACCAGGATCGTGCTCGGCTCGCCGTACGCCGCGCTCGCCCGGTCCTGCGTCAGGGGTGGCCTCGAGCCCTGCGACCGCTGCAAGAAGTGCTTCCGCAAGGGGCTGCTGGAGCGTGCGCTGTCCTCCGAGGAGTGGACCGCGGACCACCTCGAGCGCTTCTACCGGGAGGAGTCGGTGCGTCGCGTCCTGACCCGGGTGCCGCTGGACCCGGGGAACGTCTACGGCTTCCTGCTCGCGGGCTACGCCGGCCAGGACGAGGTGCTGACGCTGCTGCGCGAGCAGGTGCGGTGCGACCAGGTCGACCACTCCCTGTTCGCCCGGTACTTCCCGCCCTACCTGAGCCGGCTCCCGGCTGCCGACCGGGACCACGCGCGCCGCGTCCTGGACGAGCACCTGGGACCGATGACCTCGGCGGAGCAGGACCGGCTGAGGGCGTGGCGTCCGGTGGGGGTGGAGGAGGACGCGTTCGCCCACCAGCAGCTGCTGACCACCCTGCAGGCGTTCGACCCACCCGTGGCGGCAGGGCTCCGCCGGCTGCGCGGACGGCTCCGGCCGCGGGCCCGGCTGCGGCGGCTGCTCAGGTAGCGGTGACCGTGCCGGGGGTGGCGACGGCGACGACGGCGGCGCCAGGGCCTCCGGGAGTGCCACGATGGGGTCCTTGCGTCGAGGTCTACGGCGGTCGGGTCAGCGGTGACCGCGGAGGGTGGTGAGTCGGGTGCTCGACCAGCCCACGCGTCCTCCCAGGAACCGCCGGACGGCTCCGGTCCTGGCCGCTGCCTGCGTGTGCGCCGCCGTCGTGGGCCTGGTCTGGTTCGTGCTCGACCGGGGCCTCGGCTTCGGGTCATCGACCGATCCCCCGGTCGTGCAGCGCGCCGGTGGCTCGACCCTCATCGCTGCGGCCGAGGAGCCCGAGACCTACATGCTGGCCCTCGCCGGAGGCGTCCTGACTCGGACCGAGCGCGGGTGCCTAGCGTTCGACGTCGGTGACGCGGGCGGCGTCACCGTCCTCCAGCTCCCCTTCGGGACGGTCCTCACCGACGACGGTCGAAGCGTCGTCGTGCCCGACCACGGCACCGTCCACCTCGGCGACACGTTCACCGCCGGCGGCGGGTTCGGTCGTTCCGTGGACGCCTACCTCCCCGAGGAGTGCCGGGGCGGCTCCTCGTTGTTCGTCTGGCAGTAGACGAGCCGCGGGTCCCGCCGCCTCGGCGCTGCGGGAGGCGAGTGGCCGCGATGTGTCGGGACCGGGCCGGGTGAGCCGACGTCTGGCGGCCAGTCGCCACCCCCATTGGCGAGCGTCCAGCGTCGCCTCGGTGCAGCGGGCGGCGAGTGGCCGCGATCTGTCAGGTCCCGGCCGGGCCAGGCGACGTCTGGCGGCGAGTCGCCACCTCGCGCGCCGTGCGCTCCGAAGCTGCCCCAAGCTGCAGGCGGCGAGTCGCCGCAATCTGTCGCGTCAGCACCGGCCGAGGCGACGTCTGGCGGCCAGTCGCCACCCCCAACTGGCGAGCGTCCGGCGCCGCCTCGGTGCAGCGGGCGGCGAGTGGCCCCGATGTGTCAGGACCAGGCCGGGCGAGGCGACGTCTGGCGGCGAGTCGCCACCTCGCGCGCCGTGCGCTCCGATGCTGCCCCAAACTGCAGGCGACGACTGGCCGCGATCTGTCGCGTCACCACCGGCCGAGGCGACGTCTGCCGGCAAGTCGCGACGTCCACTGGCGTGCGTCCGGCGCCCCGCGGCGGTGCCGCGCGGGCGGCGACTGGCCGCGATCTGTCGCATCACCACCGGCCGAGGCGACGTCTGCCGGCAAGTCGCCACGTTCACTGGCGTGCGTCCGGCGCCGCGGCGGCGACTGGCCGATATGTGTCAGGTCGCGGCCGGATGAGCCGACGTCTGGTGGCGAGTCGCCACCTCCGCTGGCGAGCGTCCGGCGCCACCCCCGTGTCGCGGGCGGCGACTGGCCGCGATCTGTCGGGTCCACGCCGGGTGAGCCGACGTCTGGCGGCGAGTCGCCACCCCCACTGGCGAACGTCCGGCGCCGCCTCGGTGCTGCAGGCGGCGAGTGGCCGCGATCTGTCGCGTCAGCACCGGCCGAGGCGACGTCTGGCGGCCAGTCGCCCCCCCCCCCCCCAGCCGGCGAGCGTTCGGCGCCGCCTCGGTGCCGCGGGCGGCGAGTGGCCGCGATGTGTCGGAACCAGGCCAGTCGAGGCGACGTCTGGCGGCGAGTCGCCACCTCACGGCGACGTGGGGACAGGCGGTATCGAGGGCGAGAAGCCGTGCAGCGTGGAGCGGAGGGAACGGGTGGCGTCGATCGTGTCGTCGTCGCCGCCGCTGCGTCGTCGCGGCGAGATCACCCTCGGGGAACCCGGGGCGCCCTGCCGACGTGGCCCGGGCTCGTGGGGAGACCCGGGCCGGTGGGCGTCAGCGTGTGCGCACCATGCGCCAGGCGACGGGCAGGACGGCGATCACAGCGATCACGATCGCGGCCCCGGAGAACCCGGCCCAGGCGGCCAGGTCGATGCCGGAGAGCAACCCACCACCCAGTCCGTAGCCCACCCCCAGCAGCGCCGGCACGACGGCGAGCGTCCCGAGGGCCACCGAGGCGAGCGCGATGAAGGCCGTCTCGACCAGCACCATCCGCAGCAGCTGCCCCCGGGTGGCGCCGGTGCGGTGCAGCAGCGCGAGCTCGTCGCGGCGGCTGCGCGTCGTGGTGACCAGGGTGTTGGCCGCGGCCACCCCGACGAAGGCGAGCAGGGCGATGATCAGGACCAGCGACAGCCGCCGCTCGCCGTCAGCCGACGCGGTCGCGGTCACCAGGTGCTCCTCCTCCGTGGAGACCGTGAGGCCCATCTCCTCCACCGCCGTCCGGACTCCTGCCGGGTCGGCGGCGGAGGCGTCCACCAGGACCGCCCCGGTGGGGCCCGTGCCGGGGTCGCGAACCAGGTAGTCCCCGAAGGCGAGCCCCCGGTCGTACACCGCGACGACCCTCGCGGCCACGACGGGACCGCCCTCCACCCGCAGGTCCACCGTGTCACCGAGGCCGGTGCCGCTGAGGGCCAGCGCCTCGCTGCTGACCGCGATGGTGTCGGGGCCGGCGAGCTCGTCCAGCGACCCGGACCGGACCGACGGGTCGACCAGCGCGTGGTCGGCCGAGAGTGTGCGCAGGGACGTCGGCTCCCACGCCAGGCCGTCCAGGGCCGGCACGTCCTCGTCGGGCGCCTCGGTGCGCACCGATGCCGAGACGTCGCCCATCGAGGTCGTCGCCGCCACCCCGGGCAGGGTGGCGACCGCCGCCGCCTGCTCGACGGTGACACCGGCCGGGGACATCACCACCAGGTCGGCGGAGATGCCCGCCCGCAGCTGCTGCTCCGCGGCGCGGGCCACGGCGGTGTCCGTCCCGGTCTGCACCCAGCCGAGACCGACGAGCAGGGCCAGGGGGATGACCGCGGCGCTGAACCTGCTGGAGAACCCGCGGGTGTTGGCCAGCGCGAGCTCGAGGGCGCTGCCGCGGGCCATCGCCAGGCCGCGTCGGGCGGCGCGGTGGACCAGCAGCGGGCCGGCGAGGGCCGCCGCGACGATCATCAGGATCGCCGACGAGGCGCCGCTGGCGGCGCCGACGGTGCCGGGGACGACGAAGGGGGTGCCGGCCGCGAGGAGCCCGAGCGCCCCCGTGACCGCGGCGGCGACGATTCGTCCGCGGGAGAGCCGGGGTGCGTCGACCACGCTGGCCCGCAGTCCGTCGGTCGGGCTGGTCCGGGTCGCCGCGCGCGCGGCCAGCCGGGCGGCCAGGAAGCCGGTGGGCACCAGGACCAGCAGGGTGGTGAGGACCGGGATCGCCGAGGCGCTCAGGGTGAAGTCACCGGGGACGATGCCGGTGTCGCGGAGCAACGGGGTGACCAGGGGCGCCAGCAGCGTCCCGACCACCGCTCCGAGGGGGGCGACGAGGGCGAGCAGGAGCAGCACCTCCGTGGTCACCGAGGTCCGGATCTGCCGGGCGGTGGCCCCGACGGCGCGGAGCAGGGCGAACTCGCCCCGGCGCTGGCGGAGGACGCCGGCGAAGACGCTGGCGACCATGAAGACGGTGATGAGGACCAGGGTGCCGGCGAAGGATCCGGCGACGGTGCTGAGGAAGGGGGCCTCGGGCTGGCGGATGCCGGCCTCGAGCCAGGCGGCGGTCGTGGCCAGGAGCACCGCGGCGAGGGCGACCACGACGCCGGCCCCGAGGACCGCGGAGCGGTTGACGACGAGCAGGGAGCGGAGAGCGGCGCGCACGGTTCAGCGCCCCAGCTCGAGGACGCGCGCGGTGACCGACTCGAGGGTGGGGGCCTCGAGCTCGTCGCGGATCCGGCCGTCGGCGAGGAACACCAGCCGGTCGGCGTAGCTGGCCGCCCGGGGGTCGTGGGTGACGAGCACGAGCGTCTGACCCAGCTCGTGCACCGAGTGCCGCAGCAGCTGCAGGATCCGGTCGGCCGTGGCCGCGTCGAGCGCGCCGGTCGGCTCGTCGGCGAAGACGACGTCCGGGGAGGCCACCAGGGCCCGGGCGATCGCGACCCGCTGCGCCTGACCACCCGAGAGCTCGCCGGGCAGCCGTCCGTCCCTGCCCTCGAGACCGACCGAGGCCAGCAGGGCCTCCAGGCGGTCCTGGTCGACCTCCGCCCCGGCGAGGGTCATCGGGAGGCGCACGTTCTCGGCGACGGTGAGGTGCGGGACCAGGTTGTAGCCCTGGAAGACGAAGCCGACGTGCTGGCGGCGGAAGCGGGTGAGCGCGTCGGGCGACATGCCGCTCAGGTCGGTACCGCCGATGACCACCCGACCGCTGGTGGGGCTGTCGAGACCGGCCGCGCAGCTGAGGAAGGTCGACTTCCCCGAGCCGGACGGGCCCATCACGGCGGTGAAGCTCCCGGCGGTGACGTCGAGGCTGACGTCGTCGAGGGCGGCCACGGTGCGGTCACCGTCGGGGTAGGTCCTGGTGACGTGGTCCAGCTGCACGGCGGTGCCGGTGAGGGTCTGTCGGGAGGTGAGATCGGTGAGCATGAGTGGCTCTCTGGGTCGGCGGGAGGAACACCCACAACGCTAGGAACCGGGCACCCCCGCCGACAGACCCAAACGGAGGCACTTGACTTGCACCTTCTGGTGGAGACGCCTGCTGCCTGCTCGTGACGGCGCTACTGCACGGCCGTCCCCGCGGCGAGGGTGCCGAGCAGCCTCAGCCCGTCGTCGGTGCGGCTGCCCGGCACCGGGTGGTAGACGATCAGCTCCTGGCCGGGTGCGCTGCGCACCTCGAAGGTCTGCATGGTGAGGTCGAGCTCGTCGACCAGCGGGTGGTGCAGGCGCTTGAGCTCCATGCTCTTGCCACGCACCTCGGGGTCGGCCCAGAGACGGCGGAACTCCGCGCTGTGCCGCTGCAGGACGTCGCGGACCTCGTTCGGCCGCGGGTCGCGCGGGGACTCCCCCAGCGCCAGCCGCAGCGCCCCGGCCGCGTTGCGGGCCGCGACAGGCCAGTCGTCGTAGAAGGAGCGGGCGGCGGGGTCGAGGAAGATCGACAGCAGCAGGTTGGTCCCGGGGTCGAAGGGCGCGAACAGGGCCTCGCCGATGCGGTTCTGCGCGATGACGTCGTAGGCGCGGTTGAACAGCACCGCCGGCGTGTGCGGCCAGGCGTCCATGAGCTGCTGCAGCTCCGGGGCGGGCGCGTCGCCGCTGGTGGGGAGGTCGAGCACCGGCATCAGCCCGGCCAGCCGGTAGGCGTGCTGGCGGGCGTCGCGGTCGAGCTGGAAGACGCGGGCCAGGGCGTCCACCACCTGCACCGAGGGTCGGGTCTCCCGGGACTGCTCCAGCCGGGTGTAGTAGTCGACGCTGACCCCGGCCAGCGCGGCGACCTCCTCCCGCCGCATCCCCTGCACCCGACGCTGCCCGGTCGAGGGGAAGCCGTGCCGGGCCGGGTCGGTGCGGCTGCGGCAGGCGCGCAGGAACGCCCCGAGCTCGCCGGTGCTCACCCGGCGCCCTCCTCGGCACCGACCCGGTGCATGACCATCCCGGCGTGGTGGAGGACGCCGTCCACGAAGTCGCCGTCGGCGGTGAAGCCGGTGTCGTCCAGGTACTCGACGTGGTTGCCCTCCATCCAGTAGCGACCGGTGTAGGCCGCCTCCCGCCGGCCGCGGGCCTCGACGTACCGTCCGTCGGGGAGCAGCTCGTGGCGGATGTGGCGGTCCTGCGTCACCCACGTGCCCACCGGGTCCGTCGTGTGCACGCCGCGTCTGCTCTGGTCGTCCTGTGCTGTCACGGGACCACCGTAGGAGCCCTGCGGCCGCTGGGGCAGGGTGCGTCGCACCCACCCAGGCCCTCCCTCCCGGAGCGGTTGCCGGTGCCCGCGGCGGAGGAGCTGGCGTCCCACCGCACCCAGCGTGCGCCACGACGAGGGCTCGTGCCCCACCTGCTGGCAGGGACCACCCCACCTGATGACGATTCAGACAGGTGGGGCGGTCCTGCTCACGCTTCGGTCCCGGCTCCCACCTGGATGCATCTGGGCGCTGCGTCCCACCGCGCCGGTACGAGCGACGACCTCGGCTGGACGGTCCTTCCTCCGGCTCAGGTGACGGCACGGGGTGGTGTGCTCCTCGGTTCGTGGTGACGTCGCCCCTGCCCAACCCCTGGACCTGCGGCGCCTCGAGCGGGTGCCGGTGACCCGCACCGCGTGGGAGAGTGCACCGCAGATCCGACGACGTCAGAGGAAGAGGTCCCGCCCGTGGGTGAGAGAGGGGCCGCGCCGCGGTCGGAGCCGACGCCGCGGCGGGCGCACGGTCCGGCGGCCGGAGAGCCTCCGGTCGTCGTCGACCCGCGGCGCTGGGGCAGCGTGGTGGGTCTGGTCGGCGGCCTCGTGTTCGTCCTCAGCTACTCCCCCGACCTGGGGTCCCTGGTGTCGACCCTGGCGCGGGTGGCCGGGGTGGTCGGTGCCGCCACGGCGCTGTTCGCCCACTACGTCCGCCCCACCGCGCTCGGGCCGCTCGCCCGTCCCGGTGCCGCGGCCCTCGCCACCTACGGCCTCTGCGTGGTGGGTGAGCTGGTCCTGATCGTCGTCGGCACCCGGGTGCTCGTCTCGGCGGGGGCGGGGGCCCTGCGCCCGGCGCTGATCGCCACGGCGGTCGGTGTGCACTTCATCCCGTTCGCCTGGGCCTTCCGGGAGCGGATGTTCCACCACCTCGGCGGCGCGGTCACGGCGATCGGGGTCGCCGGCCTGCTGCTGGGTGCGCTGGGCGTCACCCGGGCCGCCGCTGCTGCCGCCGTGCTCGCGGGACTGGTGATGATCACCTTCATCGTGGTCCACGCGCTCGGCCGCTACGCGCCCTCGCACACACGCTCGACATCGGCCCCCACGCGTCGCTGACCCCGACGGGGCACGGCAGGGCTCAGCCCGGACCCGCGTCCACCCGACGCGACCTCCGGACCGCCAGCACGAGCAGGACGACCACCCGGCCAGGGTCACCGCGTTGACCACGTACTTCACCGGCCCGTCGACCCCTCCCAGCGGCTCGACCACGAAGGAGAGCGCGGCCCGGACGACCAGCGCGCTCCCGGCCACGGCGAGCACGTGCTGCCAGCGCCACCCCGTTCGCCCGGACCAGCGCAGCAGCAGCACGCCCGCGACCGCCGTCACGACGAGGTTGATCCCGGTCCCGAGCCAGGTGGCCGGCAGCAGGTGGTAGGCGCCCCAGACGGCTACGAAGACCCCTGCGACCACCCACCACGACGGCACGCCTCCCGCCACCCGGGTGCCGCCCGGGCGGATGAGCAGCGCCGCGAGGACCAGCAGCACAGCGACGGCACCGGCACCGGCGAGCTGCCCCGCGGTGGCCCCTCCCCCGGCGGCGGTGTCGCTCCAGATCAGCGCCGCCGCCAGCGCCCACAGCAGCACCAGCACGACCACGCCGACCGGTCCCAGCCACCGGTGCCGGGCGAGGCGCGGCGCACAGGCCTCGACCACCGCGACCGGTGCGGCGAAGCTCCACACCACGTGCCCGCCGACGTAGTTCAGGGTCGTCGCGGCGTCGATCCCCAGCACGGGGACCACCGTCCGGTGCGGCTCGGTGGCCCAGGCGGGGTCGTCGGGGCCGAACTCGCGGATGAACACGCTCTGGTCGACCAGCCCCGCCTGCACCACGCCCGCCGCCGCGCTCAGCAGCAGGACGGTGGGCCAGCCGCGGCCGGTCCGCCGGGCCACCTCCCGGATGAGCACCGCGACCGTGCCGTACAGCGGGACGAGGAGGAGCAGACCGGCCAGGAGCTCCAGGGGACGTCCGGTGCTGGGGCCGTACCCGATCAGGTACTCCGCGCTGACCGGTGACAGCACCAGCAGCCCGAGGACGGCCGGCCAGCGACGGGCGGGGCGACGTCGGTCGGGTTCCCCACCCTCCGGCGCGGAGCTGCCACCGGAGGACGGGTCCGTGGTCATCGGCCCTCCCGGTCGCCTGCCGCGCTGCTCGGTCGCACACGCCAGTCCTACCGGCTCGGCCGTCGTCGCGACACCCTCGCCGACGTCCTCACCGAACCCTGGCCGCACCCTCCGCCCGCGGACCGGGACGTCCTCCCGCGGGTCCCGGACCCGGTTTGCACCTTTCGATGGCACCGGCGGAGTGCGGTCGTCCGGGGCTCGTGGCACCCCACCCCCGGTTCCTAGCGTGAGGGTCATGACGATCAGCCACGACCGACCACCGATCAGCGGGCCCGTCGAGCCGCCCCCCACCCGACCCACCAGCCTCCCCGGCCGGCTGCACGACCTGATCCGACGGCGACCTCTGGCCACCTTCTTCGTGCTGGCCAACCTGCTCAGCTGGTTGGCCTGGACGCCCTACATCCTCTCCCAGAACGGCCTCGGCCTCTGGGACTACCGCTTCCCGGAGGTCCTCGGCAGCAGCCAGCTCTCCGGCGTCCTCCCCGGCGCCTACCTGGGCCCGATCTTCTCCGCCTTCCTGGTCACCGCGCTGGCCGACGGCCGTCCCGGGCTGCGTCACTGGGTCGGGCGGCTGCTCCGCTGGAAGGTCAGCTGGAAGTGGTACGCCGTCGCCCTGCTCGGCGTGCCGGCCGTGCTGCTGGTGACCGGGACCGTCTTCTCCGGCGGCCAGGTCGGCACCCCGTCGTTGATGCTGCTCGCGGCCTACGTCCCCGCGCTGGCCCTGCAGATGGTCACCACCGGTCTGGCCGAGGAGCCGGGCTGGCGCGACTTCGCCCTCCCCCGGCTGCAGCGCCGCCTCGGCGCCCTCGGCGCGGCGATGGTGCTCGGGCCGCTGTGGTCGCTGTGGCACATGCCGCTGTTCCTGTCCGACTGGGGCGGCTGGCCCGACGCGCACTGGAGCGAGCCGGTGCTGTTCATCGTCTTCTGCATCAGCTTCAACGTCGTGATGTCCTACGTGTTCAACCGCACCGGGCAGAGCCTGCCGCTGGCCATGCTGCTGCACGTCAGCGTCAACAACTTCACCTCGGTGCTGTGGAGCGACCTGTTCCCCACCCTCAGCCCGGCGCGGACGACGCTGGCCCAGGCCACGGCCGCGGTGCTCGTCGCGGCGGTGCTGCTGATCACCACCCGCGGTCGCCTCGGCTACGTGCCCGAGGACCAGTGAGCACGGTGGTGCGGTGCCCCGGTACCGTCGTCGCGTCCGTCGAGGGAGGTCGTCCATGGTCCGCACCGCGGGGAGCCACCTCGTGAGGACCACCTCCTCGGCGACCTCGCGGGCACCGCACCGCCGTGACCTGATGGTCGCCACCGGGCTCTGGCTGCTGGTCCTGACGGTGCTGCTCACCGTGCCGCTGCTCGCCGCCGGCGACGCCAGCCTGTCGGGCTTCGGGCCCCCCACCGCCCGGGCCGGCTGGGCCCTCGCCGCCACCTTCACCGCTCAGGCCGCCGCGCTGGCCTGGGCCGGGCGGGTGCCCAGGTCCAGCCTGCTGCTGGTCGCCGCGCTCCCGCTGCCGGCCGCCACCCTCGGCGCCGGTGAGGCCTACAGCCTGGCCAGCGCCGCGGTCACCGTGGCCGTCCTGCTGACCGCCCTGGCCGTGCCGCTCCGCACGATGGCGCCGTGTCTGGGAGCGGCGGCGGTGCTGGTCGCCGTCGGGGAGCTCGTCAACGGCGTGTCCGGCGGCTTCCCGGCCGCGTCGGCCGTGGTCACCGGGCTGCTGCAGGCGGTCGGGGCGGTGGGGGCACCGCTGCTGCTCGCGCTCGCCATCACCGGACGCCGTGACGCCACCCTCGCCCGCCGGCAGGAGCAGGGCGCGGTGGCCCGCGAGCAGGACGCGCTGGTCCGGGCCGTGGTGGCCGGTGAGCGGACCGCCATGGCCCGCGAGCTGCACGACATCGCCGCCCACCACCTGTCCGGCATCGCGTTGATGGCCGCCGCCGTCGACCGCCAGATCGACACCGACCCCGAGCGGGCCAAGCGCTCGGTGCGCCAGATCAGGACCCAGAGCACCGCCGTCCTGGACGACCTGCGCCGCCTGGTCGGCCTGCTCCGCGAGAGCGGCGACGCCACCCGCTCGGTGCACACCCTGGAGGCGGTCGCCGAGCTCGTCGAGGGCCGTCGCGCCACCGGGGCCGACGTCGAGCTGGTGACCCTGCGGGCCGAGGACGGACGCCCGCTGGGCACCGGCACCGGGCCGCTGGCCCAGCTCGGCCTCTACCGGATCGTCCAGGAGTCGCTGGCCAACGCCGCCCGGCACGCCCCCGGTGCCCCCGTAATGGTGGAGGTGGACGACCGCTCCGCGGAGGCCCTGACGCTGTCGGTCACCAACGGGGCCGGTCCCACCGCCGCCGGCACCTCGCCGGGCTTCGGCCTGATCGGGATGCGGGAGCGCGCCGAGCTGCTGGGAGGTCGGCTGGAGCACGGCCCGACGCCCGACGGCGGCTGGCGGGTCCGGCTGCGGATCCCCCGCGACCCCGACCACCGGCCGCAGCAGCCGACCCCCGAGCAGGAGGAGACCGCGTGATCAGGGTGCTCATCGCCGACGACCAGTCGCTGGTGCGCGAGGGGCTCTCGGCCCTGCTCGGCGCCGAGGACGACCTCGAGGTGGTGGGGACCGCCGCGGACGGGGTGACGGCGCTGGCCCTGGCCCGCGAGCTGCGCCCCGACGTCGCCTGCCTCGACATCCGGATGCCCGGCATGAACGGGATCGAGGTGACCCGCCTGCTGTGCGGCCCCGGCGTCGAGCACCCGACGCCGGTCCTGGTGCTGACCACCTTCGACCTCGACGACTACGTCTTCGGTGCCCTGGAGGCCGGGGCCAGCGGGTTCCTGCTCAAGGACGCCGAGCCGGCCACGATCGCCCAGGCGGTCCGCCAGGTCGCGGCCGGGCACGGCACCATCGACCAGAGCCTCACCCGGCGGGTGCTGCGGGAGTTCGTGCAGCGGCGCCAGCTGCAGCCGGTCAGCGTGCAGGGCGCCGACGGCGTCCTGACCGCCCGCGAGCGCGACATCCTGCAGCTCCTCGCCCAGGGCATGTCGAACGAGGACATCGCCGCGGAGCTGGTGGTGGAGGTGTCCACGGTGAAGTCGCACCTGGCCCGGATGCTGCCCAAGCTGGGCGTCCGCTCCCGGCTCCAGGCCGTGGTGTGGGCCTACCAGAACGGTGTGGTAGCCGTCCCCGACCGGTGAGGGACCGTGCGGCGGCCCGGCTCACCAGAGGTGCGGGTCCTCCAGCGGGGCGCGGAGCCGCTGCTCAGCACCGGTGGGCAGCAGCGGGGCCGTGGACAGGCCGTCGCGGCGCAGCACCACCGCACCGTGCACCGCCCCCGAGGTGACCTCGACCCGGCCCAGCCCCTCCCCGGTCAGGCTGAGGCTGGTGCCGGGAGCCACGGTGACCTGCTCGCCGGCCCCCTGCCCCGACAGCGGCAGCACCTGGACCACCGCCGGGACGTCGCCGGCGTTGGACAGCACCAGCAGCCCGTCCCGGTCCGAGGCGGCGACGCCCACGGCGCTGTCGCCCACCGGGCCGGCCCCCGGCACCACGGCCAGGTCGCCGTCCGGCGTCCCGGCCAGCAGGGTGGCGGCCACGGGCTGGCTGCCGGTGACCCGCAGCGCGGTCGCGTCCTCGCTGAACCCCTCGTCCAGGGTGACGGTGGCCGTGCCGCCCGGGGGGACGTCCACCTCCCCCTCGACGCCGGCGGGCACGAACGGGGCGGCGGCACCCAGGGCCTCCACCCGCACCTGCGCGCGCCGCTCACCGGGGTTGACCAGCACCAGCCGGCGCGGCCCGTCGCCGCCGGGGACCCCGGGCAGCACCGCGGACGTGGCCGGCTCCGGGGTCCCGGTCAGCCACTCCGAGCTGGTGGCGGTGCCGTCGCGGAAGCTCCGCTGCCGGCCCAGCGCGGTCACCCGGCCGGTGGTGGTCTGCACCTGCACCGCCATCGCCCCGGCCGGGGTGAGCAGCGGGCCCAGGTCGACCACCACGGTGGAGCGCGGGGCGACCGCGAGGTCGCGGGACCCCGGGACCTGGCGGAGGCCCTCCTCGTCGCGGACGGTGAGGTTGACCACGGCCTGGCGCTCGTCGGGGTTGGTGAGCACCACCGCCGCCTGCTGGTCCTCCCCGCCCCGCAGACCGACCAGCCAGCTCGTGGCACCCGCCGGCTGGCAGGCCACCTGGGTCAGACCGGGATCGGCCCCGCCGTCCCCGGCCCGGGTGACCACCCCGGCCACGGAGCCAGCGGCGTCACCCTCGGCGGTCAGCACCGCCGTGCCCGGGAGACGGGCGGTGAGCACCCCGTCGGTCTCCTCGGTCGGCACCGGGGCGCCGTCGAGCGTGGTGAGCCCCACGCCGTCGAGAGGACCCGCGGCGGTCACGGCGAGGTCGGCCTCCTCGTCCTCGGGGACCGGGCAGACCAGCTGGGTCGTGCCGCTGACCGGCACCGGGGGCCTGGACGGCACCTGCTCCGCGGGCAGCACCACGCCGAGCACGGCCACCAGCAGCACCCCCGACAGAGCCGCTCCGAGGAGCACCAGACGTCGTCCTGCGTGGCTCATCGTCGTCCCTCCTGGGCGGCCGGTCGTCCCCGGCCGGGTGCTGCCGGGGTGTGACCGCGGCGGGCCACCGGTTCCTCGTCGACCTCGCGGCTGAGCGCCGGCGCGGCCATCACCACGACCACCAGCAGACCCAGCAGCTGCAGCACCGCCACCGCGACGGCCGCCCCGCCGGGACCCTGCGACCCGGTCGCCCGGTCGGGGGCGGTGCCGGTGACAGTCCACACCTGGGTGCCCTCGTTGCTGCTGCCGACCTGGAGCCCGGGGGTGGTGCCCACCGCGGTCAGCGTGGCCGGGTCGGCGCCGCGGACCCACAGGTAGCCCACGCCCAGCCGGGAGAGCCGGTCGGCCAGGGCCTGGTCCCCGCCGGTGGTGACCAGCCGGGCCACGGCCGCGGCGACCTCGTCGCGGGTGGCGGGGTCCAGGCCGTCGCCGGTCTCGGCGTCGCCGGTGCGGGGGCCGTCGCCGGACAGCAGGTTCCAGCGCGGCTCGCCCGTGCCGAGGTCGACGGCGAGGGTGCGGACGGGGGTCTCGGCCATGGCCACCTCGATGAAGGCGGGCAGCGCCGTCTGGCGCCGTTCCGCCGGTCCGGTGGCGCCGTCGAAGGCCCACCACGCGGTGCCGACGACGAGCAGGGCCAGCGCGGCCACCACCGAGACCAGCCGACGGGCCGTCCCGGGGAGGGCCACCCCGGCCAGACCGCGGCCGGCCGCGACCAGCAGCCCACCCAGCGCCAGCAGCAGCCAGCCGGACGGCTCGGGACGGACGAGGTCACCCGCGGGCGGGACCGCCACGACCAGCCGGCTGACCAGCACCGCGAGCAGGAAGCCCCCGACCGCGGCCACCCAGCTCGCACGCACCACGACGTCCGCGGGCCGGCGCGCGAGCCCGAGCAGGGCCAGCAGCCACAGCAGCCCGACCACCGAGCCGCAGAGCCACAGCGGCACCGGGCCGCCGTCGAACCAGGCCGCACCCGGCGTCTGCCCGAGCAGCATCCGCCACCACGTCGGCGCGGCCTGGTCGGCCAGCACCGGCTCCGGTCCGGTGAGCCACCGGCCGGGACGGGCCAGCAGCGTCGGCGCCCAGGGCGCCAGCAGCAGCAGCGGGACACCGACCGACACCAGCACCCGCAGCCGCAGGTCCGCGCGACGCAGCGCGACCAGCAGCGCCAGCACGGCCGCGGGCAGCAGCACGAGGGGGGCGAGCGCGGCCAGCACGGTCAGGGCCAGTGCGACGCCGAAGGCACCGCGGGTGGCCTCCAGACCGCGTCCGCGGAGCAGGCGGTGCACCGCCACGACCAGCAGCGGCAGCGCCACGGCCCAGCCGACCACGAGCAGCGAGCCGCGCTGCTGGGCCCCGACCAGGGTGGGCAGCAGGGCCCACGCCGCGGAGCCCCAGAGCACCGCGGCCGGGGACAGCCCGAGGGTGCGCAGCGCGGAGCGGGCGGCGGCGAGGGCCAGCAGCACGCCGCCGGCCACCAGCACCACGAGCAGCCAGTCGGTGCGCCCGCCCAGCGGCGTGGCCAGCAGCGCCAGCAGCCCCTGCCACGGCGCGGCCAGCCACCCGGTGCCGGGGTCGAGGTAGCGCGACCAGGTGCCGGTGAAGGTGCTCGCGCCCGGCAGCAGCTGGGTCGAGGTGAGCAGACCGGGGGCGATCCAGCGCCCGAAGAGGCCGCCCACGGCCACGACGACCACCAGCACCAGCAGCGGGGTGCGCCACCACGGCGGGTCGACGTCCTCCCGGCCGGCGAAGTCGTCCCCGGTCAGCTCGTCCAGGGAGGTGTCGGGACGTCCGGTGAGCTCGCGGACGCGGTCGGAGACGGCGGCTGCCGTCCACTCCGCCCCCACCCGGAGGCTGTGCCACCAGGGCGGGCGGAGCCGGTCGACCAGCTGCTCGCCGGTGTCGGCGACCGGGGCCTCGGCGGCACGTCGCCGCAGCCGGGCCCGGCGGTCGCGGTCGCCGAGGTAGCGGCGGGCGGCCCGCCACTCGTCGGCGGCCCGGTCCGGCGCCTTGCCCAGCACGAAGCCCACCATCCGCAGCAGGCATCCCCACACCAGCCGGATCCCCGTGAGCGCGGCAGCGACCCCGCTGCGGCGCGAGGCGACCAGCGTCATGCCGAGGGAGCGGTCCACCGCCGCCGGGTGCTCGGAGGTGGCCGAGGAGGCCCGCAGACCCGCCCGTCCGACCCGGCGGTGCACCAGCAGGGCGGAGGGGGTGGTGGCCACCCGGTAGCCGGCGCGGGTGGCCCGCCAGCCGAGCTCGACGCCGTCGCGGAAGACCGGCAGCTCCGGGGCCAGCCCGCCCAGGGCGTCCCAGGCGTCGCGGCGGACCAGCAGCCCGCAGGTGCTCAGCCCGAGCACCCGCTCGGAGCGGTCGAGCTGTCCCTGGTCCACCTCGCCCGGCTCGGCCAGGGCGACCTCGCGGCCGGTACCGGAGACGCTGACCCCGCTCTCCCAGAGCCGTCGCGGCTGGTTGGCCCGGGAGGGGACCAGCAGGGTGGGGCCGGTCAGCGCCAGGTCGTCCTCGACCACCACGTGGCGCAGCAGCTGCCCGAGGACGTCCGGCTGAGCCACCACGTCGTCGTGCAGCAGCCAGACCCAGCGACGACGGGGCCCCTCGCCGGTGGCCGGTGCGGCGTGACGGCCGGCGTCGGCGCCCGTGGGGGCGGCCTCGTCCGCGGCCCGGAGACCGGCGGCGACCGCCTCGGCGAAGCCGAACCCGCGCTCGCCGTCGACCAGCAGGTCCACCACACCGTCGCGGACGGCCTGCTGCAGGGCCTCCTGGCTGGCGTCACCGGGGGTGTTGTCCACCACCACCAGCAGGTCGGGGGCGGGGTCGAGCCGGGCCAGCGAGCCCAGGGCGCTCGGGAGCCAGGTGACGGAGTCGTGGCACACCAGGACGGCGATGACGTGCTCTCCGGTGGTGTCGACCGGGGCGTCGTCCACGTCGTCGTGCTGCGCCCAGGCGGCCGCGGGCTCGGTCTGCGGCTCCTGCACCGGTGAGGTGTCGTCCTGCTCGAATGCCTCGGACAAGGTCGATCCACCTCGGCGGCACGTCGACGACCGGACCGGGGTGCCGCGAGGCCCCGGACCGGGAAGCAGAAAGGCGCCCCGCAGGGCGCCCTCATGCTATACGGCTCGCTTCTTCAGCTTGCGGCGTTCGCGTTCGCTGAGTCCGCCCCAGATGCCGAAGCGCTCGTCGTTGGACAGCGCGTACTCCAGGCACTCCCCGCGGACGTCGCAGGACAGGCAGACCTTCTTGGCCTCCCGGGTGGACCCACCCTTCTCGGGGAAGAAGGCTTCCGGATCCGTCTGGGCGCACAGGGCCCGCTCCTGCCAGCCCAGCAGCCCCTCGTCGTCGGCGGGGAACGCCTCCAACAGTTCGTGCATGCTTCCTCCTCGACCCGTCCGGCTCGATAACGACCGGACTTGAGGTGAATTACACGCTTGTCATCCACCCGGCGTCAAGCGCTGAGCGGCTTCCGGAAGACACCCCGGGCGTGTCGTGGAGGTCTGGGAGCCGGGCCTCGGTTAGTGTCGCGGGTCGTCCTGGCGCCGTTCCGGACCCTCGTCGGCGTCCACCGGCAGACCCCAGGCGCGCCCGCTCCCCGGGGCTCCCCACCGGTCGGCCTCCGCCCCGCGGGCGGCGTCGCCGGCCGTCGACCAGACCGCCCCCGAGGCCTCCGAGGGCGCCCACGACGGCTGGCGCTCCGGCGCCACCAGCTCACCCGCGGCCCCCTCCGCCACCTGGTCCCCGTCCTGCTCCGGCGACTCCTCCGGCTCCGGCGCGGCCGGTTGCGACGGCCGGCGCCCGAGGACGGTGGCCAGCACCGCCAGCAGCAGCGTGGGCACGGGACCGGACGCCGCCCAGAGCAGCACGTCCCTGGTCGGACGGCCGTCGACGAGCTGCCAGCCCAGCAGCCCCAGCTGGGCCACCAGCGCCAGCCAGGCCAGCACCGCGATCACGCGCACGCCCCTCGATCCCGCTGCGACCACCTGTCCTCCTCCGTCGTGAGGGGGTCCAGCCAACCACCCCCCGACCCCCGTGCGCGTCGGGGCACCTCCCGGCGGTGACAGACTGGGCCGGTGCAGATCGTGGTGCTGGCCGGTGGTGTGGGTGGTTCGAGGTTCGTCCGGGGGGTGCGCTCGGCGTACCCGGGGGCCGAGGTGACGGTGATCGGCAACACCGCCGACGACATCACCCTGCACGGGCTGCGGATCTGCCCCGACCTCGACACCATGACCTACGCACTGGCCGGGGCCATCGACCCCGAGCGCGGCTGGGGGCTGGCCGACGAGGGCTGGAAGGTGATGGCCGAGCTGCAGGCCCACCAGGCCGAGCCGACCTGGTTCAACCTCGGCGACCGCGACATCGCCACCCACCTGATCCGGACCCAGATGCTGGCCGCCGGCTACCCCCTCTCCGAGGTCACCCGGGCCCTGGCCCAGCGCTGGCTGGGCGCCGACTCCCCGGTCACGCTGCTGCCGATGAGCGAGGACCGCGTCGAGACCCACGTGCGGATCCGTGACGAGCACTCCCCCTCCGGCCAGCGGGTCGTCCACTTCCAGGAGTTCTGGGTCCGCCTGCACGCCGAGCCGCCGGTCCTCGGGGTGGTGCAGGTCGGCATCGACGAGGCCCGCCCCGCCGCAGGCGTGCTCGAAACGATCGCCGCCGCCGACCTGGTGCTGGTCGCCCCCAGCAACCCGGTGGTCTCCATCGGCCCGATCCTGGCCGTCCCCGGGATCCGCGACGCGGTGCGGGCCGCCCCCGCCCCGGTGATCGGCTTCTCCGGCATCCTGTCCGGTGCCCCGGTGCTGGGCATGGCCGACAAGCTGCTGCCGGCGATCGGGGTCGAGGTGGACGCCGCCGCGGTCGGTCTGCACTACGGCAGCCGCCACGCCGACGGCGTGCTGGACCGCTGGGTGGTCGACAGCGACGACGCCGCCTCGCTGGCCCGGCTGCACCGCGGTGGCCTGGACGCTCTGGCCCACCCGCTGCTGATGACCACCCCCGAGCTGACCGCCGCCTTCATCCGCGCCGCGGTCGACCACACCCCCGGCGACGACGCCCTGGCCTCGTGAGCCACCGCCTGCTGGTCTTCGCCCCGGCCGGCGTCGGCGAGGTCTCGCCCGGCGACGACCTGGCGGGGATGCTGCTCACCGCCTGCACCGAGGACCCCGACGGCCCGCTCCGCGACGGGGACGTGCTGGTGGTGACGTCGAAGGTGGTGAGCAAGGCCGAGGGTCGCTCCCGCGACGGCGACGACCGCGAGGCGGCCATCAGCGACGAGACCCTGCGCACCGTGGCCCGACGCGGCCCCACCCGGATCGTGCAGAACGCCCAGGGACTGGTGCAGGCGGCGGCCGGGGTGGACGCCTCCAACGTCGTCCCCGGCACGGTGCTGCTGCTGCCCGCCGACCCCGACGCCAGCGCGGCCCGGCTGCGGGAGGAGCTGCAGCAGCGCACCGGCCTCCGGCTGGGCGTGGTGGTCTCCGACACCTCCGGGCGCGCCTGGCGCCACGGCCAGACCGACCTGGCGGTGGGTGCGGCCGGGGTGCGTCCCAGCCTGGGCTACGCCGGTGAGCTGGACTCCTTCGGCCGGGAGCTCGCGGTGACCCAGATGGCGGTGGCCGACGAGCTGGCCGCCGCCGGGGACCTGGTCAAGGCCAAGCTGGCCGGACGTCCCGTGGCCGTGGTGCGGGGGCTGGCGGAGCTGGTGGTCGACGACGCCGAGGGAGCCCGCTCGCTCAGCCGGACCGGACCGGACGACATGTTCGCCCGCGGCAGCCGCGAGTCCGTGCTGCACGCCGTCCTGACCAGTCTGGGCCGCGCCGGGGAGTACGAGGGGCTGGTCGGTCTGGACGGGCCGGACCTGGAGCAGGCCGTGCTGGCCGGCGTCCCGGCCCCGGCGGCCGACGCGCTGCGCGGGGTGCTGCGCGCGGTGGCGCCCACGGCGACGCAGTGAACCCTTCTCAGCGATGCCCCGAGGACACCTTCACGAGCTGGGCACCCGGCACAGCGGCCAGGTCAGGCTCGTGCTCACCCCTGGTCGGGCCGCCATCAGAGCAGCGCGAGAGAGCGCGACAGTGCTCTTCGTGCACGGGCTTGTGCCTTGCTGCAGATAGCGGTCGTCGTGACGATCCACGGTGCGAGCACGGCACCACTCGGCACTTCGCCTGCACGTTTCCGCGGAGCCCGCTTCAAGCACGAGCCGCACTGACTGGCGCAGCAGGCAGTTCTCCTTCTCGGACAGCGGACCAGAACGCCAGCTGCAACCACGGCCAAGGCTGACCGCGGTGCACGGGGTACCGCCTCGCGCAGTGCCAGAGGTACACGTACACCGCCACTGTGACCTCTTCGGCGGCGAAGCGACTCGCGACGAACGCCACCGCCCAGCCGTGCACGACGGCGCTGGTCGCGTCGTACAGCTCCCCGATGTCGTCCGGGTCAGGGTGGTCGCGTAGACGCTCCAGCAGGGCTTGGATGCGCTGCTCACAGGAATCTCGTGCGGTGGGTGTGGAGCTTGGCCCGGGGGAAGCCATCAAGTTGTCCGATCCAGATGCAGAGTCGCTGGGCTGACCATAAGCGCACGAACTGCGAATTCCTAGTGCGGTCACCGTGATGACTGTTCAACTCACCGCCGAAGGGCGTTGTGACGCCCATTTCGGCTTCCTCGCCACCCACCACCGGCCAGGCTGCCGATCCAGGACGGGCGAAGGGGTCGACCTCGGTGATGACCGCGGACAGCACGACGTCCTCGCCCGTGGGGGTCTGCGGTTCAGCGCTTGAGGAGCTCGCGCCGGATGGTCTGCCAGGTCCTGACCTGCAGACCGGGGGTGGAGACCGCCACGACCTTCCTCAGGTAGCGGGTGTCGTCGAGCTGGTCGAGCAGGAGGGTGGCGAGGTCGTCACGGGCGCAGTAGCCGCCGTCGACCCAGTTCTCAGCGCTCTGGTAGCCGGTACCGGGCTCGTCGGTCAGCCCCGGGGGCCGCACGATGGTCCAGTCCAGGTCGCTGCCCGAGACGACGGACTCCATCCGTTCCATGTCGTCGTAGACGGATCGTCCGAAGGTCCGCCGGGCCAGTGGAGCCAGCAGCCGCTCCAGGACCGGGATGTCGTGGCGCTGGTCGACGGGGGTGAGCCCGGTGGAGGTGACGGTCAGGAGACGTCGCTGCCCGTGGCGTTGCATCGCGCTGACGACCAGCCGCGCGCTGGTGGAGTAGACGTCGACCGGGTGCCGGGTGAACGGCGCCCCGATCACCGAGATCACCGCATCACAGGCGGCGACCGCGGCATCCACCACGCCCGGGTCGGTCGCGTCACCACCCACCACGTGCAGCCGCTCGTGCCGGGTCGGGAAGCCCTGCGGTCGACGCGTCAGCGCGTCCACCCGGAGCCCCCGGCCCAGCGCCTGCTGGACGGTGCGCCGACCGGACGGTCCGTTCGCACCCAGGACCAGCACCCGCGAGACCGAGCGGGTGACTGGTCCGGTACCCGGGGTGGGTGCCGGTCCAGAGGTCACAGCTGCACGGTGTCGTTGGTGATCGGGTCGCTGTCGGGGTTCTTGGTGACCGCTGCGCGGAGGGTACCGAGGGCGAACCCGACGGTGCTGCTGGGTCCTTCCCAGTACTCCGCGCTGTCGGCCTGGATCTTGATCAGCGTCAGGCCAGGGGTGTCCAGCCCGTCGGGGAACCAGGCCTTCAGCGTCGGGGTGTACAGCTCCTCGGCCCGGGCCCGGTCGTGGACGACCTCGGCCCGGCCGGCGATCGAGGTCCACGAGGTGTTCTTGGTGTCGGAGAACGACACGTTGACCGCAGAGTCGGCCCGGATCTGGGCGACCTTGGCGGAGTCCTCGTAGGCGAAGAACCACAGGTCGCCGTCGAACTCGACCTCCTGCAGCCCCATCGGCCGACTCACCTGCTGACCCCCAGCGGTCCTGGTCGTCAGCATCGCCACCTTCGCCTCGCTGACCAGCTCCGCGACGCGTCGGCGTCCGTCGCTGGCGGTGTCGGTCGTCGTGTCGGTCATGGGGATCCTCCCGGGAGAAGTAACAGAAACCTGTAACAGAGGTTACCTGTCGCTCCCTGAGGGCGATGATGGGGGCATGGGTGAGGGACGGAAGCGGAGTGTGGAGGAGCTCGACGAGGTGCTGACCTGGAGCGTGGTGCGGGTGGCCCGCTTCGCCGGGCAGCGCCTGGCCGAGCGACTGGCCGAGCACGGTCTCAACCCGGTCCACTTCGGCGTGCTGGCCTACCTGACCATCTCCCCGGAGATGACCCAGGCCGACCTCGCCCGTGCCGTCCTGGTCCAGCCCCAGAGCATCGCCCCGCTCCTGGACGGGCTCGAGCAGCGCGGGCTGGTCCGCCGCACCGGTGAGCGCGCCCGCGGCCGGCGCAACCCGGTCCAGATCACCGACGACGGGCGCCGGGCCCTGGACGCGGTCTGGGACATCGCGATGTCCACCAACGACCTCAGCGACGCCGGGCTCACCACCCAGGAGAGCGCAGAGCTGAACCGGCTGCTGCTCAAGATCGTCCACGCCACGCAGGGCACCCCCCTGGACGGCTTCTACGAGTAGCCGCTGGACCGGCCACGTCAGGACGTGCCGGTGGGTGCCTCCCGAGGGGTGCGAACGGGCAGCACCCTGGTCCGTCGCGACGGCGACCTGCTGGACGCAGGCGGCGACGCCCGGAGACGGTCACCCCGACGGGCTGGGCCCGGGGACGCGCAGGGGGTCAGCGGCCTGGGCGGCGGTCGATCAGCACCCGCGCCCCCTGGGCGGCCAGGACGCTGGCGTGCTCGCGGTAGTGGTGGCCGCAGAAGAGCAGGTCGTGACGCTCCCCCACCCGCAGCGCCACCAGCGCCTGGGCCAGGCAGCGGTCGCAGCGGTCGGCCCGGCTCAGCCTGACGGGGGCGGGAGCGGCGGTGGTGTGCATGGTCGTGACCCTCCTGGTCGTCGGTGGCAGCGCCCGGGGGCCTCTGCCTCACCCCTCGTTCGGTGCCGACAGGGTTTCGGAGTGGTGCGGATCCACGGACGCGCCGACCGGCTTCGCCTCAGGCGTAGCGGACGTCGGAGTCGGTGACGGCGGCGACCAGCTCCTTGACCCGCTCGGACTCCCCCAACGGGCAGACCAGGGTGATGGTGCGGGTGGCCACGATGATCATGTCGCTGACCCCCAGGGTGGCGACCAGGTGGTCGGGGTGGTCGTTGATCACCAGGTTGTTGCGCCCGTCGACCTGCACGCTGAGCCCGCGGACGGCGTTGCCGTCGACGTCGCGCTCGAGGCGGTCCAGCAGGGAGGCGTAGCCGCCGACGTCGTGCCAGCTGATCGGCAGCCGGACCGCCAGCACCCGCGCGGTGGCCTCACCGCGGGAGACCGGTTCCATCACGGCGTAGTCCACCGAGATCCGCGGCAGCTGCGGGTACAGCTCCTCGATCCGCTCGGGGTGGCGGGCCAGCTCGGTGACGATGGCGTGGCACTCCGGCTGCAGCACCTCCAGCTGCTCCAGCAGGGTGCGGGCGCGCCAGACGAACATGCCGGAGTTCCACCAGTGCTCCCCGGAGGCCAGGAAGCCCTCGGCGGTGGCGGCGTCCGGCTTCTCCATGAACTCGCGGACGGTGAAGACGTCCTCAGCGCCCTCCAGCGGCTCCCCGCAGTGCAGGTAGCCGTAACCGGTGTGGGCGCTGGTGGGCACCACGCCGAAGGTGACCAGGGCGTCGGGAGAGGTCTCGGCCACGGTGAAGGCCCGGTCCAGGGCGTTCCGGAAGCTCTCCACCGGCTCGATCAGGTGGTCGGCGGTGACCATGGCCACTACCGCGTCGGGGTCCTGCTCGGCGAGGACGGCCGCCGGCCAGGCCACCGCGTTCAGGGAGTCCCGGCCGACCGGCTCGCCCAGGATGTTGGCCGAAGGCAGCTCGGGCAGCTCCCGGGCCACGACGTCGGCCCACTCCGCGCCGGTGCAGACGAACACCCGGTCGTCGGGGACGGCGGAGCGGACCCGCTCGAAGGCGACCCGCAGCAGGCTCTTCTCCCCCAGCAGGGGCAGCAGCTGCTTGGGGGTGCCGCGGCGGGACAGCGGCCACAGCCGCTTGCCGGAGCCGCCGGCCATGATGACCACAGAACGCATGGCGGTCACCCTAGTGGCGCGGTGGCGACCGTGCGCCGGCTCCGACGCGGCGGTCCCTAGGGTGGGGCCCATGCTGATCTCGGAGCACCTGCAGGAGCGCGTCCGCCGCGACGGCGCCACACCGCTGCTCACCCACTACGACGTGCCGGCCGGTTCGCGCACCGAGCTCTCGGCCACGACCTTCGCGAACTGGGTGGCCAAGGCGTCCAACCTCTGCGTCGAGGAGCTGGAGCTCGAGCCCGGCGACGAGGTGGCGATGCCGCTGCTGCGGCTGCACCCCGAGCACTGGATGAGCCTGGTCTGGGTGGCTGCGGCCTGGGGGGTGGGCGCCTCGGTGCGATCGGCCGCCGACTCGGGCGCGGTCGTCGTCGTGGGCCCGGAGTCCCTCGCCGAGCCCGCCGCCTGGCCCGGCACGGTGCTGGCCTGCTCGCTGCACCCCCTCGGCCTCGGTCTGCGCGAGGCGCTGCCCGCCGGGTGGCTGGACTGGTCGACCGAGGTGCGCAGCCAGCCCGACCACTTCGTCGGGCTGCCGCCCGAGCCCGGCACCCGGGTCTGGGACGACGGGGAGCAGGTGCTGGACCAAGCCGGCCTGGCGGCCCTGCCCGGCAGCGCCGACCGGGTGCTGGTGCGGCCGACCACGCCGTGGGAGACGGTCCGTGACGCGCTGGTGGCCCCGCTGCTGGGGGGCGGCTCCGCCGTCGTGGTGACCGGCGGCGGCAGCGCGGACCTGGCCCGGATCGCCGCCGACGAGCGCACCGTCTGAGCCGGAGCGGTCTCGGGTGCTGGTAACCGCTGCGCAAGCGCTGTCGTTGGTCCAGGCTGGGGATCCCCGTCCGTCCACCCAGGAGCTGTCATGACCCGCCCCACCATCGCCCTCGTCGGGCTCCGCGGCTTCGGCGCCGTCCACCTGACCTCGCTGCGCCGGCGCCACGACGCCGGGGAGGTGCAGCTGGTCGGTGTGGTGGACCCGGCCGGGCCGGTTCCCGAGGTGCCGGCCGACGTCCCCTGGTTCGCCTCGCTGGCCGAGCTGCTGGGCACCGTGCTGCCGGGGACGACGGTGGTCAGCACTCCGATCCCCACCCACCTGCCGCTGGCCCGGGAGGCGCTGCTGGCCGGCAGCGACGTCTACCTCGAGAAGCCGCCGGTGGCCGGGCTGGACGAGTACGACGACCTGCGGGAGGTGGCCCGGCGGACCGGGCGGAGCGTGCAGGTCGGCTTCCAGAACCTCGGCTCGCCGGCGGTGGCCCGGGTGCGGGAGCTGGCGACCTCGGGCGGCCTGGGCGACGTGCAGCAGGTCGACGTGCTGGGCCCGTGGTCGCGCCGCCCCAGCTACTACGCCCGTGCGGCCTGGGCCGGGCGTCGGCTGCTGGCGGGGGTGCGGACCGCGGACGGTGTGGTCACCAACCCGCTGGCCCACGGCGTCAACACCGCCCTCCGGCTGGCCGGGATCGAGCGCCGCGACCAGGTGGCCGCGGTGCACACCGAGCTCTACCGGGTGCACGACATCGAGTGCGACGACACCGCCTACGTCCGGGTGGAGCCGGTGCAGGGTCCGGCGGTGGCGGTCGCCCTGACGCTGGCCGCGCCGGAGCAGGTGGAGCCGACGGTGACCGTGCGCGGGGACGTCGGCAGCGCCGTGCTGGCCTACACCGTGGACCGGGTGGAGCTGCGGCGCGGGGAGGACGTGGAGGTCGAGCAGCACCCCCGGACCGACCTGGTGACCGAGCTGGTCGAGCACGGCCGGGACCCCTCGGTGCCGCTCAGCTCCTCGCTCGGGGCCAGCGAGGCGTTCATGGTCGTGCTGGAGGCGGTGCAGCGTGCCCCGGTGCACGCGGTCGACCAGCGGTACGTGCGGTGGGGTGAGACCGAGGACGCGGCCCCCGTGCTGGAGGACGTCGTGCGCTGGTGCGAGCGGGCCCTGGCCGAGGGCGGCTTCGTCGCGGCCGGGGCCCCGTGGGCGGACCCGGTGGCCGTGACCCGTTGGCGCCCCTCCCACCCGATCGCGGTGGTCGAGCTCGACGGCGCGGTGCTGGCGGTCGAGGGCGACGGCGGGGACGTCGAGGTCGTGAACGGGCGACGGCCCTTCCTGCACCCGGTGCGGACCCGGTCCGGCGTCCGTGTCACCGACGACCACGCCCCCGACCACGTCTGGCACCACGGGATCAGCACCGCCCTGCAGCACGTCGGCACCGGGGACGGACCGACCACCAATCTCTGGGGCGGACCGACCTACCTGCCCGCCGACGGCTACCAGGAGCGCGACGACCACGGCCACGTCGAGCACCGGGGGTTCCTGGAGCGGGGCGAGCGGTCCTGGGTCGAGGAGCTGGAGTGGATCGGTCGCGACGGTCGGCCGCTGCTGCGGGAGCGTCGTCGGATCTCCTGGGAGGCGGCCGGCGCCGACGCCTGGGTGTTCGGGTGGGACCTCACGCTGACCCCGCTGGTGGACCGGCTCGAGCTCGGCAGCCCCGGCTCCCACGGACGGGTCGGCGGCGGCTACGGCGGGCTGACCTGGCGGCTGCCGGCGTCGGTGGGCGTGGACGTCCGGACCCCGACGGCCTCCGGTGAGGACGCGGTGCACGGCAGCACCGCTCCGTGGCTGGCCTGGTCGGCCTCGGTGCCCGGTGGCGAGGTGACGGTGGGCCTGGCCGGTGCCGACGCCACCACGGCCGCCGACCCCTGGTTCGTCCGGGTGACGGGCTACCCCGGCATCGGCTCGGCCCTGGCCTGGGACCGGCCGGTGGTCACCACCCCGGCGGACCCGGTCCGCCGGAGCTTCCGCGGTCTGGTGGCCGACGGCCGGCTGGACGACGCCACGGTCGCCGAGCTGCTCGCCCCTGCGGCCGCTGCGGACCGCACCGCCTGACCCCGGCGGGCCGCAGAACCGGACTCCCAGCCCGATGGCGTGCCCGTGGGGGCGGTGCCGTCGGGCTGGGTGACCGGTTGTGCTCCCGCTGCGGAGCTCGCTGGGCCTCGCCGGCGCGGTCGCGGGCAGAGCCGGACGCTCAGCGGACATCTCCGCACATATCGCGACCGCGGTCCGCTGAGAGACCCTTTCTGCACGCCCACCCGCAGCTGACCGTGGCCATCGGAGGCTCGATCGCCGCCGTGCTGACCCCGCGGGACGCCGGGAACCACCCGGCCCGACCCGGCACGGCCGGCAGAAGCGGTCACCCAGCCCGGCACCCTTCCCGTGGGGGCGGTGCCGTCTGGCTGACTGACCGGTTCTGCCGGCTGCTGAAGGGCACACCACGGTGTAGGGCGCGTCAGCGGGCAGAGCCGGACGCTCAGCGGACATCTCCCCACATATCGCCACCGCCGTCTGCTGAGCGACCGGTTCTGCCGGCCATCCCGCGCCTGGCCCGTCGCGCTCGGGGTCGGACCGTCCGGTCGCACCCGCCATGGGGCCACACGGACGGCCGGACCACGGTCCCGCAGCCCGCTCCTCGGGCCTCCGCATGTCGTGTTGGATCCGGTGGTCACACTGAGCGGGTGCTCCTCCCCACCCCCGGACCGGGGCCTGATGCGGCGGTCGCCTTCGTGCGCGCGCACCTCACCGACCTCTGCTCCGACCAGCCCGCTGCCTCACCGGCGGTGCGTGGGGGCCAGACGGCAGCCGACGTCGCGCTGGGTGGGCTCGACCTCGCCGGGTACGCGGCCCAGCGCAACCAGGTGCTGCCGGTCGAGCGTCGGGGAGCCACCCGGCTCTCGCCCTACATCCGCTACGGCCTGATCGACCTGCCGACCGTCTGGTCGGCGGCCTCCGACGCTCCACCGCGGGACCGGACCAAGTTCCGCGACGAGCTCGCCTGGCAGGAGTACGCGCGCCACGTCTACGCCCGGCTCGGCCGGCGGATGTCGACGGCCCTGCGGGCCGCACCCGCCCGTCCGTCCGGGTCCTGGGACAACCCGTGGCCCCGGGACATGCGCTGCGTGGACGCCTGTCTCGACGAGCTGGAGACCGACGGGTGGCTGGTCAACCAGACCCGGATGTGGATGTCGTCGCAGTGGACGGTGCGCGCCTTGGGCGGAGTGGACCAGCGGTGAGGACCTCTTCTTCACCCACCTGCTCGACGGGTCCCGGGCGGCCAACCGGCTCGGCTGGCAGTGGACCATCGGGTCCGGCACGGGCAAGCCCTACGGCTTCTCGCGGTGGCAGGTGGAGAAGCGGGCGCCGCGGCTGTGCGGGGAGTGCCTGCTCGAGGACGCGTGCCCCATCCAGGACTGGCCGCCCGACCCGCCGCCGGCTCGCCGACCCGAGCCCGAGCCGCTGCTGCGGGCCGACCCCGACCCCGAGACCACCGGTGGCCCCCGCGACGTGATCGGGGAGGGTCAGCCCGATGCCGTCTGGCTGACCGCGGAGTCGCTCGGCGACGAGGACCCGGCGCTGCTGGCCTCCCTCGACCTGCCGGCGGTCTTCGTCTTCGACGAGCCGCTGCTCGCGCGGCTTCGGCTGTCGGGCAAGCGCCTGGTGTTCCTCACCGAGACCCTCGCCGACCTCGCCACCCGCCGCCCGGTCGAGCTCCGCCGCGGACGGGTGCCCGACGAGCTCGCCGGCCGGGCGGTCGCCGTCACCCACGCGCCGGTGCCCGGATTCCGCCGGCACGCGGCCGCGGTGGGTCCTGTGCGGGTGCACCCGTGGCCGTGGCTCTGGCGACCCCACGCCGGGTCGATCGGCTCCTACACCGCGTGGCGAAAGCGACTGCCCCGCCGGTCCTGATCGGCGCCTCGCAGAACCGGACCCTCAGCAGACGTCTCTCCACCGGTGTCGAGTGGTGTCGGCTCAGCGACCGGTTCTGCACGCCGGCCAGGGCCGACACCGCCACTGGACGTCGGCCTGTGCCGGTGCGAGGGGCATCACCGGGCGGCGGCGACGGGAGCCCGGGTCAGCCGCCAGCAAGCACGGACGGCGCCGCCGACGGATCCAGCGGACGGCGAGCCGGACGGTCCGCCGAAACGCCGGGTCCGCGAGGCCAGCCGGGACTCAGCGATCGCGGTCGCGCGGGAGCCCGACCACGAAGCCGGCCCCCCAGGTCATGTGCATCACGGCGAGCACCAGCGGCAGCCGGAGCCGCACCGGCAGCGGCAGCTCCCGGCGCAGGCCGGCCGACCCGAGCAGCACCACCGCGAGGTAGCCGAGCGGGGCCAGCACCCCCAGCCGCAGCCACCTCGGACCCAGGACGCCGAGGCCGGCCACCAGGGTGCCGCCGACGACGCCAGTCACCGCCAGCGGTGGGGCCAGGTAGCGCAGGGAGGCCGTCTCGGGGTGGCGCCGGACCACCTCGCGCCGCCACCGCCCGGTCTCGTAGAACTGCCGGGCCAGCGCCCGCAGCGTCGAGCGTGGCCGGTAGGTGACCCGCATCCGCGGGGAGAACCAGATGGTGTGCCCGGCCTGACGGAGGCGGTGGTTGAGCTCCCAGTCCTGGGCCCGGTGCAGGGTCTCGTCGTAGCCCCCGACCTCCAGCAGCACCGACTTGCGGAACGAGCCGAGGAAGACGGTCTCGGCCTCCTGCTCCCGGCTGGTGGTCAGGTGGAAGGTGGCCCCGCCGAGGCCGAGCCGGCTGGTGTAGGCGACGGCGACGGCCTGCTCGAAGGCGGTGGTGCCCTGGGCGTCCATGATGCCGCCGACGTTGGCCGCACCGGTCCGCTCCAGCAGCTCCACCGCGGTGGTGATGTAGCCGGGGGTGAGCTCGCCGTGGCCGTCGACGCGGACGATGATGTCGAACCGCGAGCGGGCGATCGCGGCGTTGAGGGCGTGCGGGGTGCGTCCGGCCGGGTTGGGCACCAGCACCACGCGGGCGTCGGCGGCGGCCAGCCCGGTGGCGATCTCCTCGGTGCGGTCGGTGCTGGGGCCGACGGCCATCAGCACCTCGAGCTCACCGGGGTAGCCCTGGGCCAGCACCTGCTCCACCGCCGCTGCCAGGTGGCGCTCCTCGTTGCGGACCGGCATCACCACGCTGACCCCGGGCCAGCGCCGGGTCGCGTCGTCCTCAGGGTCGACCACGCAGGCACCCTCTCACGAAGCCGTCCCCGCTCACGCCGAGCAGACGGCGCTGAGGTCGTCGGAGCTGTTGGGGTCCGTGTCCGGCTCATCGCCGGCGTCGGCCTCCTCGCCGGGCTGCGCGCCGACGTCCTCGCCCGGGGCCTCGTCGACCGGTGCCGGCTCGGCCGGGGTCTCCACCGGAGCCGGACCCGCCGGGGACTGCTCGGTCGGTGCGGGGTCCGAGGGTGCGGGCTCGCTGGGCGACGGCGCGGGCTCCTCCACCGTGGCCGGCTTCGGGGCCGGGCCTGGGGTCTCGCCGCGGTCGAGCATCTCGGCGGCCTCGACGTGGTGGGCCACGGTGGCCCGGGCCAGCGCGAAGTCGGGGCTGCCGGGGTGGATCAGCGGCGGGGTGAGGGACGCGCTCTGGATCGGGAGCTGCCGGGCCTCGTTGGCCAGCTCGGCCAGCGTGGTGACCTGCGCGCCGCCGACGTCGGTGGCCACGATCTGCTCCCCGGCCCCGGCGATGTCGGAGAACTTGGTGAACACCGTCATCGGGTCCAGCTGGTCCAGCATGGCGCTCATCACGCACTTCTGCCGCTGCATCCGCTCGAAGTCGCTGGAGCCGTGCCGGGAGCGGGCGAACCAGAGCGCCTTGCCGCCGTCCAGGGTGACGTCCTGGCCGGGCTCGATGTAGCCGCGGACCGGGGACGTGCCGCCGCCGATCGGCACCCGCGTGCCGATGTCCAGGGTGATCCCGCCGACGGCGTCCACCAGCGCCTCGAAGCCCTTGAGGTCGACCATGGCGTAGTAGTTGATCCGCAGCCTGGTGACGCCCTCGACGGCCTCCTTGGTGGCCTGGGCACCGGGATCGGCCACGCCGGGGTACAGCTCGGGGTGGGCGGTGGCCTCGGTGTAGACGCTGTTGAGCATGCACTCGTGCTCGGGGCAGGTGAAGCCGTTCGGGTACAGGGCGCGCATCGGTGATCCCTCGGCGAAGGGGACGTCCTCCATGTTGCGCGGCAGGCTGATCAGCACGGTGCGGCCGGTCTCGGAGTCCACGCTCGCCACGGTGATGCTGTCGGGCCGGACGCCGACCCGGTTGGCCCCCGCGTCGGCACCGAGCAGCAGGATGTTGTAGCGCCCCGCCACCTGCTCGGAGTCGCCACCGCCGGCGAAGACGTGGCTGACCAGGCTGCCCTGGCTGTCCAGCACGCCGGCCGAGGCGACCGCCCCGCCGCCGACGGTGAAGGCCAGCCCCAGGCTCAGCGCGGCGAAACCGAGGCGGTGCGGGCGGTGCATGTCGATCGGGCGCGACAGCCGCCAGGCGTCCACCAGCAGCCCCACCCAGGCCAGTCCGGCGACGACCACGAGGGCCTGCAGCAGCGACCAGGTGAACCCGGCGCTGAGCACGGCGACCGCGGCGTGGCGGCTGACCAGGGCCAGGGCGAGGAAACCGAGCACGGACGCCCAGAGGCCGAACCAGACCCGCAGGGCGAGGGTGCCGACGGCGCGGTTGCCCGCGACCAGCTGCGCCGACCCGGGGAGCACGGCGGTCATGCCGAGGAGGACGAGACCACGACGCAGGGACGCCCAGGCGCCGCGCGATCGCAGGTGGTCGGGGTCCTGGACGAGTCCGAGCAGGCTCGGGCGGGTGGTCCGGGGGTCGTGGACGTCAGCGGGCACAGCACACCTCTCAATCTCGGCGAGCGGGGAAGGGTCTCCACCCAGATCGAGCACAAGCCTGTACCACCACGGTCGCAGGACGCTGCCCGCCACGCCGACCGGCGTCGTGACTTCGGGGTGGTTGCCGAGGAGGTCGGTACCGTTGCCGCCATGCCCAGGGATTCCGACGACCTCGACTGGTTGTACCGGCGCGACGACACGCCCCGGCCCAGCCAGGAGGAGACGCGCGCCATGTCGGAGGCTGAGCTGGCCGAGCTGCACGGCCTCTCCGGCGACCAGCGCCCGGGGGCCGGTGCGGCCGCTCCTCCCCCGGCGGAGCGCCGGAGCAGCCACACCGAGCCGGCACGTCGCGAGCCGGTGCGACCGGTCCCGCCTCCCCCGCCGCCCGTGGACCCCAGGCGCACCGCGTCCAGGCCCGACCGGCCCCGCCGCCGGCGCCACCCGGTGCGGCGGTTCCTCGCCACCCTGGGCGTGCTGCTGCTGGCCCTGGTGGTCTGGCTGGTCGGCGTCCCGGCCTACGCCTGGACGACCGGCAACGACGTCGACGCCTTCCCCACCGGGGACCGGCCCGCGGAGCAGCCCGGCAAGCTCTTCCTCCTCGTCGGCTCGGACTCCCGCGAGGGGCTGAGCGAGGAGGAGCAGAGCCGGCTGGGCACCGGGTCGGTGGAGGGCGCCCGGACCGACACGATGATGCTGCTGTACCTGCCCCCCGGCGGACGTCCGGCGCTGATCTCGGTGCCCCGGGACTCCTTCGTCGAGATCCCCGGCAACGGCTCGAACAAGATCAACGCCTCCTACGCCTTCGGTGGCGCGCCGCTGCTCACCGAGACCGTGGAGCAGAACACGGGGCTGCGGGTGGACGGCTACGTCGAGATCGGCTTCGGCGGGTTCGTCGAGGTGATCGACGCCGTCGGCGGGGTCGAGCTGTGCCCGGAGGAGGCGATCAGCGACCGGGACTCCCACCTCGAGGTGGAGGCCGGCTGCCAGACCATGGACGGCGTCACCGCCCTCGGCTACGCCCGGATGCGCAAGGCCGACGCCCGCGGCGACCTGGGCCGGGTCGAGCGCCAGCGCGAGGTGATGGCGGCCCTGGCCGACAAGGCCGTCACCCCCGCCAGCGTGCTCAACCCGGTCCGCTACTGGCGTCTCAACCACGCCGTCGCGCAGTCGCTGACCACCGACCCCGGCACGGGGATCCTGGACGCCGGCCAGCTCGCCCTGGCGATGGGCCGGATCGCCGGCGGTGACGGGCTGACGCTGACCGTGCCGATCGGCAACCCCAACGCCTCCACCTCCGCGGGGTCGGCGGTGCTCTGGGACGAGGCGGACGCCCCGGCCCTCTTCGAGGCGATCGCCCGCGGCGACACCGACGCCATCGCCCAGTTCGCGGACCGCTGATGAGCTGGACCGTCGCGGTGGCCGGTCCGCTGCCCGCCGACGAGGCCTGGCAGCGTTACGCCGACCTCCGCCGGTGGAGCGACTGGTCGCCCCAGATCCGCTCGGTGGAGGCCAGCTCGACCGCGCTCGTCACCGGGATGACCGGCACCGTGCGCAGCCTCGGCCCGACCGCGCTCCCCTTCACCGTCGAGTCCGTGGACGCCGCCGCCCGCCGCTGGAGCTGGCGGGTCGGCATCGGCCCGGCGACGGTCCGGATGGAGCACGCGATCGAAGCCCGAGGCGACGGGTGCGTCGCCACCCTGACCGTGCACGCCCCGCTGCCGCTGGCCTTCGGCTACGCCCAGGCCTGCCGTCCGGCCCTGCACCGGCTGACCAGCTGACCGACCACCGGGTGGCGTACCGCGGGATCCTCCCGGCGGGTAGCGTCGTCTGCTGAGAGGAGCAAGCGATGCCGAAGACCACGAAGTCCGGTCGGGTCGACCCCGACGAGCTGCCCAGCACCCTCCAGCGCAGCGGTGAGAAGGCCCAGCGCACCTTCGCCGAGACCCACGACTCGGCCGCGGAGCAGTACGGCGACGAGGAGCGGGCCCACCGCGTCGCCTACAGCGCCCTGAAGCACACCCACGAGAAGGTGGGTGACCACTGGGAGCCCAAGGAGGGCAAGGGCCCGTCGGACTCCCAGGCGGAGGGCGGTGCCGACACCGACCGCGGGACCGCCGGCGGCGTGGACGCCAACGCGTCCAAGAAGCACCTGTACGAGCGGGCCCGTGAGCTCGACGTCCCGGGCCGGTCCACGATGACCAAGTCCGAGCTGGTGGAGGCCCTGCAGAAGGCCAACGACCGGGCTACGGCGAAAGCCCGTCGCGGCTGACCGCCCGCTCGACCCGTCACCTGCTTCCGGTGTGCGGTCCTGCTGCGTGTTCGCAGCGACATCGCACACCGGAGCCGGGTGTGGACGCGAGGTCGGCCTGCGGTCAGCCGTTCGTGTCGGGGCTCTGCACCGACTCCTGCTGGGTGCCCTCGGGGTCGAGGGTGCGCCGCTCGGAGTCGGCCAGGATCTCCGCCGCCTGCGCCTCGGGGTCCGCGCTGCCGCCGGCGGTCTCCTCCTCCGGCAGCAGCTCGGCGCGCTCGGCCACCAGCTCCTGCTCACGCGCCCGGTCGTGCTCGGATGCGGACTCGCTCATCGCGTGGCCTCCTCGGTCTCGTCGGCGTCTTCCTTGATGATCAGCGCCACGCCCTCGAACGGGCCCAGCCCGACCCGGAAGCTGCCCAGCGTGTCCACCTCGGTCAGCTGCTCCCCGGTGGTCAGGTCGACCACCCGGCCACCGACCGGCAGCTCGCCGGAGATGACGGTGCCGCGGATGTCCTCCTCGCCGAAGTTCAGCGCGGTCACCTGGATGGCGCCCACCGCCAGCCGGTTTACCATCACCAGCATGCTCGGGTGGGAGACGTCGGGGACGTCCAGCAGCGCACCGGTGGCGATGCCGTGGGTCTCGCGGACGGCCAGCAGCGCGGCCAGGCGCGAGGCGAAGGACTGCGGGTCCTGCAGCTGCTCGGGCAGCGGGCCGTACAGCGAGGTGGCCCGCAGCATGCCCGAGGCGGACTGGGTGGCCTCGGGGTTCCAGCCCATCAGGTCGTGGGCCCCGCGCTCGACCCAGCGGGTGTCCCCGGTGCGGATGAGCGACTTCACCTGCTCCCGGCTCAGCGGCAGGGTGCCGCACAGGTCCCACCCCGACAGCGCGAAGACCCCGGGCTGCCAGGCGTTGTACATCGCCAGCAGCAGGTGCGCCCGGCGGACCCGCTCGACGTCGTCCTCGCTCAGCGACTCCAGGTCGGTCATGCCCAGGGTGGCGGTGATCACCGACGCGCTGGTGCAGGCGATCCCGTTCTGGGTGAAGATCGCGTTGTAGGGGCCCGCCTCCCCGGTGATCTTCTGCCGCAGCGTCTCCCGGACGTGCTCGGCCAGCTCGTGGCCCGGCATCTCCACCCCGCCGAGGGTGTAGGGGTCGTCGCGGTGGGTGGTGGCGAAGTGGACCAGCTCGTAGGTGAGCTCGTCGTGGTTCTGCAGCGCGTGCACCAGCGACGCCTGGTCGATGCCGATCCGCATCCCCTCGCGCAGCACCAGCCGCAGGAACTCCGTGTCCGCGGTGGCCAGCGCGTGGTGGTAGCCGGGTCGGGTGATGAAGTCGTAGGACAGGTCCGGGCCGGACGCCGACGTCGCCTTGATGTCGTCCATGGTCAGGTTGAGCTCCTGGAACGTGAAGCCCCCGACCTTGCGCACCATCGAGCCGATCAGCTGGTTGGCCGTCTCCGACAGCGGGTGACCCTCCGACCACGCCGGGGACTCCTCCGAGGAGCGCTCCACGCCGAGGAAGCCGTTGGCGTCCAGCCGCAGCCCGCCCGAGCCCAGGTCCAGCAGGGAGTGCAGCGCGTCGCCCATCACCAGCCGCATGCCGGCGAAGGTCGGGTCCAGCCAGTTGATCGAGGGCTGCCCGGCCTTGAAGTAGTGCAGGTACACCCAGCGCCGCCGGGTGCCCTTGGTGTCGGCCACGGGGCGGGTCGCGCTCCAGTTGGTCTCCTTCACCCCGGGCTCGTAGAAGATGACGCGCTGCAGCTCGCCGATGATGTAGCCGGCGTCCTGCAGCTTCCGCTCGCAGGCGGCGTCCAGGTTGACCGAGTCCTCGCCCTCGGGGACGTCGGGCAGGAGCTCCCAGCCCTCCTCCGGCACCTCCACCATGTGGTAGATGCCGGGGTAGTCGCGGTAGTTCATCTCCGCGAGCCGGAAGTCCGCACCCTTGCCGGTGTGGCCGGGGACGATGTCGTCGATCACGGTGCCGCCGTGGGCCGCCGCGGACTCGCACATGCCGCGGAACTCGTCCTCGGTGCCGAAGAGCGGGTCCATCGCCATCGCGATCCGGTCGAAGTGGCCGTCGATGCTGGGGGTCGGCTCCCAGCCCGAGATGCCGCCGGCCATCTTGACCGGTCCGGTGTGCACGGCCTTGATGCCGATCTGCTCGAAGGCGTCCCACAGGTCGTCCGCGCCGAGCGCGGACAGGAAGGACTGGCGGGGACGGGTGATCAGCGAGAGCGGGTAGGCGGTGAACCACACCGACGCGGTGTCCACCGCGCGGCGCGGGTTCGGGTGCGCGAAGGGGTTGTTCCACATGCTCGACTGCCCCGACAGCTGGCGGGCCAGCATCGTGGCGTCGCCCAGCATCGACTGGTTGACCAGCCACTCCACGTAGGCGCCGTTCGTCCCGACCGGCTCGAAGGGGGGCGTCAGGTCACCGGTGAAGGTGAGCTTGCGACGGGCCCGCGGACGCAGCGCCCGCGGACGGGCCGGGTAGAACTGCTCGTCGAAGTTGATGTCCCCGACGCCCGGCTCGTGCTCCTCCCCCGACGCCTCGACGCCCGGCGCCGGGATCGGCGCCATCTCCGTCCCTCGTTCGACGCCGTCCGTCGGCTGGGACCGGACGTCGGTCCCCGTGTCCACCTCGGGCTGCTGGCTCACGCGCGCTCCTCGTGCTGTCTCGACGTCTGGGTGCGACCCGGCCCATCCTGTCACCTGCGGGCCCGGCGGGTGGGACGGCGTCGGTGACCTGGACGACCGTCCGGGTGCGTCGGGCACGACGACGTCCTCCCGGGACCGGCCACGCGTCCAGCCACCGCGCAGAACGTGACCTGAGCGTGACCTACGACACCCACGGTCCCGACATGATGTGCGTGCGCTCCTCGAGGCACCGACCGGTCCCCCCTCGCCACGGGGCACCTGCGGGATACGGAGTGGTTGATGGCCCGACGCACGACGATGGTGACCACCCTGGTGGCGACACTGCTGACCTTCGGGACGGTGTCCGCGGCCCCCGCGGCGGCGGAGGAGGCCACCCCGGCCCCCGCCACGCCGTCCGCGTCGGCGGAGCAGCTCCCCACCGGGGACGGCGCCGGGGAACCCACCGCGACGACCTCCCCGGTCACCGAGCCGGATGCCCCCTCCCCCGACGAGCAGCCCACCCCCGGAACCGACCCCACCGAGGACGCAGCGCCGACCGCCGACCCGTCCACGCCGCCGCTCCCCGTCGAGCCGGCTCCCGAGGACGAGGTCGAGCAGCCCGCGGAGGAGCCTGCCGACCAGGACGACCCGGCGGTCGACGAGGTCGTGGTCGACGAGTCGCAGGACGTCGCGCCCGAGGAGGCGGCAGCCGCTCCCGGTCCGAGGCCGCTGGCCGTGCCCGGTGACATCACCCTCGCCCTCAGCACCACCTGCGAGGACGCCTCGGTGAGCAGCAGCCTGACCAACACCACCGACGAGGCCGTCGACGTGCGCGTCCGGGTGACCGCCGAGGACGGCGAGACCTCCACCCAGCAGCTCGTGCTGGAGGCGGCGGAGCAGCGCAGCGTGCAGACCCGCCTCGGCGGTTCCGGTGAGGTCGAGGTCGAGGTCGTGGAGGTCCTCGAGGAGGGCGCCGAGCGTCTGCTGGCCACCGCAGCCACGGAGGTGGCCGGGTGCCTGGAGGTGGTGGAGAGCTGCGAGGACGTCACGCTGACCAACCCCGCCGGCAACGCGACGGTGACGCTGGTCTACGTCGACCTCTACAGCGACGACGAGGAGGAGATCACCGAGGAGCTCACCCCCGGCCAGTCCCTCACCCTGCCGACCGACGTCGAGTACGTCGCCGCCTTCTCCGCGGATGCCGCGATCGGAGCCGGTGAGGGGTACGCGTTGATCGACTTCGACGCCTGCGGCCTGGAGCTGGCCTACGTCTTCTCCGAGTGCCGCACCGACCAGGGTCCCGGGGGCGCCCTCTCCTTCGCCTTCTTCGTCTCGACCGACACCACCGCGACCTGGACCGTGACCGACGCCGACGGACGCGTGGTCGAGGAGGGTGTGGCGGACGAGGAGTCCGAGGACCTGCTGGTCACCGGTCTGGCGCCGGGCACCTACACGCTCGAGGCCACGACGGGAGCCGATGAGCCCGAGGTCAGCGCCGAGGTGCTGGTGGGCCGCTGCCTGGACGTCGCCCTGACCTGCGACGCGGCGACCTTCACCAACCCGGCCAGCAACCCCGACGCGCTGTGGGTCGGACTGGTCGACCCCGACGCGCTGGTCGACCCCGACAGCGAGGACCCCTTCGACATCAGCGGCCTGGAGCTGCACGAGGTGCCTGCGGGTGACTCCTTCACCTTCGCGCTGCTCGAGGACGAGGTGCCCTGGATTGCCGGCGACCTCGCCTCGCTGACGATGGACCCGCCCGGCCCTGGGGTCTACCTCGGCGAGGGGGAGCTGCCGGCTCGCTCGACCTGCCCGGCTCCCGCTCCCGTCGACCCCACGCCCGCCCCGGTCGTCGACCCGGTGACCGACACCGATGACGGCGACGAGGTACCGGTCGCGACCGGTGCGAACGGTGGCGGCGGTGCCGTCGTGACCGGCGGGCACGGTCCCGTCCTCGCCGCCACGGGCGGCCCAGCCGGCGCCCTCGGGCTGCTCGGGCTGACCGCCCTGACGGCCGGCGTGGCGGTGCTGCGACGCCGTCGCTGAGACCTCGCCGCGCGGAGCGGCGGGCGGGCCCGGAGTCGACCGACCCGGGCCCGCCCGCCCCCCGCCACGGTCGTCGCCCGGCAAGTGATCAGATGTATCGGCTCCACAACGGCCCCAGAACCGCTGTCGCTGCCACTGGTGACGTATCCTCTCCGACGAATCACCATCCGCATGAGGAGATCGGCTATGGCCACCATCACCGGCGTCAGCATCGACGACGTCCGCTTCCCGACGTCGCTGAGCGCTGACGGCTCCGACGCCATGAACAAGGACGGCGACTACTCCGCCGTCTACGTCACCCTCACCACCGACGCGGTGGGCCCCGACGGGACGCCGCTGGCCGGTCACGGGCTGACGTTCACCATCGGGCGCGGCAACGACATCGTGGCCGTGGCCGCCCGTCAGCAGGCCGAGACCCTGGTGGGTCTCGACGTCGACCGCGCGGTCGGCGACCTGGGTGCGGTCTACCGCGGGCTCACCTCCGACTCCCAGATCCGCTGGCTCGGCCCGGAGAAGGGTGTCGTCCAGCTGTCCCTCGCCGCGGTGATGAACGCCGTCTGGGACCTCGCCGGGCGTCACGCCGGCAAGCCGGTCTGGCGGCTGCTGGCCGACATGACCCCGGAGCAGCTGGTCGACGTGGCCGACCTGCGCTACCTGTCCGACGCCCTCACCCGCGAGGAGGCCCTGGAGCTGCTCCGGGCCCAGGAGCCGGGCAAGGCCGGGCGGATCGCCGAGCTGGAGGCCGAGGGCTACCCCTGCTACACCACCTCGGCGGGGTGGCTCGGCTACAGCGACGAGAAGCTGCGCCGGCTGTGCCAGGAGGCCGTCGACGAGGGCTACGGGCACATCAAGCTCAAGGTGGGCGCCGACCTCGAGCACGACCGGCTCCGCTGCCAGATCGCCCGCGACGTGATCGGTCCGGACCGCAAGCTGATGATCGACGCCAACCAGGTCTGGGACGTCGACCAGGCGATCGAGTGGGTCAACGCGCTGGCCGACTTCGACCTGCTCTGGATCGAGGAGCCCACCAGCCCCGACGACGTGCTCGGTCACGCCACCATCCGCAAGGCCGTCGCCCCGATCGGGGTGGCCACCGGCGAGCACGGCCACAACCGCGTCATGTTCAAGCAGCTGCTCCAGGCCGGGGCCATCGACTACTGCCAGATCGACACCGGGCGGCTGGGCTCGCTGAACGAGATCGTGGCGGTGCTGCTGATGGCCGCCAAGTTCGGCGTCCCGGTGTGCCCGCACGCCGGCGGGGTGGGGCTGTGCGAGATGGTCCAGCACGTCTCGATGCTCGACTTCGTCGCCGTCTCCGGTTCCCGCGAGGGACGCGTCGCCGAGTTCGTGGACCACCTGCACGAGCACTTCACCGACCCCTGCGTGGTCGACTCCGCCGCCTACGTCGCCCCCACCCGGCCCGGGTACTCCACCGAGATGCACGCCGCCTCGGTGGCGGACTACCGCTGGCCGCAGGGGACCTACTGGACCGAGCGGCACGCCGACGCCGTCGCGGCCGCCCGGGGCTGACGAGCGGAGTCCTGTCAGGGGGCACCGCTAGCGTGGTCCCGTGACCGACACAGCGCCGACGCAGTCCGCTCCCAGCCCCCGCGCCACCGGGGTGATGGTCCCCCGCGACCTCCCGGCCGACCGGGTGCTGTCCTTCGTCGTCGAGGCCGAGCGGCTCGGCTTCGACGAGGCCTGGACGGTGGAGGACCTGGGCTTCCGCGGCGGCATCGCCCAGACGGCGGCCGCGTTGGCGGTGACGTCGCGGATCCGCATCGGCGTCGGCATCCTCCCCGCCGCCGCCCGACAGGTCGCCTTCGCCGCGATGGAGGTCGCCACCCTCGCCGAGCTCTTCCCCGGCCGGGTCGACGTCGGCGTCGGGCACGGGTCGAAGGGGTGGATGCAGCAGCTCGACATCTGGCCGGCCAGCCCGCTGACCCTGCTGCAGGAGTGGCTGCAGGCCACCCGCGCGCTGCTGCACGGCGAGCGGCTCCGGCTGTCCGGCCGGTACGTGACGCTGGACCACGTCGCGCTGGAGATGGTGCCGGCGGTCGTCCCTCCCCTGCTGGCCGGGGTGCGGGGGCCGAAGTCGCTGCGGCTGGCCGGCCGGTACGCCGACGGGACGGTCCTGGCCGAGCCCGCGGGCCCGGAGTACGTGGCCGAGGCGCTCGGCCACATCGCCGCGGACGGCCCGCACCGCGTGGTGGCCTACAACGTGGCCCGGGTGGAGGACGACCCCGACCGGGCCGTCGAGCTGGCCCGGCCGGCGATGGCGCCCTTCGCCCTCCCCGACTGGGACCCGCACCTGACCTCGCTGCCCTTCGCCGAGGAGCTCACCCGCCTCCGCCAGGACGCCACCGACCCCGGCGACTTCGTCGACCGGCTCCCCGCGGAGTGGATCCGGCAGCTCAGCATCGCCGGGACGCCCGAGGAGGCCCGCCAGCGCATCGCCGCCATCCACGACGCCGGCGCCGCCAGCGTCGTGCTGATCCCCGCCGGGCCCGACGACCTCCCCTCGCTGGCCCGGGCGCTCAACTGACTCGCCCCGCCGTCGCGGGTGCGGCAGAGTCGGCCCCGACCGTCGCGCTCCTGACGGCCTGATCGGAGGACGACCGTGACCGCTGGGACCGCGACGACCGCAGCGGGCACGGGCACCGTCCGTCCCGGGCGCTCGGTGGCCGTGCTGGTCGCCGCCCAGCTGCTCTCCGGGGTGGGGGTCGCCTCCAGCGTCGCGGTCGGCGGTGTGCTCGCCGAGCAGGTGTCGGGCACCAGCGCGGCCGCCGGGGTGGCCCAGACCGCCTCCATCGTCGGGGCGGGTCTGGTCTCGGTCCCGCTGGCCGAGCTCGCCTCCCGCCACGGCCGCCGGGCCGGGCTCGGCGCCGGCTTCGGTCTCGGGGCGGTGGGCGCCGCTGTCGTCCTGGTGGCCGCGGTGCTCGGCTGGCTGCCCCTGATGCTGCTCGGGATGCTGGCCTTCGGGTCGAGCACGGCCGCGGGGCTGCAGTCCCGCTACGCCGCGGCCGAGGTGTCCTCACCGGCCCGGCGGGCGCGCACCATGTCGCTGGTGGTGTGGTCCACCACCGTCGGCTCGGTGGTGGGCCCGAACCTGTCCCAGGCCGGGGCCGACCTGGGTACCGGCGTCGGGCTGCCGGCCCTGGCCGGTCCCTACCTCATCTCGGTCACCGTCTTCGTGCTGGCCGCCGCGGTGCTGTGGCTGGGTCTGCCGGTCCAGCCCGCCCCACCCGCCGCGGACGGGCCCCGGGTGCCCGCACGCCGCGTGCTGCTGGATGCGATGTCCTCCCCCACCCTGCGGCTGGGCATCGTCGCCGTCGTCTGCGGCCACGCGATGATGGTCTCGGTGATGGTCATGACGCCGGTGCACATGACCCACCAGGGCATGTCCCTCACCCTGGTCGGGCTGGTGATCAGCATCCACGTCCTCGGCATGTACGCCGCCAGCCCCCTGTTCGGCTGGCTGGCCGACCGCTTCGGCTCGCGCCTCGTGCTGGGGCTGGGGGTGGCGCTGTTCGTGCTGGCCTTCCTCGGCGGCGCCCTGGCCCCGGACCACCACGGCCTCGGGTCGGTCTGGCTCTCGGTGGCGCTGGGGCTGCTCGGGCTCGGCTGGTCGGCCTGCCTGATCGGCGGTTCGGCCCTGATGGCCCGCGGGGCGGCCGACGCCACCCGGGTCCGGCTCCAGGGGCAGGTCGACTCGGCGATGAGCCTGGTGGCCGCCGCGACCGCCGCCGTCTCCGGTCCGGTGCTCGCCCTCGGCGGCTACCCGGCGGTGAACCTGGTGGGGGCCGGCGTGCTGGCCGTGCTGGTCGTGGTGGCACTCACTTCATCCCACGCGGACGCCGCCGGACGCACCTGAGCCCTGACTCCTCGGGCGACCGCTCCCGGCGCGAAGCCGCGCCTTCGCACTCATGACTTCGCGGACGATCTTCACGGGATTCCCGCGTGGATGGGGTCGTCACGGGTATCCGCCCCCCGAAGGCGGAGGCAACAGCACCGCCCGAGACACCCGAAAGGCGTCGCACGTGAGTGCGTGCGACAACTGTGATGGGAGATCAGCGTGACGAGCTACACGAGCGATCCCGGCCGACAGGACTGGCCCGGAAGCAACGACCCGAACGTCCCCGGAACCGGCTCCGTGGCCGGTGACCCCTACGGCGCGTCCACCCCGGCGACCGGCACCGACACCTGGGCCGACCCAGCAACGGGCACCGGCTCCACCGGCGGGTCGGACGACTCGACCAAGGACGTGGCCAAGCAGGAGGCCGGTCAGGTCAAGAACACCGCGGTGGACGCCGGGCGCGACGTCGCCGGCACCGCGAAGGAGGAGGCCGCAGGTGTGGCCGGCGAGGCCAAGGAGCGCGCCGCCGACCTGGTCGGCACCGTGACCACGGAGGTGCGCACCCAGATCGGCAGCCAGCAGCAGCGGCTCGCCGGCGGTCTGCACTCGGTCGCCTCCGAGCTGGGCGAGATGGCCTCGAAGGCCGAGGGCTCCGGCCCGGGCAGCCAGCTGGCCCAGGAGGCCTCGCGGCGCATCGGTTCGGCAGCGCACTGGTTCGAGAACCGTGAGCCCGCCGACGTGCTGGACGAGGTGCGCGACTTCGCCCGCCGCCGTCCCGGCCTGTTCCTCGGCGGCATGGCGCTGGCCGGCCTCGTGGTGGGTCGCCTCACCCGCGACGTCGTGGCCAGCCGCACCGACCTGGACAACCCCGGCAGCACCGGGAGCAGCGGTTCCCGCGGACTGTCCGGGGACGCCAGCGCGTGGAGCACCCCGCCCGCGCAGGCCGGCGGCTACGTCGAGCCCGGCTACGCCAGCACCGGGTACGCCACCACCGGCTACTCCACCGCCCCGGCCGGCACCCCGACCGGGCAGGCGGGCTACACCTCCTCCACCGACGCCCCGGCGTCGATGGTCGAGGAGGACCTGACCGACCCGCAGTCCGGGTACGGCACCGGCACGGGCACCAGCCCCTGGGTGGATGACACGCGAGGCGGTGCCCGATGAGCGACGCCATGCAGCCCGTCGACCGTGGGCACGGTCACGACCGCGGGGTGCTGGAGTCCGAGGACGGCCGTAGCATCGGCCAGCTGTTCGCCTCCGTCACCGGGGACCTCTCGACGCTGATGCGTCAGGAGGTCGCCCTGGCCAAGGCCGAGCTGAGCGAGTCCGGCAAGAACGCCGGCAAGGGCATCGGCATGCTCGCCGGTGCCGCCGTGGCCGGTCTGCTCGTCCTGGTCTTCATCAGCCTCAGCCTGATGTGGGGTCTGGGCCAGTTCATGGAGCTCCAGTGGTCCTCGCTGATCGTGGTCCTCGTGTGGGCGCTGATCGGCGCGGCTCTGGCCAACACGGGTCAGAAGGAACTGAAGCGAGTCCGCGGCGTGCCGGACACCACCGACACCCTCAGCAAGGTCCCCAACGCCCTGAAGGGGCAGGAGGAGAAGAACCGATGAGCACCACCGATCCCGTCTCGAGCAACGACCCGGAGCAGATCCGCGCCGACATCGCCCGCACCCGCGCGGCGCTGAGCGACGACGTCGACGCCCTCGCCGACACCGCCAACCCCAAGAACGTGGCCCGCCGTCAGGTGGACTCGGTCAAGGACACGGTCAGCGACAAGGTGAGCAGCGTCAAGGACAAGGTGATGGGGACGACCCACGCCGCCGGCGACAAGCTGCACTCCGCCGGTGGCAGCGTCGGTGGCGGCGCCTCCGACGCGAAGGGCGCCGTCGCCGACGGCGCCGCCAACGCCAAGGACGCCGTCGCCGGTGCCGCCTCCAACGTCGGCAGCGCCGTCAGCGGGGCACCCAGCGCGGTCCGTCAGCGCACCCAGGGCAACCCGCTCGCCGCGGGCCTGATCGCCTTCGGTGCCGGTCTCCTGGTCGCCGGGCTGTTCCCGGCGTCGCAGAAGGAGCAGCGGGCCGTCTCCGGTCTGGGCGAGAAGCTCGAGCCGCTGAAGCAGGGGGCGACCGAGGCCGTCCGCGACATGGCCGAGAACCTGAGGGAGCCCGCCCAGGACGCCGTCCAGTCGGTGAAGGAGTCCGCCCAGGACGCCGTCCAGACGGTCAAGGACGAGGGTGGCTCCGCCGCCCAGGACGTGAAGGACCAGGCACAGCAGTCCAAGGACTCGGTGCAGGAGTCCCGACAGAGCTGAACCACACCGCAGGGCGTCCCGGACGGGGCGCCCTGCTGGTCTGTCCCCACGGAACGAGGAGAACGAGATGGCCGCAGGACGCACGAAGGACGAGACCGGGGTGCCCGGCGAGGACGCCAGCCGCCCCGGTGAGATCCCCAAGAAGGGCTGGCTGCAGGTCGCCAAGCGCGGCTGGGCCGAGGCCAAGACCGACCAGGTCCCCCTCCTCGGCGCCGGGGTCGCCTTCTTCGCCTTCCTCTCCCTGTTCCCGGCGCTGATCGCGCTGGTCGGGCTCTACGGCCTGTTCGCCGACCCGGCCGTGATCGCCACCCAGGTGGGGTCCCTCACCCAGGCTCTGCCGGCCGACGCCCGCACCCTCATCACCGACCAGATCACCTCGCTCACCTCCGGTGGACGTCAGGGTCTGGGCGTGAGCGTCGTGATCTCCATCCTGGTCGCCCTGTGGAGCGCCTCCGGCGGCGTCAGCAACCTCATCACCGCGGTGAACACCGCCTACGACGAGGACGACGACCGGAACTTCTTCAAGAAGCGCGGGCTGGCCCTGCTGCTGACCCTGGGCGCCATGGTCTTCCTGGTCCTGGTGCTCGGCCTGCTCGCCGTGGTGCCGCCGCTGCTGGAGTCGGTGCTGGGCGACAGCCCGGTCGTGCGGATCCTGCTGCTGGGCGCCCGCTGGGTGCTGCTGGTCGTCATCATCGCCGCCGCCCTGGCCGTGCTGTACCGGGTCGCCCCGGACCGGGACGCCCCGCAGATGCGGTGGGTGTCGGTGGGAGCCGTGGTCGCCACGGTGATCTGGCTGCTGGCCTCGATCGGCTTCTCGGTCTACGTCTCCACCTTCGGCAACTACGCCAAGACCTACGGCGTCTTCGCCGGCATCATCGTCCTGCTGCTGTGGCTGTGGATCACCTCCTACGCCGTGCTGCTGGGTGCCGAGATCAACGCCGAGTCCGAGGAGCAGACCGGGCGCGACACCACGAAGGGGCCCGAGCAGCCGATCGGTCAGCGCGACGCCGTGAAGGCCGACTCGACCCCCGGCACCGGGGACCGCTGACCCGGACGGCCGAGCCGGACCGAGCACGACGAGAGGCCCGGACCCACAGCCGTGGGTCCGGGCCTCCTCGCGTCGTCAGGAGGTCGCCGGCCCCGCCGGGTCCGCCGGCCACCGGTCGGTCCCCCGGACCGAGGCCCTGAGCGTGGCCCACGGGCCCTCGCCGGACGGCGTGACACGGTAGCGGCCCACCGCGGCCGGCACGATGAACGTCTCCGCGTAGTGCACCACCACGGCGGGGAAGGCGTCCTCCGGCGAGTCGACCACCACCTCCTCGCCCTCGACCAGGTTGAGGACGTGCACGGTGCCGCGGGTGTCGTGATCGACCGCGCCGGTGAAGCGGTGCCGCCGGGTCTCGATGAACTCCAGCTCGTGCAGCCCGGTCCGCTCCTCGGCCCAGCCGGGGCCCGAGTCGACCTGCCGGGTCTGGTCGACCGCCGTCCGGGCCGCCCAGGCGGTGTCACGGCGGGGGTCGATGTTGGCCATCCCGTGCTCGAGGTGGATCGGGCGCGGTCGCCCGTCCAGTCCCAGGCGACCCCAGTCCCACAGCTTGAAGGTGAAGATGAAGGGAGTGGCCGAGACCTCGAGCACCATCGACCCGGCCCCCGAGGCGTGCACCGTGCCGGCGGGGATCAGGAAGTGGTCGTGGCGACGGGCCGGGAAGGTGGCGACCAGGGCGTCGACGTCCACCTCCTCCCCGCGCTGGCCCGCCTCGAGCTCCTCCCGGAGCCGGGCCGGGTCGACGCCCTCGCGCAGCCCGAGGTGCACCCGCGCCCCGGGCTCGGCGTCCAGCAGGTAGTAGCTCTCGTCCTGGGTGTAGGGCATCGCGAACGTGCGCTGGATGTAGTCCGTGGTCGGGTGCACCTGCAGGGACAGGTTGCCCCCGCCCACGGTGTCGAGCAGGTCGAAGCGGATCGGGAACTCGGCCCCGAACCGGGCGAAGGTGCGCTCCCCCAGCAGCTCGCGGGGGTGGGTGAGCACGAGGTCCTGGCTGGGGACCTCGACGACGTCACCGTCGACCCCGAGCAGCAGGCTGTTCTCCTCCGGCACGCAGTCGAACCCCCAGGCGTACTGCTGACCATCCAGCGGTTCCAGCCCGAGAACCCGCTCCATCCAGGTACCGCCCCAGGGGCCGGGGTCGAAGAACGGCACCACGCGGAACGGCCGGCTGGCTGCGGCGGCCAGCCCGGCCCGCAGGGTGTCGCCCGCGATCAGCCTGGCCCTCGACGTGGTGGTGTCGAGCAGGAAGTCCGCCCGCTCCAGCAGCGGCCGCTTGTGCTCGTCGGCGACCCTCCACTCCACGAAGTAGCCGCGCTTGTACTTCCGCAGCACGTCCTCCCCGCCGTTGCCGGCCCGCCAGTTCCCCAGCCCGGCCCGGTAGCGCTGCTGGATCTCCCAGCGGGGCAGGTCGGCCAGCACCACGAGCGCGTCGGCCGGAGCGACCAGGCTCGCGCCCCAGCCGACCACCGCGGTCCGACCCCCGCCCGCGGCCAGCTGCCGGCGCAGGTGCTCGAGCCGGTCGGGGTGGTAGAGCTGGGCGAGCCGACGACGGCTGAGCACCCCGAAGACGCGGTCCCCGGTCAGCTCGTCGGCCAGCAGCCGGTCGAGCTCGGCCGCCTCGAGGGCGGCCTCCTCGACGTCCACCACGTCCAGCCCGGGATCGGCGGCCAGCAGCCCGTCGCGGACCGCGGCCACGTCGACCCCGGGGTAGCAGTCCACCACGAGCACCCGGGCGGGCCCGGTCCGCAGCCGCTCGGCCAGGTAGGTGAAGGCGTCCGCACCGGACCAGAGGCGGTGACCGTCCCCGGGCACCACCACCCGGGGATGGCGGTCGTAGTTGCCGTAGCCGGTCACCGTCACAGCGGGGTCCTCTCGGTCAGCGCCCGGGCCCGGTCGGCCATGCCGAGGGTGGCCGAGGCCCAGACGTCCTCGGCGACCCGCAGCTCGGGCAGGGCGGTGGTGTCCCAGGCCAGGTCGGCCAGGGTGGTGCGGAGGTGGTCGAGGTAGCGTCCCGCGCCGGCGGCCAGCCCGCCGGTGAGCACGACGACGTCCGGTCCGGCCAGGGCGCACATGCCGGCGATGCCGACGCCCCACCAGCCGACCAGCTCGTCGCGGAGGGCCACGGCGAGGACGTCCCCGGCATCGGCGGCGTCGAGCACGTCGGCGAACCCGCTGCCCGTCGCGAGCCGGCTCCCGGGGTGCTGCGGCAGCCGCTCGGCGAGCAGCCCGGGCAGCGCCCAGCCGGACGCCTGCGCCTCCAGGCAGCCGGTGCCGCCGCAGGTGCACCGGCGTCCACCCGGGGCCACCCGGACGTGCCCGCCGAGGATCCCCCGGTGCCCGGCCCGGTCGCGCAGCGCCTGCCCGGCCACCACCAGCGAGGTGCCCACGCCGGTGCCCAGGGTGACGGTGAGCAGCACCTCGGCCCCCCGACCGGCGCCGGCGACGTACTCCCCCCAGCCGGCGGCGCGGGCGTCGTTGTCGACCGCCACCGGCAGCCCGAGCCGCTGGTCGAACCAGCGGTGCAGGTCGAGCCCGACCAGGTAGCCCACCTTGGCGTGCACCGACCGGAGCACCCCGTGCTCGTCGACCACGCCGGGGACGGCGATACCAGCCGCCCGGGCCGGCTCCCGGCCGGCGGGGGCGCCCAGCCACTCCCCCAGCAGGTCACCGAGCGCGTCCAGGTCGGCGGGCTCGGAGCGGTGCGGGACCCGCGCGGACCGCAGCACCCGGTGGCCCTCCAGCTCGGCCACCTTGAAGCTGGAGCCTCCGACGTCGACGGCGAGGACGGTCACGGGCACTCCTTCAGGTATCGTTACCCCGCACCGTACAGGACGCCGTCGGGCCAGACGGCACCCGCCGTGCCGGGGCGGCTCAGGCGGGCACGTCGACGTGGCCGTGGTGGCTGAGCTGGGTGGCCACCACCACCCGCCGGGGCTCGTCGTCGACGTCACCGCGGACCCGCTCCAGCAGCAGCTCCGCCGCCCGCCGGCCGAGCTCGGCCGGGGAGTAGCCCACCAGCGAGACCGGCATCGCGAACAGCGGCGCGGTGGCGATGTCGTCGAAGCCGATGATGCGCAGCCGCTCCCCGGTACTGCGGACCCAGCGGCAGGCGGCCAGGGTGCCGCGGTGGTTCGCCGCGAACACCGCGGTGGGCGGTCGCGGCGCCGACATCAGGCGCCACAGCGTGGTGTCGGCGTCGTGGTCCCCCGCCGGGGTGGTGACCACCAGCTCCGGGTCCACCTCCAGCCCGCACTCCGCGAGACCGGCGGTGAACCCGCGCCGCCGTTCCTGCCCGGTCCAGGTCTCGTGGGAGAGGCCGAGGAAGGCGATCCGGCGGTGCCCCTCGAGGAAGAGGCGGCGGCTGGCCTCGCGCGCGCCGCCGAAGTCGTCGACCACGACGGCGTCGGCGGCGAGCCCGCTGGCCGGGCTGGTGGCCAGCACCACCGGCACCCCGTGCAGGGAGGAGCCGGCCAGGTGCCCCTGGTCGGTGCCCGCCGGCACCACGACCAGCCCCTCGACCCGGCGCGAGACCAGACCGGCGACCAGGCCGCGCTCGCGGGCCACGTCGTCGGCGGACGTCCCCACCAGCAGCTGGAGCCCCGCCTCGGCCGCCACCGCCTCCACCCCGGTGGCCAGCTGGGAGTAGAAGGGGTTGCCCAGGTTGGTGATGACGAGGCCGAGCAGGCCGGTCGCCCCGCCGCCGCGCAGACCCCGGGCCCAGTCGTTGCGGCGGTAGCCCAGCTCCTCCACCGCCGCGAGCACCCGCTCCCGCAGCACCCGGTCCACGCTCGGCTCGTCCCGCAGCGTGCGCGACACCGTCATCGGCGAGACCCCGGCGTGGGCGGCCACGTCGCGCATCGTCGGTGGCTGCCGGCTCGCGGCCGCCGTCGCTGGGTCCCTGGTCACCCGTGCATTGTGTCGTCCGCGCCCGCCCTGGCCAAGCCCTTGCGGAGGGCGTCGCGGTATCGTTACCTTGGAGCGCACCCACCGCTGGACTGCCGGAAGGAACTCCCCCATGCCCGACAAGGCACTGGTCGCTGCCGTCCCCTGGTCCGGTGACGACGCCCGCGCGGGGCTGCTCCGCTACGCCGCCTGCGCCGAGCTGGTCCTGGACGACGTCCTGCTCCGGGTCGTCTGCGAACCCCTGCTGACCCGGGACGACTCCGGCCGACGGCTGCGCAGCATCCGCCTCGACCTCGAGGGCCTGGGGACGGTGACCGCCGACGAGGTCCGACTCACCGCCGCCGACGGCACGGAGGTGCCGCTGCGTCCGGTGGAGGCCCCGACGGGCTCGCTGCGGCTGCTCGTCCCGGCTGCGGAGGAGGAGCAGCGGCTGCGGCTGAGCCTCCCCGGTCGCGGGGCGGCTGCCGTCGTCGAGCTGGTCACCGACGTGGTGCGGGAGTGGACCATCCACCTGGTGCACCACTCCCACCTCGACATCGGCTACACCGACCCGCAGCCCCGGATCCAGGCCGAGCAGCGCTCCTACCTGGACTCCGCCCTCGACCTCTGCCGGGCCACCGACGACTGGCCGGAGGAGTCCCGCTTCCGGTGGGCGGTGGAGTCGCTGTGGACCTTCGAGCAGTGGGCGGCGCTGCGGCCGCGGTCCGACGTCGAGGAGCTGCTCGAGCGGGTCCGCGACGGCCAGGTCGAGCTCACCGCGATGCCGTACAACCTGCACACCGACACCTGCTCCACCGACGAGCTGCACGAGCTGCTCCGCACCGCCCGCGAGGTCCGCGACCGTCACGGCGTGGACTTCTCCAGCGCCATGCAGACCGACGTGCCCGGGACGGTGGCCGGGTTCCCCGACGCGCTGGCCGAGGTCGGCGTCCGCTACCTGTCGGTGGCCAACAACTGGGCGGGCCGCTCGATGCCCCACACCAACGGCGGCGACGACCTCCCGCAGCTGTTCTGGTGGACCACCCCGGCCGGGAACCGGGTGCTGGTCTGGATGACCGACAGCCCGCACGGGCTCGCCTACCTGGAGGGGCCCTTCCTCGGCTTCTCCGAGGACTACGAGTCCGTGGACCGGCTGCTGCCGGCCTACCTGACCTCGAACGCCCGCAACCCCTACCCCTTCCCGCCGGGGGTCTTCGGCTGGCACGGCGACCCGGTGAGCACCCGCGAGCCCTACCCGTGGGACGTGCTGCACCTGCGCACCCAGGGCTGGATCGGTGACAACGGACCGGCCCGGCTGGCCGCGGCCGAGATCGTCCGGCGCTGGAACGAGACCTGGGAGTGGCCGCGGCTGCGGACGTCCACCAACGAGGAGTTCTTCACCGACGCCGAGCACCGGCTGGGTGACCGGCTGCCGACCTTCGAGGGCGACTGGGGCGACTGGTGGGTGGAGGGCGTCGGCTCGGCCGCGCTGCCGCAGGCGCTGGTACGCGGCGCCCAGGCCCGGGTCACCGACGCCCAGGTGCTGTCCCAGGCCGCGCGGCTGCTCGGCGGGGAGGCCAACGACACCGAGGTGGACCAAGCCCGCGACACCTACCGCTCGATCTCGCTGTTCAACGAGCACACCTGGGGTGCCTCGAACTCGTGGCTGTCCGGGGACGAGGGCGCGGACTCCGGTGAGCTGCAGTGGCACTGGAAGGCCGCACACGCCCTGGCCGCGCAGGAGCGCTCGGAGGCCTTCCTGGAGAAGTCGGCCGCCGTGCTCGGCGCGCAGCTGCCCACCGGTCCCGGCGCCGTGGTCAGCGTCCACGCGGTCAACACCCAGGCCGTGCCCCGGACGTCCACGGTGCGGTTCCTGCTGCGGGAGTCGCTGGTGCCCACGGCGGCACCGGTCGAGGTCCGCGACGGCCGCAGCGGTGCGCCGCTGCCCTTCGTCGAGGAGGCCCAGCACAACCGGACCCACCGGGAGGCCGGCCGCTGGCTGCGGGTGCACGTGCCCGACGTCCCGGCCCTGGGGGTGGTGAGTCTGGACGTCCACATCCTCGGACTGGCCGCTGCCACCAGCTCGTCCTCCCCGGCGACCGACGAGGGGCTCCCGGGTCGGGACGCGACGCACGACGCCGGGTCCCCGCACCCTCCGGAGCTGCCGCGCTCGGAGCTGCTGACGCTGCGCAACGAGCACCTGCAGGTCCGCTTCGACGAGCGGCGCTCCTGCATCGCCTCGATCGTGGAGCTGGCCACCGGACGGGAGCTGGTCGAGCCCGACGCCGTGGTCGGGTTCAACGCCTACGTCTACGACACCTACGGCACCGCCGGCGGCTACAACCACCTGTCGAACAAGACCTCCACCGGCCCCCAGCTGGAGCTGCTGGGGAGCCGCAGCCTGGCCCGTCCGTGCGCGGTGCTGGAGCGGGTCGACGACGGGGTGGAGCAGCGGCTGGTGGTGGAGTTCGCCGCCGACGGCGTCGACCGCGGCCAGGTGACCTTGCGGCTGCGCCGTGGCGAGCCGGTGCTGCACATCGAGAACCGGCTCTGGAAGCCGACCACGATGACCAAGGAGAGCGCCTTCTTCGCCTTCCCCTTCGCCGGTGAGGAGCCGACCCTGCGCTACGAGATCAGCGGCGGCGTCACCGGGGACGGTCTCGCGCACGTGCCCGGCGCCCCGCAGCACATGCGCGCCGTCCGCGACTGGGTCACCGTCAGCGACACCGACTCCTCCGTCGCCTGGGTCACCCGGGACGCCCCGCTGGTGCACCCGCACGTGATCGCCCTGCCCTACGCGCCGTTCCCGGACTCCACCAGCCCCCGGGAGCCGGGCACCGTCTACTCCTGGGTCCACAACAACGTCTGGGACACGAACTTCCCCGTCCAGCAGGGCTTCGACGCCACCTTCAGCTACGCCGTCGGGGTCGACGGCGGCCGGGGGCTGAGCCGGGAGGGTCTCGCCGTGGCCACGGCCGCCGAGGCGGTCCACCCGCTGGTCGGTGTGGTGGCCCGCGGCCCCGCGTCCCCGGAGGCGCCGGCCGGACGGCAGCTGCTCACCCTCGACGACGACCGGGTCAAGGTGGTGAGCGTCTGCGCCGGCGAGCGGGGCGGTGTCCAGGTGCGGCTGCAGTCCTTCGCCGACGAGGCGGTGCAGGTGCGTCTCGGGGTGCCGTTCGCCTCCGCGGAGGCGCTGCTGACCACCTACCTGGGCGACCTCGTGTCGGCCCTGGAGACCGACGGCAGGGACGTCCTGGTGCCGCTCCCCCGGCTGGGATCGCTGGCGGTCGAGCTGACCGGGGTGGGCGACCGGGTCTGACCCGGTCGCGGCGGCCCTCAGCGCGTGACGGAGATGCCGCCGTCCACCGACAGCGTCGCGCCGTGCACCATGCGCGCGTCGTCGGAGACCAGGAAGAGCACCCCGCGCGCCACGTCCTCCGGTGCCACCAGCACCCGGCCGGGGGTGCTGGCCGCCAGCTGGTCCAGGACCGGCCGGGCGGCCTCGTTGCCGGGGGTGAGCGTCACGCCCGGAGCCAGCGTGTTGACGCGGACGCCGCGAGGTCCGTACTCCGCGGCCCAGCTGCGGGTCAGCTGCTCGTCGGCGGCCTTGGTGGCGGTGTACATCGCGGCGAACGGGCTGCCCACCCGCGCCATCCACGAGCCGACGGTCACGATGACCCCGCTCCGCCGCGCCGCCATCGCCGGCGCGAGCGCGGCGACGAGGACGTGCGGGGCACGGACGTTGACCGCGAGCATGGCGTCGAGGTCGTCGTCGGTCAGGTCCTCGGTCGCGGTGGCCGGGTAGATCCCCGCGTTGTTGACCAGGATGTCGACCCGGCCGCCGAGGACGTCGGTCGCCCGGGCGGCGAGGGCGCGCAGGTCGGCGTAGCTGCCGCCGAGGTCGGCGGTCACGACGTCGGCACGACCGCCGGCGGCACGGATCCGGGACACCACCTCGCCGGCCCGGCCGGGGTCGCGGCCGGTGACGACGACGTGGGCGCCCTCGCCGGCGAGGGTGGCGGCCACGGCCGCGCCGATGCCGCTGGTGGAGCCGGTCACCACGGCGGTGCGGCCCCGCAGGCGGTTCGCGGGAGGAGGAGAGGTGGAGGAGGTGGGAGTGGGTGCGTCGGAGCTCATGGCCACCATCCAGCCAGCACCCGCCGCCCCGGGACCAGACCCCGGTCAACCTGGGCACGGCAGGACCACCCGCTCCGCCGGGCCGGAGCCGCCGGGGCGCCTAGCATGACCGGGTGCCCTCCGACCGCGCCGCCCTCGGTGCCTTCCTGCGGTCCCGACGCGACCGGCTGACCCCGGTCGACGCCGGGATCGAGGCGTTCCCCGGGCCGCGCCGCGTCCCGGGGCTGCGGAAGGAGGAGCTCGCGGTGGCGGCCGGTCTCAGCCCGGACTACTACAGCCGGCTCGAGCAGGGACGGCAGGCCAACGTCTCCGCGCAGGTGCTGGAGGCCCTGGCCCGGACGCTCCGGCTGGACACGGTCGAGCGGGCCCACCTGCACGACCTCGCCGCCCCGGGGCGCCCACGGCGGCAGGGGCCGGTGGAGGCACCCCAGCAGCCCGGTCCGGGGCTGCTGCGGCTGATGGCCGACCTGGAGCACGTGCCGGTGCTGCTGCTGGGGCGGCGCGGGGAGGTCCTGGCCCACAACACCCTGCTGGCGGCCGTGCTCGGACGCGGGTTCGCTCACGGCGCGTCCTTCCCCCGCTACCTGGTGCTGGACCCGCTGGCCCGCGAGCGCATCCTCAACTGGGACGAGTTCGCCCCCGCCTCCGTGGCCTCGCTGCGGCGGGAGACCGGCCGCCGGCCGCACGACCACCGGCTGACCGAGCTGGTCGCCGAGCTCGTGGCCGCGGACGCCGAGGTCGCCCGCTGGTGGGAGGACCAGGCCGTCCGCGACCACGCCCCGCTGACCAAGCTGGTCCGCCACCCGACCGCCGGCGACCTGACCTTCGCGATCGAGAGCGTCAGCGCGGCGCAGGAGCCGGACCAGACGCTGGTCGTCTACACCTGCCCACCCGACTCCCCCACCGCCCAGCTGCTGCCGATCCTGGCCAGCTGGGAGTCCCAGCCCGTCAGCCCGCGCTGACTCCCCTGACCGCCACCCCACCCGACGGAGCACCGCATGGACCTCGCCCTTCACGTCTCCGACTTCACCCCCTTCGGGGACCCGGCCGGGATCGCCCCCGGTCTCGCGGCCACCGCGCGTGCCGCCGAGGAGGGCGGCTTCAGCACCCTGACCCTGATGGACCACTGGTTCCAGATGGAGGCGGTCGCCCCGGCCAGCGACCCGATGCTCGACGGCTACACCACCCTGGGGTTCCTGGCCGGGCAGACCGAGCGGCTGCAGCTCGGGCTGCTGGTCACCGGCGTCACCTACCGCCACCCCGGGCTGCTGGCCAAGACCCTGGCCACCCTGGACGTCCTCTCCGGAGGTCGCGCGCTGCTCGGCATCGGTGCCGCCTGGTATGAGCGCGAGCACGCCGGTCTCGGGGTGCCGTTCCCGCCGGTGGCCGAGCGGTTCGAGCGGCTGGAGGAGACGCTGCGCATCTGCCGGCAGATGTGGAGCGAGGACGACAGGCCCTTCCACGGCGAGCACTACCGGCTGGCCGAGACGCTGTGCGTGCCGCAGCCGCTGCAGCCCGGCGGACCACCGGTGCTGATCGGGGGGATGGGTGAGCGGAAGACGCTCCGCCTGGTGGCCCGCTACGCCGACGCCTGCAACCTGTTCGACGCCGGACCCGAGGTCGTCGCGCACAAGCTCACGGTGCTCGACCGGCACTGCGCCGATGCCGGCCGCGACCCGGCGGAGGTGCGGCGGACCGTGGTCACCGGCACCGACCCGCTCGCCGACGTCGACGCCTTCGTGGCCTCGATGCGGACCTACGCCGCCCTGGGCGTCGACACGGTGTGGGTGGGGTCGGCCACCGACGACCTGCCGGGGTGGGTCACCCGCGTCGGTGAGCTGGTGGCCCCCCGGCTGCGCGAGCTCTGAGGTGAGCGCCCCGACGACGGTCGCCGCGAGCAGCGCCCGAGGACGGTGGGTGCTCGCCGCCGCCGTGCTCGGCTCGGGGATGGCCTTCCTGGACGGCACGGTGGTCAACGTGGCGCTGCCGGCGCTGGGCGTCGGGATCGGCGCCACCGTGACCGAGCTGCAGTGGGTGGTCAACGCCTACCTGCTGACCCTGGCCTCGCTGATCCTGGTCGGCGGGTCCCTCGGGGACCGCTTCGGCCGGCGCCGGGTCTTCGTGGTGGGCGTGGCCGGGTTCGCCGTCGCCTCCGTGCTCTGCGGCATCTCCCAGGACGCCACCCAGCTGATCGCGGCGCGGCTGGTGCAGGGGGTGTTCGGGGCGCTGCTGACCCCGAGCAGCCTGGCCCTGCTGCAGGCGTCGGTGGCCCGGGAGGACCGCTCGGCCAGCATCGGGAGGTGGTCCGGGCTGACCAGCCTCACCGCGGTCGCCGGCCCCGTGGTGGGTGGCGGCCTGATCCAGCTGGCCTCCTGGCGCTGGATCTTCCTGATCAACGTCCCGCTGGCGGTGGTGGTGCTGCTGATCGCCTGGAAGCACCTGCCGGAGTCCCGGGACGAGCAGGCGACCTCCGGCCTGGACGTCCCGGGTGCCGTGCTGAGCGCGCTGGCCCTGGCCGGGCTGACCTGGGCGCTGACCGAGTCCGGCACGGCCGCCACGTCCGTGCTGGTCGCGGTGGGGGTCGTCGCGCTGGTGGCCGGGGTGGCGTTCGTGCTCCGGCAGCGGGTCACGCCGACGCCGCTGGTGCCCCTGTCGCTGTTCGGGGACCGGGTGTTCAGCGTGGCCAACCTGATGACCCTGCTGGTCTACGCGGCGCTCGGGGCGAACACCTTCTTCCTCACCCTGCAGCTGCAGGTGTCGGTCGGCTACACCCCGCTGCTGGCGGGGCTGGCCACGATGCCGATGACGGTGCTGCTGATCCTGTTCTCCGGCCGGGCGGGCGCGCTGGCGGCCCGGATCGGCCCGCGGCTGCCGATGACGGTGGGGCCGCTGCTGTGCGCCGTCGGGACCCTGATGCTGCTGGGCGTGGGTGAGGGCACCCGCTACCTGACCGGCGTGCTGCCCGGGGTGGTGGTGTTCGGGGCCGGGCTGACCGTCCTGGTGGCACCGCTCACCGCCAGCGTGCTCGCCGCCGCGCCGGACCGCCACGCCGGGGTGGCCAGCGGGGTGAACAACGCGGTCGCGCGCAGCGGGGGCCTGCTCGCCGTGGCGGCGCTGCCGGCCGCGGTGGGGCTGTCCGGGGCGGACTACCAGAGCGCGGTCACCCTGACCCCCGGCTACCAGGCGGCCCAGGTGGTCTGCATCGTGCTGCTGGTGCTCGGCGGGCTGATCAGCTTCCTCGGGCTGGCCGGCACCCGGAGGCTGATGGTCGAGCAGGCCACGTCCTGAGCGGCGTCAGCCCAGCTCCAGGCGGGTGACCGCCCAGGCGGCGAGCGGGACCTGCTGCTCGGAGCCCGCTGAGCGGACCAGCACCTGCCGGTCCCGCCCGCCGAGGTCGGCCAGCAGGAGGACCGTGCCTCCTCCACCGCCCGCCAGCGGGAGGGCCGCGAGGTCGTCGGACGTCCGGGCGGCCAGGATCGGGCGGCCGACCGCCGTCGCGAGCACGGCGAGGACGCGTCCCGCGGGGCTCAGGCCGCCGGGACCGGGTGTTCCGCCGAGCGCCACACCGCGCGCGCCGACGGTCTCGTAGTAGGTCAGCCCGGCGACGCCAGGCACGCTGAGGGCCCGGACGCTGCCGAGCGTCCAGGCGGCGGCGACGTCGGTGTGCTGCAGCGGGTCCACGGCGTCGCGTGCCTCGGTGGCGGCATCCGGACGTCCGCTGGTGGCCACCGCGTTGAACCGGCGGGCCAGCGTGACGGGGCCGACGTGCACCGGCCGCTCCCCCGCGATCCGGACCGCGTTCTCCACCACCGTCCGCTGGGTGGCCAGGCTGTCCAGCAGGTGCGGCAGCTCGGTGGCGTGCATCGTCGGCGTCAGGCTGAAGGTCAGCGCCGGGAGGTCCGGCGGCAGCTCGGACCGGCCGCGGTTCAGCTCGGTGAAGTGCGCCCGTGTGCCGCCGAGCAGCGCCGCCCGCACACCCGTCTCCCGGACGGCCGCCCGCAGCGCCGTCCACAGCGGGGCGGTGCTCAGGTGGCTGACCGGGTCGAAGACGCCGAGCCGCCGGACGGGCAGCCCCTCCAGCAGGGCGACACCCCGGGCCACCGCCCCGGGGTCCGCGGTGACCAGGCGGACGTCGAGACCGCCGTCGAGGGCGGCCGCCTGGGCCGCTGCCGTGGCGAGCAGCTCCGGCCAGCGCTCCTCCGGGTCGGTGAGCTCGACCAGGACGCCGTCGAACCCGGGGCCGGGGACGGCCGGCGTCGTCGGGGCGGGGTGGAGCGCGGCGCCCAGGGTGAGCGGTGGGAGGTGGCCGACCACCGTGTCCCCGACCGTCACCACGTCGCCGGCCCGCCGGCGGGCCCGCGGTGCCGCCGCCTCGTCGGCGACCCGTAGCCGCGCCTGCTGCCGGACGGTGTCGCCGATCTCCACGGGCACCGGGAAGGCTCGGTCCAGCGGGGTGCTGTAGGTCTTGTAGGAGGCGTCGGTCCAGTTGCGCTGGTCCTCGTTCTCGAAGACGTCACCGCTCAGCGTCAGCTCCGCGGCCAGCTGCTCCCGGTGCCAGGTCAGGCCGGCGATGTTGCGGAAGGGCTGGTGCGGGCTGATGCTGACCGGCCAGCGTCCCCGGGTGGTGGTCCCGTCGGTGTGCCGGACGACCACCTCCCGTCCGGCGTCTGAGGCCGGGTGCAGCACCACCAGACCGATCCGGTTGCGCTCGAAGGCCGTCTCGGCCCGACCCTCGAAGTCCACCGTCAGCTCGTGCGCGCTGAGCCGCACCGTCAGGGTCCCGGCGTAGCCGATGTCCCCGTCCTCGAAGCGCAGCCCGACGACCGTCGCCGTGGCGTCGCCGCCGGCCGGGCCCACCACCCGGACCGGGACGGTGTTCCAGTCCCGGTCGCGGACCACCGGCCGGACGGCCCGCAGCAGCAGCACCCCGTCGTAGGCGATGTCGGCGACCTCGTCCCCCCGCAGCTCCAGGGTCCAGCGCCCGTTGGCCAGCGACGTCCTCGGGCCTCCGACCCGTGCCGCGGTCGCGCCGCTCATCCTCCACCCCCCGACGCCCCGGGCCGGACCAGCACGTGCAGCGCGTCGCCCAGGAAGTCCGGCTGCTCGAGCCGGCTGGCCCCCGCCGCGTGCTGGATGCGGACGTGGTCGCGACGACCCCGGCTGAGGTCCCAGGTGCGCAGCCGCCACCCGGCGAGGTCGGCGGCCACCTCCACCGGGAAGGGGTGGGGCAGGTAGAGGGCGACCCGGTCACCGGCCGGCGACATCCCGAGCCGGACCCCGCTGCGGTCGTCGACCACGAGGTCGTCCCGGCTGCGGAGGTCGAACAGGCCCTCCTGCTCGACGACGCGGCGCAGCAGCCCGACGTCCCAGGCCCCCGGCAGCTCCATCGCCCGTGACGCCGGGAAGGGGGTGCCCGAGAAGTGGGTGCCGTTGAACGGCTGCCCGGCCCGGTGCCAGGACCAGGCCCCGTGGGCGCCGTAGCCCAGCCCGGCCCCGGCTCCGGCGAGCACCCCGGTCCACGACGCCCGACGGACGGCGCCGCCGGTGTGGCGCCCTGCTCCCGAGCCGTACCCGTGACCCTCGTAGCAGGGCTCCATGCTGACCACCGGACGGGCCACCGGGAGCGACCGGTAGCGCTCCGGCAGCTGCTGGGCCCGCTCCTCCCAGGCGTCGTCGTGGCCGGACTGGTAGGAGTAGTAGCTGAGCGCCGGGTCCTCGGCCAGGACCGGCGGCAGGGTGGCGTCGGGGGTGCTGTGCATCGTGGTGAGGCAGTCGGGGGCGCCGGCGCGCACCCGCCGCAGCACCCTCTGGTACCTCGCGGTGGCCGCCTCGTCGTCGAAGCGCTCGTCCCCGCTGATGCAGAACACCGGGTGGTGGTCGGCGAAGGTCTCCAGCACCCGGGTCACGTACCGCTCGGTCTGCTCCTCGTCCAGCACCGTCTGCGGCGTGATCGCCGCGCCCCAGGTGCCGGGCACGTAGTTGCACCAGAGCACGACCAGGACGGGGACGAGGCCCTCCTCGACAGCCAGCTGGACCATCGTCCGGGCGACGGCGAAGTACCCGTCGTCGAGGCGGTCCAGGTCCCAGGAGCCGTCGGCCCGGAGCCGGAAGGGCTGCCGCTCGTCCTCGCCGGTGGAGCGGTCGTGGGCGATGGGCAGGACGCTGATGTTGACCGCGTTGAAGCCCTGGCGCCGGCGCAGCCGCAGCGCCTCGCGCCACTCGTCGGTGCTCATCTGGCTGAACGCCGCCCAGAGGGTGTCGGCCAGCAGGAAGACGGACTCGCCGTCCCGGGTCAGGCGGTCCCCCTCGACCCGGAGCGGGGACGAGGCGCCGGCGCCCGGGCGGGCGTCGGACCCCGTCACCGCGCACCGTCCTGGCCCGCGGCAGGCGGACGGACCTGACCGGTGTGCTCGAGGAAGGGCGGCGGGCGGTCGGCGCAGATCATCACCCGCGGCGCCGGCACCTCCTCCGACGACGGGTCCTCGACGACGGCCCGGCCAGGTGGACGCTCACCGCTGGCCAGCAGCTCCCCGGTGCGGGGGTCGAGCAGCCAGTAGGAGCTGGGCACCCGTCCGTCGGCGTCGAGGAACACCCACCGGCCCCCGTGCTCGGCGTAGCCGATGTAGAGCTCGCCGGTCCCGAGCAGCCCCCGGGTGCACAGGGAGACGTCCCAGCAGGGCTCGGCGCCGTGCACCGGCAACCCGGCCAGGATCTGACCGAGCAGCCCCACGTAGCGGCTGCCCTCGAGCTCCAGCGCCCCCCGCCAGCCGGCTCCCGGGGCCAGGAAGAACGGCTCGTGGCCCGGCTCGTCCGGCCTGACCACCCACTGCCACAGGCTCCCCGCCCCGTAGGCGACGCCCATCACCGCCCCGGCGCAGAGGTTGCTCCACGCCTCGTGCCCCTGCCACCACCCCTCTGCCTTGCCGGAGCGACCCGAGCGCTCGTAGGTCGGTTCACCGTTCATCACGGCGCGGACGGGCTGCTGGCGCCACATGGTGGCGACGCGGTCGGGCACGTGGTCCCCCTGGTGACCGGTCTGGCACCACTGGAAGTCCAACCAGGCGGCGTCCTGGTGGGCGTCGTTGCGCGCGTGCGGGCGGTAGTGGATCCCGGTGGGCTGGCCGTAGGCGTCGGCCTCGTGCAGGTACGCACCGCCGGCCGCGATCTGCGGCTCGGTCCCGTCGCCGTCGGCACCGACCAGGTAGATCGCCGGGTCGGCGCCGTAGCGGGCGAGCAGGTAGCGGCAGTAGCGCACGTAGTCCTCCGGCGGCACCACCGGTCCGGCCACCTGCAGGCCCTTCCACCCGAACCCGTGGAACACCGGCTGCAGCACCGGCGTGATGCCGTGGTCGACCAGCACGGCGACGATGTCGTCGAGGTAGCGGAAGTAGTCGACGACGAGCCGGGTCAGCCGGCCCTGCGGCAGGTCCTCGAACCCCACCTCGAAGCCCTCGTCGAGGTTCCTGCCCCGGGGACCTCTCGCCCCCATGTCCGGCTGCACGGTCATCAGCAGCACCGCGTTGAAGCCCTTGCGCTGACGGTCGCGCGCGTAGTGACCGACGTCCTCGACGGTCGCGCGCCACGGCATGGCCCAGGCGGTGTCGGCCACCACCAGCGCCGGTGAGCCGTCGGCGTGGACCAGGCCCCGGCCTCCCGCGGCGAGCCGGGTGAAGCCGTGCCGGAGGGCGGGGTGCCGGGCGTCGGCGTGGGCCGGGGCCGCCGTCAGCGTGCCGGTGACCGGCTCCCAGCCCTCCCCGCGGACACGCCAGGTCCAGGTTCCCTCGGCGTGCACCGAGGCGAAGCGGACACCCCACTGCTCCCCGCCGTCGGAGAAGGCGGGCCGGGACACCACCTCCCCCGAGGAGTGGGTGAAGTCCACCCAGGGGTCGGCGTCGACATAGGGCTGGTCCAGACGTGGCCCGGTGAGCCTGAGCTCGACGGCCTGCCACTGGGGTGCGAGCACGGGTTCCCTCCAGGTGGTCGGTCGCCGACGACGGTCGGCGTGGGGTGCGACGGGACCGCCGTCGCTCGGGTGGTGATCAGCCCTTCGTGGCGCCGGCGGTGAGCCCGCTGACGATGTAGCGCTGCAGCAGGACGTAGATGATCAGGATCGGCACGACGGCGATCAGGATCCCCGCGGCGAGGCCGGTGTTGTTGTTGGCGAACTGCCCCTGGAAGTTGAGCAGCCCGACCGGGACGGTCTTGCTGTCCTCGGAGTTCAGGATGATCAACGCCATCAGCAGCTCGTTCCAGGTCGCCACCCCGTCCAGGATGGCGACGGTCACCAGGGCCGGCAGCGAGAGCGGCAGCATGATCGTGAAGAAGATCCGCCAGTTCCCGGCCCCGTCGATCCGCGCGGCCTCCAGGATCTCGTCGGGCACCTGCCGGAAGAACGCCTGCAGCACCAGCACGCAGAACGGGATGCCGAAGGCCAGGTACGGCCCGGTCAGCCCGAGCAGGCTGTCGGTCAGACCGAGGCTGCGCAGGGTGATGAAGTTCGGCACGATCGTGATGTAGATCGGGATCGTCAGCCCGAGGAAGACCGCGAACATGATGAACCGGGCGAAGCGGATCCGCAGCTTGCTCAGCGCGTAGGCCAGCATCGCCGAGATCAGCACCCCGATCGGCACCTTCAGCAGCGCCAGCACGATGCTGTTGCGGTAGCTGGAGCTGAAGTTCCCGATCCGCCAGGCGTCGGTGAAGTTGGTCCAGGTGAGCTGCTGGGGCCAGGACAGCGGCCCGTTGCCCACGAAGTCCGACAGCGGCCGGATCGCGGTGATCACCAGCAGGGCCAGGGGCGCGATCCACACCACGGCCACCACGGCCAGCACGACGGTGAGGCCGATGCCGCCCTTGCCGACCGGGCGCCGCGGCGGTGGTCCGGGATCGCCGGGGCGCGCGTCGGGGAGGGCCGCGACGGGTTCCGGGACCGTGGTCTGGTTGAGACTCGTCATGAGGAGTGCTCCCGGGTCTGGGTCAGGACGTAGGGGATGCTGACGACGACCGCGATCACCGTGATCACGACGGCGATGGCGGTGCCGTAACCGGCCTCGTAGTACTGGAAGACGTTGGCGTACATCCACGTCCCCATCACCTGGGTGGCTGTCCCCGGACCGCCGTAGGTCATGGCGTAGACCATGTCGAAGACCTTGAAGGAGTCGATCAGGGACAGGGCCAGCACGATGTAGTGCGCCGGTCGGAGACTGGGCATGGTGATGTGCCAGAACTGCTGCCACCGCGTCGCGCCGTCGACCGTGGCGGCCTCGTACATCTCCGCCGCGATGCCCTGCAGCGCGGCGAGGTACAGCAGCATCGGGAAGCCCACCCGGAGCCAGATGGCCGGGACGATGATCGCGGCCAGGGCGGTGGAGTCCTGCCCCAGCCAGGGCTGGGCCATCGAGCCCAGCCCCACCAGGCGGAGCAGCTCGTTGACGGCGCCGTACTGCGGGTTGTACAACCACCCCCAGATCGAGGCGATCGAGACCAGCGGCAGGACGGCGGGCGTGTAGAAGATGAGCCGCAGCACCGGCTTCCCGCGGACCCTCCCGTTCAGCAGGATCGCCAGGGCCAGCCCGAGCACCATCGGCACGCTGAGGGTGACCACGGTCCAGATGGCGTTGTTCTTCAGCGCCGTCCAGATGACGGGGTCCTCGGCCATGTCGGCGTAGTTCTGCAGCCCCACGATGTTGTACGTCGGGCTGAGGCCGTCCCAGTCGGTGAGGCTGAAGAACAGCGACGTGATCGAGGGGTAGACCAGGAACACCGCGTAGACGGCCAGGGCCGGCAGGGCGAACAGCCACGGGCTCAGGCCACCGTGTCGGCGTCGGCCCCGCCTCGGTGCCGGCGGGGCCGCTGCGTCAGCAGTGATGACGGCCATGACCGCGGATCACCCCTCGGCCATGCCGGCGACGATGTCCTGCATCCGCTTGGCGGCCTCCGCCGGGGACACCGAACCCTGCAGGATGTCGCTCTGCACGGCGAAGTACTGGTCGGCCTGACGCTTCGGGAACGCCTGGTCCTGGATGGTGTAGAAGGGGTTCTGGCCCGCCCCCTGGGACCACTGGTAGGAGAGCGGCAGGTCGGCCTCGTCGGGCTCGGCCCCGGCGACGGTCGAGGCGGAGATCTTCATCGCCTTCTGGGTCTCGGGCTGCACCAGGAAGTTCAGCAGCTCGGCCGCCTTGTCCGGGTTGCCCGAGCTCGCGTTGATCATGTAGCCCTCGACGAACCCCGAGTGACGGGCCGGGGAGTGCCCGGTCGGCAGCTCGAAGACGCCGAAGTCGGCCGGGTCCTCGCCGGCGGTGATGATCGCCTGGGCCTCGGTCCACGGCCCGGTGATGCTGTAGGCCGCCTTCCCCTGCACGTAGCCGGGCTCGATGTCGGCGGGGTCGAGCCCGAGGGCGCCCTCCGGCATCCACTTCTCGTCCTGCCACTTCTTGAAGGCGGTGAAGGCCTCGACGACCTCGGGACGGTCCCAGGTCTCCTCGCCCACCAGCAGCTTGTCGTGCAGCTCCGGCCCGGCGGTCGTCTCCAGCAGGTACTCGAACAGGCGCATGACGTGCCAGCCGTACTTGCCGCCGGTGGCCAGCGGGGTGATCCCGGCGGCGAGGAGCTGGCTGTTGGCCTCCTCCAGCTCGGCGTAGCTGGTGGGCGGGCCGCTGAGGCCGGCCTCCTCGAAGGCGTCCTTGCTGTACCAGGCCCCGATGCCGAGCGAGACGAACGGCACCCCGCTCCTGACCCCGTCGAAGGTCATGCCCTCGACCGCGGCGGCGTTGATCGAGGTGTCCCAGCCGTACTGGCTGTAGTACGGCGCCAGGTCCATGGCCTGCTGGGCCTTGGCGAAGGGTGCCCCGATCTGCCCGCCCCAGATCCGCCAGATGTCGGCGCCCTCGCCCCCCAGCAGCTCGGTGCGCAGCTTGTCGGGGTAGACCGCCGCGCCGGAGCCCGGCAGGCTGTCCACGACGGTCGTGGTGCCCGCCTCGGCGTCGAACTTCGCGATCTGCTCCTTGAGCAGGCCGATGGTCGAGTCGTCCTCGTAGGTGAAGAGGCGCAGGTTGTTGGAGACGGGCTCGGAGCCCCCGCCGGGGCTGGCGCCGGGAGAGGTCCCCGTGCAGGCGCTGAGCCCGGCGCCGGCCAGTGCCGTCGCGGTGAGACCGAGGAGTCCCCGGCGGGTGATGCTGGTCATGACAATCTCCTTTGTTTGCTGACCTGGTCGGCGCACTGGGCGGCCGAGCTGGGTGGTGGCGTGCTGGTCCGCTCAGGCCGTCGCGCGGCCGAACCTGCCGATCTTGGCGAACATGTCCTCGAGCAGGAACCGGACGTCGACGGACTCGCAGACCCGCACGGGGTGCCCGGATCCGGCGACGTAGCGGCCCTGCTCGTCGAACCGGGGTGCGGGGACGGTGCGGAACGAGCCGCCGCGCGGGTTGAGGACCAACGAGATCGCCGGGGAGTCACCGAGGGAGCGGAACTCGATGGGATCGGGGTGCCAGGTGGCGTTCCACTCCACCAGCTGCTCGATCAGGTAGTCCGCGAGCCGGCTGGTCCCGCCGATCCGCTCCTCGAGCTCGGTGTAGCTCACCGACACCGCGCTGTAGACGTCGGCCGGCACCTGCCAGAGCTGGATGCCGGAGTCGAGGACGACGTTGGCGGCGGTGACGTCGTTGCGGAGGTTGAACTCGATGCCGTCGTAGGAGGGGTCGACGCCACCGTGCGCCATGCCGCCGATCCAGATCACCACGACCGGGCGGTCGACGACGGCGGGGTCCAGCAGGATGGCGCTGGCCATGTCGGTGAGGGGGCCGAGGAAGGTGACGAAGAGGGGGTCCCCCTCGGTGGCGCTCCTGCTCTCCTCGATGATCAACCGGGCCCCCGGTGAGTCGACCGGCGTCGTCGCGTCGGGCAGGGCGGTGGCGGCCCCGTTCGCCACGGGCACCTCGCCGGACCGGTCCATCAGCCGCAGCAGGAGGTCGATCTCCTCACGCGACTCCTCCATGCTGCGGTCGGACCGCTCCGTGCCGAAGTGGGCGGCGACGAGCCCCCGGACGTCCAGGGTCGGGGACAGCAGGGCGTGCACGATGGCGAACTGGTCGTCGGCCTCGTTCTTGGCGTCGGTGTCGATGATGATCCGGCGACGTCGATGGGTCATGGGTCTCAGCTCTCTCGTGGGTGGGTGTCCACCGGCGGCGCGGTCGCGACGGGCAGCGCCCGCGCGGCGTGACGCCCGGCGCGGCTCAGCGGTGGATGTGCTCGAGGTGGAGCATCTTCTTCAGGACGTGGTCGAGCTGGTCGTCGGCGAAGATCGACTTCCAGTCCTCCTTGATGATCTTGTCCCGGCCGTAGTCCATGGCGATCAGACAGGCGTCGGAGAAGGGGTTGTCACCGCGGAGGCCGTTGGCCAGCGCCACCTGGACGTGACCCATCAGCATCGCCCGCGCCGCCGGCTCGGGCACCCCGACGGTGTGCACGGTCTCCTGGAGCGCCTCGTCGAGCAGCGCGCCGACCATGCAGGCCACGACCTCGACCAGGGTCGGCTCCAGGTAGGCGAGCTGCTTGACCGTGACCCAGTGGACGTCGAGCACGGGGGCGTACATCTGCCGGATGACCAGCTCGGCGACCGCCTGCTTGCCGGGGTCACCGGACTCCAGCGCCGCGACCGCGTCCTGCGGGGCGGCGATGCCGCCGAAGGTGTCGTTCAGCTCGGCCTCGGTGCGTCGCTGCAGGAACACCGACGGGTGGCAGGGGTGCGCCACGGCGTACTCGATGTCGTCGCGCTGGTGCAGCAGGTTGGCGTAGGCGGCGGCGGGGTCGAGGGTGAGCACGATGGTGCCCGGCGCCAGCTCGGGCACCAGCTCGGCGGAGACCGGGCCGAGGGCGACGTCCGGCACGGCCAGGATGACGACGTCGGCGTCGGCCACGGCCTGGACCGCGTCGGTGAGGGTGCGCCCGGCGGCGGTGGTGCGCTCCTGGCCGGCGGGTGACTTCTCGACGTAGCGCACGTCGTGCTCGCTGCGCTGCAGGTTGTCCGACACCCGCATGCCCATCTTCCCCCCGGCGCCGATCACGGCGACGGTCAGCTGCTGTTCGGTCATGGGGTGCGGCTCCTCAGGTAGGAGAGGTTGTGGACGGTCCACTGGTCCTCGGTCTGGATGGTGGTGGCGCTGTCGCCCTGCCAGGGCAGCCAGTGCTCGACGACCTGGTTGATGCCCCGCTCGTCGGGCCGGACGGTGCCGACCAGGTGCTGGTGGTCCAGCAGGCCCTCCCCCAGCGGGCAGCCGGCGAAGGTGAAGCCGACCCAGCCGTCGCGACGGCTGAAGGTGAAGTCCTTGACGTGGATGCTGCGGACGTGCGGCGCCGTGAGCTCGACGGTGGCGGTGGGGAGCTCCAGCCGGGCGACGGAGTTGCCGGGGTCGAGGCAGATCCCCAGCGCCGGGGACCCGACCTCCTCCACCACCCGCACCAGCTCCGCGGAGGGGATCTGCTCGTAGGTCTCCAGGGCCAGCGTGACGCCGGCGGCCTGGTAGGCCGGCACGACCTGCTCGAGCAGGCGGGCCGCCTGGTCGAGCTCGTCGGCGCCGATCATGCTGCGGACCAGCGTCACCCCCAGTGCCTCGGCCGTGCGCAGGTAGCGGGTCAGGTGCTCGGGGGTGATCCCCCGGGTCCCGAGCTCGAGCTCGACCCCGCGCTCCGCGGCGTGGCGGTGCAGGGCGGCCAGCGCCTCGGCGTCGTAGGTCTCGATCAGGGGGTAGTCGCAGACCTGGAACAGGTCGACGTCCCAGCCGGCGGTCTTGTTGATCATGTCGACCAGGCCGAGCGGCTCTGACGCCGTGCCGTGCCACTGCCAGAAGAAGGCGTAGGTGCCGAGCCCGATGGTCATCGCCCGACCTCCCCGCGCCGCCGGGACGCACCCGCACGGCGGTGCGGTCGCGGGGTGCGACGGCCTGTCGAGGTGGTGTCCACGATGACTCCCGGGTCGGTGCAGGTGCTGGTTCCTTCGTGATCAAGAGTGAGTTATTCTGGTCCACCTGTCAACCGGTTGACCAGTTTGGACGGAGAGCGCGTGCGTAGACTCATCGCCATGCCATCTCGTTCGTCAGGCGTCGGTCCGGTCACCACCGACGAGCTGACCATCGCCCTGGGCGGGAGCATCACCAGCACCACCGCCGTCGCGGAGGTGGCGCGGCGTCTGCTGGACTACTTCACCGGCGACGCGATCGAGCCCGGTGACCGCCTCCCCCCGGAGCGCCAGCTCGCCGCGTCGATGGGCGTCGGGCGGTCCGCGATCCGGGAGGCCCTCGCCGCGCTGGAGCTGCTCGGTGTGGTCACGGTGCGTCCCGGCTCCGGCACCTACCTCCGCGGCCGGGCCTCCGAGCTCCTCCCCCAGACGCTGTCGTGGGGCATGCTGATCGGCGCGCCGAAGACCAAGGAGCTGATCGAGGTCCGCCACGGGCTCGAGGTGCAGGCCGCCCGGCGGGCCGCGGGCGTGATCAGCGACGAGGCCCTCGCGGAGCTGGGCGGCTACCTCGTGGAGATGGAGTCGAACAAGGCGAGCTTCGACCAGTTCGTCGCGGCGGACATGAAGTTCCACCAGGCCATCGCCCTGGCCGCCGGCAACAGCCTGCTGGACGAGATGCTGCAGAGCGTCCGCTCCCTGATCCGGCTCTGGGTCGAGCGCGCGCTCAACGACACCGGGCACGCCCAGCTCACCTGCAACGAGCACCGGACGATCCTGACCGCACTGGCCACCGGTGACCCGGAGCAGGCGGCAGCCGCCATGAGCGTGCACATGGACAGCGCCGCCGCGCGGCTGCTGCCCACCCTCGAGGAGTACCGGTGAGCGTGCCGCGGCTCCTGCCCCCACCGGTGGCCGTGCACCGCGGCCCCTCCGAGAACACGAGGAGTCCCCGTGCCTGAACGGCTGCAGGGCAGGACGGCGCTGGTCACCGGTGCCGGGTCGGGCATCGGTCGGCGGGTGGGGCTCCGCTTCGCGGCGGAGGGTGCCCGGGTCATCTTCAGCGACCGGGACGCCGACGCGGCCCGGGCTGCGGCCGCGGAGGCGCCGGACGCGCTCGGCGTGGAGCTGGACGTGGCCGACGAGGCGAGCGTGGAGGCCGCCTTCGCCACCGTCCGCGACCAGGGCCTCGAGCTCGACGTGGTGGTGGCGAACGCGGGGGTCCAGCTGTTCGGGCAGGACGCCCAGGTCGCCGACCTGGACCTGGAGGTCTGGCAGCGCACCCTCGCGGTCAACCTGACCGGCACCTTCCTCACCCTCAAGCACGGCGTCCGGGCGCTGCTCGGGCGCGGCGGCTCGATCATCCTCACCGGTTCGCCGACGGCGCTGAACGGGGAGGGCAAGGACTTCACCGCCTACAGCAGCTCCAAGGCGGGCATGCACGGGATGGCCCGCGCGGTCGCCGCCGCCTACGCCACCCGGTCGATCCGGGTCAACACCGTCGTCCCCGGCTACACCGAGACACCGCTGGTCACCGCCATCTCCGGCAACGAGGCCGACCGGGCCGCCATCGTGTCCCGGATCCCGCTCGGGCGCCCCGGCCGGGCCGAGGACGTCGAGGGGATCATGGTCTTCCTGGCCAGCGACGAGTCCGCCTACGCGACCGGGGCCACGTTCACCGTGGACGGTGGGATGACGACCCTCTGACGCCCTCCCGGACGCTCACCGCCTCAGCAGCTGGCGGGCCATCACGATCCGCTGCACCTGGTTGGTGCCCTCGTAGATCTGGGTGATCTTGGCGTCGCGCATCATCCGCTCCACCGGGAAGTCACGGGTGTAGCCGTAGCCGCCGAGCAGCTGGACCGCGTCGGTGGTGACCTCCATCGCCACGTCGGAGGCGAAGCACTTGGCCGCGGCCCCGAAGTAGGTGAGGTCGGCGTCCCCGCGCTCGGACTTGGCCGCGGCGGCGTAGGTGAGCTGGCGGGCGGCCTCGAGCTTCATCCCCATGTCGGCCAGCATGAACTGCAGCCCCTGGAACTCCGCCAGCGCCCGGCCGAACTGGGTCCGCTCCTTGACGTAGCCCAGCGCGACGTCGAGGGCGCCCTGGGCGATCCCGAGAGCCTGCGCGGCGATGGTGACCCGGGTGTGGTCGAGGGTCTTCATCGCCGTGGCGAAGCCGGTGCCCGGGGCGCCGATCATCCGCGAGCCCGGGACCAGCACACGGTCCAGGTACACCTCGCGGGTGGGTGAGGCCCGGATCCCCAGCTTCTTCTCCGGGGCGCCGAAGGAGACGCCGTCGTCCTCGCTGCTGACCACGAAGGCGCTGATGCCGCGCTTGCCCGCGTCGGGGTCGGTGACGGCGAAGACGGTGTAGAACCGGGAGATCCCGGCGCCGGTGATCCAGCGCTTGACGCCGTCCAGCCGCCAGGAGTCCCCCTCCGCCACCGCGCGGGTCCGCATCGACGCCGCGTCGGAGCCCGCCTCGGGCTCGGACAGGCAGTAGGAGAACATCGCCTCCCCGGAGGCCACCGGGGGCAGGAGCTCCCGGCGCAGCTCCTCCGACCCGCTGAGCAGCAACGGCATGGTGCCCAGCTTGTTGACGCTGGGGACCAGGGAGGTGGAGGCGCAGGCGCGGGCCACCTCCTCGATCACGATGCAGGTGGCCAGCGCGTCGGCACCGACACCGCCGTAGACCTCGGGGACGTGAGGGGCGTGCAGGTCGGAGGCGCGCAGGGCGTCGTAGGAGGCCTGCGGGAACTCGGCCCGCTCGTCGGCCTCGGCGGCATTCGGGGCCACCTTGGCGTCGCAGACCTCGCGCACCGCGGCGCGGAAGGCATCGTGCTCGTCGTTGGGCCGATACATCTCGGTGAAGTCGCTCACAGCGGCAGCGTACAACTCGTTGCTACTCGTCGGTAACTTACGTTCTCGGGTCCGCCCGCGACCCTCGACGGCGCCGCGCCGGGTGGCCACACCGGGCGGGTGCGGATCACCTGGACGACCGTCCTGCTCGACCTCCCCGACGCCCACCTCGAGCCGGCGGCGGAGTTCTGGGCGGCGGTCACCGCGACCACCCGGTCGACCTCCCCCGGCGGGACCACCACCCTGCTGCCCGTCGACGGCGACCCCTCGTTCCGGCTGCGGCGGGTCGACGCCGGGTCCGCCCGCGTCAGCCTCCAGCTGCACGTCGACGACCCGGGACGGGCCGCAGGTCTGCCTAGACGCCCCGCCCGACCACCACGACGAGGAGCTCCGGTTCTGGGCCGAGCTGACCGGCTGGTCACGACGTCACCAGGAGTCCCGGGAGCTCACCGCCCTGCTGCCGCCAGCCGAGCAGCCCGTGCAGGTGCTGGTGCAGCGGTTGGACGAGGGCGAGGGGCCCACCACCGCCCACCTCGACCTCCGCACCTCCTCCGGGGCGAGGGAGGCCGAGGTGACCCGCCACGTCGCCCTCGGGGCCACCGTCGCCGGTCCGGGCCGGGGCTGGACGGTCCTCCGCGACCCGGTGGGCACCACCTGCTGCGTCACCGACCACGAGCCCCGCTGAGGTCAGCGGGCGTCGACGGTGTCCCGGCGCTGACCCTCACCGACCAGCTCGCGGGCCAGCAGGGTGCCGCCGGCCGCGGCGACCGGGAACACGAAGATGGCCACCAGCGGCAGGGCCAGCAGCAGGAACACCGGCACCCCGAAGCCCAGCACCCGCGCCCGCTGGCCGCGCATCAGCGCCCAGCGCTCCCGCAGGCTGGTCCGCCCGCGTCGCTCCAGAGCACCGCTGACCAGCTCGGTGGTGACCATCCAGCCGCCGACGCAGGCCGAGGCCACCGGTCCCAGCACGGTGCCCGCCACCGGGATCAGGGTGAGCAGGAACAGCGGGACGGCCAGCAGCAGCGACAGCGCCACCAGCCCCAGCGACTGGCGGACCGACCGGGTGACGGAGACCCTCAGCGGTTCCTCCACCGGCTCCGGCGGGGACCCGGCGAGCTCCTCGGTCTGCTCGGCGATCCGGTCGTACAGCGGTGAGCCGATGGCCAGCGTCAGCGCGCTGAAGGTGAGGATCCACACCGCGACGGCTCCCACCACCAGGGCCGCGGCGACCACCCAGCGCAGGGCCTGGGCCGCGCCCGGGCTCCAGTCGTCGGCGAAGCCGGTGACCAGCCCGACCAGCGCCTCCTGGTTCATCAGCAGCAGGACCAGCAGCGCACCGAGGACGACGGTGGTGATCAGCGGCGGCAGCAGGCCGAGGCCGAGCAGCCGGGGACGTCGGGCGAGCAGCCGCAGCGCGCGGGGCAGCAGGGCGACACCGGAGAGGGCGTCAGGGATCAGGGCCACACCTGATCGTAGCCAGCGCGGGGCCGGGCCCAGGCCGTGCGACGACCCACCGGCGCCGCTCGGCCGCCGTGCTCGTCACGTGAGGACCGGTCACTGCGGGCACGTCGCACGCCCTCGCTCATCCGAGGCGTCGCCCGGCCTGCCGTCGGGCCCGGCGGATCCGGCGCAGCGCGTCCAGGACGCTGCGCACCGGACGTCCGCCCAACCACGACCGGTACTCCCCCACCGCGGCGTTCCAGAGGCCGTCGTTGAAGGTGGGATACGGATGGGTGACCCCGACCAGCGCCGAGACGCTGACCCGTCTCTGGACGGCCAACGCGGCCTCGCCGATCGTCTCACCCGCCCGAGGACCGACCACGAGCGCTCCGACCACCCGCCGGCGACGGTCCAGCACCAGGGTGGTGAAGCCGTCGGTCCGCTGCTCGGCCACGGCCCGATCGACCGCCCGGTGCTCCACCCGGACCACACGGCGGCCCTGCGTCCGGCCCTGCTCGGGAGACAGCCCGACCGCGGCCACCTCCGGGTCGGTGAAGGTGACCCGTGGCACCAGCACCGCGGACGCCCGTCGCCGCAGCCCGAGCACGGCGTTGGCCGCCACCACGCTGCCGTGCACGCCGGCCAGGTGGGTGTACTGCGGGTGCGGTGTCACGTCGCCGGCGGCCCACACCGCGGGGTTGCTGGTGCGCAGGTGGTCGTCGACCAGCACCCGGCCCTGACCGTCGACCGCCACGCCGGCCGCCTCCAGCCCGAGGCCGGCCGTGCGCGGGGAGCGGCCGACCGCCACCAGCACCCGGTCCGCGCGCGCTGTCGACCCGTCGGCGAGGGTGACTCCACCCGCCGTGACGCCGACCGCGGCGGCCCCGAAGCGGACGTCCACCCCGTCGAAGGTCAGCGCGTGGCGCACCAGCTCGGCCGCGTCGGCGTCCTCCTGGGGCAGCAGCCGTGGACCGACCTCGGCCAGCACCACGTGGGAGCCGAGCCGGGCGAAGGCCTGGGCCAGCTCGCAGCCGATGCTGCCGCCGCCGAGGACCAGCAACCGGGCGGGCAGCGTCTCCAGCCCCCACACCGTGTCCGAGGTGAGCGGGGCGAGCTCGGCCAGGCCCGGCACGGCGGGCAGCCTCGGCTCGGAACCGGTGGCCACCACCGCCTGGTCGAAACCCACCGGGACGCCGTCGACCTCCAGCGACCGCGGGCCGGTGAAGCGGGCGGTCCCGCGCCGGACCTCGACCCCGGCCGCGGTCAGCGTCTCGACCGAGTCGTCCGGGGCGATCCGGTCGATCGCCGCCTGCACGGCCGCGAGCACCGAGCCGAGGTCGACGTCGCCGGTGGCGCCGGGCAGTCCGTGGGCCCCGGCCCGCACCGCCGCGACGCTGCGGGCTGCGGACAGCAGCGACTTCGAGGGCACGCAGCCCGTCCACAGGCAGTCCCCGCCGGGGGCCGGCGCACGCTCGATCATCACCACCCGCGCCCCGAGGGCGGCGGCCGTGGTCGCCGTCAGGATGCCGGCGGTGCCGCCACCGACCACGACCAGCTCCACCTCGTCGGGCCGTGCGGAGGACGTGGGCATGGCTCACGGTAACAACTGCGAACATGGGCTCATGGGGAGAGCGGACCGCTACCGCTGGGTGGCACCGGTGTACGACCTGGTGTCGGGTGAGCCGGTCTACCGCCGCGGCCGACGGCTGGCGCTGGGGATGCTGGGGCTGCGGCCCGGCGAGCGGGTCCTGGACGTCGGCTGCGGCACCGGCCTCAACCACGAAGGCGTGCGCACCGCGATCGGGGCCGGCGGCCGGCTGGTGGGGCTGGACAGCAGCCCGCAGATGCTGGCGCGCGCCCGCGCTCGCGGTCTGGCCACCGAGCTGGTCCAGGCCGACGCGGCCGCGGTCGACCCGGTCGAGCTGGTGGCGCTGGCCGGTGGCCGGTTCGACGCCGTGCTGGCCACCTACAGCCTGTCGCTGATGCCGCACTGGCCCGCGGCCTGGGAGCGGGTGCTGGCCGTGGCGGCGCCAGGAGCGCGGCTGGCCGTGGTGGACATGCAGCGACCGGTCGGCCGCTCCGTCGCGCTCGACCGGCTGGCCCGAGCCGCCTGCGCCCTCGGTGGCGCCGACATCGAGGCGCACCCCTGGACGGCGGTGGAACGCGACTGCGACCGGGTCAGGTCCGCGTCGGCCGTCGGCGGTCACATCCAGGTCAGGGTCGGGGTACGTCGGAGCGGGCCGGGGAGCTGACCCCGGCTCCCGGGACGGCATCGAGGAGCCCCTCAGAGCGGCAGGCCCCGGCACCCCGTGCGGACGCCGTCCTGCCGGGAACCGGGTTGCCACCAGGGTCCGTGCCGTCCCCGAGGGTCCTGGCCGACCCCACCTAGGCTCAGGGGATGGGACGCCTCACCGAGTACACCCGTGACGGCCTGCGGTTCGACGTCACCGACGTCGGCCCCGAGGACGGGCCGCTGGTGGTGCTGCTGCACGGGTTCCCCGGCGACCGGACGAGCTGGCGCGAGGTGCTGCCGGGACTCATTGCGGCGGGGGTGCGCTGCGTGGTCCCCGACCAGCGCGGCTACTCCCCCCGTGCCCGCCCCGCCGGCCGGGCGCCCTACCGCGGCCGCGAGCTGGTGGCCGACGTGACGGCGCTGCTGGACGCCCTCGGTGCAGAGCGGGCGCACGTGGTCGGGCACGACTGGGGCGGGGCGGTGGCCTGGCAGCTGGCCACCACCGCCCCGGAGCGGGTGGCGTCGCTGACCGTCCTCTCCACCCCGCACCCGGCCGCGCTGACCCGGGCGATGACCCGCTCGCGGCAGCCGCTGCGCTCGCTCTACATGGGGCTGTTCCAGGTGCCGGTGCTGCCCGAGCTGGTGCTGCGCCGGCTGCTGGCGCCGATGCTGCGGTCCACCGGGCTGCCGGACCCCTGGGCGCGGGAGTACGCCGCGCGGATGGCCGCACCGGGCGCGCTCACCGGTGCCCTGGCCTGGTACCGCGCGCTGGTGGTGCCGGGCCGGGGCCGCCGACGGCCACGGACGTCGGGCAGCCGGTCGGTGACGGTGCCCACGGTCTACCTCTGGGGAAGTCGCGACACGGCGCTCGGCCGCTGGGCAGCCGAGGCGACCGCCGACCACGTGACCGGGCCGTACCGGTTCCTCGAGGTCGACGAGTCGCACTGGCTGCCGGAGACGGCGCCGCGGCTCGTCACCGAGACGGTGCTGGAGGCGGTGCGCGGCTGAGTCAGCCGGCGTCGGGCACCGGCTCCAGGGACCAGTTCGACAACCACCAGCGCACACCGAGCTCCTGCAGCACCCGGTCGGCCGGGCGACCCGGGTCGAACCGCCCGCCACCGCGGTAGGCCCCGAACAGGGGCGCGGTGCCGGCGGCCGCGGTCAGCCGTCGCACCGGCTCGTGCACCTCGTCCTCGAGGGAGGCGACGTCGATCTCCTCCCCCGAGCGGTGGCTGTCGGTGTGGAAGCCCAGCGGGTGGACCGCGGCCACCGCGGCCAGCTCGTCGGGGGTGAGCCCGGTCCAGGCGGGGTGGCTGCTGGTGAAGACGGGCAGGAAGAGCGCGCGGATGCCGAGCCGCTCGCACTCCTCGGCACCGAACAGCCCCGCCTCCCGGTAGCCGTCGTAGAAGACGACCAGGACCGAGCCGGCTGACGTCCCCGGGTCGTCGAGGAGGTTCGGGCCGAGGTCGGCCACCCGGCGCAGCTGCTCACGCACCACCGGCCGGTGCTCGGCGGGGACGTCGTGGAAGTTGAGGGCGAGCACGGACCCCTCGGGGACGTCGCGGCGCCCGTCCGGCCCGGCCACCCCGTCCACCAGCTCCGCACCACGCGTCGACTGGGCCAGGTAGAGCTCGTGCAGCAGCCGCGGGTCGGTGCTGGGCGGTGGGGTGCGGGGCAGCAGCACGGGCACCCCCACCGCGGCCGCGGTCTGGGCCAGGATGACCTCCCCGAGCTCCATCGCCGGCTCCTCCGCTGCTCCGGGTGCGCCCCGACGACGTCGGGGCCGGCACCGTCGTGAACACTACGACAGTGACCTCCGCCGAGCCCGACGCCCAGACCCTGATCGACCTGTACCGCAGCGCGCTGGCCCCCATCGGTGAGCTGGTGGAGCTCCGCCTGGACGGTCTGGACCGCCTCGGCGTCCCGGTCACCAGCTGCTCGCTGGTCGTCGACGGCCGGACCGCGCACGCCGGCAACGGCTACGGGCGCACCGTCGAGGCCGCCGTCCTCAGCGGCCTGGGCGAGCTGGCCGAGGGCGCCTTCGCCGCCCGCCACGTGGCCCGGCTGCGACCGTCAGCCGTCCGCGCCAGCCGGCGCCGGCTGGTGGCCCGGGAGGGGGCCGACCGGGTGGTGGACCCCCGGACCCTGTGCCTCCCGGTCGGCTCGCCCTGGACCGAGGAGCTGGAGCTGAGCTGGGTGCCGCTGGAGCGGGTGCCTGACGGGGAGAGCGTCTGGGTGCCGCTGGAGTACGTGGCCAGCGAGGTCGGTGAGCTCGACGGCGGGACCCCGTTGATCACCCCCATCACCAACGGCCTCGGTGCCGGGCTGGACGACTCGCGGCCCCTGCTGCACGGCCTGCTGGAGCTGCTGCAGCGCCACACCAACGCCACCCGCTTCCGGGCCCTGGACCACCTCTCCCCCGAGATCGACCAGGCCACCCTCCCGCAGGAGCTGACCACCCTGGTCGACGCCTTCCGCGACCTCGGCGTCGAACCGGTGCTCAAGCACGCCGGCACCGAGCTCGGCGTCGTCTCCACCTACGTGATGGGGGTGGACGCCTCCCCGTCGCAGGCGATCCTCGTCACCGGCTGCGGCGAGGCGGCCGCCCCCGACGCCGTCGAGAGCCTGACCAAGGCGCTGCTGGAGTACGCCAACTCCCGGGCGCGGAAGGCGTTCTGCTTCGGCGACCCGGAGCGGGCCCGCGCGATCGCGCCGGAGGGCTACTGGTCCGCGCTCGGCAGCGGCGCCGGCGAGGCCCGGGCGCACGAGGCCCTGACCGCCTGGGCCGGGCTGGGCACCGCGGGGCTGACCGCCCTGACCGCGCCGGACCGGAGCCGGACCGTCGCGTTCTCCGACGTCACCGTCGAGCCGGTGCCCGGTCCGGGCGTCGAGGAGCAGCTCCAGCACGTGCTCGGCCACCTGGCCGCCGACGACCTCACCCACGACGTGCTCACCGCCCGCTCCCGCCACGGCGACGTGGTGGTCGCCAAGACGGTGGTGACCGGGCTGGAGGCGGAGACCCTCAGCTACGGGCGGGTCGGGGAGCTGGGTGCCCGCCGGCTGCTGGCCACCGACCTGGACCTGGTGCGCCGCCAGCCCTCGGGCACCGAGCGCCACTCCGAGCGGGTGGTGCTCACCCCGGAGGCCGAGGAGCGCCTGGGCGGACCGGTCTGGTGGTCCCCCACCGACGCGGACCGGGTGCTGGGCCCGCTCTACCCGCTGTACCGGGAGCCGCCGCGGCACTCCGTCGCCGTGGTCTGACCCACCTCGGCCTGGAGGCCTGTCTCAGAGCCGGGCGTTGGCCAGCACCGGCAGCTGCTCGCGCACCCGCCGGACGGTGTCGGGGTCGACGTCCGCCACCAGCAGCTCCGGCCCGGCGCCGGCCCGGGCCAGCACGGTCCCGTCCGGTCGCACCACCGCGCTGCGCCCGATCCCGGTGGGTGCTCCCGCCACGGCCGCGACCCCGGCGGCCACCGGGTCGGACTGGCCGCAGGCCAGCACCCAGCAGGTGGAGTCCAGCGCCCGCGCCCGGACCAGCAGGTCCCACTGCTCGGCCTTGCCCTCCCCCGCACCCCAGGACGCGCCGACCACCACCACCTCGGCCCCCGCGGCGGCGAGCCGGGTGAACAGGGCCGGGAACCGGACGTCGTAGCAGGTGGCGAGCCCGACGGTCACGTCGCCGCAGCGGAAGGTGACCGGGGTGGTGCCGGCGGTGACGGTGGCGGACTCGGTGAACCCGAAGGCGTCGTAGAGGTGGATCTTGTCGTAGCCCAGGTGGGTGCCGGGGCCGGTGACCAGCAGGGTGTTGGTGACGCTGCGCCGCTCCGAGCCCGGCCGCGGCTCCCCCGGGGTGAACATCCCGAGCACCAGCTGCACCCCGTGGCGCTCCGCGATCTGCCGGGCCGCGGTGGCGAAGGGCCCGTCCAGGGGCTCGGCGACGTCGTCCAGCCGGTGCCCGAAGGCGCGCATGGTGGCCTCGGGGAGCACCACCAGCTCCGCACCACGCTCGGCGGCGGCGCGGACCCGCTCCTCCACCAGCGCCAGGTTGGCCGCAGGGTCCTCCCCGCTGGTGACCTGGGCCAGGGCGACGCGCACGATCCCACTGTAGGCCGGGGCACCCGCGTGGCGCGCGGCCGCCTCCGCCGGTGCGTTGTGAGGAGTGAGGCAAGATGGCTGGATGGACATCGTGGGACGCTCCGTGGCCACCCTGGATGTCGTGTACCGCCACCGTCTGGGGCACGGCGAGGACCCGCGTCACGGGGCGATGGCCCGTGGCTGGTCGGTCCAGCGCGCCCTCTGCGCCACCCAGCGCGAGGACGGTCTGGAGCTCACCCTGCTGGTGACCCCGCTCGAGGACGAGCCGCACCCGGCCCAGCAGCGGCTGCGCCCGCACGCGGTCCGCGACGCCCAGGTGCGTCAGCGGCCCGCCGCCTACGCCATCGCGCTGTGCGACTCCGCCGTCCTGGCCACGGAGTTCTCCGGCAAGACCGGCGTCCCGGGCCAGTGGGGGCTGCCCGGCGGTGGCATCGAGCCCGGTGAGGACCCCGCCGACACCGTGGTCCGGGAGGCGTGGGAGGAGGCCGGGCAACGGCTGGAGTCCCCGGTGCTGATCGACGTCCAGTCCGACCACTGGGTGGGGCACGCCCCCAACGGCGTGCTGGAGGACTTCCACGCGGTGCGGCTGATCTACGCCGCCCGGTGCCCCGACCCCGGCACCGCCGTGGTGCACGACGTCGGCGGGACCACCTCCGCGGCCCGGTGGGTGCCGCTGGAGGACTGGCACACCGTGTCCTGGACCCGTGGGGCGCGCGCGCTGCTGCACCGCCACCTGGAGAGCTGCGTCAGCGGGCTGGCCCTCGACGCGCACTGCCGCACCGACTCCTGAGCCCGGACGCACCGCGGGCCCGCCACCCCGGAGGGTGACGGGCCCGCGAGCCGTGGATCAGCGACGGAAGTAGGACAGGATCCGCAGGATCTCGGTGTAGAGCCACACCATGGTGACGACCAGACCGAAGGCGGCCAGCCAGGACTGCCGGGCCGGGGCGCCGTTGCGGACACCGCGGTCGATCAGGTCGAAGTCGAGCACCAGGTTCAGCGAGGCCAGCACGACACCCAGGATGGAGACGCCGATGGCCAGCAGGCTGACCGGACCGGTGCCGCCGTCACGCAGGCCGAGGTCGATGCCGACGAAGCTGAGGCCGAAGTTGACCAGCATGGCCAGGGCGAAGGAGATGGTGGAGATGAACAGGATCTTGGTGAACATCGGGGTCACCCGGATCACCTTGAAGCGGTAGGCCGCCAGCATCACCGCGGCCACGATCAGCGTGCCGAGCACCGCCTGGACGACGATGCCGTCGTACAGCGACTCGAAGAAGAGGCTGATCATGCCGACGAACATGCCCTCGAGGATGCTGAAGACCACCGCCATCACCGGGGTGACCCGGGCGCGGAAGGCGACCACGATCGAGAACACGAACGTGCCGAGCCCACCGACGACCAGCATCGGGAACATGACCTCCTGGGGGAGGATGCCGAAGCTGATGGCCGACCACGAGGCCGCGGCGACCAGGATCATCAGACCCATGATCACCGAGGTCTTGGTGATCACGTCCTCCATGGTCATCCGCGGGCCGGAGTCGACGGGGCCGGCCCCGTAGCCCTGGCGCGGGTCCTGCGGGCCGCCGGACCGCTGCTGCTGCGGGTAGGGGGAGTACTGGCCGTACCCGCCCTGCGGCTGGGCCGGCGCGAAGGCCGCGTCCTTGGTCAGGACGGGGTTGGTGCTGCGGAACATGAGTCCTCCTGTGAGTGAACTGCTACCCCAATGGTAGAGGGCCGCACCAGAACCGGTGGGATCAGCCGCCCGCCCTCTCCTGGGTGTACCGGCCGAGGGAGTTGAGCGGGTCGGTGACGGCCGAGCCGACGGCCTCGAGCTCCTGGGCCAGGGCGGCGTCGGCCTCCCCCACCGCGGCCTGGTAGTCCTCGCGGGCCGCCGCCTCGGCCGCGTAGTGGGCCTCGAAGTCGTCGGGGTCGCTCTCGACCAGCTCGAAGACGGCCAGCACCCCGTCCACCCGGGCCAGCTGGGCCCCGGCCAGCTGGGACCAGGCACCACCACCCTGCTGCTGCAGCGCCCCGGCCATCTGGCGGCAGGGCTCGGCGGCGGCCTCGACCTCGGCCCGGGTGGCGCCGGAGTCGACCGCGGTGTCCTCGTCCTCGGCCCAGGTGTCGCAGGCGGCGATGGTCTCGGCGGTGGGCAGCATCGCGTCGGCGAACCCCCGCAGGTAGGTCTGCATGTCGGTGACACCCTGCTGAACCGCCCCGACCTGGGTCGCGACCTCGGGGTCGTCCACGGCGCGCAGGTCGCTGAGCGCCGCGGCCTGGTCGGCGGCCACCCCCACCTGGTCGCGGACGGCCTGGGCGGAGGCCTCGATCACGGCCTGGTCCCCCGAGCCGAGGTCGGTGGTGGCCTTCGCGACGGACTGCCCGACGAAGTCGATCTGCTGCCCGAGGTACCCGACCTCGTTGTTGGCCAGGCTGTAGTCGGCCGGCTTCAGCGGGCGGAGGGCGACGTAGCCCACCAGCGCGAGCACCGCGACCAGCACCAGCGCGACCAGACCGGCGAGCACCAGCAGCACGGTCCTCAGCGGGGAACGACGTCGGGTCGGGGCGTGCGGTCCGGGCGAGGACGTCGGGGCCATGGCGGGGAGTCTAGCCAGGTAGGGGCACAGCCCCGGCCCCTCGACGGAGCCCTGACGAGAGAGGTCAGGCTGCTCTCAGTCCGGCGAGCAGCAGCTCCACAGCCGCTCGCGACTCCGATGCCCACAGCGGTCGCTCGATCGCGGACCCGATGCCGTGGAGCACGATCATCACCGCCCCCACGGTCGCGTCATCGCGGATGTCGCCGTCGGCGGCCCCCCTGGCCAGGAGGTCGGCGACCGTGCGCTCGAGCTCGCTCCCGCCGGCGACCTGCACCGCCGGGTCGACGACGGCTGCGAGCGTGCGTGCCAGGCCGGCGTGCGCCACCACGTGCTCGACGAAGCCGCGGAGGAAGGCGACGAGGTTCTCGCCGGCCGACCGGGTCGGGTCCCCGGCCTCGTCGAGCAGCGCGGCCACCTCTCCCTCGTACACGGCCGCAGCCAGCGCCTCCCGGGTGGGGAAGTGCCGGTAGAGCGTCCCCACCCCCACACCGGCCCGCGCCGCGAAGTCGTCGAAGCGCACCTGCTCGTCCCTGTCGAACACGTCCCGCGCAGCCGCCACGATGGCCTCCCTGTTGCGGCGCGCATCCGCCCGCAGCGCCCGTCCGTCGGTCACGGCGAGTCCTTCCTTGACAAGTGGAGGGTATCTCCATATCGTCCTAAACGGAGACATTCTCCACCTTATCGAGGGAGCCCGTCATGCGCATCCTGATGTTCGGTCGCGGGGTCATCGCGACGATCTACGGGCGCGTGCTCGGCGCCGCCGGACACGACGTCGAGTTCTACGTGCGCCCGGGTCGGGCCGCGGAGTACGGGGACGAGGTGCAGCTGGACTGGGTCGACGGGCGCCGGGGACCGTTCGGCCGGAGGGTCCGGGAGTCGTTCCGGGCTCCGTCGCGGGAGTCCCTCGACCCGGGACACGGGTTCGACCTGATCGTGCTCAGCGTCGGGCACCATCGCCTCGCAGAGGCAGCGGCGTTCCTGGCTCCTCGGCTCGGCGCGGCGACCGTGCTGGTGTTCGGCAACCTCTGGGAGGAACCGCTCGCCGCGGTCCAGCCGCTCCCGGCAGATCGGCTCGTGTTCGGGTTCCCGGGAGGGGGCGGCGGGTTCCGGGAGGACGGCGTGCTGTGGGGCGCGATGTTGCCGTCCGTCGTCATCGGGAGGAGCGACGCCTCGCCGCCGCGGCGGGAGCAGGAGGTGCTCGCCGCCTTCCGGCAGGCAGGCCTCGCCGTCCGCCGGGAGAACGACATGCGGGGGTGGCTGTGGCTGCACTTCCTCGCCGACGCCGGCATGTTCGCCCAGGCAGCGCGGAGCGGGTCGCTGGCGAACATGATCGGAGACCGTCGAGCGTTCCGGGACGCGTTCCTGACCACGCGCGAGCTGCTGCCCGTTCTCGAGGCCCGGGGGGTCGACCTCCGCCAGCACCGCGGCGCCCTGCTGCCGTACCGGCTGCCCCTCCTGGTCGCAGCGGCCTCCGGATGGGCGACGGCGCTGATCCCGATCGCCCGCCGAAGCCTCGAGGCACACACGGATCCGCACACCGCAGAGGCGCGCGCCGTCCTCGAGGACACCGTGCGCGAAGCACGCCGGCTCGGTGTCCCCACCCCGCGCCTCGAGCAGTGAGCACCACCGGTCGTCATCACGAGCTGCCCCGGGACGATGCTGGGTCACCTGGGCACGGACGCCGACGAGGCCCGAACTCCGTCCATCGAGTGCCCCCGGTGGGAGTCGAACCCACACTTGAGCGGGTTTAAGCCGCCTGCCTCTGCCCTTGGGCTACGGGGGCCCGGGCTGCATCGTAGGACCACCGGGATCGTAGGACCACCGGGCCGCTGCCCGCAGCCCGCTGGCCCGGCTCAGGCCGGGCGACCGACCAGCTCGAGCACGATCCCGTCGAGGATGTCGGACTCGCTGACGGTCAGCGCCGGGGCCTGGACGCGCTGGGCGATGCGCTCGGCGATCACCGCGCCGGCGGAGATGACGTCGGCCCGCATCGGGTGCATGGAGGGGATGTCGCGGAGCTGGCGCACCGACCGGTGCACGATCGAGTCCGCCAGCAGGCACAGCTCGTCGACGGCGATGGTGGAGCCGTGCACCTTGGACGGGTCGTAGACCGGGAGTCCCTGCTGCACCGCCGACAGCGTGGTCATGGTGCCGGCCACCCCGACCCAGGTGCGGGCGCGGTCCAGCGGGACGCCCGAGGCGTCGAGCTGGGCGTCCACGTGCTCGCGGGTGGCGAGGATCTCGGCCTGGCTGGGCGGGTCGCCGTGCAGCAGCCGCTCCCGCAGCCGGACCGACCCGATGTCGAGGGAGGTGGCGGCCAGGATCCGTCCCCCCTCGCCGAGGACCAGCTCGGTGGAGCCCCCGCCGATGTCGACCACCAGCACCGGCTCCTCGTGCTCGCCGATGCCGCCGACCGCGCCGGCGAAGGACAGCACCGCCTCCTCCGACCCGGTGATGATCTCGGCCTCGACGCCCAGCCGGGAGCGGACGCCGGTGAAGAACTCCTCGGCGTTGCCGGCGTCGCGGGCGGCCGAGGTGGCCACGAAGCGGACGTGCGCGGCCGGGACGTCCAGCTCGCGCAGCACGGCGGCGTAGTCGTCGCAGGCGGCGAAGGTGCGGGCCAGCGCGTCGGGGTGGAACTGCCCGGTGGCGTCGACGCCCTGGCCGAGGCGGACCATCTCCAGCCGGCGGTCGACCTGGGTGAGCCCGCCGTGGCCGTCGTCGTCGGCCACCAGCAGGCGGATCGAGTTGGTGCCGCAGTCCACGGCGGCGAAACGGCGGTGGGTGGTCATCGGGGCTCCTCGGCGTCGGCGGCGCCGGTCGGGCCGGCGTCCTCGGTCAGGCAGGGTCGGTGCCAGAACTCCCCGACGGCGGCCACGGCCTCGTCCCCGAGCACGCTGACCCCGGGGCCCGCGGCCAGGGCGTGACCGACCAGCACGTGCAGGCACTTGACCCGGTCCGGCATGCCCCCGGCGCTGACCCCGGCGATCTCGGGGACCTCACCCAGCCGGGCCCGGTCGGCGAGGTAGGCCTCGTGGGCCCGGGTGTGCGACGCCCGGAGCTCGGCGTCGATGCCCAGCCGCTCGGTCATCTCCGCCATCAGGCCGCGGGACTCGTGCCGGGAGCACTCGGCGGTGGCGCGCGGGCAGGTCAGGTAGTAGGTGGTGGGGAACGGTGTGCCGTCGGGCAGGCGCGGCTCGGTGGCCACCACCCCGGGCTTGCCGCAGGGGCAGCGCCAGGCCACCCCGGCGACGCCGCGCGGCGGACGTCCGAGCTGGGCCCCGACGGCCGCGCGGTCGGCCTCGTCCATCGGCTCCAGCCGGTCGGTGGTGCGGGTGCCCGCGGTCTCGTCCCCGCTCATCGGGGCTGGTCGGGATCGGGCACGGTGGCCTCCTCCTTGGGCGGCGGGGCGGGGTGGTCGGCCGCCTCGACGCTGCCGGCCATCCGCGCCCACCAGGCGTCGGCGGCGGGCTGCTCGCCGTCGGGGCGCGCTGACTCGATCCGGGTGCCGCCCTCCACGGGCTTGCCGTCGGCCCCGACCACGACGTAGCCGGTCTCCCCCGGCACGACCCAGCCGAGCCGCTCCCGCGCCTGGGCGCGGACGAAGGCCGGGTCCTCCCAGCGGTCGAGCTGGTCCTCCAGGTCGGCGATCCGGGCCTCGGTGACGGCGATCTCGGCGCGTGCCTCGGCGGCGTCACGCTGCTGGTCGAGGTAGATCCGCAGCGAGGAGGCGTAGGAGAGGACCAGCACCGCCAGCACCACCACCATCGCCACCGCGCGTCGGGTGATCCCCAGCGAGCGGGCGAAGCGGGGTACGACCACGGGAGGCTGCTCCACGGGGCTGGCCGGCGACGACGGTCCCCGCACCGCGGCCGGGGTGGCCGCGCGGGTGGACGTGCGTGAGCGCGTCCGGGCCGCGGTCCGGGTCCGGGGGGTCCCGCTCGCGCTGGGCGAGCGGGAGCCCCGGCCCGGGGCCGGACCGGTGCGGGGGGTGCGTCGCTGGGCCATCGGGTCTGCGATCAGACCGCGGTGTACCGCGGGAAGGCGGCGGCACCGGCGTAGCGGGCGGCGTCGTCGAGGTCCTCCTCGATGCGCAGCAGCTGGTTGTACTTGGCCACCCGCTCGGAGCGGGCCGGGGCGCCGGTCTTGATCTGGCCGCAGTTGGTGGCCACGGCGAGGTCGGCGATGGTGGTGTCCTCGGTCTCGCCGGAGCGGTGGCTCATCATGCAGCGGAACCCGTTGCGGTGGGCCAGCTCGACCGCGTCCAGGGTCTCGGTCAGCGAGCCGATCTGGTTGACCTTGACCAGCAGGGCGTTGGCGGCCTTCTCGTCGATGCCGCGCTGCAGGCGGGACACGTTGGTGACGAAGAGGTCGTCGCCGACCACCTGCACCTTGTCCCCCAGCTGGGCGGTCAGGGCGGACCAGCCGGACCAGTCGTCCTCGGCCAGCGGGTCCTCGATGGAGACGATCGGGAACTGGCGCATCCAGTCCTGGTAGACCGCGAGCATCTCCTCGGCCGACTTCTGGGTCTTGTCGAAGGTGTAGACGCCGTCGGCGAAGAACTCCGAGGCGGCCACGTCCAGGGCCATCACGATGTCGGTGCCCAGCGTCAGGCCGGTGTTGCCGACGGCCTCGGCGATCAGCTCCAGCGCGGCCACGTTCTGGGGCAGGTTGGGGGCGAAACCACCCTCGTCGCCCAGCCCGGTGGCCAGGCCCCTCTTCTTCAGCACCGCCTTCAGCGCGTGGTAGACGCTGGTGCCCTGCTCCAGGGCCTCACGGAAGCTGCTCGCGCCGATCGGGGCGATCATGAACTCCTGGACGTCCACGTCGGAGTCGGCGTGGGAGCCGCCGTTGAGGATGTTCATCATCGGCACCGGCAGGGTGTGGGCGTTCGGCCCGCCGATGTAGCGGAAGAGCGGCAGCTCGGCGGACTCGGCGGCGGCGCGGGCCACGGCCAGGGAGACGCCGAGGATGGCGTTGGCGCCGAGGTTGGCCTTGTTGTCGGTGCCGTCCAGCTCCAGCATGGTCTGGTCGACCAGGCGCTGCTCGTCGGCGTCGAGACCGTGCACGGCGGGGAAGATCGTCTCGATGACGTTGTCCACGGCCTTCAGCACACCCTTGCCGCCGTAGCGGGAGGCGTCGCCGTCACGCAGCTCGACCGCCTCGAAGGCGCCGGTGGAGGCGCCGGAGGGAACGGCGGCGCGACCCTCGGAGCCGTCGTCCAGGATGACCTGGACCTCGACGGTGGGGTTGCCTCGGGAGTCGAGGATCTCGCGCGCGTCGACGAATTCGATGTAGGACACGTAGGGCCTTTCGGTCGGGGCCGAGGCGAGGTCGTTGACCGCCCCGGTTCGTTCGGTCTCCGCGGCCCAGCGTAGACCTGTCCGAGGCCCCACCAGCCGACCACGGGCAGCGGGTCGCCGACCGGCAGGTGAACTCCGGCCGGTGGTGCGGGACCAGTGCCCGGGGTGGTCTGAGACCAGTGCGCCGGTGATGTCGAACCACGTCGCCGCTGGTCCGCTGGGAGGGGTCCGGCCGGGCGAACCGCGTGGACGCGGGCCCGCGTGGGCGGCGGCTGACCAGGCGTGAGCCTCCTCTCCGGCGAGGACGTCGAGGCCCTGGTCTGACGCACGTCGGGAAGAGCCCGCTGGAGCCGGAGACGTCGTGGACCTGGCTCGGGCGCCACGCCGCGGCGGCCGGCGGCATCCCTCGCGACGACGCTCCCGACGGGGTCTTCGCCCGGTTCGGTCGGGACCTGCCGCTGGCCTGGCGCAGGCACCTGGACCAGCTCGACGGGGACGACCGGCTGCTGCCGCGGGGACGTCCGCGCCAGCGGTGCTGATCGACTGGGGCAGCGACCACGGGTCCGACGCCGTGGACGGACCTGCAGCGGGTGCACCCGGGGGTGGGCGAGGGTCTGGTCACCCGGGCCGAGCTGAGGGGCTTCGCCTCGGCGGCGGGCCTGACGCTGCCCGCGGACCACGAGCGGGTGCTGGTGGCGATGAGCGTCCTGCAGCACCTCGACGTCGCCCGCTGGGTGCTGGACCGCCGCCCCCGACCTCTACCCCAGCCACCGCGACGCCGGACGCCGGGGCGTGTGCCAGCCCCTCGACGCCTGACCCCCCGTCAGAACCTGCACCTGGGAGCCCATCAGGCTCGTGGACGGCTTGTCGGGCGCTTGGGCCCAGCCCCTGACGCCTGACGCCTGACGCCTGAAGGGTCACGGACGCCACCACGCCCAGTGGCGAGTTGCCTCGAGGTGTCGCCTCGACCCTCCGCCGTGGGACCACTCGCGGCGAGTCGCCCCCGCGACGGCGGGCACGTCGGATGGGGGTGGAGGTACGGCGGCACCCTTCCGCCATACCGTCACAGCGGCACACCGACGCGTATCCAGGTCCGATCCGCTCGTGAACCGGCATTGCGGAAGACGCCGTGCGCACGAGAGGGGTCTGACCCACGAGCTCGGTACCGCCCCCGTCGGTCCTCGTCTGGAGAGATCCTCCAGCCAACCGCCTCGCCCATCACGACGTGGCGAGGGACTGCCGAGGAGCCGCGCTGAGGACGTGACTCGAGGAGGGCCTGGGCCGGCTCACTCGGTGGTGCGGACCTCGGTCTCCAGGGCCCGGAGCCGGCCGCGCAGGACCTGCTCGGCGTCGAGGCCGGACGCCTGGGCGCGGGCGACCAGGGCCAGCAGCCCGTCCCCCAGCTCGTCCTCGGTGACCGGGTCGGCGGGCAGGGCGACGTCGACGCCGTGGGAGCGGGTGCGGGACACCACCTTGTGCCCGCGGGTCAGCGCGGAGAGCCGGGCGGGGATGCCGTCGAGGGCGGACGTCCGCCCCTTCTCGGTCCGCTTCCGCTGCTCCCAGCTGCCCTCCAGGTCAGGCGGCAGGTCCGAGCCGGCGAAGACGTAGGGGTGGCGGGCCACCAGCTTGTCGGCCACCTCCCGGGCGACGTCGTCGAGGGTGAAGGTGCCCCGTTCGGCGGCGATGGTGGCGTGGAAGACCACCTGGAGCAGCAGGTCGCCGAGCTCCTCACGCAGGTCGGTGTCGGAGCCGTCCTCGATGGCCTCCACCACCTCGCAGGTCTCCTCGACCAGGTAGCGGACCAGGCTCTCGTGGGTCTGCTCGGCGTCCCACGGGCACTCCCGGCGGAGCCGCGTCATCACCTCGACGAAGCGGGTGACCTCGGCCAGCGGCCCGGGACCCGCGGTCGGAGCACTCACCCGGTGTAGGACTCGACCGAGAGCGAGCCGGTGCCGGTCAGACCCTCCTGCGAGGCCGGGTCCCAGGTCCCCCACCGCGGGTTGACCTCGACCGGGACGGCGAAGAACGCCTCCTGGAACGCCTCCGAGCCCATCCGCTGCTGCACCACCGTGAAGTCGATCAGCGCCTCGGCCAGCGGGGCGGCCTCGGGCACGGTGAGCAGCTCCTGGAGCTGGGGCTGGGCCTGCACGACCGCGGTGCGCTCCGGGCCCGTCACCGTCAGGTCGCGGCCGGCCTCCTGCTGGTCGGCCACCACCTCCTGGACCACGGCCCCCTGCACCAGCGAGGCGAAGACGGCCTTGCGGTTGATCTCACCCGGCTCCGCACCGAGGGCCTGGGCCACGCCGGTCACCGTGCTGTCGACGGTCGCGTTGCTGATCGTGGTGTCCCCGACCTCGGCGGCCGAGGACGGCGGTCGGGCGCAGCCGGCCAGCGCCAGCAGGGCCACCACGCCGACGGCCGTCGCCCGCACCACCCCGGAGCGTCGTCGGTCCGCCTGCCGATGCTGCTTCGTCGTTCCTCGCACGCCTGCTCCCCGTCCGTCGTCGACGTCGTCGCGGCCGATCCTAGTCAGCACCGGGACGCTCACGCGGCCACCGGCTCGCCGGCGAAGACGTCGCGGACCACCTGGTTGCACCACTGGAGCAGCTGCTCCCCCGTCGGTGCCGCCTGACCGAGCGAGGCCCGTGGCCGCGGCACCAGCACGAAACCGGCGGTCTCCTTGATCACCGAGCCCGGGTGCAGCCGCTTGAGCCGCAGCACCCTGGACTCGGGCAGCTCGAAGGGACCGAAGCGGACGTAGTTGCCCTGGCTGACCACCTCGGTGAGACCGGCGGCACGCGCGAGCAGCCGGAACCGGGCCACCTCGAGCAGCGTCAGCACCGACCCGCCGGGCGCGCCGTAGCGGTCCCGCAGCTCGGCCACGATGGCGGTGATGTCCTCCTGGCTGCGCACCTCGGCGATCCGGCGGTACATCTCCAGCCGCAGCCGCTCGGACTCGATGTAGTCCACCGGCAGGTGGGCCTCGACCGGCAGCTCGATCCGCATCTCCGGCTCGGGCTCGCCGCCGTCGCCGCGGTAGTCCGCCACCGCCTCCCCGACCAGCCGGATGTAGAGGTCGAAGCCCACGTCGGCGATGTGGCCGGACTGCTCACCGCCCAGCATGTTGCCCGCCCCCCGGATCTCCAGGTCCTTCATGGCGATCTGCATGCCGGCACCGAGGTCGGTGTGGGCGGCCATGGTGGCGAGCCGGTCGTGCGCGGTCTCGGTCAGCGGCTTGTCCGGCGGGTACAGGAAGTAGGCGTAGCCGCGCTCGCGACCACGACCGACGCGGCCGCGGAGCTGGTGCAGCTGGGAGAGCCCGAGCAGGTCGGAGCGCTCGATCAGCAGCGTGTTGGCGCTGGAGATGTCCAGTCCGGCCTCGACGATGGTGGTGCACACGAGCACGTCGGCCCGCCGCTCCCAGAAGTCGATCATCACCTGCTCCAGCCGTGCCTCCCCCATCTGGCCGTGGGCGGTGACCACCCGGGCCTCGGGGACGAGCTCGCGGATCTGCTCCGCCGTCCGGTCGATGCTCTGCACCCGGTTGTGGATGTAGAAGACCTGACCCTCGCGGCTCAGCTCGCGCCGGATCGCCGCCGCCACCTGGCCGCGGTCGTAGGGTCCGGCGAAGGTCAGCACGGGGTGCCGCTCCTCCGGCGGGGTGGCGATGGTCGACATCTCGCGGATCCCGGTGACCGCCATCTCCAGCGTCCGCGGGATCGGCGTGGCCGACATGGCCAGCACGTCGACGTGGGTGCGCAGCCGCTTCAGCGCCTCCTTGTGCTCCACCCCGAAACGCTGCTCCTCGTCGACCACGACCAGCCCTAGGTCCTTGAACTTGACCTCCCCCGAGAGCAGCCGGTGGGTGCCGACCACGACGTCGACCGAGCCGGCGGCCAGTCCGGCCAGGGTGGCCTTGGTCTCGGCGTCGCTCTGGAAGCGGCTGATCGGGGCGACCGTGACCGGGAAGCCGGCGTAGCGCTCGGCGAAGGTCTGGGTGTGCTGCTGCACCAGCAGGGTGGTGGGCACCAGCACGGCGACCTGCTTGCCGTCCTGGACGGCCTTGAACGCCGCCCGGACCGCGATCTCGGTCTTGCCGTAGCCGACGTCGCCGCAGATCAGCCGGTCCATCGGGATGATCTGCTCCATGTCCTTCTTCACCTCCTCGATGGTGGCCAGCTGGTCCGGCGTCTCGACGAAGCCGAAGGCGTCCTCCAGCTCGCGCTGCCAGGTGGTGTCGGCGCTGAAGGCGTGGCCGCGGGTGGCCTGGCGCGCGGCGTAGAGCTGGATCAGCTCGCCGGCGATCTGGCGGACGGCCTTGCGGGCCCGGGTCTTGCGCCTGCTCCAGTCCGCGCCGCCCATCTTGTCCAGCGTCGGGCTCTCCCCGCCGACGTAGCGGGTGACCAGGTCGAGCTGGTCCATCGGCACGTAGAGCCGGTCGCCGGGCTGCCCACGCTTGGAGGGGGCGTACTCGATCACCAGGTACTCCCGGGTGGCCCCGCCGGCGGTGCGCTGCACCATCTCGACGTAGCGCCCGACGCCGTGCTGCTCGTGCACCACCGCGTCCCCGGAGACCAGCTGCAGGGGGTCGATCTGGTTCTTGCGGCGGGCCGGCATCCGACGCTGGGACTTGTCGGCGGCCCGCTGGCCGGACAGGTCACCGGCGGTGAGCACGGCCAGCCGGGTGGACTCCATCCGGAAGCCGTGCCGCAGCTCGGAGGTGACGAGGCTGACCACCTGCTCCTCGGGCACGTCGGGCAGGCCGTCGAGCACCCGGGCGCTGATGTCGGAGTCGTTGAGGACCTCGCGCATCCGCTCGATCAGGCCGTGACCCTCGGCGGTCATCACGATCCGCCAGCCGGCGCGGACCCCGCGGGCCACCTCGGCCACCATCGCCTCGGTGTCGCCCTGCCAGGAGTCGATCGCGCGGGCGTCCACGCTGCGGGTCGGCACGCTGGCGAGGCCCTCGCTGGCGGAGAGGTCGACGATCTCGCCGTCCTCGGTGCGGACGGGGAGCCCGTCGCCGCCCTCGGGTCCGGCGTTGAAGGAGGAGAAGCTCCACCAGCCCTGGCCGCGGTCGCGGGCGCAGGCGCGGACGTCGGCCAGCGAGCGGTAGGCGGACTCACCGAGGTCGATCGGCGCCGCACCGCCCCCGGCCGCGCCGGCCCAGGAGGCGTGCAGGAACTCGTCGGAGGTGCGGACCAGGTCGTGGGCGCGGGTGCGGACCAGCTCGGGGTCCTGCACGACCACCAGGGTGTCGGCCGGCATCACCTCGACCAGCAGCTCCATGCCGTCCACCAGGACCGGGGACAGCGACTCCATGCCCTCCACCGCCTGGCCGTCGGCGATCTTGCTCAGCATCTCGGCCAGCTCGGGCTGGTCGCTGACCAGGGCGGCGGCGCGGCCGCGGACGTCCTCGGTGAGCAGCAGCTCCCGGCAGGGCTGGGCCACCACCGAGGGCAGCGTCTCCTCCCCGGAGCGCTGGTCGGCCACGGCGAAGAGACGGATCTCCTCGACGGTGTCACCGAAGAAGTCGATCCGCACCGGGTGCTCGAGGGTGGGCGGGAACAGGTCGACGATCCCGCCGCGGACCGCGAACTCGCCCCGGCGCTCGACCATGTCCACGCGGCTGTAGGCGGCCGCGACCAGCGCCTTGACCAGGTCGTCGGGGTCGGTGTCCTCCCCCACCACGACGCGCACCGGGCGCAGGTCGGCCAGCCCCCTGACCTGCGGCTGGATCATGCTGCGGATGGGCGCGACCACCACCCGCGGAGCCGCCTCCTCGTCCTGCCCGGTGACCCGGCGGAGCACGTGCAGCCGGCGGCCGACCGTGTCGGACCGGGGGCTGAGGCGCTCGTGCGGCAGCGTCTCCCAGGCCGGGTAGTAGGCCACCTCGCCGGGGTCGAGGAACGAGCCGAGGGTGGCCGACAGGTCCTCGGCCTCGCGGTAGGTCGACGTCACCAGCAGCAGCGGGCGCCCCGACCGCTCGGCCAGCGCCGCGGCCACCAGGGGTCGCAACGGGGCCGCCACGGTCAGGTCGAGGACGTCCGCGCCGCGGGTGCGGGCGTCCTCGATCGACTCGGCGATCACGGGGTCGGTGGCGACGTGCTGAACGAGTCCTGCCAAGGTCACCGGAACAACCTAGTCGCTGCCTCCGACACTCCCCGGCCGGTGCGGTGCCCGCTTGGTCAGCACCACCGCGCCCTCGAACGGGGAGGGTCCGGGAGCCGGGCGGTAGCCGGCCCGGCGGTACAGCCGGTGGTTCCGCTCGCTGCCGGCACCGGTGACGAGCCAGAACCGCTCGGTCCCGGGCGGGGCCACCGCCTCGGCGTGGGCGAGCAGCCGGCGTCCGAGCCCCTCCCCCTGCCGGTCGGGGGCCACCATCAGCCGCCCGACCTCCCACCCGCGCTCGTCCAGGTGGCCGCGGACCGAGGCCACCAGCCGGCCGCCGGCGCGGACCACCCAGGTGGCGTGGGTCAGCAGGGCGGCCCGGACGGTCTCGAGGTCCTCGTGCAGCGCCGGGATCCGCACGCCGGGGTTGTCGCGCGCCTCGTCCAGCCAGCAGGCCCGCTGCAGCACCAGCAGCTCGGGGGCGTCGGCGGGGACCGCGGGCACGATCTCGAGGTCCTCCACCGGCGCCGCCGAGGCCGGCGCCAGCAGGTCCGGGCGCCGGGCCGCGGTGCGCTCGAGACGCTGCCGGTGGCGCCAGGTCGCGATCCTCGTGTGGTCACCGGAGACCAGCACCGGCGGCACGTCCAGCCCGCGCCACGACGGCGGCTTGGTGTAGACGGGGTACTCCAGCAGCCCGTCCTCGTGGGACTCCTCGACCAGGGACTCCGCGTTGCCGACCACCCCGGGCAGCAGCCGCCCGACCGCCTCGGTGACCGCCAGCACCGCCACCTCACCACCGTTGAGCACGTAGTCCCCGAGGGAGACCAGGGTGACGTCGAACCGCTCGGCCGCCTCCACCTGGACCCGCTCGTCGATGCCTTCGTAGCGCCCGCAGGCGAAGACCAGCCAGGGCTCGGCGGCCAGCTCGCGGGCCATCGCCTGGTCGAACCGGCGACCCCCCGGGCTGGGCACCAGCAGCCGGGGGCGGACGCCGGGGCCACCCGAGGCCAGCACGTGGTCCAGGGCGCGTCCCCACGGCTCGGGCCTCATCACCATGCCCGCCCCGCCGCCGTAGGGGGTGTCGTCCACGGTGCGGTGCCGGTCGGTGGTGAAGTCGCGCAGGTCGTGCACGGCCAGGTCGATCAGGCCGGAGCGTCGGGCCCTGCCGATCAGCGACAGGTCCAGCGGTGCGAGGTAGTCGGGGAAGATGGTCACCACGTCGATCCGCACGGGCGTCATCCTCTCACCACGTCGCCGGCCCTGGCCCGTCCGCGGCCTAGAGTTCGCTGAGCCGTCCGGGGACCCGACCGGCAGCGAGGAGGGTGGACCGATGGCCACGACGTTCGACACCCGACCCCTGACCCGCCCGGTCACCAAGGCGGAGACGTCGGAGTTCCGCCGGGCGATGCTGCGCAGCGGGGAGGCCGGCTGGCGTCCGAACACCGCGGGCGCGGTCGCCGTGGTGGCCCTGTTCGCCGTCGTCCTGCCGACCGTGATCACGGCGAACGTGGCCTTCCGGGCCGGGTGGAGCCTGCGGACGTCCCTGCTGCTGTGGGCCGCGCTCTCCGTCGGGGTCGTCGTCGTGGCGGTCCTCCGCCGCGGCCGGGGCGGGAACCACTGGGTCCGGCTGCTGAGGGCGTGGGAGTTCGCCCGCGCCAACGGCATGCGCTTCTCCCCGCAGTCGGCCGACCCGCCGTACCAGGGGGCCATCTTCGGCCTGGGACGCGACCGGCGCGTGCTCGAGCACGTCTGGTCCACCGACGGTCCGGTGGCCGACTGCGGCCGGTACCGCTACACCACCGGGTCGGGCAAGGAGAGCAAGGTCCACCAGTGGCAGTTCGCGGCCATCCGTCTCGAGGGCCCGCTCCCCCACATGCTGCTGGACGCCAGGGCGAACAACACGTTCATGGGCAGCAACCTCCCGACCAGCTTCGACCGCGACCAGCGGATCAGCCTGGGCGGGGAGTTCGACCGGCACTTCGACCTCTACGCCCCCGACCAGTACGGCCACGACGCCTTCTACGTCTTCACCCCCGACCTGATGGCGCACCTGATCGACGAGACCCACGCCTTCGACGTGGAGTTCGTCGACGACTGGATGTTCCTCTACACCCGCTACGACCTGTCGGTGGCCGAGCCGGCGACGTGGGAGCGGCTGGCCCGGATCAGCGACACCGTCACCGCCCGGATGCGCGACCGCTCCCGCACCTACCGCGACCTGCGGGTGGCCGACCAGGCGCAGGCCCCGCTGCCGCCGGGGATGGTGGCCCACGCACCGGTGCACGCCCCCCACGCCATCGCCCCCCAGGGCCGGCGGCTGCGTCGGAAGAGGTACTGGCTGCCGACGGCGCTGATCGTGGGCGGCTGGTTCGCCTTCCAGGCGCTGCGCTCGTGGCTGGACCGCTGACCGCCCCGGGCCGGACCCCGAGCGGCGGGGCCTAGGCTCGCAGACGTCGAACACCCGAGGAGGCCCGCACCATGTCCCTGACCGTCGGCTACGCCGCCATGCTGGAGCAGTTCCACCCCACCGAGGCCGTCGAGCTCAGCGCCTACGCCGAGTCCAAGGGGTTCTCCGGGGTGATGGCCGCCGACCACTTCCAGCCGTGGGTGCCCAGCCAGGGCCAGTCCTCCTTCGTCTGGAACGTGCTGACCGCGGTCGGCGAGCGCACCACCGGTGACTTCGGTCCCGGCGTGGTCGCGCCCCACTTCCGCTACCACCCGGCCGTGGTGGCCCAGGCCTCGGCGACGCTGGCTGCGATGTACCCGGGGCGGCACTGGCTGGGCGTCGGCGCCGGGGAGGCCCTCAACGAGCACGTGATCGCCGGCTACTGGCCCGAGGCCGGGGAGCGGTCGCGACGCATGTTCGAGGCCATCGAGGTGATCAACAAGCTGTTCACCGGCAAGGAGGTCAAGCACGCCGGGGAGTTCTTCAAGATGGAGACCGCCCGGTTGTGGACCATGCCGGAGACCGCGCCGGAGATCCTGGTCGCCACCGCCGGACCGATCAACGCCAAGCGCACCGGTCGCTCCGCCGACGGCATCATCACCGTCGGCGCGCCGCTGGAGAAGATCTCCGGGCTGTTCGACAAGTTCGCCGAGGGGGCGTGCGAGGCCGGCAAGGACCCCGACACCATGCCGAAGGTGCTGCAGCTGCACCTGTCCTGGGCCCCCACCGACGAGGAGGCCCGGCAGAACGCGCTGACCGAGTGGCCCAACGGCGGGATGAAGTTCCCCAAGGCCGACATCCGCTCCCCCAAGGACTTCGCCGAGATGGCCAAGCTGGTCCGGATCGAGGACTTCGAGGGCCGGATGATCATGTCGGCCGACCCCGACGAGCACCGCGCCTACATCCAGCGGTTCGTCGACCTCGGCTTCGACCGCGTCTACCTGCACAACGTGGGCCGCAACCAGCGCGAGTGGATCGACGTCTTCGCCGAGCAGGTCCTGCCCAAGCTCACCCGCTGAGCCGTCGGCGTCCCGGCGCGGCGTCAGCGCAGCAAGGGCTCCAGCAGCTCCGAGACCGCGCGCTCGGTCTCGGCGGGGTCGAGGCCGCCGTCGTGGCGGAGGATGCGCCAGGTGGTCGCGTCGCAGACGGCCACGACCTGGGCCAGACGTCGGGCCCGCACCGCCTCGTCCGGCTCGGCCACCACGTGCTCGGCGAAGGCGCGTCGGCACCAGTCGACGTGGTAGGCGCGTCCGCGGGCCACGATCTCCGGCAGCCCCGGCACGAGCGGCGCCTCTGAGTAGGTCTTGAGGATCAGGGCGCCGTACTCCTCGTAGTGCTCCACCAGGGCGCGGACGGTCGCGGCCGGTCCGTCCTGCACGGCGGCCTCGCGACGGGCGACGATCCGTCCCAGCTCCCGCTCGACGGTGGTCGTCATGAGCACCGCCTTGCTGCCGAACCGCCGGATCACGGTCTGGGAGGTCACCTCGGCGTCGGAGGCGACGTCCTCCATCCGCACCCGCTCGTACGGCGTCGTCCGCAGGCGCTGCAGCATCGCGTCCACGATGCGTCCGGCGGTCAGCTCCGCCGCGTCGGCCCGCGCCGTCATCTCGTACTTGCGTTTCACGTTACTCACGCTAACATCAATTATGGAAATCACCCGAGAACGCGCCGAGCGGGTCCCGACCCGGCTCGGCTCCCTGTCCGTGCGCCGCCTGGGGAGCGGCGTGCCGACAGTGCTGTGGTCGTCGATGTTCGTCGACAGCCACACCTGGGACCGGATGCTGCCCCTGCTGCTGGGAGGCGCCCCGGGTCGTGAGTACCTGCTGGTCGATCCTCCGGGGCTGGGTCGCAGCGACCCGCTGGAGCGGCGCAGCAGCATCGCCGAGGCAGCCGGAGCCGCCCGCGACGTCCTCGACACCCTCGGGGTGACCGAGCCGGCGGACTGGGTGGGCAACGCCTTCGGCGGTCACGTCGGCTACCAGCTGGCGACCGACCCCGCGGCGGTGCGCAGCCTGGTGGCGGTCAGCGCACCGACCGAGCCCGTCCCGCCCGCCCTCCGACGCCAGATCGCCGTGCTGCACCCGCTGCTACGGGTTGCCGGCCCCGTCGGACCGGTGCGCAGAGCCGTCGTGTCGGCGATGCTGACCGACGCGTCGGCCGGCGACGAGGACGTCCGCGGCGTCGTGCTGGACAGCCTGGACCGACCGACGAGGGTGAGCCTGAGCCGGGCCCTGCGCTCGTACATCATCGACCGCGCCGACGTGACGGACCGCCTGCCGCGGATCCACGTCCCCTGCCTGTTCGTCGCCTCCGACGACCGCGGCGACTGGAGCCCCGAGGACGCCCGGCGGGCCGCGTCGCTGGCACCGGCGGCCACGGCGCTGACGATCTCCGGGGCGCGCACGCTGATCCCGCTCGAGCAGCCCGCCGCGCTCGCCGACGCGGTGCTCGCGTTCTGGTCCACCCTGCGGTGAAGCGGTGAGCGGCGGGCCGGCAGAGGAGACGACGGGCGCCGGAGGCCGGCGGCGGCGTAGCCTCGCGCCATGACGCTGCCACGGGTGACCGTCTACAACGAGGTGACCGTCGACGGGAAGATCGAGGGCTTCTCCGGCGACGGGGGGCGCTACTACCGCCGCGGCTTCGGACTGGACTACGACGCGATCATGATGGGCAGCGTCACCGCGCAGTCCTTCGGCCCGGCCGAGTCCGAGGACGAGCTGACCGGTCCCGGGCCGACCGTCGAGGCGGTGCCACCGCCGCCGGGGTTCGAGACCCTGGTCCAGCAGCGGCGCCCGACCCTGGTGGTGGTCGACGGCTCGGGCACCGTCCGCAACTGGCGTCACGCCCAGGCCCAGCCCTGGTACGAGCGGTACGTGTCCCTGGTCGGGGACCACACGCCGCGTGAGCACGTCGAGCACCTGCGCCGCCGCGACGTGGAGGTGGTGTCCGCCGGGAGCCGCCGGGTCGACCTGCCCGGCGCCCTGGAGCAGCTGCGGCGTCGCCACGGGATCACCTCCGTCCGCACCGACACCGGCGGGAACCTGACCGGCGCGCTGCTGGCCGCGGGCCTGGTCGACGAGCTGGTGCTGCTGGTGGCCCCGAAGCTGTCCTCACGCCACCGGGCCCGCTCGCTGGTGGAGCTCCCGCACGGGCTGCCCGGCTCGGTCGACCTCGCGCTCACCGACCTGGAGCGGCTGGAGGACGACACCCTCTGGTTGCGCTACGAGGTCCGTCGCTGACGGCTGGCACCGGGTGGACCTGGGCGGCGGCGCCGCGGCCTCACGGGGTGCGCGGTGGCCGGGGACGTCGTCACCCACGCGAGAGACCGACGCGAGCACGCACCCGCGCCGTCGGTACCGCCTGACCGGAGGCTCAGCTGGTTCGCGCGTCCGTCGTGGCCACCGGAACCAGCCAGGCACTGGCATCGGCGGGGAGCAGCCCGTCGACCAGGTCGACGTTGGTCAGCCGCACCTCCCCTGGCGGCAGGGCCGTCGGGCTGGCACCGAAGTTGGTCACCGACACCCAGCCGTTGGGTCGGCGGAAGCCCACCACGTCGGCGCCGAGGTCGAGCCAGGTCAGCTCCTCACCGCACTGCAGCTCGTGCCGCAGCTGCAGCGCCCGCCGGTACAGGGCGAGGGTGGACGTGTCTGACGCGGTCTGGGTCTGGACCGACACCGCACCGAACCACTCGGGCTGGGGAAGATGCGCCTCAGCGTCACCGAAGCCGAACGACGGCCCGGACGTGGTCCAGGGCAGGGGCACCCGGCACCCGTCGCGAGTGATCAGGACGCCGTCGACGAGACGCGCCTGGGGGTCCTGCACGGAGGCGGCCGGGATGTCGGTGACCTCGTGCAGGCCGAGCTCCTCGCCCTGGTACAGGTACGCGCTGCCGGGCAGGGCGAGGGCGAGCATCGTGGCGGCGGTGGCCCGCCGCAGTCCCTGCTCCCTCGCCTCAGGACCGATCGGGACGGCGGCGGTGAGACGCTGGTCGGGCGCCAGCGGGCTCGGGGCGTAGCGGGTGGCGTGGCGGACGAGGTCGTGGTTGGACAGCACCCAGGTGGTGGAGGTCCCGGCGGTCTGGGCCAGGGCCAGGCTGTCGCGGATCACCTCGCGGAAGCGGGTGGCCTCCCAGGGGTTCCACAGGAAGTCGAAGTTGAAGGCCTGGCCCAGCCCTCGGGGGTCGGAGTAGCGCGCCAGCCGGTGCGGCTCGACCCAGGTCTCACCCACCGCGAACAGGGGCGGGTCGTAGGAGTCGAAGACCTGTCGCCACGAGGCGTAGATGGTGTCGAGCTCGGCGCGGTCGAGCAGCGGGTGCGCGCCGTCGGGGAACCGGCTCGGGCCGCCGGCTCCGATCGGCCGGGGAAGGTTGGCGCTGACCACCTCCCACGCTGCGTACGGCTCCCGCAGGTCCTTGGCCAGGCACATGGCCACGTCCACCCGGAAGCCGTCGACCCCCCGGTCGCCCCAGAACCGCAGCGTCCGCAGGAAGTCCTCGGCCACGTCAGGGTGGTCCCAGTTCCAGTCGGGCTGGTGGGGGGTGAACAGGTGCAGGTACCACTGCCCGTCGGGCAGCCGTGTCCACGCCGGTCCGCCGAAGAACGACCGCCAGTCGTTGGGCGGGAGCTCCCCCGCCACCCCCTGGCCGTCCCGGAAGATGTAGCGGTCGCGAGCGGGCGAGCCGGGGCCCGCTGCCAGGGCCTCCTGGAACCGCACGTGCCGGTCGGAGCTGTGGTTCGGGACGATGTCGATGATCACCCGGATGCCGTGGGCGTGCAGTGCCGCGACCACGGCGTCGAAGTCGTCGAGGGTGCCGATGGTGGGATCCACGTCGCGGTAGTCGTCGACGTCGTAGCCGCCGTCGGACAACGCGGAGGGGTAGAAGGGGCTGAACCAGACCGCGTCCACCCCCAGCGAGACCAGGTGGTCGACGCGGGAGAGGACCCCGGGGAGGTCTCCCACGCCGTCGCCGTTCGCGTCGGCGAAGCTCCGGGGGTACACCTGGTAGACCACCGCCTGCCGCCACCAGCTGGGATCGCTGCGCACGCCGCGGTCAGTCACCGGTTCTCCTCTTCGTCGAGCACGCGGGCGACCCGCCCGCGAGGACACGACGCTAGCACGCAAACCGTCCACATGGAGGTTTTGCCTGCGCGGGGGTGCCCTCTAGCCTGAGCTGACAGCACGGCGCACGCGGGAGGTGGGTGGTGACGATCTCGGACCCGACGCAGCCGACACCGGCCCCCGCCACGCCCAGCCGGCGAGGCCCTTACGCCAAGGGCGTCCAGCGCCGGCAGCAGATCCTGGACCGCGCCCTCACCGTCTTCGACGAGCGGGGCGTCGAGGGCACCTCGCTGCGGGCGCTCGGAGAGGCCATCGGTGTCTCCCACGCCGCCCTCCGTCACTACTTCGACTCGCGGGAGCAGCTCCTGCTGGAGGTGCTGAGGGAGGCTGACCGACGGGCGCTGGAGGCGGCCGAGGAGTCGGGTCTGGGTGCGGTGGACTTCGTGCTCCGGACCGCGGACTACAACATGAGGATCCCGGGCCTGATGGCTCTGTACACCACCATGTCAGCACAGGCCCTCGAGAGCTCGAACGAGCGCTCCCGCGAGTTCTTCGTCGAGCGCTACGCCTCCATCAGGGGGGCGCTGACGAACATCTTCGAGGTCGGGCGGCAGCAGGGGGTCAGCCGGCCGGACGTGCCGGTGGACTTGGCGGCGGCTCTGGTGATCGCCGCCTGTGACGGTCTCGCGACGCAGTGGCTGATCGACTCCCGGGTGGACATGCGTGGTGCGATGGAGCTCCTCGACCGGCTGCTGGGGACGAGCTCGAGCGACCACCCCCGCCCACCTCAGGACTGAGAAGGGTCTGCTGCGCCGGCCAGCTGGGACCTCATCCGGCTGTTGGAGGAGCAGCCGACGATCCCGGTCTGCACGCCCTCGAAGCTGGGCAACGCGCCGAGGACGAGGGTGCTGGTGGCCCAGCCCCTCGCCTCAGGAGCCCGTCACGGCACCTCGTGAGAGCGCTCGGCGAACCAGGGTGACTCCTGGGGGACGACGTCGAAGAGGAGACCCGCAGGATCCCGCATGACCACCCAGGTCCGGCCGCTGGCGACCTCGACGGCCCCGAGACCGGTCAGCCGGGCGACCTCGGCCTCGACGTCGTCGGTCTCGATGTCGAGGTGGTACCTGGCCTCGGTGCCGCCGATCTCCTGCAGTCCGACCCAGGACAACGCCGCTGGGGCGCGCAGGGCGGTGAACTCAGGAGACGCAGCGACCTGCTGGGCGTCGGTGAGCAGGGCGGCGGCCCAGAAGTCCCGGGTGGCGGCGAAGGTCGAGGCCGGAGCATCGATCACGACCTCGCGGAGCAGGATGCGGTGCATCACGGCAGTACACCTCATGGACGTCACGAGGCGTCGTCCGACCGTGCGGTCCGAGGAGGATGGTTCCTGCGCGACCAGCAGGAGGCCGGTGCCACCGAGCGACCTGGGAGCGCGTCCTGGCCGCGGTGGCGGGGCCCCGCCCCCCATCCCCCGATACGGGGGCAGGACCCCTTGGCATTTCCCCCGATAGAGGTCATGACCGCATGACAGGTTACATAACGGCTTGGTAACGGTCCGCGTCGGGGGGGCCTGAGCGCCGGCAGGAGCTCGCGGGATCGGTGACCGTCGTACCCAGCTACCTCGCCCTGCCGGAACCCGCCGCTCGCCGCGAGGACCGGTCCGGTAGAAGGACCCTGAGCGCGACGGCCAGCGGAGCGCGAGCACCATGCCCACCGAGCACCGCGTCGGGTGGGAGGTGCGATGAGTACCCGGTCGGGCTCGGGTCTGAGGGGCTGAAGCCGTTCGACCGTCACGACGAGAGGAACACGACGATGGACACCGCACTCCTCGATCCCGAGGTCACGCAGACGTCGGAGGTCGCCGACCGGGCGGACGACGTCGGACCCAGCACGCCTGTGCCGACGTGCCGGAGGTGGACGCTGATCGACCTCGAGAACCGCATCGAGGACCACCCGAGCCTGACGTCGGGGCACGGGGGTGCCGCGTGACGCGCGACTGGGACCTCCGAGCCGACGAGCTGTCGGGCGAAGCCATCGCCGCCGGCCAGCCCGCCGCGTGGTTCGAGCGCCTGTACGCCGAGGGCGCCGCCGGCGCGGTCGGGATGCCGTGGGACCGCGACACGCCCCAACCCCAGCTGGTCGACTGGTGGACCCCCCGGCCCGGGTTCGCCGACGGGCGAGGCCGCCGTGCGGTCGTGGTCGGCTGCGGGCTCGGGGCGGACGCCGAGCACGCGGCCTCCCACGGGTTCGAGACCACCGGCTTCGACGTCTCCGCGACGGCGATCGACCAGGCCCGCCAGCGGCACCCGGGATCGACGGTGGACTACCGGGTGATCGACCTGCTGGACCTGCCGGCGGACCTGGTCGGTCGCTACGACCTGGTCGTCGAGGTCTTCACCCTGCAGGCACTCCCCGATCCCCCGCGCACCCGGGCGGCAGCCGCGGTCACCTCGCTGCTCGCCCCCGGCGGCACCTTGGTGGCCATCGCGTTCCGCGACATCGGCGCGCCGCCGCCCGACCGGCCGCCCTACCCCCTGACACGTCGTGACCTCGCGCTGCTCGAGACCACCGAGGTGCGGATGGTCCAGGCCGAGGAGGTGGCCCACCCAGCCCGCTGGGTGGCCACCTACGAGCGGAGGAGCTGGCTGCCGCACCCCTGGCAGCCCGCAGCGGTTGAGGGGTGCAGGCACTACCCGGTGCCAGCACGACGACGGCTTCGACGCCGCCCCGCTATCGCACGACGCCACGGGTGATGATCGTGGCCGCGATGCCGGCTGGCTGGGAGATGTAGGGCGAGTGGCTGGCCTCGATGGTCTCCTGGCTGGTGCACCGTCCGGCCAGGCGCTGTTGCCGCTCCGGGCTCAGGGCACGGTCCCTCGAGCAGACGATGTAGTGGCTGGTCGTCTGTCTCCACGACGCTGCTCGGACGGTCCCCCGGCCATGACCCGGTGCTTGTGGGACAAGCAGATCCACCGCCCGCGTGGTCGCGTCGGTGCTGCAGTCCGCGTAGAACAGGTCCGGTGCCACGCCAGCCGGGATGTAGGTGCCGCCGGCTGGGTGAGGACGCACCCACGCGTTGACGGGCGCGTCGGGACCTCCGAGGTCTGCGCAGCTCTCGCCCACGTCTGGCACGAAAGCGGCCATGAAGATCAGCGCGGCAGCGCCCCGAACGCCGGAAGCCACGGCTCCTCCGTAGCTGTGCCCGACGATGATCGGCTTGGTCCTGCAGCGGTCGACGACGCGCTGGACGGCGCTGGTGTCGGCAGCGAGGGACCCTCGGTGCAGGCGTGGTGCGTGGACCACCGCCCCGTGCCCTGCGAGTGCGTCGATGAGGGGCAGCAGGTGAGCCGGCTGGTGATACAGCCCGTGCACGAGCACCACTTCAGCGAGCATCACGAGGCTCAGCGAAGCACACCGTCGGTGGTGCGGAGACGATCATCGTGAGCAGGGGCGGCGAGCTTCTCACGGCGCCCAGCACGGCTTGGTGTTCCCTCGGGCCTGCTGCTCATCCGGGGGTTGTTGGGCTCTTCACGACTGACGGTGGCCCGTGACTTCGAGACCGAGCTCGTCAAGGCCACAGAGGTCGGGGCAGGCAGAGGTAGCGTCAGGCCCGACGAGGTCTTTCCGATGGCGAGCGTCAGGACGTCCATCCTCGGGACATCTCGACCCCTACCCAGACCTCGTCGCGCCGAGCAGAACCGCCCGGGACGACAGCTCCAGCTGACGGGTTCGATGCCCCGCGAACGATCGGTTGAGGTCGAGCCCTCAGCGCTCGTACGGGCCGAACTTCTCCTTCGCTGCGGGCGTCGCCGGGGTGAACAGGTTGACCAGGTTGCCGTCGGGGTCGCGCAGCAGCAGGGACCGGTTCCCCCACGGCATCGTCGTGGGCTCGTTGACGAACGTGGTGACCCACGTCTGTAGCGAGGCGTACACGGTGTCGACGTCCTCGACAAGGAACTCGATGATCGCCGAGCGGTTGGCGGCGGGTTCGGCGGCGCCGGCCCCGAACAGCGCCACTGTCCGGACGCTCCCTAGGGCGAGCGTCCCGTTGGGCGTCCGGAGCTCGGCGAAGTCAGGGACCGGTCGGTCCACCTCAGCGCCGGTGACCCGGGCGTAGAAGTCGACCATCTGGTCGATGTCGGCGGTGATGATGCGCACTGAGACGAGGTTCATGCCACCGACGCTAGAACCACTACCGGACGGAAACCGCCCGCTATCGCTATGTTTCTGGAATGCCTCGCCCGACCGCACGGGTCCTCGCGCTGCTTGAGCTCCTGCAGAGCGGCGGCACCCGAACCGTCGGCGACCTCGCCGAACGGCTCGGCGTCAACGAGCGGACGGTGCGCCGATACGTCGCACACCTGCTCGAGCTCGACGTCCCGGTGGAGTCCGTACGCGGCAGGTACGGCGGCTACCGGTTGGGCCCGGGCTACCGGCTGCCACCGCTGATGCTCACCGATGACGAGGCGGTCGCCGTGCTGCTGGGCCTCGTGGGCGGCCCGCACCCCGGTGCCGGCGGATCGAGGGTCGCGACCGAGAGCGCGACCGCCAAGATCCGGCGGGTGCTGCCGAGACCCTTGGCCGCGCGGCTCGACGCACTCCTCGACACCGCTCACTTCCCGGGCCGCCCCCACCCTGGGTCTACGGTCGAGAACGACGTGCTCCTCCTGGTTGCCGAAGCGGCACGCGACCGGCGAACGCTCAAGATCGTCCACACCAGCAGGAACGGACGCACTACCGAACGGACGGTCCACCCGTACGGAGTCGTCGCCCACACCGGCCACTGGTACCTCGCCGGCCACGACACCCTGAGCCAGGACGTCCGAACGTTCCGCCTGGACCGGATCACCACGGCCGAGCTCGGCTCGGACACCTTCACGGCACCAGCACACGTCCGACCGCGGGACGAGGTTCTCCGCACGCTCGCCCAGACCCCATGGCGCCACCGTGTGTCGGTGAGGGTCCGTGCCGACCCGACGACGATCCAGTCCCGGCTCCCGCCCGGCCTGGCGACGATCACACCGCTGACCGACGACGAGGGTTGGACGCGTGTCGACATCCGTGCCGAGCGGCTCGACTGGGTGCCGGGCATGCTCGCCACGCTCGACGCGGACCTCGTCGTCGAGAGCCCCGACGAGCTCCGCGGCCTCCTTTCCGCGCTCGCGCAGCGCCTACTCACTGCCAGCAGCGATCAGGGCCGGGCTGGCGCGACCCATCCCGCCAGCTGCACGGGCCGGGACTCCTCCTAGGGCACCGCGCCGACGGCAACACCATGCATGTCGAGGTCTTCCAGGTGGGCAGTGCGAGAACTTCCATCCTCGGGACACCTCGACCCCCACCCAGCACTCCACGCGCCGAGCAGAACCGCCCGAGACGGCATCACACGCCCACACCCTCAGATGTGAAGAGCCGGTTGTTGCCCGGGTGTGGCACCTCGAGCTGGTCCCGACCGGCCGCTCGAGCTGTTCGTCGTCCACCTGCCAGCGCCGTTCCACGGCACGGGAACGGACACACGCCTGCTCAACGCCGTCATCGCCGACTTTCCGGCAGCAGTCTGGGGTCGCAGAGCCGAATCCCCGTGCACAGGCCTCCTATCGCAAGCACGGGTTCGTAGCCGACGGCGCCACCAAGGATGAAGGCATCTTCGAGATCCGGATGGTGCGTCGCCGCACCTCCATCGGATGAGGTGGCTGCCTCCTGTTGCAGCCACCACACCGGTGCAGAACGACCGTTGGTGCACCATGTCGAACAGTGCCTCGCTCGCTCCGCTACCGTCCCAGTTCATGCGCCCACTGATCCTGTCCGGGGGCCCTGCTGCCGGGAAGAGCACGTGCGGCCGGACGCTTGCGCTGGAGCGTGCCCGTGCTGCCTTCATCGATGCCGACGACGTCCGACAGCTCGTGGTCGCCGGCGACGCGACCCTGTGGAGCGGCCCTGAGGGATCTGCGCAGCTGCTGCTGTCAGCCCACAACGTCAGTGCACTGGGCCGTAGCTTCACGCGGGCGGGGTTCGATGTGGTGATCGCGGACTTCCTGACGCCGGCGTCCCTTGAGGTCTATCGCGACGAGTTCCCCAGGGCTTTCGCTGTTCATCTGCGCATCTCGTTACAGGAAGCCCGTGCGCGAGCGGCCACCCGCACGGTGTACCTGACTGAGGACGAGTTCGATCTTCTGCACGGCTTGACCGATACGCCTCCGGACGTCGACGAGGTTCTTGATGTCGACGACCTGACCACCACCCAACAGCTTGCCGCCCTCCGGGAGATCTGGATCAGAGCGTCGGGGGCAGCCAAGCCGGAAGGGTGATTCTGTGGTGCCCGAGGTCTCACGAACGTCGTTCCTGCACCCCGTCCGTTCTACGTGCGCTGACCCCGTCCTGGCAGCCGGTCCAAGCGCCTCGTCGCCCTACTTCTCGCCGCCGTTCTCCCTCTTGCTACTGCGGCCGAACGTCGCTGAGCTGGGGAAAGCGCTGCGCCATCGCCACCCAGTCCGTGAGTCAGTGACGAGGTCTCCGGATCCAGCGTGTCCTTCCGGCGCGATGACGCACAGATGAGTGGTTCCTGAGCCGGTGCCGGTCGTGCTGAGTGACTACGGTGAGACGGTGAACAGGTGGCAGGCGCTTCAGGGCGGCACGCTGATGATCGTGGTGGGTGAGGTCCTGCTCGTGGTCTGCAGCCTGAGCTACCTGATCTGGTGGACGATGTCGTACCGCCCGTCGGTGCGGACTCCACCCGGCGCTGGGCTCTTCCTCGCGGGAGCGGTGCTCGGCGGCCTCGGCGGCCTGGTTCTGCTGGCCGTCGGCATCGTGGCCCTCCTCCCGAAGGCGTCGTTGCCGGCGCTGGGGGCGACGATCGTCGGCGGGGGGCTGGTTGGCGCGCTGTTGTTCTACGTCACCTCCGGCCTCGCCCACCGGCCCGTCACCACCGAGCTCCCGCTGATCGTCGTCTGGGCCACCGCGCAGCTCGCTGCCGGCATCACGTTGCGGACGGCCGGGGAGCTGACGGCGTCGGCGGCGTCCGCCTGGATCGTCGCAGTAGCGATCGCGACGCTGGTCGGGCTGGTCTGCTACCTGGTCTTCTACCGGCTCGACCCGATCCCCGCGTACTGGCTCGGCATGGTGCCCCTGGCCGTCGACGGCCTCGTGGCGGCGATCCTGGCCGCGACCGTGACGCTGACACGAGCCCCGTGAGTGACCGGACCCAGAGATCACGCCGAGCGAAGAACGACGTCCACCGCCCCGGCGAAGCTGCTGGCCACGTGGTCCGGCGGGTCCATCTCGGCTGGCCAGCGTCGCCCTCGGTGCAGCCAGATACCGCCGGCGCCCACGGCCTGGGCGCCGTGCACGTCATGAACCGCAGCGTCACCGATCATCCAGCTCGACGTCACGAGCTCCTGGCTGCCGATGAGCTGGCAGGCGGCCATGAAGATCCGGGGGTCGGGCTTGCGGAGGCCCACACCCTCGGAGATGACCCACCCGTCGAGGTGGCGGTCGAGCCCCGTCGCGCGCAGCTTGTGCTCTTGCTGGGAGACCGTGCCGTTGGTGACGACCACGAGCGACCAGCCCGCCGAGCGCGCCCTGTCGAGGGACTCGAAGACCGTGGGATCCATCTCGATCCGGTCGACCATCCCGAGGCGGAGCTCCACGAGAACCGCGTCGGTCTCACGGAGACCGAACCGCCGTCCGATGGCCGCAGCCAGCTGCTCCCGGGGCTCGTACCCGTCGCGATCGGCCTCGACCAACCACCGCAGGTCCGTCTCTGAGCCGCCCAGGGTCTGCACGTACGACGTGGCCCAGCGTCGAAAGGCGGCGTCGCGGTCGATCAGGGTGTTGTCGAGGTCGAGCATGAGGAGCGGCACGTGGACGACGCTAGATGAGAAGCAACCGCGCGCAGAGCCGGAGCCGCCAATCGAGCTGGCCCTGCCGAGCACGGAGCTGCGAGAGTCAGGCGTGGCCGGCGACGACGAGGGTGTGAGTCTTGGCCACCCGAGACTCAGTCACCTCGATGACGGTCTCGACCAGCGGGGACGCATCCGCCGCGAGGGCGGGCTGAGTCGGATCGACCCGATGTTCCTGCCCCTCGTGTCCGCCACCGAGGCCGGGCTCCGGGACCTGTTCGGCAACCGACTGCACAGCATCTACCTGTACGGCAGCGTCCCCCGAGGGACCGCTGTGCGGGGCAGGTCGGATCTCGACGTCAGCGCCGTCCTGCACGACCGACCCACTGACCGCGATCGCGCCTCGGTGGAGCAGCTCGCCACCGAGCTCGATCGACAGACCGACCTGGTCGACGAGGTCGGGATCACGCTGGACGGAGCACAGTCGCTCCTGTCACCGGCCCAGCGCCACGACGGGGCCTTCCACCTCTCCTGCCTGTGCACGCCTCTCTGGGGCCCGGACCTCGCTGAGCAGCTCCCGGAGCAGCACCCCACCGTCGAGCTGGCCCGAGGCATCCCGAGCGGCACCGCCGCAGCCTTCAGCCGTCTGGCCGTCGCCCTCGACGACCCGGGGACGGCACGTCTGGACCACGCCTGCCAACGCGTGGGCCGCCGGATCGCGCGGCTGGCCTTCGCCTGCGTCCTGTTCCGTTGGCCCGGGTGGACCAGCGACCCGGACGCCCTCGCAGAGGTCGTGAAGGCCTACTACCCCGCACGTGCGACCGAGCTGGACAGGAGCATCGAGCTCGGCTGGGGACGACTGCGCAACCGGCCACCCACTGCTCCGGCGGACCAGCAGGCCGCGATCGATCTGCTCAGCACGGCCGCGCCGTGGTGGCTCGCCGAGCACCTCGCCGTCACCTCGACCTGACCCTCGAACGCGGGCTGGGGGACCTGATCCGTTGCCAGCCTCTGTGGCTCGACGTCCTCACTTCTCGGCACCGGCCAACCCCTTCATGAAGTGCCGCTGCAGGAACAGGTAGGCGACGACCACCGGGACGACCGCCAGCAGCGAGGCCGCCGTCGCCGCGGGCAGGTTGCTGGACTGGATGGAGAAGAACGACGCGATTGCAGGAGCGATGGTGCGGGTCTCCGGCGTGGTCAGGATGTAGCCCGACAGCGCGTACTCGTTCCAGACGCCGACCCCGGTGAGGATGGCGACCGTGGCGGTCACCGGCCGCAGCATGGGGATCACCACGTGCCACAGCAGCTGCAGGACGTTGGCCCCGTCGACGGTGGCGGCCTCCTCCACCGAGATGGGGAGGGAGCGCATGAAGTTGGCGTACAGGAAGATGCTCAGCGGCAGCGAGGTCGCGACCATCACCAGGATCACCCCGTGGTGGGTGTTGAGCAGGTCCAGGTCGGCCAGCAGGGAGTACAGCGGCACCAGGATGCTCAGGGCGGGGACCATCATCAGGCCCACCACGAGAGCCATCACCGCGCGGTTGAGGCCCGAGGCGCGGCGGGCCAGCGGGTAGGCCGCGAAGGCCCCGATCACGCAGACGAGGAAGGTCGACACCAGCGTGATGACGGCGCTGTTGAGCATCGCCTGGACGATCCCCCCGGTGCTCACCGCCGTGAGGAAGTTGTCCAGCGTGAGGGTGCTGGTGGGGAACGCCAGCTGCGAGGAGAGGTCCGTCTTGGGCTTGAGCGCCGTGGTGAGGGCGACGTAGAACGGCAGCAGCTGCACCGCCGACACGAGGACGACGAAGACCAGGACGGCGAGCGGCCCCGGCCGCAGGGGGCTCGGCCTGCTCACTGCTGCTCCAGACGCCGGCGGTTCAGCGCCGTGCTGGCCACCAGGGTCAGCACCACGATGATGAGGAACAACGCCATGCCCATCGCCGCCGAGTACCCCGCGGCCTGGCTGTCGAAGTAGGTCCGCCCGATGTAGGTGGAGACCGAGTTGGTGGAGATCCCCGGCCCGCCCCCGGAGAGGACCTGGATGACGTCGAAGAGCTTGAGGCCGCCGATCAGGTTCAGCACCACGCTGGTGGCGAAGGCCGGCTGCAGCAGCGGCAGGGTGATGTGGCGCAGACGCTGCCACGCCCCGGCCCCGTCGATCATGGCCGCCTCCGGGTACTCCGGTGAGATCGCCTGCAGCCCGGCGAGGTAGATCACCATCGAGATCCCGACGAACTGCAGCGAGTTCACCACCACGATGATGGTCACGGCGACCTCGGCGTCGCTCAGCCACGCCACGCGTTCACCGCCGGCCGCGGTCACCAGCTGGTTGAGGGTGCCGTTGTTGTACTGGAAGAGCAGGTAGTAGAAGGTGCCCATCACGATGGGTGAGACCAGCACCGGCAGGTAGATGATCGAGCGGGCGAACGCCCGACCACGGAGACGACCGTCCAGCGCCAGCGCCAGGCCCAGTCCGAGGAGCTGCTGCAGCACCATGCTCCCGATGCCGTAGACGAAGGTGTTGCCCAGCACCAACCGGAAGCTGGCGTCCTGGAGGAGCCGCTGGTAGTTGGCGAACCCGACGTTCGAGCGCGCGACGCTGTAGCCGTCCCAGTTGGTGAAGGAGATCGCCAGGCCGCTCATCAGCGGGTAGATGGTGAAGACCCCGAAGAGGAGCAGCGCCGGCAGGTACAGCAGGTTGACCTGCCAGCCCCGGCGAGATGGTCGCGGTGCCCGGGTCGCCGTCGTGGCCGGGACCGGCGCGGTCTGGACGATCACTGCGACTGGCCGTACAGCGTGTCGAAGTCGGTGGCGACCTGGGCTGCGGCGTCGGCCGGCGAGGACTGCCCGGCGATGACGCCGTCGGCGGTCGACACGACCGTCTCCCACATGCCGTTCGGCAGGTACACGCGGTCGAAGTAGGGGGCCAGCGGCAGCTCGTTGGGGATCACGTACTGCTCGAAGCTGCTCTCCAGCTCCCCCAGGCGCGGTTCCGCGTCGGTCAGGCCGGGGAGCGTTCCCACCGACGCGGCCAGCGCGGAGGTGTTGTCGGGCTGGGCCAGGAAGGCGAGGTAGTCCTTGGCCTCCTCGAGGTCGTCCCCGTCCTTCGCCGCCCCGAACGCCGTGCCCTCGCCACCGATGAGGTACGGGTCGCCGCCGAGCATGGCGGGGATGGGGATGAAGGCCAGGTCGGCCTCGGGGTCGTACTCCCAGGCCTGGCTGATCAGGGAGTTGTTGCTGAGGGCGAAGGCGGCCTTGCCCTGGGCCAGCGCCTGGGCCATGTCGTCGCTGGTGGCCGAGGAGTAGTCGGGGTTGATCCAGCCGTCGGCCCGCCACTGGTCGAGCACGCCGAGCAGTCGCGCGTAGGCGTCCTGCGGGAAGTCCCCGGCGGTCATGCTGGCCAGCTCGGCCTCGGAGAAGGCACCGGGGGCCAGCCAGTCGATCGCGTTGCCGGCCGAGCCGCTCTTGGACCCGGCCAGCGTCAGCGCCACCCGGTCCTGGGCGACCAGGGCCTCCCCCGCGGCGACGAAGTCCTCCCACGTGGTGATGGCGTCGGGGTCGACACCCACCTCGGTCAGCGCGTCGCGGTTGACGACGAGGCCGGCGACGTCGGTGGTGACCGGCAGGGCGTAGAAGGTGCCGTCCTCACCGCGCATCGCCGTGTCCAGGGCGGGGTTGAAGCCCTGCGCCCAGGGCTCGTCCTGCAGCGGGGCCAGGAAGGCGCCGTAGCGCTGCTGGGACCAGCCGTGGGTGGCCCAGATGTCGGGGACGTCGCGGGCGGCGAGCCGCACCTTGATCTGGGCCTCGTAGTCGTTGCCCCCGGTCCTCAGGTCGACGTCCACGTCAGGGTGCTCGGCCTCGTACCGGCTGGTGATCTCCTCCAGGACGGTGAGCATGGGGGCGTCGGCCGCGAGGGCGGTCTGGAACTCGAGCACCGTGCGGTCGTCGCCGCCACCGCCGGAGCACGCGGTCAGCGCGCTCAGCAGCAGGCCGGCGACGGCGGTGTGGACGAGGGCGTGTCGTGACTTCATCGTCGGTCCTCCGTGGCTGGGTGGATGACGGTGGATGGCGTCATCACCGGGGAAGTTACCCGAGTAAACCGCGGACGGCAATGGCTGCGGAGACATTGATCATCCAGCGCTGACAAGGGTTGACCCGAGTAACGTCCGGGGGCAGACTTCGGGTCCGTCCGGACCGACCGACGCAGTCCGTCGGCGGCCACCACTGCGATAGAAAGCGGCACACGACGATGACGTTCACCCTGGGCATGGTCGGTGCCGGCCAGTTCTCGGCCCACTTCGCCAGCCTCTTCGACCTGCACCCCGGTATCGCTGCGGTGAAGGTGACCGACGTGCTGCCCGAGCGAGCACGGCAGCTCGACGCCGACCTCGGGCTCGCCGGCGTCCACGAGTCCTTCGACGCCATGATCGCCGACCCGGGGATCGACGCGGTGGCGATCTTCACCCAGCGCTGGACCCACGCGTCCCTGGTCGTGGCCGCGCTGCGAGCCGGCAAGCACGTCTACAGCGCGGTCCCGATGGCGATGAGCGAGGAGGAGGTCGCGAGCATCATCGCGACCGTCCAGGACACCGGGCTCACCTACATGATGGGCGAGACCAGCCACTACAACCCGGCCACGGTCTTCGCCCGGCAGAAGGCCGCGGCCGGTGAGTTCGGCCAGGTCTTCTACGCCGAGGGCGACTACCTGCACGACATGGACCTGGGCTTCTACGACGCCTACCGCTACAGCGGCGGGGAGGAGTGGCGTCGCACCGCCAGCTTCCCCCCGATGCACTACCCGACCCACTCCATCGGCGGTGTGCTCGGCGCCATCGCCACCCACGCGACGAGCGTCAGCTGCATCGGCGTGCGCGACGAGCTGCAGGACGGCGTCTTCGACCGGGCGGTCAGCATGTTCGGCAACGACTTCTCCAACGCCACCGCCCTGTTCGAGCTCTCCGGCGGTGGGTCGATGCGCATCAACGAGTTCCGACGGGTGGGGTACCCGTCGCCGCTGCGGGAGAGCCGGTTCAGCTTCTTCGGGACCCGGGCGAGCTTCGAGCAGCTGGCCAGCACGTCCGTGTGGCAGGACAAGCACGGGGCCACCGACGTGAGCCACCTCATCGACGCCCGACCCACGCTGAGCGAGGACGACCCGCTGCTGGCCAACGTTTCCCGGTCGCTGCGCAAGACCTTCGTCTCCGGGCACGCCCCGGTCCACGACGTCGAGGCCAGGCGGTTGCCGGCGGAGTTCGCGCAGGCCCCCAACGGCCACGAGGGGAGCCACCAGCTGCTGGTCGACGACTTCGTCAAGGCCGTCCAGGACGGGTCGCTCCCGTCGGTCAACGCCTGGGTGGCGGCCCGGTACACCCTGCCGGGGATCATCGCCCACCAGTCCGCGCTCCGTGGTGGTGAACGCCTCGTCGTCCCGGACCACGGACCGGGCCCGCAGCAGACCCTGCAGGGCGCCGGACCTGCCCCGACCCGTCCAGCCACCCGGGGGGCCGGGCCGTCGTACGGCCAGGCACCGGGGGCGCCGGTAGCCTGACGCGTCATGGACGTGGAGGCGAGGCATGGCGCGTAGGCCGCCAGCCGCGGGCCGGCCCGTGACCAGGCGTGACGTGGCCCGGGCCGCAGGCGTCTCCGACGCCGTGGTCAGCTACACGCTCAGCGGTCGTGCGCCGGTGGCCCCGGCGACGGCGGCGCGGGTGATGGCCGCGATCGAGGAGCTGGGGTACCAGCCGAACCAGACCGCGCGGGCCCTGAAGTCGGGATCGACGCAGACCCTGGCGCTGATCACACCCCACGGCACCAACCCCTTCTTCGCCGAGTTCGCCCACGCCATCGAGGCAGCGGCCACCGAACGGGGGTTCGCCCTCTACACCACCACCTCAGCCGGCCAGGCCGACACGGTGCGCAAGAGGATGCGGGAGTTCGCCGCCCGACAGGTGGACGGCGTCCTGCTCATCCCCGACACCCCGGTCGACCCCGTCCAGCTGGACAGCGTCGGCATCCCGTGGGTCCTCCTCAACGCCTCGGTGGCACGCGAGGGGGTGCTGAGCTTCGGTGTCGACCTCCAGCAGGGCGCCATGGTGGCGACCCGGCACCTGATCGAGGACGGTCGGGTCCGGATCGCCTACCTCGGCAACACCACGCCCGGCGACGAACGCCTCGTCGGCTGGCGACGCGCACTCGCCGAGGCCTCGCTGGCTCCGGGGCCGGCGATCACCGCCGCCTTCGAGCGGGACAGCGGGCAGCGGGGGGTGGACGAGCTGCTGGCGGGTGAGCTGCGTCCCGACGCGTTGTTCGTCGCCTCGGACATGCTCGGCGTCGCGGTGCTGCGCCGCCTGCACGAGCGCGGGGTGAGCATCCCCGGCGACATCGCCGTGGTGTCCTTCGACGGGTCGTGGGAGAGCGCCTACACCTGGCCGGCCCTCACCACCGTGCGGCAGCCGATCGAGGAGATGGCCCGGCAGGCCGTCACCCAGCTGCTGCAGCTCGGCCACGGTCGGACCGGAGCGCCGCCCCGCGCCGGGTCACCGGAGGACCCGGTCGAACCGCAGCCGCTGACGTTGCTGCCGGGTGAGCTGATCGTGCGCGAGTCCTGCGGGCCGCACCCGGGCACTGGTTGAGGCCGGAGCAGGCTGAGTCGCTGCGCCCGGGCCGGTGCCGCCGCGGCACCGCTCGCGTCTCCCCTCACGCCCACGCGCCTGGTGGGCGTGACGGGACGCACAGGTCCGCCAGCACACCGAAGTGGTCACTGGCCCAGACGTCCCCCACCGGTGCGTCGAACACCCTCTGGCAGTCCGTCACCTGCAACGAGGGCCCGTGGGCGCCGCAGCGCACCATCACGTAGTCGATCCGCCGTCCCAGCTCCAGCCCCATCTCCCCCGCCGTCACCAGCGGGTTGTCGGGGGTGAAGGTGTGGCCCGCCTCGGACGGGTGCGTTGCCTCCCAGGCGTCGCGGTAGGCCACGCTGTGACCCTCGAGCGACTGGCGTCCGGTCCAGAACCGCACCGCTGCCGAGTCCGGGGCGTCGTCGAGGTCGCCGAGCAGCACCACGTGCACATCGCGGTCACCGACGACCTGGTCGACGAAGCGGGCGCAGGCGACGGCCTGGAGCTCGCGCTCCCGCGCTGCCCCGATCTCCCACGTCGGCTTGTGGTGCACCACGAGGACGACCCCGAAGGGTGGCGGCAGCACCACCTCGGCCAGGACCGCCCCCGCCCACGGCAGCTGGACCCGCTCGGTGACGTGCAGGTCCACCTCCTGCACCACCCCCAGGGGCCACCGGCTGGCGAGCACCGCCCCCACCCCGTCCGCGGACCGTGCGGTGTGTCGTGCCAGGTGGAAGCCCTCCCCCAGGAGGTCGCGGGCCTGGTCGTACCCGTCGCCCCACACGGTCTCCTGCAGGGCGACCACATCGGGCTCCAGCTGACGAAGACCGGCGCGGACCACCTCCCGGCGCCGGGACCAGTCCGCGTGGGCTGGTGCCAGGAGGTTGAGGGTCAGCACCCGCACGCGAGCGTGGTGGTCGTCTCCGGTCACCGTCCTCCTCGTCATCACGGTGGACTCCCACGCGCCACCCACACGTTAACGCTACGCTCGTAGCGTTTGCCTGTACAGGAGGTGACGTTGTCCGCACCCGATCCGTCGCCGGCCGCCCGCGGGGCGGACTCCGCCACGCGCCGGCCCGGCGGCCGCACAGCGCGCACACGCGCCGTCGTCCTCGACGCAGCCCTCGAGGAGCTCGCGACCTCCGACGACGGTGACCTCACGCTCGACCGCATCGCCACCCGGGCGGGGGTTCCCCGCAGCACCATCTACCGTCGCTGGGGCGGTCTCGACGGTGTCCTGCTGGAGGCGATCGCGACGTTCGCCACCGACCAGGCTCGCGTCCCCGACACCGGTCGCGTCGAGGACGACCTGAGGCTGTGGGCCCGGTCGGTGCACCACACCCTGACAGACCCGGTCAGCGGCCGTGCGGTCGCCGCCCTCCTCGGTCGCGCCTCCACCCGGACGGCGGCCCTGCGGCACCGGTTCTGGTCGGTCCGCTCCGCTCTCGTGCGACCGGTCGTCCAACGCGCCGTCGAGCGAGGGCAGCTGCCCGACGGCACGGACGCCGACGACGTGATCCGCCACGTCGGCGCACCGTTGTACTACAGCCTCTTCGTCCTGGGAGAGCCGATCACCCCCGCGACCGCCGACCTCGCCGCCGCCGCGACGGCCGCCGCCGCCCACGCCGGGGTGTTCGTCCGACCGGCCGGCGCCCTACCAGCCTGACCGGTCCCGCCAGCTCCGCGGGGGGCCAGTCGCCCCTACTCGTCGCCTCCCGCCCAGGAGTGACGACACATCGCGGCCAGTCGCCCCCACCACACCTCCACGCTGTCCCCAGCTCAGGGAGGGCGACTCGCCAGCTCGTCGGGGGCCAGTCGCCCCTACTCGTCGCCTCCCACCCAGGCGTGACGACACATCGCGGCCAGTCGCCACCAGAGCGCTCCGGAGTAGGGACGGGGCCGCGATGCGATGGCCCGTCCGGACGTCCTGCTGGTGCTGGAGGACGGGCCACGCCTCCACGCCCGGTGCGACGTCTGGCCGCGAGTACCCGGCCGGACGTCGCAGTGGAGCGGCTAGGGGTCAGCGACGGCTGGGGCGGAGCCCGTGCCGCGACGGAGCAGCCCGACGCCCGGTCACCTCATGAGGTCCTCGGCCGTGGCGTCCCGCTCCACCGCGACGTCGCCAGCGGGCACCTCGCCCGTCCGGGGCCCGGACACCCAGCCGTCCGGGCGGCGCTTCCCACTACCCACTGGCGCAGCTGCTTCGACGTCTCCCGGCAGTGCCGTCGAAGGCGCTGTCACCCCTGCGAAGACGACGCGCGGCACGCGGCCAGCGGTCCCGACCGGGCCTAGGGTGACCGGGTGACACAGCAGAACCAGGTGTCCGGTGACGCGCTGCTGGAGCGGCTGTTCCGGCACGGCGACCTCCGGGTCTCCTCCCGTCCCCTGGTCGACCTCGACAGCGGGCAGGCGCTCGCGGTGCGGGTGCTCACCCACGGGTCCCGGGATCTCCCCGGTCAGGACGTCGACGACGTCCGCCGCCTCGTCGCCTCCTCCGAGGACCCGGGGTCGCTGGACGCCACGGCCCGCGCCCGCGCCCTGGTGCACACCGCCGCGGACCCCCTCGCCCGCGCGGTGCCGCAGGTGCTCGACGCGGTGCTGCCGGGCCTCAGCCAGCTCGACCCGCACGGACCCGGACCCGCCACCGTGCTCCTGCTCGACGCCACCCAGATCCTGGACCGCCCGGCGGAGATGCTGCGACTCGTGGGCAGCGCGCGCTCGCAGGGGTGGCAGGTCGGGTTGCGCGAGGTGGGGGCCGACCCCAGCACCCTGGGCGCGGTGGCCGTGGTCGAGCCGGCCCTGATGGTGCTGGCCGGCTCCGTCCTGCAGGACCCGACCAGCGAGCTGGCCACCGAGACCATCCAGGCCACGACGGCCTACTGCCACGACGGCGGGGCCGTGCTGGTGGCCGAGGACGTCGACGACGCCGAGGCCGCGGCCGCCGCCGTCGCGGCCGGGGCGACCCTGGTCGCCGGACGTCACGACCGACCCCCGCACGAGGTGGTTCCCGCGGGCGCCGAGGCGCTGCTCGGCTCCTTCCGCGCGCCGCTGCCGGTGCCGCACCAGAGCCCCTTCGACCTCGCCGCGCGGCAGCACCTCCCCCGCCGGGCCGGTCGCGAGACGCTGCTGGCGCTGACCCTCCAGCTGGAGCGGACGGCCACCACGGCGGGGCGCTCGACCATGGTGCTGTCGGCCTTCCAGGACGCGCAGAACCTCGACCGCGCGACGGTGGAGCGCTACAGCGACCTCGGACGCCGGTGCAGCCTGGTGCTCGCGGTCGCGCGCGGCATGTCGGCCGTCGGGCCGGTGCCGCACGTGGTGACCACCGACCTGCACGCGTCGGACCCGCTGGTGCAGGAGTGGACGGTGATCGTGCTCGCCCCCACCAGCCAGGCGCTGCTGGCCACGCGGGAGCGTCCCGGCTCCGGCAGCCACCGCAGCTTCGACTACGTCCTGGCCTTCGACCGCGACCTGGTCGCGCACGCGGCCCGCTCGGTGCTGACCCGGGTCACCCAGGTGGCCGAGCACGAGCGGGGCGCGGCCCGCGGCTGGGACGGCTGACCCGCTCCGGGCTCAGGAGTTGAACTGGTTCTGGGCCTCGACCAGACCGGAGCGCAGCAGCAGCTCGACGGCGTCGGCGGCGCGGGAGACCTCGATCTCCACGTCGGTGCGCTGGGCGGCCGGGAAGCCCGACAGCACGAAGTCGTGCACCTCCATCCGGCCGGGCGGGCGCCCGATGCCGAAGCGGACGCGGGCGAAGTCGCCGGTGCGGAGGTGGGCGCGCATCGACTTGAGGCCGTTGTGCCCGTTGTCCCCGCCGCCGGACTTGAGCCGGAGCCGACCGAGGTCGAGGTCGAGCTCGTCGTGCACGGCCACCACGTGGGCCGGGTCGACGGAGTGGAAGGACGCCAGCTTGCCGACCGCGGCCCCGGAGTCGTTCATGAAGGTGCGCGGCTTGACCAGCAGCACCTTGTCGGCGTCGGCGCCGAAGCCGCCGAGCCCGGACGCGGCCATCCGGGTCTCGGCGACGTCGGCGCGCATGCCACGGGGAGCAGCCCAGCGCGCCGGGGCGCGCCGGGCCAGCTCGTCGACGACCATGAACCCCACGTTGTGACGGTGGGCGGCGTAGGTCGGGCCCGGGTTGCCGAGCCCGACCACCAGCCAGGTCGTCATCGCGTCAGTGCTCTCGGCTCAGGAGGTCACTGGTCGTCGTCGGAGGAGGACTCGCCCTCGCCCTCCGCAGCCTCAGCGGCGGCAGTGTCCTCGTCGACGGTGGGCTCGATGCCGGCCTCGGCCTCGGCCTCGGCCAGCTCGGCCTCGACCTGCTCCTCGCTCGGGGCACCGGTGACGTTGACGATCAGCAGGTCCTCGTCCACACCCAGGCTGACGTCGCCGGGCAGGACCAGGTCCTTGGCCAGGACCTGGCTGCCGGCCCGCAGACCCTGGATGCTGACCTCGATCTGCTCGGGGATGTGGGTCGCGGAGGCCTCGACGTTGATGGTGTTGTTCTCGATCACGACCAGGGTGTCGGGGGCGGCGTCACCGGTGGTGTGGATGGCGACGTCGACCGACACCTTCTCGCCCTGGCGGACCAGCAGCAGGTCGACGTGCTCGATGAAGCCCTTGATCGGGTCGCGCTGGACCTGCTTGGGTAGCGCCAGCTGGCTGGTGCCCTCGATCTCGATGGTCAGCAGCGCGTTCGCCTGGCGCAGGGCCAGCAGGGTCTCGTGACCGGGCAGCGACAGGTGCACCGGGTCGGTGCCGTGGCCGTACAGGACGGCGGGGACGCGGGCGGCGCGGCGGATGCGGCGGGCCGCACCCTTGCCGAACTCGTTGCGGGGCTCGGCGACGAGCTTGTTCTCGGACATCTGGGTGGCTCCTCAACCTGGGGTTCGGCGTGCGAGCGCCAGGGAGTGCGGTACCCCTGTCGATCACGGGCGCCTGCTCGGCCCCCCTCGCCATGGTTCAGCCGCCGACTCTAGCCGACCTCCCCGCCGGTCGCGAATCCCGCGGCGTGACTCAGCTCTGGCCGTTGAAGAGCTTGGTCACCGATCCGTCGGTGAACACCTGCTGGATCGCCTCGGCGATCAGCGGGGAGATGCTGAGCACGGTCAGCTTCTCGATCGGCTCGGAGGTGCTGATCGGCAGCGAGTTGGTCACGATGACCTCCTCGAAGGCCGAGGCGTTCAGCCGCGAGGCCGCGGGGCCGGAGAGGACCGCGTGCGTGGTGGCCGCGATCACGGCCTTGGCGCCGCGGGCCTTGAGGGCCTCGGCGGCCTGGCAGATCGTGCCGGCGGTGTCGATCATGTCGTCCACCAGCAGGCAGACCCGGCCCTCGACCTCACCGACCACCTCGTGCACGGCCACGGTGTTGGCCACGTCGGGGTCACGGCGCTTGTGGATGATGGCCAGCTTCGCGTTCAGCCGGTCGGTCCACATGTCGGCCAGCCGCACCCGGCCGGCGTCGGGCGAGACCACCGTCATCTTCGAGGTGTCGTACTTGCCCTGGACGTAGTCGGCCAGCACCGGCAGCGCCCAGAGGTGGTCGACGGGTCCGTCGAAGAAGCCCTGGATCTGGGCGGCGTGCAGGTCCACCGACATGATGCGGTCCGCGCCGGCGGTCTTGAACAGGTCGGCCACCAGCCGGGCCGAGATCGGCTCGCGGCCGGCGTGCTTCTTGTCCTGGCGGGCGTAGGGGTAGAAGGGGGCGACCACGGTGATCCGCTTGGCGGAGGCCCGCTTGAGCGCGTCGACCATGATCAGCTGCTCCATCAGCCACTCGTTGACCGGGGCGCAGTGGCTCTGGATCACGAAGGCGTCGCAGCCGCGGACGGACTCCTCGAAGCGGACGTAGATCTCGGAGTTGGCGTAGCTCAGGGCCCGCATCGGGACGATGCTGCTGCCCATCAGGTCGGCGACCTCCTGGGCCAGCTCGGGATAGGCCCTGCCGCTGAACAGCATCATGTGCTTCTCGAACGGCTTCTTGACTGAGCTCACGCGTTTCCCCTCGTGCTGGCGTCGTCGAGGACCCTCGACCCGTCGTGCGTCGCACTCGGGAGGCGTCCTCGAGCGGTGCGTCCCCGGCGGCTGCGAGACGCCAACCTACTACTGAGCGGCCCCGCTGTCGCCCGGGGCGTCGGCGGCCGCGGCGCGGGACTCCCGGCGTCGTCCGGCCCACCCCTCGACGTTGCGCTGGCGCCCGCGAGCCACCCCCAGGTCGTCGGCGGGCACCGGTTCGGTGATCGTCGAGCCGGCGGCCACGAAGGCCCCGTCGCCGATCTCGGCGGGGGCGACCAGCACCGTCCCGGAGCCGACGAAGACCCCGTCCCCGATGGTGCTGGGGAACTTGTCGACCCCGTCGTAGTTGGCGAAGATCGTGCCGGCCCCGATGTTGCTGCCCGCCCCGATGGTGGCGTCGCCGACGTAGCTGAGGTGGGGCACCTTGGAGCCGGCGCCGATGACCGCCTTCTTGGTCTCCACGAAACCGCCGATCTTGCCCCGCTCCCCCAGCTCGGTGCCCGGACGCAGGTAGGACCAGGGCCCGACGGTCGCACCGGCCCCGATCACGGCCAGGTGGGCCTCGCTGCGGACCACCGAGGCACCCTCGCCCACCTCGCAGTCGCGCAGCCGGGTGTCGGGGCCGAGCTCGGCGCCCTCCCCCACCGTGGTGGCTCCGGCCAGGATGGTGCCGGGGTGGAGCAGGACGTCGGGGGCCAGCCGGACGTCGGCGTCGATCCAGGTGGTGGCGGGGTCGACGACGGTGACGCCGGCGCGCATCCAGCCCTCGACGGTGCGCCGGTTGAGCTCGGCGTTCATCCGGGCCAGCTGGACCCGGTCGTTGACGCCCTCGGTCTGCCACAGGTCGTCGGTGCGGTGGGCCCCGACCCGTCCGCCGTCGGCGCGGGCGAGCCCGAGGACGTCGGTCAGGTACAGCTCCCCCTGGGCGTTGACCGCGTCCAGCCGGGCCACGCCGGTGGCGAGGGTGTCGGCGGCGAAGACGTAGATGCCGGAGTTGATCTCGGTGACCGCGCGGGTGGCCTCGTCGGCGTCGCGGTGCTCCACGATCCGGGCCACCTGGCCGTCGGGGTCGCGGAGGATGCGGCCGTAGCCGGTGGGGTCGGGCACGTCGGCGGTGAGCACGGTGACCGCGTTGCCGTCGGCACGGTGCCGCTGCACCAGCTCGGCCAGGGTCTCCCCGGTCAGCATCGGGACGTCGCCGTAGGTGACCAGCACCTCGCCGGTCAGCTCCGGCAGCACCTCCAGGGCGCACCGGACGGCGTGCCCGGTGCCGCGCTGCTCGGTCTGGACGGCCGTGGTCGCCTGCGGGGCCAGCTCGTGCACCAGCGGCTCGACCTGGTCCCGGGCGTGCCCGACGACGACCACCAGGTGCTCGGGCTGGACCGCGCTCGCCGCGGCCAGGGCGTGGCTGAGCATGGAGCGTCCGCCGACCTCGTGCAGCAGCTTGGACCGCTTCGACCTCATCCGGGTGCCGCCACCGGCGGCCAGCACGACCACCGCGGCGACGGCGGCGGGGGTGGTCTCGGGGGAGGTCGCTGCGCTCATGGGGGTCCTCGATCGGGAGGGGACGGTCGGGCGCGGCCTACGTTAGCCGTCACGGTGCCCCGACTGCTGGCTCCCCGGGTAGGAGTCGAACCTACGTCGCTTGATCCTGATTCAAAGTCAGGCGGGCCCTGCCGGCAGACCAACCGGGGATCGGCCGGCCCCGTCTGCAGGTCCGGCACCGCCACAGCATAACGATCCGCGGGAGACCGGGTCGCTCAGGCGGCGAGCTCGTCGATCGACAGCCCGAGGGTGCGCAGCAGCTCGGCCAGCTGGGCCTGCTCGGACTCGTCCAGACCGGCCAGCAGACGCCGCTCGGCGGCCAGCAGGCTGCCCAGCGCGCCGTCGACGGTGTCGCGGCCGGCGTCGGTGAGGGTCACCAGGACGCCGCGGCGGTCGCTGGGGTCGGCGCTGCGGGTGACCAGGCCCCGGCGGACCAGGCGGTCGACCCGGGTGGTCATGGTCCCGCTGGTGACCAGGGTCTCCCGGATCAGCGCGCCCGGCGAGAGCGTGTAGGGACGTCCGGCGCGGCGCAGCGCGGCCAGCACGTCGAACTCCCAGGCCACGATGCCGTGGGCGGTGAAGGAGTCCTTGCGGGCGCGGTCGAGGAGGTGGCCGAGGCGGCTGACCCGGCTGAGCACCTGCATCGCGGACAGGTCGAGGTCCGGGCGCTCACGGGCCCAGTCCCTGACCAGTGCGTCCACCTCGTCCTGCATGGCGCGAGTCTAACCGACGAGATTCTTGAGATCGAGAGGTTGTGAGGTGACCCTCACTCAGCTGATCAGCCGGGCGCCCTGGGCGGGTCCCCGCGCCCGTCGGACCGCACGCACGCGGGGCAGCCGCGCCAGCTGGGTGCTGAGGTCGATGGCGGCGGACTCGTCCACGCAGAGGAAGGCCACCGTGGGCCCGGACCCGGACACGATCCCGGTCAGCGCCCCCAGCTCCTCCCCTCGTCGCAGGGTGGCCTCCAGGTCCGGGCGCAGGTCCAGCGCGGCGGGGGCCAGGTCGTTGTGGACGGCCCGGGCCAGCGCCGGGGCGTCCCCGGTGCGGAGCGCGTTCATCAGCTCGTCGGCCACGTCCAGCTCCTCGGGCTCACGGCCCAGCCCGAGCTCGTCGAAGCGGCGGAAGACCGCGGGGGTGGACAGGCCCTCGTCCGACAGCGCCAGCACCCAGTGGAAGCAGCCGCTGGTCAGCACCGGGGCCAGGACGTCCCCGCGCCCGGTGCCCAGCGCGGTGCCGCCGAGCAGCGCGAAGGGGACGTCGGCCCCCAGCCGGGCACCGAGCGCGCCCAGTCCGTCGGGTTCGACGTCGAGGTCCCAGAGCACCGAGCAGGCCAGCAGCGCCCCGGCCGCGTCGGCCGACCCCCCGGCCATGCCGCCGGCCACCGGGATCGACTTGCGGACGCTCAGCGCGGCCCCGACCTGGTCGGCGACCCCGTGATCCTCGGCCAGCAGGCGGGCGGCCCGCACCGCCAGGTTGTCCGGACCGTCGCCCACCCCCTCGGCCTCGCCGCTCATGGTCACGCTGAACTCGCCGGCCGGCGCGGGAGCGGCCACCACGTCGTCGTGCAGGGAGACGGCCTGGAAGAGGGTGGCCAGCGGGTGGTACCCGTCCTCCCCCACGCGGCCCACCATGAGCGCCAGGTTGATCTTGGCCGGCACCCGGACGCGGACGGGCTCGGACGGAGGGGTGAGGGGAGGCGGCACGGGTCGAGGTTAGCCACCCGGCTCCGGTGACGTGCGCCCGGTCGCGGCCGGTCCCGGGTCCGCTCAGCCGTGCCAGGTCAGCCGGGCCACGCCCGTCCCAGCGACTGATTTTGCGGGTCAGTCCCCCGCGCCACCCCGCGGGGCCGCGGCGCACCGCAGCGGGTCGGGTGCGAGCACCGCACTGACCCTCAGAATCGACCTCCGGCCGGTGTTCAGGCTCCGGCGTCGGGGAACAGCTGCTCGGCCACGCGGGCGAACTGGTCCACGGTCAGGGTCTCCCCGCGGGCCTGCGGGTCGACGCCGGCGGCCTCGAGGCAGGCGCTGGCCGCGGCCGAGGAGCCGGCCAGCCCGGACAGGGCCGCCCGCAGCATCTTGCGCCGCTGGGCGAAGGCGTGGTCGACCACGGTGAACACCTGCTGCCGGGTGGCGGTGGTGGCCGGGGGGTCGCGGCGCACGATCCGCACCAGGCCGGAGTCGACGTTGGGCACCGGCCAGAACACGCTGGGCGGCACGGTCCCCACCCGGGTCGCCGCGGCCCACCAGGCCATCTTGACCGAGGGGACGCCGTAGGTCCGCGAGCCGGGTCCGGCCACCAACCGGTCGGCGACCTCCAGCTGCACCATGACCAGCCCGCGACGCCAACCCGGGTCGATCTCGAGCAGGTGCAGCAGCACCGGCACCGAGACGTTGTAGGGCAGGTTGGCCACGACCACGCTCGGCCGGGGCTCGGGCAGCGGGTGGACCTGCAGCGCGTCGGCCTCCACCACGGTCAGCCGCTCCTCCGCCCCGGGCAACCGGGTGGCGACGGTGAGCGGCAGCTGGCGGGCCAGGCTGGCCTCGATCTCGATGGCCACGACGTGACGCGCCCGCTCGAGCAGGCCGAGGGTCAGCGAGCCGAGCCCAGGGCCGATCTCCAGGGCGACGTCGTCAGGCTCCAGACCGGCGAGCGTGACCAGCCGGCGCACCGTGTTGGCGTCGGTGACGAAGTTCTGCCCGCGCTGCTTGGTCGGGCGCAGCCCCAGCTCGGTGGCCAGGGCTCGCACGGAGGTCGGGTCCAGCAGACCCTTCGACGACGTCAGCGGACTGGTCAGCGAAGCCCGAGCTTGGCCGAGCAGGAGGGCCACTGGCCCCATCCGGCGGCGGCCTGCAGCTTGGAGGCGATCCGGATCTGCTCGGCCTTGCTGTTCTCGTGCGGCAGGCCCTTGCCGCCGTAGGCCTTCCAGGTCTGGGCGCTGAACTGCACGCCGCCGTAGTAGCCGTTGCCGGTGTTGATCGACCAGTTGCCGCCGGACTCGCACTGGGCGAGGCGGTCCCAGACCCCGGCGGAGGCGCCGGAGCTGCTGTCCTCGGGCTCGGGCTTCGGTGCCGGCTTCGGCGCCGGCTTCGGCTTGGGCGCCTCGGAGCGGGAGTCGGAGCTGTCGTCCTGGGAGGAGCCGGCGGAGCCGGAGGACCGCTGCGGCGCCGGGGCGGGGGCAGGCGCGGGGGCGGGCTCGGGCTCGGGGGCCACGCGCGTGCCGACCAGGACGACCTCGTCGACCGGCTCCCGGGTCACCTTGGAGGACTTCTCCTCCTTCTTGACGACCTTGCCGTTCTCGCGGGTCTCGGTGGTGACGACGGTGCGCTCGCCGTCCTCGCCCTCGGTCTCGACCCGGGTCGTGCCGAGGTCGAGCTGGTCGGAGTCCTTGCGGACCGTCTCGTGCTCGATCGCCGACTTCTTGGCGACGTCCTTCACCTCGACGACGTCGACGGTGATCGTGTCGCCGTCGGCGACCGCCTCACCGACGGCTGGCTCGACCATGTCGTCGTCGTCGGGCTCGACCTTCGCCTGGGCCAGGACCTCACCGACCGTGGTGGCGGTGGTCTGCACGCTGGAGGTCTTGCCGCCGGCCACCAGCTCGACCTTCTTGACGGTGTCGACGCTGAACTCCAGGCCCTCGCGGCCGATGGCGGTGGAGCGGCTGGTGGAGAGGTCCGCACCCTGGGCCTTGATGGCCAGCACGGCCAGCGCCTCACCGACGGTGGTGGCGGTGGTCCAGTGGGTCTGCTCCGAGCCGTCCACCTCGACGGTGACCTCGCGGCCGAACTGCACCGCGATCCGGTCGCCGTCGGAGAGCTTCGTCTCCGCGCCCGGGGCGACCAGGTCGTGCTCGCCGAGGGCGATCCCCTGCTGGGCCAGCACCTCCCCGACGTTCCCCTCCAGGGTGGTGACGGTGGTGGGGACCCCGTCGACCGACAGCTCGACGGTCTTGTCGAGCACCTGGTAGCCGACGGCACCGCTGGTGGCGAGCAGGGCCGCGGCGGCGGCGATCGAGAGGGGGATGAGCTTGCGCACGAATGACTCCAGAAGCGGTGAAGAGAGCGGGTGGGGCCGCCCACGCGCGGCCACCGACGTCGAGGGCACCTTAACCGAAGATGAGCCCAGATGAGAAACGCCTGAGAAGCGGTTCTCCGTCAGTCCGCCTGCTCACCAGCGTCCGGAGCGGATCCTCTCCTCGCGCGGACGTCGCGCGCGGCGTCGCCCCGACCCGGACGGCCGGTCGGCGGCGGCCGGACGTCCCAGCGCCACCACCCCGGCCGAGGCCCAGCCCGCCGGGACCCCCAGGTGCTCGGCCAGCAGCGCCTGGCGCCGGGGCGGGACGCCGAAGAAGCAGGCGCCGAGCCCCGCGTCGGTGGCGGCCAGCAGCACCGCCATGGCCGTCATCCCGGCGTCCACCCACCACCAGGGCGCCGACCAGGCCGGCCCGTCGTCGGAGCCGGCGGCCTTGTCCGGCTCGGCGTAGCGCTCGGCGTAGGCGTCCTCGCTGGTCCACAGGGTGATCAGCACCGGCGCCCGCCGCATGCCGCGGAGCCAGGCCGAGTCGGCTCCGGGCTCGCTGGTGACCGACCAGAAGCCGCTCACCTGCTGGTCCGCCAGCACCACCGCGGTCACCACCTGGGCGTGCCCGGCCGAGGGGGCGGTGAGCCCGGCGTCCAGCACCGCCTCCAGCAGCTCCACAGGCACCCCGGCGCCCGGGTCGAAGTCACGGACCATCCGGCGGCGGGCCAGCAGCGCCGCCAGCCCCGACCCGCTCACCAGCTGCCACCGAAGGCGGCGGAGGCGTTGTCGTGCAGCGAGGCGCAGAACCCGGCCAGGTCCTCCCCGCGCTGCTCGGCCATGAAGCGGACGGTCAGCGGCACCAGGAAGGAGGCGTTGGGGCGGCCGCGGTGCGGCACCGGGGTGAGGAAGGGTGCGTCGGTCTCGGTCAGCACCCGGTCGGTCGGGGTCAGCCGGAGGGCGTCACGGAGGTGCTGGTTCGGCTTGAACGTCACCGTGCCGGGGAAGGACAGCCAGGCACCGCGGTCCAGGCAGCGGCGGGCGAAGTCGGCGTCGCCGGAGAAGCAGTGCATGACCAGCCGGTCCACCCCGCCCTCGGCGTCCAGCACCTCGAGCACCTCGTCGTGGGCGTCGCGGTCGTGGACCACGAGGGTCAGGTCGTGGCGGCGGGCCAGCGCGATGTGGGCGGCGAAGGACTCGCGCTGGAGGTGTCGTCCCTCCTCCTCGGGGGTGCGGAACCAGTCCAGACCGGTCTCCCCCACCCCACGCAGGCGGCGGGCCGGGTCGGCGGCCTCCTCGGCCACCAGGGCCGCCAGCTCCTCCAGGGCCTGTGGCAGCCGATCCCCCAGCCGGGCGGCGTCGTTGGGGTGCAGGGCGACGGTGGCGACCACCGAGGGCCACCGGGAGGCGGCGGCCACGGCCCAGCGCGAGCTCGGCAGGTCGCAGCCGACCTGGACCAGACGCGTGACGCCCACCGAGGCCGCCTGCGCCAGCGCGTCCTCCGGGGCCAGCCCGCTGTACTCCTCGGCGACGTCGAGGTGGCAGTGGGAGTCGGTGACCGGTCCCGGCAGCGCGTCGGGGAGGGCAGGGAGCTCGCGGTTCACGCGGTCGAGGCTAGTGGCGCGGGGCCGGTCGCGCCGCGCCACTCCTCGGCCAGCAGCGCGTAGCCGTAGGAGTCCATCCACTCACCGGAGCGGTGCAGGGAGTCCCGGCGCGCCACGGTCTCCCGGCGCATGCCCACCCGCTCCATCAGCCGCCACGACGTCTCGTTGCCGGCGTAGCAGGAGGCGACCACACGGCGCAGCCCCAGGTCCTGGAAGCAGATCGCCAACAGCTCCCGCACCGCCTCGGTGGCCAGCCCGCGGCCGCCGACCGAGGGGTCCTGGGACCAGCCGATCTCGGCCTCCACGGCCTCGCCCTCGTCGCGGACCTCCAGCTGGGTCGACGCAGCGCGGACCGCCAGCATCAGGTCCCCCACCACGCGGCCGTCGAGCTCGTAGAGCAGGGTCCGGGCCAGCCGGTCGGTGTCGGTGAAGAGCCAGCGGTGCAGCTGCGGGTCCTCGGTCCAGCTGCCGATCCAGTGCCCGACGCCGGGGTCGGAGCGGAAGCCGAAGGTGGCGGCGTGGTCCTCCGGACGGGCCGGGCGGAGCACCAGCCGCTCGGTCCGGCGGGGCCACGTCAGCTGGTCGAGGGTGAGGGGCACCCGGCCAGTATCGCGGCACCCGCGGCCGTGACCGTCGCTCAGGACCGGCGGTCAGCCACCGCCGCCTGGTAGAGGGCGTTGCGCCGCTGGCCGGTGCTGGCCGCCACCTGCGCCACCGCGTCCGACAGCCGGACGCCGTCGGCGATCAGCTCGCGCACCAGCTCCAGGGCCGACCCGCCGTCGTCGCTCGGCTCGGCCCCCTGCACCACGACCGTGACCTCGCCCCGGACGCCCTCGGCGGCCCAGTCGACCAGCTCGGCCAGGGTCCCCCGGCGGACCTCCTCGTAGGTCTTGGTCAGCTCCCGGCAGACCGCGGCCGGACGGTCGGCGCCCAGGGCCTCCACCCCGGAGGTCAGGAAGTCGGCCAGCCGGTGCGGGGCCTCGAAGAAGACCATCGTCCGGGTCTCGGTGGCCAGCGCGGCCAGCCGGCGCCCCCGCTCGCCGGCCTTGCGGGGCAGGAAGCCCTCGAAGCAGAAGCGGTCGACCGGGAGCCCGGACAGGGCCAGCGCGGTGAGGACCGCCGACGGGCCCGGTACCGCGGTGACCCGGATCCCGCGGTCCACCGCCGCCCGCACCAGCCGGTAGCCGGGGTCCGACACCGAGGGCATGCCCGCGTCGGTGACCACCAGCACCCGGGCCCCCGCCTCAAGCTCCGCGGCCAGCTGCTCGGTGCGGGCGACCTCGTTGCCCTCGAAGTAGGAGACGACCCGCCCGCTCAGGGTGACCTCCAGCCGCTGCAGCAGCCGGTGCAGCCGCCGGGTGTCCTCGGCGGCGACCACGTCGGCGCGGGCCAGCTCCTCGCGCAGCCGGGGTGGGGCGTCGGCGACGTCGCCGATGGGCGTCCCGGCCAGCACCAGCACACCCGGGCCCTGCTCGGTGTCGACCACGGGGGCGTCCTCTCGGTCGGTCCGCCTGCTCGGCGGGGCGTGCGTCGTCGCGGGCCGGTGGGCCCCGCGCGCTCCTAGTATGTCCGGGTGACTGACCTGCAGGCGGCCCTGCGCGACCCCCTGCCCCGCGACCGGGTCACCGCCTGGGCCGTCACCGTGGGCATCACGCTGCTGGCCTTCGCGCTGCGGGTGGTCCGTCTGGGGGACCCGAACAAGCTGGTCTTCGACGAGACCTACTACCCCAAGGACGCCTGGTCGCTGCTCCACTTCGGCTACGAGCGCGGCTGGGCCCCGGACGCCAACGAGCAGATCGTGGCCGGGAGCACCGACCTCTGGCAGGAGGGGCCGGCGTTCATCGTCCACCCGCAGCTGGGGAAGTGGCTGATCGCCGCCGGGGAGCAGCTGTTCGGCATGACGTCCTTCGGCTGGCGGTTCAGCGCCTGCGTCTTCGGCGCGCTGCTCGTGCTGGTCACCGTCCGGCTGGTCCGGCGGATCACCCGCTCGACGCTGCTCGGCGGGGCGGCGGGGGTGCTGCTGGCCTTCGACGGGCTGGCCTTCGTGATGAGCCGGATCGGGTTGCTCGACATCTTCCAGGCCTTCTTCCTGGTCGCGGCGGTCTCGGCGCTGGTCGCCGACCGGGACTGGTTCCGGACCCGGCTGGCCGACCACCTGACCGCACGGGGGCTGCCCGACCTGGGCGGCGTCGCCGGACCGCTGGTGCTCTGGCGGCCGTGGCGGGTGCTGGCCGGGGTGATGTTCGGCTGCGCGCTCGGGGTGAAGTGGAACAGCGTCTACGTGCTGGCCGCGTTCGGGCTGCTGTCGGTGGCCTGGGACGTCGGCGCCCGCCGCCTCGCCGGGGCCGGCCGGCGGTCCGCGCTCGGGCTGCTGGTCGACGGCGTCCCGGCCTTCCTCTCCACGGTGGTGCTCGGGGCGCTGGTCTACCTGGCCACCTGGTCGAGCTGGTTGGCCACCTCCGGCGGCTGGTCCCGCGACTGGGGCGCCCAGCACCCGGAGGCGCTCTCCACCCGCCTGCTGGGGGCGCCGCTGGCCTCGCTGCTGCACTACCACCAGGAGATCTACGGCTTCCACACCGGCGACTACATCACCGAGGAGGCCACCCACAGCTACGCCGCCGACCCGATCGGCTGGCTGGTGCTGGCCCGCACCATCGGGATCGACGCCGTCAACAACATCCAGCCCGGCACCGACGGCTGCCCGGTCGACGTCGACCAGTGCCAGCGGGTGATCACCGGTATCGGCACCCCGTTGCTGTGGTGGGTGGGGGCGGTGTGCCTGCTGATGTCGGTGTTCTTCTGGCTCGCCCGGCGGGACTGGCGCTTCGGCGTCGTGGTGGTCGGTGTGGCCAGCACCTGGCTGCCCTGGTTCCAGTACACCGACCGTCCCCAGTTCCTCTTCTACGCCATCACCATCGTCCCCTTCACCGTGCTGGCCCTGTGCCTGGTGATGGGGTTGGTGCTCGGCCCGCCCGTGCCCGGCTCCCGGCGCCGGATCGGCGCGATCGTCTGCGGGGTCTTCGTGGCCCTGGTGGTGCTCAACTTCGCCTTCTTCTACCCGGTCTGGACCAACGCCCTGCTCACCCGCGAGCAGTGGCTGGACCGGATGTGGCTGCGCACCTGGATCTGAGCCAGCCTTGCACCACCCAGGCTAATGGTGTTAGTTTCTAGTTACACCCATTAGCCACAGGAGTCCTCGTGCCCGAGCACCTCAGCATCAACGGCAACACCATCGCCTACGACGTGACCGGCGGAGGGCCCCTGGTCGTGCTGGCGCACGGCATGGGCGACAGCCGGCACTCCTACCGCTTCATGGCGCCGGCCCTGGTCGCGGCCGGGTACCGGGTCGCGAACGTCGACCTCCGCGGCTGCGGTGACTCCAGCCTCGGCTGGGACGGGTACAGCCGCACCGACATCGCCGGTGACCTGGTGGCTGTCGTGCGCCACCTGGGTGGCCCGGCGGTGATCATCGGGCACTCGATCAGCGGTGGGGCGGCGACCATCGCGGCCGCCACGGCGCCCGACGTGATCACCGGGGTGGTCGAGCTGGCCCCCTTCACCCGCAAGCAGTCGGTCTCCCTGGGTGGGCTGCTCCGGGTCGGGCGCTACCGGGCCGGCACCACCCAGCTGGGCCTGACCCTGGCCCTGGGGAGCCTCCCGGCCTGGAAGAGGTACCTGGACCTGGCCTACCCCACCAAGCCCGCCGACTGGGCCGGGGAGCTGGGCCGGATCGAGGCCAGGCTGAGCGAGCCCGGCCGGATGAAGGCTCTTCGGGCCATGGCCAGCAGCGCACCGACCGACGCCGGCGCCCAGCTGGCGAACGTCACCTGCCCGGTCCTGGTCGTCCAGGGCAGCCTCGACCCCGACTGGGCCGATCCGCGGGCCGAGGGCGAGAAGATCCTCGCCGACCTGCCTGCCGGCCTCGGCGAGCTGGCGGTCATCGAGGGCGCCGGTCACTACCCGCACGCCCAGACCCCCGACGAGGTCCTCGCTCTGACCCTGCCGTTCCTGGCCCGGACGCTGACCGGTGCCTAGGGCCGGGTTGAGCCCCGTCTCGGTGACCGAGGCCGGGGCTGCGCTGGTCGACGAGATCGGCTTCGAGCAGCTCAGCATGGGTCTGCTGGCCGAGCGGCTCGGGGTCAGGACGCCCTCGCTGTACCGGCACGTGGCCAGCCAGGCCGACCTGGCCCACCGGATCGCCGTGCTGGCCATGACCGAGCTCGCCGACGCCGTCCGCGACGCCACCCAGGGGCGGTCGGAGAAGGAGGCCCTCGCGGCCGGGGCGCACGCGATGCGGACGTACGTGCTGATCCACCCCGGCCGGTACGCGGCTGGCAACGCCGCCATCGTCACCGGGCCGGAGGACCCGCTGGTGCCGGCCGTCGGTCGCGTCCTCGAGTCCTGGACGGCCATGCTGCACGGCTACCGCCTGGACCCCGACCAGTCGGTGCACGCGCTGCGGATGCTGCGCAGCACCCTGCACGGGTTCGCGGCCCTGGAGGCGATCGGCAGCTTCCAGCTCGACACCGACCTCGACGAGAGCTTCAGCTGGATGCTCGACTTCATCGACCAGGGCCTGAGGGCGAGACGACCCGACCCGCTCCCCGCCCGCTGATCTTCCAGGCCCACCGTGACCGCCGTCGACCAGGGTGGCGACAACGGGTGCACCGCCTTCGACGCCGGTCCTGAGCGACAGGTGGAGGGCCCAGCCACACCGCAGGACCACACCTAACCCTCGACGTCGCGATCGCTCAGTCGAGCACGAAGAGGGCGGCGTCGTGGGGAGCCAGGTCGACCGGGAGACCGCCGCTGACGTCCACCTCCGCCCCTGTCCACGCCTCCCGCGCCCGGGTCCGGCCTTGGCCACCCACCGAGGAGAGCGGCACGGTGCGCGACAGCCGCTCGTCCCCGACCGCGAAGACGGCCACGACCAGGGACTCCCCCAGCCGGGACGTCCACACCACGTGGTCGGTCTCCCGGACGACCTCCCGCGGGTCGGTCCCGTGCGCGTTGACCTCCAGCAGCAGCGGGTTCCGCAGCAGCTCGATGGTCTCCGGCGGGCTGGTGGGCAGGTCCCCGCCGACGAAGAACGGGGAGCGGGCGATCCCCCACAGCGTCAGCAGGGTGCGCTGCTCGGCCCAGGTCAGCTGCGAGGTGCGGTCGGTCCCCCGCTCCCCGCGGATCCCGATCCGGCCCAGCGGCAGCATGTCGGCGTCGGCCCAGGCACCGGGCCTGGAGACCGGCGCCCAGCGGGCCATCCGGGCGAACATGTCCGAGACGTCGTCCCACCGGTCCCAGAGGTCGTTGGAGACCCGCCACATCGTGGCGTGCCCGGCCAGGTGGTCGGCGTGGACCAGCGAGAGGTCGGTGCCGGGCGAGAGGCTGAGCGCGATCGGCCGACCGGTGGCGGCCAGCGCGGCGGAGAAGGTCTCGATGTCCCAGGCGTGGTAGGGCCAGAGCATGTCGTCGGCCTTGACGAAGTCCACGCCCCAGCCGGCCAGCTGCTGGGCCAGGGCCGCGTACCAGGCGGACGCGTCGGGGTGGTCGTCGCGGACGCCGGCCATGTCGGGGTTCCAGGGGCAGCCGCGGTCGGGGTCGGCGAGGTCGGCGGCGGTGACGTCGGTGCCCAGCACCGGCAGCCGCTCCGCCGCCGCCCGGCGGGGGATCCCGCGCATCACGTGGACCCCGAACCGCAGCCCCAGGGCGTGCACCTGCTCGGCCAGCGCGGTGAACCCGCGGCCGTCCGCGGCGGAGGGGAACCGGGTGGTGTCGGGCACCGGACGACCCCAGCCGTCCAGCTGCAGGTCGGCGTCCTCGTGGTAGCCGCCGGCACCCACCGAGGCGGCGTACCACTGGATGTCGACCACGACGGTGTCCCAGCCCGAGGGCAGCAGGTGCTCGGCCATGAACCGGGCGTTGGCCAGCACCTCGTCCTCGGTGACGGTGGTGCCGTAGCAGTCCCAGCTGTTCCAGCCACGCGGCGGGGTGGCCGGGCGGGCGACGGCGACGGGGGTGGGCGGCTCGGCGGGCATGCGGCCTCCGGGGCTCGGGCGACGGTGTCGCGGGCTGCGGTCGGCCCGACGCTAGCGGGACGTCCCGGAGCGCCCGCCGCGCACTCCCCGGGCGCATCGTTACCCATCGGTAACGCACCTGCTTCCAACCGCCGGGGGTCGTGACCTAGGTTGTTCGGACGACCCGAGGACGGGTCGCCGAGACGAGAGGACGCGCCGGGGACCCATGGGCCTCTTCATCCTGAAACGCCTGCTGAACTACGCGGTCCTGCTCTTCGTGGCCATCAGCCTCACGTACTTCCTGGCGGCCAGCCAGCTCAACCCGCGCGCCCTGTGGGAGCTGGCGAACCCACCGATCCCGCCGCAGACGATCGAAGCGAGCCTGCGCAGCAAGAACCTCAGCGACGAGGTGCCGCTGCTGCAGCGGTACTGGACCTGGCTCACCGGCGTGGTGCTGCACTGGGACTGGGGCGAGTCGCCGCGCACCGGGGACATCGCACCGGAGATCGGCCGCCGGATCGGGGTCAGCATCCGGCTCATCACCCTCGGCTCGCTGGGCGGGATCGCGCTCGGCGTGCTGGTCGGGGCCTGGACCGCCACCCGGCAGTACCGCCTCTCCGACCGCGCCATCACCCTCGGGTCGCTGGCCATCTACTCAGTGCCCGTCTTCGTGCTGATCAGCGTGATCCAGGTCCTGGCCACCTCCTTCAACGACACCACCGGCTGGCGCGTCTTCGAGTTCGTCGGCGAGACCGGTCAGGTCGGCTCCTACCCCGGGGCCTGGCTGGTGGACCGGGCCCAGCACCTGCTGCTGCCCACCGTGGTGCTGGTGCTGGCCAACGCGGCCTTCTTCAGCCGGATCCAGCGCAACCTGATGCTGGACGCCCTCGGCTCGGACTACGTCCGCACCGCCCGGGCCAAGGGTCTGCGGCAGGGGCGTGCGGTGATGAAGCACGCGCTCCGGACGTCGCTGATCCCGACCGGCACCTACTTCGCCTTCAGCGTCGCCACGCTCTTCCTGGGCTCCACCTTCGTCGAGGTGCTGTTCAGCTTCCACGGCATGGGCGAGTTCGCCATCACCACCATCCAGGGCCAGGACGTCCACGGCGCGGTCGCCGTGGCCGCGTTCGGCGGCGTCTGCGTGCTGGTGGGGGCGACCCTGTCCGACTTCATGGTCGCCGCCCTCGACCCCCGCGTCCGAGTGAGCTGAGGAGCCGACGTGACCAACCCACCGATGCCTCCCACCGACTCCACCGAGGTCCTCGACGAGACCCCCGTGCCCAGCCACGGCCCCTCCGCACCCACCTCCAGGCGCCTCAGCCGGCGCCGGCTGGTGCTGCGCCGGTTCCTGCGCAACAAGACCGCCGTGCTCGGGCTGCTGGTCATCCTGGCGATGGCGGCCCTCGCCGTGTTCGGCCCGCTCATCTCGGCCTGGGACTACGAGCAGATCGACCGCACGTCCTTCCTCAACCCGCCGGACGCCCGGCACCCCTTCGGCACCACCCAGAGCGGCATCGACATGTTCGCGCTGACCCTGCGGGGGCTCAGCAAGTCGCTGCTGATCGGTCTGGCCGTGGCGCTGATCTCCACCGCCATCGCCGCGGTCGTGGGCTCCTTCGCCGCCTACTACGGCGGCTGGTTCGAGCGGATCGCGCTCTGGGTGATCGACCTGCTGCTGGTGGTGCCGTCCTTCCTGATCATCGCCATCATGATGTCGGCGGACCGGAGCGGGGGGAACGCCTCGGCCTTCGACCGCTTCGTCGCCAGCGCACCGCAGTGGATCGTGCTGATCATCCTGCTGGCGCTGTTCAGCTGGATGCTGGCCGCCCGGGTGGTGCGCTCGCTCACCCTGTCGGTGAAGGAGCGCGAGTACGTCGAGGCGGCACGGTTCATGGGCATCCCGGGGCCGATCATCGTGGTCCGCCACATCCTGCCCAACATCTCCTCGCTGCTGATCATCGACGCGACCCTCAACGTGGCTGCGGCCATCCTGGCCGAGACGTCGCTGTCCTTCTTCGGCTTCGGCGTCAAGCCGCCGGACACCTCCCTCGGTGCCCTGCTCGGCGTCGGCGCCCGGCAGGCCACCACCTTCCCCTGGCTGTTCGTGCCGCCGGCGGTCGCCGTCGTGCTGCTCATCCTGGCGGTGAACGCGGTCGGTGACGGCCTGCGCGACGCCCTCGACCCCTCGTCCGGATCAGGAGGACGCGTCTGATGACCGCACCCACCACGGCGGCCACCCGCCGCACCCAGGCGGGCGAGGTCGTCCTCTCCGTCCGGGACCTCAACGTCTCCTTCCCCAGCGAGGCCGGGGAGGTCCGGGCCGTCCGCGGTCTGGACTTCGACCTCCGCGCCGGGGAGACGATGGCCATCGTCGGCGAGTCCGGCTCGGGCAAGTCGGTGACCTCGCTGGCGGTGATGGGGCTGCACCCCCGCACCGCCCGGATCAGCGGCTCGGTGAAGCTGCACGGTGAGGAGATCCTCGGCCGCGACGACGACGCGCTGTCCCGGCTGCGGGGCAAGGCCATGTCGATGGTCTTCCAGGACCCGCTCTCGGCGCTGACGCCGGTGTACTCCATCGGCGACCAGATCATCGAGGCCATCCAGCTGCACCAGGACGTGACCACCGCGCAGGCCCGCACCCGCGCCGTGGAGCTGCTCGACCTGGTCGGCATCCCCAACCCGCAGGCCCGGGTGCGCTCGTTCCCGCACGAGTTCTCCGGCGGCATGCGCCAGCGCGCGATGATCGCGATGGCCATCGCCAACGACCCCGACGTGATCATCGCCGACGAGCCCACCACCGCCCTGGACGTCACCATCCAGGCCCAGGTGCTCGAGGTGCTCAAGCGGGCCCAGCGCGAGACCGGGGCGGCGGTCATCATGATCACCCACGACCTCGGCGTGGTGGCCGGGATGGCGGACCGGGTGACGGTGATGTACGCGGGACGCCCGGTCGAGCAGGGCTCCGTCGACGACATCTACTACCGGCCGCAGATGCCGTACACCATCGGCCTGCTGGGCTCGGTCCCCCGGCTGGACGTGGCGGAGAAGCGGCCGCTGGCCACGGTCGAGGGCAACCCGCCGTCGGTGGTCAGCCTGCCCCCCGGCTGCCCGTTCGCCCCCCGCTGCCCGCTGGCGGAGGACCAGTGCCGGACCACCGAGCCGGCCCTGGTGGAGCACAGCGGCGCGCTGGCCCGCCGGGTCACCGCCGGAGCCGACTCCGAGGCCGCGACGGTGCTCGGTCACGCCGCCGCCTGCCACCTCTCCGACCGCGTCGTGCGGGACGGCCTGACCTACGCCGACATCTTCCCGGTCGCCGTGCACACGTGGAGCGAGCTGGAGCAGGTGCCCCGCGAGGAGCGCGAGACCGTGCTCGACGTCTCCGGTCTGAAGCGGCACTACCCGCTGATGAAGGGGGCGGTGCTGCGACGTCGGGTGGGCACCGTCTACGCCGTCGACGGCATCGACCTGGAGGTCAAGCAGGGCGAGACGCTGGGTCTGGTCGGGGAGTCCGGGTGCGGCAAGTCGACCACGCTGATGGAGGTCCTCAACTTCCTCCCGCCGACCGACGGCACCATCACCGTCCTCGGCCAGAACCCGGCGGCGCTCCGCGGGAAGGCCCGCAAGGCCCTGCGCCGGGACCTGCAGATCGTCTTCCAGGACCCGATGGCCTCGCTGGACCCGCGGATGACCGTGTTCGACCTGATCGCGGAGCCGCTGTTCGCCCACCAGTGGTCCAAGGTCGACACCTCGGCCCGGGTCGAGGAGCTGATGCGCACGGTCGGTCTGGACCCGGCCCACGTCAACCGCTACCCCGGTCAGTTCTCCGGCGGGCAGCGTCAGCGGATCGGCATCGCCCGCGCCCTGGCTCTCAAGCCGAGGCTGCTGGTGCTGGACGAGCCGGTCTCGGCCCTGGACGTCTCGATCCAGGCCGGCGTCATCAACCTGCTGGACCAGCTGAAGGCCGAGCTCGGGCTGTCCTACCTGTTCGTGGCCCACGACCTCGCCGTGATCCGGCACATTGCCGACCGGGTGGCGGTGATGTACCTGGGATCGATCGTGGAGCAGGGCGAGGTGGACGAGGTCTACGACAACCCCCGCCACCCCTACACCCAGGCGCTGCTGTCGGCGATCCCCATCCCCGACCCGCAGACCGAGCGCAACCGGGAGCGGATCCTCCTCACCGGGGACCTGCCCAGCCCGGCGGACCCGCCGTCGGGGTGCAAGTTCCGCACCCGTTGCCACCGCAAGCCCACCCTGGACGAGGCCTCGCAGCAGCGCTGCGTCGTCGAGCCACCACCGCTGCTGCAGGTGGGCACCGACCACACGTCGGCCTGCCACTTCAACGACGTGGACACCCACGTCACGGCCCAGGTGTGATGCCGAGCCGCAACATCATCGTTGTCAGGCTGTGACCGCATCACGCACCCGCAGCATCTAGGGTCGTCACAACCCCGCGATGACCCGTCGCACGTCAACACATCTTCTGGAGGAACAGTGAAGCCACGCAAGCTCCTTGCGTTGCCCGTGCTGTCCGCGATGCTCCTGATGGGCGCATGCGGCAGCACCGAGCCACCCGCGCCCGGTGACGACCCCGGCCCCGGGGACCAGGGCTCGGAGATCGGTGCCGTCGACATCAACGCCCAGCCGCGCGACCAGCTGGCTCAGGGCGGCACCCTCCGCCTGCCGATCACCGAGTTCGTCTACTGGAACCCGTTCAACGTCAACGGCAACGAGGCGACCTACGCCGACCTCAGCACCGGGATGTTCCCCAACCTGTTCGTGGTCGGCGACTCGGGTGAGCCGGAGCCGAACCCGCTCTACCTGGAGTCGGCGGAGCTGACGTCGGAGGACCCGACGGTGGTCAACTTCAAGCTCAACCCGGCCGCGGTGTGGAACGACGGCACCCCGCTGGCCGTCGAGGACTTCGAGGCCATGTGGAAGGCGTGCAACGGGGAGAACGAGGAGTTCCAGTGCGCCACCACCCAGGGCTACGACCAGATCGAGTCGATCGAGCAGGGTGAGACCGAGCAGGACGTCGTGGTGTCCTTCTCCGGTCCGTACCCGGACTGGACCCAGCCCTTCAGCGGCCTGTTCAAGGCCGAGTCGATGGCCGACCCCGAGACCTTCAACGAGGGCTGGGAGGACGTCACCGAGATCGGCGACTGGATGTCCGGCCCCTTCGAGGTGGGCGACTTCGACGCCACCCAGCAGGTCCTGACGCTGGTCCCCAACGACACCTGGTGGGGCGAGGCGCCGCTGCTGGACGAGATCGTGGTCCGGGTCATCTCCGCCGACGCGACGGCCAACGCCTACGTCAACGGCGAGCTGGACGCCTTCGAGGTCGGCATCGACCCCGACGCCTTCCAGAAGGCCACCGCCTACGCCGAGGGCGAGGTCCGTTCGGCCCTCGGTCCGAACTTCCGGCACTTCACCTTCAACACCGAGGCCGGCAACCTGGCCGACCAGGAGGTCCGACAGGCCATCGCGATGGGTCTGGACCGCGGGTCGATCGGCGAGTCCGACCTGGCCGGCGTCGACGTCCCGGTGGAGCCCCTGAACAACAACATCTTCCTGGCCAGCCAGGAGCAGTTCGTGGACATGGCCGAGCTGACGGGGATCACCTACGACCCCGCGGCCGCGATGGAGAAGCTCGAGGCCGCCGGCTGGACCCTCCCCGAGGGTGGCACCATCCGGGAGAAGGACGGCGAGCCGCTGGAGGTCGACTTCACCCAGATCGTCGGCGTCCCCGTCTCGGAGAACGAGGCCCGTCAGGCCCAGAGCCAGCTGGCCGAGATCGGCATCCAGGTCAACATCGTGGACGCCACCCAGGACAACTGGATCGACCGGCTGACCGCTGGGGAGTTCGAGATCCTGGCCTTCTCCTGGATCGGTACCCCGTACCCGTACCAGTTCCGCCAGATCTACGTCACCGGTGGTGAGTCCAACTTCGGCAACCTGTCGAACGAGCGGATCGACGAGCTGGCCGACCTGGTCGACACCACGGTCGACCCGGCCGAGCGCACCACCCTCGCCAACGAGGCCGCCCAGCTGATGTGGGAGGAGGTGTCCACCCTGCCGCTGTACCAGCGCCCGGAGATCGTGGCCGCCAAGGCCAACCTCGCGAACTACGGCGCCTTCGGCCTGAACACCCAGGAGTGGGAGAACGTCGGCTACATGCAGTGAGCCGCCTGCTCTGACACGACGGCCCGGGAACCCCAGCGGTTCCCGGGCCGTCGTGCGTCCAGCGCCTGGCACAGGGGCCCTTTGCGACCCCGGCCTACCCTCGCTGCATGTCCGGACGTCTGCTGGGTCTGGCCCTGACCGCACTGCTCGCGGTGGCCTGCGCGCCCACGCCGCCGGTCGAGGACGCGCGCAGCGCCCCGGCCTCGCCGAGCCCCACCACGGCGAGCCCCTCAGCGCCGCGCCCGACTCCCACACCGACCCCGAGGCCGACGCCCTCCCCCACGCCGAGCCCCACCCCGACCCTGGCCAGCGACGGGGAACCCCGTGACGCCGAGCTGAGCATCCCCGCCCTCGACATCGACGCCCTCGAGGTGGAGGCCTACGAGGGCTCCCCGGACGACGGCCCCGGCACGGACATCCAGGACGGCGGCATCGCCGCCAGCCCCCACGGCCGCGACGGCGGTACCGGCGTCGGCGGGATCGGCAACTACATCGTGACCGCGCACCGGCTGTCCTCCACCCAGGCCTTCCGCGACCTGCCGGAGCTGGAGGAGGGCGAGGAGGTGCACGTGGAGGCCGACGGGGTCCGCTACACCTACGAGGTCGTCGAGACCCGGGAGACCTCCTTCCGATCCGAGGAGTCCCTGGAGGAGCAGTCCGCCGAGGTCCCCGGACGCCCGGGCGAGGAGGCCACCGAGGCGATGATCACCCTCTCCACCTGCGCCACCCCCGAGGACGACGCGGAGGGGAACTTCTGGCGCGACCAGTACGGCAACCCCGAGCACCGCATCGACAAGATCGGCGTCCTGGTCGAGGTGGACGAGGTCTGACCGGCTGATCGGTGCAGATCTGCACCGACCACGGTGCCCAACTCGCACCGCTCTGGGGTAGGAACAGATCATGTCGAACCTCGAGGACGCCCTGACCCCGCACGTCGAGTCCGGACGTGTTCCCGGTCTGGTCGCCCTGGTGGCCCGCGGCACCGAGGTGGAGACGCTCGCCCTGGGCCGTCGCAGCGAGGACGGGGAGCCGATGACCGAGGACTCCCTCTTCCGGTTCGCCTCGATCACCAAGCCGCTCACCGCCGCGGCGGCACTGACCCTGGTCGACGACGGCCTGCTGGACCTCGACTCCCCCGTGGCGGACTGGCTCCCCGAGCTCGCCGCGCCGGTGGTCCTGCGCGAGGCCTCCGGTCCGCTCGACGACGTCGTCCCGGCCACGACACCGATCACGCTGCGGCACCTGCTCTCCTCCACCGCTGGCCACGGGTTCCCCGGCGACTTCCTGGGACCCGTGGTCGCCGAGCTGATGGGACCGCTGCACCAGGGCCCACCCGACCCGCCGGCCGCGCCCGAGCCCGACGAGTGGATGGCGCGCCTGGGGCAGCTCCCGCTGCTCCACCAGCCCGGTGAGGGATGGACCTACAACACCGCCTACGACGTGCTGGGGGTGCTGGTGGCCCGGGCCAGCGGGGACTCCTTCGCCCGGTACCTCCGCGAACACGTCCTCGACCCGCTGGGCATGGTGGGCACCGGCTTCTGGCTTCGTGACCGCGCGGACCTGCCGCGGATGACCAGCCAGCACCGTCGCGACGACCAGGGCGAGCTGGTGGTCACCGACCCTCCCGACGGCCACTGGGTCGACGAGCCCGCCTTCTGCTCCGGCGCCGGCGGTCTGCTCGGCACCGCGGCGGACTGGCTGGCTTTCGGCCAGATGCTGCTGGCCGGGGGCACCTCCGACGGCCATCGCGTGCTCAGCGAGGACCTGGTCCGCCTGATGATGGTCGACCACCTCACCGAGCCGCAGCACCAGATGGGCGACCTCTTCCTGCAGGGCCAGGGGTGGGGATTCGGCGGCTCGGTGGACGTCGCGGAGCTTGAGCCGTGGAACGTCCCGGGCCGCTACGGCTGGGTCGGTGGCACCGGCACGTCCGCCCACGTGGTCCCCCGCGACGGCGCCGTGACCGTCCTGCTCACCCAGGTCGAGCTCGGCAGTCCGGAGGGTGCGCAGATCTTCGACGACTTCTGGCGGGCCGCCGCGAGCTGAGATGTGCCTGGAGCCCGATCGGCTGGTAGCATCTCAGGCTGGCAAGGGGCTATGGCGCAGTTGGTAGCGCGTCTCGTTCGCAATGAGAAGGTCAGGGGTTCGAATCCCCTTAGCTCCACCACCCAGGAACCCGCTCTGACTAGGGGTTCCTGTTGCTTTCATCAGGCGTTTGCCTCCCCGCGTCGAACAGCGACCCCTGGACGTGTGCCCCCGGTGTGCCCCCGGAGTTCAGACGCTCCAATGCAGCACGGTCCGCAGACGTCCCCAGGTGGTGCAGATACAGGTTCGTCGTGCTCATCGACGCGTGCCCCATCCACGTCTGCACCGTCACCGGATCGACACCACGCGCCAGCCACAAACACGCCGCGGTGTGCCGCAGATCGTGGATCCGCCGGCCTCCAGCCACGGTGCTCCAACCGACGCTGCGACGCACCGCGTTCGCGTGTAGCTGCGACCCCGAAGCAGTCACGAACAACAGGGCCTCCCGTCCCTCCCCCTTGCCAAGGCACGCACCAAGGGCAGCACCCGGTCAGCGATGGGGAACCCGCAGTTGCCGGAGGACTGGTGGACCACCGACGACGTTGCCTCGTACCTCGGCGTCACCACATCCACACTCAGTGCTTACCTCGCTCGCAAGCAAATGCCTCAGCCTGATCGACGCCTAGGTCGAATGACTCTGTGGCGACCATCTAGCATTCGCGAGTGGCGCCCTACGCCTCAACAGGACACCCGTTGAGTTCGAGCGCCCGCGTTCGCTCTCACCACGAAAGGCACAGAGGAGGCGCTCGCCATGAACGTCGAGAAGTCGTATGAGTGGTTCACCGGTCACTTCACCCATCCGCTGTACACCGACGAAGCTGCAGAACTGGGGCCCTTCGGCAACGACACCGGAGCCGACTTCTTCTCCGAGTGGGAAGAGCGAGGTTACGCCCTCAGGTCCTCGACCACCGTGCGTTACCTACTGGCGAAGACCGTTGACGGTGACGTGGACGCCTTCCTGGCCGAGGGAGAGCAGGGCGACATCGAGGAACTCGATGAGGTGCTCATCGCCGCAGGGTTCACGCTCTTACGGCTGACGCGCCAGATCGACTCAGAAGGCCTCAGCTGGACTCGCGCGGCGCTGTCCCGCGCGCGAGAGCGCTACGGATCCGTGGAGGCCGACATCATGCTGTCCGACCTCGCCCGACTGGTTGACCCCAACACGCCAATACATCCCGTGGTGCAAGAGCTCCACGCTCAACGACGTTCAGGGAGGCGTCGCACCCCGTGGCTGTTCACCAACGTCTTCCCACCGGAGCCCGAGGATGCACCGGGGTGGAAGGGTGCCGGCTCTGGGGAGGCACCTCCTGCCGCGGGGCTGGCTGCCCCGCTCGGCCTAGTTCCTCCCGCGGTCAAGGCCCTGGAACGAGCAGGTCAGATGCTCGATCACCGGCTGGCGCCGTGGGGAGAATCGATTCCTGAGACGCCGTGGTCCAAATGGGCCGATGAGCACTTCGGAACTCAGTGGATGTTCGAACTACGTCTGCTTCCAATCCCCGGCAGGTCACGCCGACTCACCATTCGAAAAGGCAACAACGAGGACTGGATCGCGAGCTTGACGTTCGATCTGGACAGGTGGGATGCCTTGGACCCGGCTAAAGCCACAGTGCTGGTTCGTGAGGCTTACGAAGCAGCAGTGCGCAAATGGGTCGCGAAGGCCGCTGTACCGCCACCACCGCCCCTACCACCCATCTGACGCCACGCCCCGCCCAGCGACCACGAAGTCGTTCGTCACCCAACGTCCGACTGCCGAATATGCCTCTACTCAGTCAAGCGCGGCCTTCGGCCGCGGGGTGAGCACTTGGGCCTGCGGCGCCGGGGACCCCCGCGCTCCGGCTGGCGCCTCCGCGCACCCCCAACGCCGCAGGACCAAGTGCTCACCCGAGAGCTTCGCTAGTCTCCGGGAACACAACATTAGGATATCGGCCCTTGAACTCTGCCCACATCTCACCGATCATCTCTCGGCGCTCTGGAAGGGGCGAGTACCCATCTTTGTCACCATCCCAGTGAATGACTGCGCCGTTTGCGTTAACAGGGCGCATACAATCCCGGAGCTAACTTCGGCGTGATCCCAAGTAACAGCCGATACCCTTCCGTATCCAGCGACTCTAGGGTGACGCGAAGCTGCGCTAGTTCGGCGATACTCACATCTCTACTTACGTAAGGGTCCGAGGCATTCTGCGCCTGTAGACGCCAATCATCGCCGCCATTGTACTGCTGACTGAACAAGGCATGCACTGTCTTTCCTCGCTCGAACAGCGCCCCCTTTGCGTTGGAGCAGAACTGCGCGACCTCGCTCGCCTCTACCGTCGCCCAAGGGGGAACTCCCGCCTCGACAACTCGCCTGCGCACTGCTTGGGCAACATTTCGGCCACTGACGGGCAGAGAACGCATCGCACGCTCATCGAGGGTCAATGCGCCCGCTATACTATAGAGCCAATTCTCAACGCGAGTAGCAACTACAACTAGGCGGCCTATCTGCTCAACAATCTCAGTGGGCACGCCGAGGTAGTTTGTCTCACCCATGGAATCATTCTCCACTCCGTATTCCAGCGGTTACTCCCATCTTGTTATGCTCGCAACGTTGCTAGACGAGGCGCCGTGCCCTACCGCCCGGACGTCCCTGGCGCAGAAGCGGTCTGGGCTGGGGCGTGCATCGGCCTGGAGACGCCCCGTACGCCATAGGACCACTTCCAAATGTTGCGCATCGGGCTCACGGACCGCGAATGAGCAGCGTGAGGTTGTACCAAGCGACCACAATCGCAAATCCAGAAATGGCAGACACGAAGGCCCACCCGATACGGTCATCGGCACTGAGTTTGCGGGATGCCGCAGCCAAAATGGCGCCGACGAAGCCCAGTGGAACTGGAAGAAACAGCCAGAAACCACTCACCGAATCAGCCCCGGGCAGACTCAGGCTGGTCCACGCCACGAAAGTTAGCGATGCAATCAGCGTTGCAACACTGCCCCATGAGATGTGCCGCCATGGAGACGGTGATGACACCTCGGGTCCGGGCGTCGTCATGAAGGGACTTCCTTGCCGCTCCTCACAGTACTGTGCCGCTCGCTCAGCCGAACTGCGCTCGTGCAGCCAACGTGCAACAAGGCACGGTCGCCCGCGGTCTAGAGAAGTCACCGAACCGCACAACCACGCGGTATCGAGTCCGTCCGAGGCCCCCTCGGCCGCGCTTCCAAACTGGATACGTGGCTCGACAAGGATGCACGAAGTCTGCAGCCAGTGCCCATCGAGGCACAGGGTTATGCAGGCTCGGCTACGTGCACGTACTCCTTCTGCTCCAGCAGCCCGCTGACTAACTCCTCGCTTGTCGTTACGGCGTACCAGAGGCTGTCACCCCAACCGGCGATGACGAAGACGTATCCAGCATCGAGGGCCGCACTGCTGGCCTCGCCTCGTGCTTGGACACTCGTAACCGCTTGGAAGCGGACCTCCTCGCCCTCGGTGTCGATGCAAGACAGACCATCCAGAAGCACGTTGCCCGGTAGTTCGAAGGTCACCACGTCATCTGCGGCGAGGTCCTGAATGACGCTGCACCGCCCGCTTGCGACGAGAGCGGCCCGCAAGTCGGCCATGGTAGGAAGTGACGGCCTTGGGCTGCACCCGGTCACTGCGAGGATCCCGACAACTGAGGCAACCGACAGACGAGCGCGGAAACTGGTCCTGGCCACACTATGACTCCCCTCGGTGCTTGTCCGGCAGAGTGTCCGACACCAAGCCCGCACGTGCCAACCCTTGAGCGCCCGGTGATGACCGCCACCGCGCAGGTGTAGGCGTCCCTCGCAGGCCCGGGGCGTCCCTGACACGGAAGAGGTCGCCGTTCAGAAGCGGGTGGATAGCCACGGGGCTTGCATAGCTAACAGATCGCCTCGGTCGGGCCGCAAGAAGACGTAGCCGGTGTACCGGACGGCCAGACCGTCACCGACAGCGGTCGACATGTACAGCGTGGGACCAAAATCGGCGGTGAAGACCTGCTGGAGGGCTGGATAGCCATCCACTGTCAGAGCCTGAGGTAACCCGGTAGCCTCGCAGCCGCCGAATACGTCGCATTGATCGTTGACCAGCTGCTCGTGCACCTTGGCCAAGTCGGTGCCAGTCTCGTCGCTGTCGAAAACTTCGAGGTCGAAGTGCTGGCCGCCGTCGTCACCACTGACCCAGCTGACGGCGTGGACGTCGACCACTCGGTACGGCTCTCCCTCACCAGAACTGCCGTTGTCGGTGGTGATCGTCCCGCCATTGGATGGGGCTTCGTAGCGCCAGCCGAGCGGGACCTCGATCGACACCCGGTTCTGGTGGTCACTCACCCGGTCGAACAGCACGGGGAACCCCAGCAGTCGGAACATCCCCACCACCACCAGAAGGCCCAACGCGGCTGCGAGGAGGACTGCCAGCACCGGCACGACTAGCGGCCGTAGGAAGCCAGGAAGACGGTTACCTCGTGTTCGCGGGGCTGCCGGTCTTGAAGGAGTCACGTAAGCAGGATGGCGCAGGCCTCGCACACCTACATCCGACCCCAGTCCCCCCACACAGCGCCAGAGACCTAGGGCCGTCGACCAGTCCGACCGGCCAAGAAGCCCTCGCCCTCAAGCCGCGAGGCTGTTCGATTCCAAGAGTGCGAGCCGTTGGAGCGTGTGCCCCCCGTGTGCCCCGCCAACGCATCAAGGCCACAGCCAGCGTCTCCCACGCACCCGTAACACGCGGAACATTGGGGGCAACAAGTGCCTTGCTGTCCTTCGCAATGAGAAGGTCAGGGGTTCGAATCCCCTTAGCTCCACCACCCAGGGACCCGCTGTGACCAGGGGTCCCTGTTTGCTTCCGTCGGAGTATCGACTCAGTACGTGATCACGACGTCGTTCAGACGTGTGACCCTCCATGAGTCGCCGCTGCGCTCGAGGTTCACCGACAGCGAGGACGTGGGACGCGGCTCGATGAGCTCAGCCGTCACCTGGGCCTCATCGCCCTGGATGTCGACTCCGGTCACCCTGATGTCGGTTCCCAGTTCTCGGATCTGCTGCAGCTCCTCAGATCGCGCTTCCAGTCCGTCCATGCAGGGATTGACCCACCCACCATCCGGCAGGACGGTTCCGCAGGCACGGGGAAGGTCGTCGTGAGCGAGCCGCTCGAGGAACGTCTCAACCAGACGTCGTGGCTCCTCCGCCGGATCCGACCGGGTCCACGAGACGAGCGCTCCTCCCGGCCATGCCGCGACAGCACCTGCCGACAGGACCAGCACCACCACGAGCACCAGGAAGACACGCCACCACCGAGGACGGTCACCCGGGGCTCCAGCCCCTAGGGGCCGTGGCTCTCTGCCCGTCCGAGCCCCTCACCCGCGGCCTGAGCCGCTGGGCCGGCGATGACCCCGGCCGGCGTGGTGGTCGCGGTGGATGCCGACGAGAGCGGCGACCGCGTTGCCGACGCCGTCCTCGTCGCGGAGCCGCTCCCCCAGCTCCTGCGCACGGTGCGCGTACCGCGGCTCGTGCACCAGCGCGGTCAGCCGTTCGGCGAGGCGGTCGGCGGTGAGCGCGCGGTGCGGCAACGGCTCCGGTCCCGCACCCAGCTGGGCGACCCGCTGGCCCCAGAACGGCTGGTCCCCCAGGAAGGGGCAGACCAGCGACGGCCGGCTGGCGCGCAGCCCCGCTGCCGTGCTGCCGGCTCCGCCGTGGTGGACGACGGCGTCGACGCGGTCGAAGAGCCAGCTGTGCGGGGCGGCGTCGATCGTCAGCACCCGGTCCGACGTCAGTGGGCTGCCGTCGCGCGCGGTGTCGACCCCTCCCCACCCGCGTGCCACCACGGCACGCACCCCTGCCTGGTGCACGGCTCGGACGATCTGCTCGCCGCGCTGCGCGGCGTCCCGGCCGAAGCCCATGCTGCCGAACCCGATGTACACGACCGGGTCCTGCCTGGTCCTGGGGTCGGGGTCCAGGAAGCGGGCGAGCCGTCCCGGGGGTGTCCAGTCCTCGGCGGCGTCGAGGAACCAGTAGCCGGTGACGTGGGCGTGCGGAGGGAAGTCCGTGGGCACCGGGAGGACGTGGCGGCTGTAGCAGTACAGCACCGGGACCGGGGACCCGTCGGCCGTCACCAGGTAGCTGCTGATCCGGCTCATCCGCCGGAGCCCGAGGGTCTCGGTGCGGAACTGGTTGATCATCGCGCCGTAGGCGACGGCGGGGAACCGGTTCAGCTGGTAGGTCCACCGGTTGACACGACCCGACAGGGTCCGGGTGAGGAAGGGGATGGGGAAGGCCTCGGTCGGGGTGAGGAACGGCAGCGGCAGCGACACCACGAACGGGACGTCGAGATGTTCGGCGATGTGGAGACCACCGAGGGCCTTGGGATGGGCCACGACCAGGGTGGGCGCGAAGGCGCGAGCGGCCTCCCACTGCTGCTGCAGGGACACCTTCATCGCAGCGGTCATCTGCCGGATCAGTCTCCCCGCCTCGCGCGGACCACTCATCTGAGGCATCGCCTGCTGCATCAGCTGCAGCATCTCGTCACCCACCGGCAGCAACGGGACCCCGTGCGGCTCGGCCAGGTCCCGGAAGCCGGACGGCGCACCCAGCACCGCCTCGTGCCCCGCCTCGATGAGCCCCCGGCACAGCGCCACGTAGGGCTGGACGTCACCCCGGGTCCCGAGGGCGAGGACCAGGACGCGGAGCGGAGGGACGTCGGACACCATCGGAACCTCCTCAGGACGCGGACCACACACGCGCCGACCAGGCTTCCCGGCTCTCCACCCGCGACGCTACCCGGTCAGGACCTAGGCATGGTGCACCGACTCGTGGGCGCGGTGGCCCACCGGTTCGAGCTGGAAGGTGCAGTGCTCGATGTCGAAGTCCTCACCGAGGCACTCCCCCAGCCGGTCCAGCACCACCCCGGTCCGCCCGTCCTCGATGCACTCCGCGTCCACCACCACGTGCGCCGACAGCACCGGCACGCCGCTGGTGATGGTCCACGCATGCAGGTCGTGCACGTCCACCACCCCGGGCACCTCGCGGATGTGGCGCCGCACCTCGGCCAGGTCGACGCCGCGCGGCGTCGCCTCCAGCAGGACGTCCACCACCTCGCGCAGCAGCGACCACGCCCGCGGGACCACCAGGGCCACGATGGCCAACGAGGCCAGGGTGTCGGCCCGGGTGAACCCGGTCAGCGCGATGACGACGGCGGCGACCACCACCGCCGCGGACCCGAGCAGGTCCCCCAGCACCTCCAGGTAGGCACCGCGGAGGTTGAGGCTCTCGTCCTTGGCGCCCCGCAGCACCAGCAGCGCCGCCAGGTTGGCCAGCCCACCCACGACGGCCGCCCCGAGCATCACCGGGGTGGAGATCTGCACCGGCTCGTCCCAGCGGTCGACCGCCCGGACCAGCACCCACACGGCGATCCCGACCAGCAGCAGCCCGTTGACCAGCGCGGCCAGCACCTCCACCCGCTGCAGCCCGAACGTCCGGGCCGCGGTCGCCGGCCGGGTGGCCAGCCCGGCGGCAACCAGGGCCACCAGCAGACCGGTGGAGTCGATGAGCACGTGCCCGGCGTCGGCCAGCAGGGCCAGCGACCCCGAGGCCAGCCCGCCCACCAGCTGCACCAGGAAGACCGAGGCCGTCAGCACCAGCGCGATCACCAGCCGACGCCGGTGCCGCCCGGTGGCGGTGGGCGCATGGGCGTGGGAGTGCCCGCTCATCCCGCGGCCCGCCCGGCCCCCGCCGTCGGGCACAGGGTCACCGCGTCGCCGGTGACCGCCAGCAGCCGCTCGGCCGCGGCGAGGACGTCCATCAGCGCGTCGGGGACGGCGAGGGAGTAGAAGGAGGCGCGGCCCACGGTGCGGGCGGTGACCAGCCCGCAGTCACGCAGGCAGGCCAGGTGGGCCGAGGTGGTGCTCTGGGCCAGACCGAGGTGGGCGGTCAGGTCGACCACCCGGTGCTCCCCCAGCGCCAGGTGGCGCAGGATGGTCAGCCGGGCCGGGTCGGCCAGGCTCTGGAACAGGGCGACGGCCGCCCGGGCGTCCCCCTCGGTGAGCTCGTCGACCTGCTCGATCGTGTCCGCGGTATTCATCGTCACAAGGCGATGACATCGCAGCTCACCGACTGGTGTCAACCGCCGTCAGAAGTTAGGACAGCCTCACCACGCCTGTAGGATCGCCCACATGCCTGCCGACCGACCAGCCCGCCCCCAGCGCGCCGTGGCCACCCTGACCGTCCAGTCCACCGAGCAGCTGGCCCCGCACCTGGTGCGGGTCGTGCTCGGCGGGGAGGAGATCGAGCTGCTGCGCCACAACGGGCACACCGACAAGTACGTCAAGCTGCACTTCACCCCGGTGCCGGAGGAGCCGTCGGTCACCCGGACCTACACCGTCCGCCACTGGGACACCACCGCCGGCACGATCACGCTGGACTTCATCACCCACGGCGACGCCGGGCTGGCCGCCCCGTGGGCCCTCTCCGCCCGGCCCGGGGACACGCTGAGCATGGTCGGTGCGGGTGGCGCCTGGTCGCCCTCCCCCGAGGCGGACTGGTACCTGCTGGTCGGCGACGACACCGCGATCCCCGCGATCAGCTCCGCGGTGGAGGCACTGCCCGCCGACGCCCGCGGCGAGGTGGTGATCGAGGTGGACAGCCCCGCCGACGAGGTCGCCCCCACCCCGCCGCCCGGCGTCCGCCTGACCTGGTTGCACCGACGGGGCGTCGAGGCCGGCGCGGTCAGCCTGCTGCCCGCGGCCGTCACGGCCCTGGACTGGCCGGCCGCCGGCACCCCGGTGGACGTCTTCGCCCACGGCGAGCGGGAGGCCATGAAGCAGCTGCGCGACGTCTTCTTCACCCAGCGCGCTCTCCCCCGCTCCGCGGTCAGCCTGTCGGGCTACTGGGCGTATGGCCGCACCGAGGACCGCTTCCAGGCCGAGAAGCAGGAGCCGATCGGGCAGATCCTCCCCCCGGAGTGAGAGCACAACCGGGCTGACACGGGGGCCGGCACACGGGCAGGCTGTGCCTCCCCGACTCATGGAGGTCATCGTGCGCTCCCTCGATCCGAGCATGGACACCGCTGTGGTCAGCCTGATCGACGCCCGCCTGGATGCCCTGGCCGAGGAGGGTGTCCAGGTGCTCTGGGCGGTCGAGAGCGGCAGCCGCGCCTGGGGATTCCCCTCGCCGGACAGTGACTACGACTGCCGCTTCCTCTACCGCCGACCCGTCGAGGACTACCTCTCGCTGTGGCCCGCCCGGGACGTGATCGAGACGCCGCTGGACGCCGTGCTGGACGTCAACGGGTGGGATCTGGCCAAGGCGCTGCGGTTGCTCGAGCGCGGCAACGCGACCCTCGTCGAGTGGTTGCGTTCGCCGTTGGTCTACCGCGGGGACCTGACCTTCCGCGACGCCCTGCTGGACCTGGCTGACACGGTCGTGGAGTTGTCGACCCTCCGCAGGCACCACCTGCACGTCGCACGCAGCAACTGGCCGAGCAACCTCGACGACGCGTCCCTCAAGAAGCTGTTCTACGCGCTGCGACCTGCCCTGACCCTGCGTTGGCTCCGACTGCACGGCTCACCCACCCCGCCGATGGACCTGCCGACCCTGGTCGGCGAGGGCGATCTGCCGCACCAGGCGGTGCGCGTGGTGGACGAGCTCGTGACGTTGAAGGGGCGCACCAGGGAGCTGGGCCGTGGACCCGTTCCCTCGTCGGTTGTCGCCCTCGTGCTCGACGAGCTGGATCGAGCCGAGGAGCTGCTGGCTGCGGCCGGGCCACCCGTCGACCCGGCACCCCGACGAGCCGTGATCGACGCCTTCTTCCGTGAGGCGGTGCTCGCTCAACCAGCCCGTCGCTGACCTCGGGCGCCAACCTCCGACATCTCGCCGCGTAGTCGCGGCAGGACGTCGTCCTCTGGCGCCGCCGGAGGACGGGGACGGGCCTGAGGAAAAGCCGGCGGGGGCGGCACGGGGCTGGGGCAGGATGGCCCGGGTGTACCTGACCATCACCTCGACGGCGAGCCCGGCCACCGATCTCGGCTACCTGCTGCACAAGCACCCCGAGCGGGTCGGCGTCTTCCCCGTCGGCTGGGGCACGGCGCACGTCTTCTACCCCGAGGCGACCACCGACCGGTGCACGGCCGCGGTGCTGCTCGAGGTCGACCCGGTGGCCCTGGTGCAGGCGCGGACCTTCCGCGCCGACGGGTTCGCCCTCGGCCAGTACGTCAACGACCGTCCCTACACCGCCGGCTCGCTGCTCGCGGTCGCCCTCAAGCAGGTGTTCGGCACCGCCATGCGCGGCCGCTGCACCGCACGTCCCGAGCTCGAGGGGGTCGCGCTGCCGCTGGAGCTGACCGTGCCCTCGCTGCGGAGCCGCGGTGGGGCGGAGCTGGTGCACCGGCTGTTCGAGCCGCTCGGGTGGGAGGTCACCACGCGCACCGAGCCCCTCGACCCCGAGATCCCCGGCTGGGGGGACTCCCGCACCGTGTCGGCCACCCTGACCGGCACCCACACCCCGGCCGCCGCCCTCACCCACCTCTACGTGATGCTGCCGGTCCTCGACGGCTCCAAGCACTACTGGGTCGGCGAGGACGAGGTGGAGAAGCTGCTGCGGGCCGGCACCGGCTGGCTCGAGCAGCACCCCGAGCAGCAGCTGATCGTCCAGCGCTACCTGGCCCACCGCCGCAGCCTGGTCACCACCGCCGTGGACCGGCTGCGCGCCGCCGACGACCAGCCCGAGGAGGAGCCGGTCGTCGAGGAGGAGGCGGAGGCGCCGCCCAGCCCGCTCAACGTCCAGCGCCACGACGCGGTGGTCGCCGAGCTCGAGGCCCTCGGTGTGCAGCGGGTGGTCGACCTCGGCTGCGGGCCCGGTGCCCTGCTGCGCCGTCTGCTGGCCACCCCCTCGATCGGTGAGGTGGTGGGCGTGGACGTGTCGGCCCGCGAGCTCGAGATCGCAGGCCGGCGGCTCCGGCTGGACCGGATGCCGGAGCGGCAGCGCGACCGGCTCCGCCTGCTGCAGGGCTCGGCCACCTACCGCGACGACCGGCTGCTCGGCTACGACGCCGTCGTGCTGATGGAGGTGGTCGAGCACCTCGACCCCGACCGGCTGCCCTCGCTGGAGTCCGCCGTCCTCGGGCACGCCCGCCCGCGGCACGTGCTGGTGACCACCCCGAACGCGGAGTACAACGTCCGCTACGAGCGGCTCGCCCCCGGCGCCCTGCGCCACCCCGACCACCGCTTCGAGTGGACCCGGGCCGAGCTCGAGGGCTGGTGCGCCGAGGTGGGCGCCCGCCACGGCTACACGGTCCGGACGTCCGGCATCGGCGAGTCCGACCCCGACCTCGGCGCGCCCACCCAGCTCGCCGTGCTCACCCGCACCGACGGGGAGGACGTGCGATGAGCGAGGAGGACGTCACCCCGCGCCGGCTGCCGGTGCCCGAGGTGTCGCTGGTGGTGCTGGTCGGCGTCTCCGGCTCGGGCAAGTCGACCTTCGCCGCCCGCTGCTTCGCGCCCTACGAGACCGTCTCCAGCGACGAGTGCCGCGGGCTGGTGGCCAACGACCCGACCGACCAGGACGCCACCGGGGACGCCTTCGACCTGCTGCACCACCTCGTCGGTCTCCGGCTGCGGCGCGGTCTGCTGACCGTCGTCGACGCCACCAACGTCCAGCCCGACGCCCGCCGCCAGCTGGTCGCGCTGGCCCGTGACCACGACGTGCTACCGGTGGCCATCGTGCTGGACGTCCCCGAGCGGCTGGCTCTCGCCCGCAACCGCGAGCGTCCCGAGCGCGACTTCGGCGACCACGTGGTCCGGCGCCAGCGCTCCCAGCTGCGCCGCGGGCTGGGGGGACTGCGGCGCGAGGGCTTCCGCACCGTGCACGTGCTGGACGAGGAGCAGGCCGGACGTGACGTCGTGGTCCGCGAGCCGCTGCGCAACGACCTCCGCGACCGCACCGGACCCTTCGACGTCGTCGGCGACGTGCACGGCTGCCGCGCCGAGCTGGAGACCCTGCTGCAGACGCTGGGCTACCGCCTGGTCCGCGACGAGCAGGGACGTCCGGTCGACGCGGTGCCGCCGAGCGGTCGCACCGCCGTCTTCGTCGGGGACCTGGTCGACCGCGGCCCGGACAGCGCCGGGGTGCTGCGGCTGGTGATGGGCATGCACGCGGCCGGGCACGCGCTCTGCGTCAGCGGCAACCACGAGGCCAAGCTGGTTCGCGCCCTGTCCCGCCGACAGGTGACGCCGTCGCACGGGCTGGCCGGCACCCTCAGCGAGCTCGAGGCGGAGGGGCCGGAGTTCACCGAGCAGGTGCGCGCCTGGTGCGACCGGCTGGTCAGCCACCACCTGCTCGACGCCGGTCGTCTGGTGGTCGCCCACGCCGGGCTCAAGGAGGCCTACCACGGACGCGCGTCCGGGCGGGTCCGCGCCTTCGCCCTCTACGGCGACACCACCGGGGAGTCCGACGAGTACGGGCTGCCCGTCCGGCTGCCCTGGGCCCGGGACTACCGCGGGCGCGCGACGGTGCTCTACGGCCACACGCCCACCGCCGAGACCGAGTGGGTCAACGGCACCCTCTGCCTCGACACCGGCTGCGTCTTCGGCGGACGGTTGTCCGCGCTGCGCTACCCGGAGCGGGAGCTGGTCTCGGTGCCGGCCGAGCGCGAGCACTACGCACCGGTCCGCCCGCTGGCACCCGAGGCCCCACCCGAGCGCGACCCCGACCAGCTGTCCCTCTCCGACGTGCTGGTGGAGGGGCAGGGGTCCGGCGTGCGCACCCGCTTCCTGGGCCGGATCAGCGTGCGCGAGGCCAACGCCCGCGCGGCGCTGGAGGTGGTGAGCCGCTTCGCCCTGCACCCGCGGTGGCTGCCCTGGCTGCCCCCGACCATGTCCCCGGTGGCCACCTCGGCGCTGCCGGACCACCTGGAGCACCCGGCCGAGGCCTTCAGCCACTACGCCGGCGAGGGCGTCACCCACCTGCTGTGCGAGGAGAAGCACATGGGCTCGCGGGCGGTCGTGCTGGTGTGCGCCGACGCCGACGCGGCCCGACGCCGCTTCGGCGACCCCGACGGGCGCACCGGCGCGGTGTGGACCCGCACCGGCCGGTCCTTCTTCGACCCGACCACCACCGGGGAGCTGCTGGGACGCGTCCGGGCCGCGGTCGGGGCCGCCGGGCTGTGGGAGGAGCTCGGGACGGACTGGCTGCTGCTGGACGCCGAGCTGCTGCCCTGGTCGGCCAAGGCGAGAGGGCTGCTGCGCGACCAGTACGCCGCCGTCGGGGCGGCGGCCCGTGCCGCGTTCCCACCGGCGCTGGCCGGGTTGCAGGCCGCCGCCGGACGCGGCGCCGACGTCGGGGCGCTGCTGGCCCGGACCTCGGCCCGCGCGGCGAGGGCCACCGCCTTCACCGCGGCCTACCGCCGCTACTGCTGGGAGGTGGACGGTCTGGACGGGGTGCAGCTGGCGCCCTTCCAGGTGCTGGCCAGCGAGGGCGCGGCCCACCACGAGCGCGACCACGGCTGGCACCTCGCCCTCGCCGACCGGCTGGTGGCCTCCGACCCGACGCTGTTCCGCACCACGGGCCGGGTCGAGGTGCACACCGACGACCCGGCATCCGTCGAGGCCGCCACCCGCTGGTGGGAGGAGCTGACCGCCGCGGGCGGCGAGGGCATGGTGGTCAAGCCGTACGCCGGCCTCGTCCGGACCGGGCGCTCCCTGGTCCAGCCGGGCCTCAAGGTCCGGGGACGGGAGTACCTGCGGCTGGTCTACGGCCCCGACCACACCGACCCGGCCACGATGGAGCGGCTGCGCCACCGGACGCTGCAGCACAAGCGGAGCCTGGCCCTGCGCGAGCACGCGCTGGGTCTGGAGGCGCTGTGCCGGCTCACCGAGGGCGAGCCGCTGTGGCGGGTGCACGAGGCCGTCTTCGCCGTCCTCGCGCTGGAGTCCGAGCCGGTCGACCCGCGTCTCTGAGCGGCTACTCCCCGACGGCGCGGGGCTGGTCCGGCAGCTCGCGGGGCGGGGTGACGGCCAGCGGGGCCGTCTCGGCCAGGACGGGCTCGGCGCGCCGGCCCGAGGAGGTGACGTCGGGGGCGGAGAGGTCGATGGTGCGGACCGTCCGCGGCGCCAACGGCTTGGAGACGTAGGTGGGGGTGGTCACGGGGATCGGCTCCCACAGACCGGCCACCGGACGGGTGGCGACGGCGCCGGTGGGCTCGGCCTCGGCGCGCAGCGAGCCGAGCTTGATCATCACGGTCTCCTCGTCCGAGCCGCGGCGGATCCGCTCGACCACGCGGTCGTGCTTGCGCACCATGGCGGCCACGGTGAACCGGGCCACGACGAGGAAGACCAGCACCAGACCGCCGGGCACCGCCAGGCTCCACCACGGCAGGACCGACAGACCGGCCAGGGCCAGGCAGACGGTGAGCCCGGCCAGCAGCACCAGCAGCACCCGTCGACGTCGGGCCGCCGCCCGGCGCTCGCTCTGCCGGATCTCCCGGATCGCGGAGCGGCGGGTCATCGGGGTGGACACCTCGACGTCGTCGATCGCCTCGCCGTCGTGGTCCAGCAGCGGCGCGGCCCCCGTGGTGACGATGCGCACCGAGGAGGAGAAGTTGTCGCGCGGGTCGTCGTCCACGTCGGCCTGCTGGCGACGCAGGAACAGCGGGACGAGGTAGGCGAGCCAGGCTGTGACGATGGCGAGGAAGATCAGTCCGGTACCCACGGGGGCGAGCATAGGAGCCGCGCGCCGCCCGGCTCCCCAGGCGGGCCGGAGTGTCGGCCGCCGATCCCCCGGGCACCCCCCGGCACTCAGCCCCGGAGCCGCTCCCAGCGCTGCAGCAGCCCGTCGGGGACCTCCTCGGCGTTGAGCGCGAAGACCAGGTGGTCGCGCCAGTCGCCGTCGATGTGGAGGTAGCGGGGACGCAGACCCTCATGGCGGAGACCCAGCTTGTCCACCACCCGCAGGCTGGCCGCGTTCTCGGGACGGATGGCGATCTCGATCCGGTGCATGCCCACGGTGCCGAAGCAGTGGTCGACCGCCATCGCCACCGCGGTCGGGACGATCCCCCGCCCGGCCACCCGCTGGTCCACCCAGTACCCGATCTGCCCCCAGGCCGCCGACCCGCCGACGATCCCGGACACGGTCAGCTGGCCGACCAGGGCGAACGGCTGGTCCGCCCCCTCGGACAGGTGGATCAGCCAGGGCATGGCCCGCCCCTGGCGGGCCTGCCCGACCAGCAGCCGCACCAGCGCGGCGAAGCTGGCCGGTCCGGGCGGCGATCCGGGGGGGAGCGTGGCCTCCCACCGGCGCAGCCAGGTGGCGTTCCGCCCGCGGACCTCGGTCCAGGCGGCCCGGTCACGTCGCCGGATCGGCTGCAGCCGGAGCTGGGTGCCGTCGGGCCGCGCGTGCGTCAGCGCCACCGGCCACTGGACCTCCCTCACCGCCCCCTCCTCCGAGCCCGGCTCAGCGGTGGTCCCCGCCGCCGCGCAGCTGCGCGACGGCGTGACCCAGGACCGGGGCCAGCACGGCCAGCCCGTCGCGCACCGCGCCGCGCGAGCCCGGGAGGTTGACCACGAGCGTGCGTCCGGCCACCCCGGCCAGCCCACGGCTCAGCACCGCGGTCGGGACGCCGTTCTGCACCCCGCGGCGGGCGATCTCGGCGGCCAGCAGCGGCAGCGTGCGCTGCAGCAGCGGGGCGGTCTGCTCCGGGGTCCGGTCGCTGGGGCTCAGACCGGTGCCGCCGGTGGTCACCACGACGTCGACCCCGGCCGCCACCTGCTCCGTCAGCACCCGGCCGACGTCCTCGCCGTCGGGGACGACCACCGGCTCGGGGCAGTGGAAGCCCCACTCCCGCAGCGCTCCGGCGATCAGCGGACCGGTCAGGTCCTCGTACTCCCCGGCCGCCGCCCTCGTCGAGACGGTCACCGCGACCGCCCGCGCCCCCTCCGGCGCGGGCGCGTGCTCAGGAGCCGTCACGCGTCCAGCTCCCGCTGCGGCCCCCGGCCTTGGCCAGCACCCGGACGTCGGTGATCCGCGCCTCCCGGTCCACCGCCTTGATCATGTCCACCAGCGCCAGCGCGGCCACGCTGACCGCGGTCAGGGCCTCCATCTCCACCCCGGTCCGGCCGGTGGTGCGGACCGTGGCCACGATCTCCACGCCGGAGTCGACGACGTCGAGGTCGACGGTGACCCCGCTCAGCGGCAGCGGGTGGCAGAGCGGGACCAGGTCCGGGGTCTTCTTCGCCCCCTGGATGCCGGCGATCCGCGCCACGGCCAGGGCGTCGCCCTTCGGCACCGTGTCGTCGCGCAGCGCCGTCACGCACTCCGCGCTGAGCAGCACGGTCCCGGCGGCGGTGGCCGTGCGGGTGGTGACCTCCTTGGCGGAGACGTCGACCATCAGCGCCCGCCCGGCCCCGTCCAGGTGCGGGAACGCGCCCGTCTGCCCGTCCACCGCCGTCAGCCGTTCTCGTCGAGCAGCCAGACCGTCACCGGTGAACCGGCCGCGACCTGGTCGACGTCGGGGTCCATCACGATCAGCGCGTTGGCCTTGGCCAGGTTGCTGACCAGGTGCGAGCCGTGACCGCCGACCGCGGTGACGCGCCGGCGTCCGCCCGGGTCGGTGGTGACGACGCCGCGGGCGAACTGCTTGCGCCCGGGCGCGGAGCGGATCAGGTGGGTGGCGATGGCGCGCACCTGGGGACGGAACAGCGGCTCGATCCCCATCAGCTTGCGGATCACCGGGCGGACGAAGGCCTCGTAGGAGACGTAGGCGCTGACCGGGTTGCCCGGCAGCATGATCATCGGCACCCGGTCCTCACCGATCAGCCCGAAGCCCTGCGGCTTGCCCGGCTGCATCGCCACCTGGCAGAAGTCGGTCATCCCGAGCTCGGGCATCACGGCCTTCACGAGGTCGTAGTCGCCCTGGCTCACCCCGCCGGTGGTGATGATCAGGTCCGCCCGCACCAGCTGGTCGGAGATCGACTGCTTGATCGCCTCGGCGTCGTCGCCCACCAGACCGACCCGGAACACCTGGGCGCCGTCGGCCCGGGCGGCCCCGGCCAGCAGGTAGGAGTTGGAGTCGTAGAGCTGGGCCGGGTTCTCCAGCGGGCGCCCGGGTTCGACCAGCTCCGAGCCGGTGGCCAGCACCACCACCCGGGGACGGGGCCGCACCATCACCTTGTCCACGCCGATCGCGGCCAGCAGCCCGATGGTGCGGGCGCCCAGCCGCTCGCCGGTCCGCATCATCAGGTCACCCTCGGTGACGTCCTCGCCGCGGCGGCGGATGTGCTGCCCGGTGCGGGCCGGGACGCGGATGGCCACGTCGTCGCTGCCGCGGTCGGTCACCTCGTAGGGCACCACGCTGTCCGCACCCTCGGGGATCGGCGCCCCGGTCATGATCTTGATCGCCGTGCCCGGGGGCAGCGGCTCCTCGCTCCACCCGCCGGCGGCGACCTCACCGACCACGGCGAGCACCACCGGCTGCCCCTCCTCGGCACCGACGGTGTCGGCGGCGTGCACCGCGTAGCCGTCCATCGCGGAGTTGTCGAAGCCGGGGAGGTCGATGTCGGACTCGATGTCCTCGCAGATGCTGAGGTCGATCGCATCCAGGATCTGCTGGCCGAAGGCGGGCAGCTGCTCGATCTGCTCCAGCAGGTAGGCGCGGTGGTCCTCCATCGAGCGCAGACCGCCCGCGTCGGTCGGCGGAGGCGGCGGGAGGGTCGGCGTCTCCGCGACCTCGACCACGTCCTCCTGCTGCTTCTTCCTCCGGCCGAACAGTGCCATGCCCCTTACCCTAGGGGAATGCCCTCCGCCGACGCCGACGCCCGCGCCCTGGCCGGGGCCAAGGACATGCTGCGGGAGGCGGTCCGCCACCGTCGGGCCTCACGGTCGGCCGAGGAGCGCGAGGCCGACGACCTGGCCCGCTTCGAGCGCGTCCGCGAGCTGTTCGGCCACCCCGGCGGCGAGCCGACCGTCGCGGCCTACCTGAGCACCGGCGCCGAGCCGTCCACCACCCGGCTGGTGGGCTGGCTCGCAGCCCAGGACGTCCCGGTGCTGCTGCCGCTGATGGGCCGCCGCTCCGACGGCACCCGCCGGCCGGGCCCGGACTGGGCCGCGTACTCCGGCGGCACCCCGCTGCGCAGCGGCCCCTTCGGCATCCCCGAGCCCGACGCCGAGGGGCTGGGGCCGGCGGCGCTCGGACGGGCCTCGGTGGTGGTGTGCGCCGCCCTGGCCGCCACCGCGGCCGGCGACCGGCTGGGCACCGGCGGCGGCTGGTACGACCGGGCCCTCCCCCACGCCGCCCCCGACGCGGTCCTGGTGGCCCTGCTGAACGACGACGAGGTGCTGTCGACGCTGCCCAGCCAGCCCTGGGACGTCCGGGTGGACGTGGTGGTCACCCCCACCCGGGTGCTGCGGACGTCGGAGGCCTGAGACACGATGGGCACCCGCGCGACGCCGCGCGGACCGGCCGAAGGAAAGGCGCGACGATGCCCCTCGACGTGGAGCGACTGCTCGACCAGCTGACCGTGGAGGAGAAGGCGTCGCTGACCAGCGGCTCCGGCTTCTGGTACACCGCACCGGTGGAGCGCCTCGGCGTCCCGCGGATCATGGTCTCCGACGGCCCGCACGGCCTGCGGGCCCAGCCCGGCGACGGGGACCACGTCGGTCTCGGCGGCTCGCTCCCGGCCACCTGCTTCCCCACCGCCTCGGCCGTCGCCTCCAGCTGGGACCCGTCGCTGCTGCGGCGCATCGGTGAGGCGCTCGGCCGCGAGGCGCGCGCCTGCCGGCTCTCGGTCGTCCTGGGCCCCGGCATCAACATGAAGCGCTCCCCGCTGTGCGGGCGCAACTTCGAGTACTTCTCCGAGGACCCCTTCCTGGCCGGTGAGCTGGCCGTGGGCATCGTGGACGGGATCCAGTCCCAGGGGGTGGGCACCTCGGTCAAGCACTACGCGGCCAACAACCAGGAGACCGACCGGCTCCGGGTGGACGCCCAGGTGGACGAGCGGACCCTCCGGGAGATCTACCTGCCCGCCTTCGAGCGGGTGGTCACGGCCAGCCAGCCCTGGACGGTGATGTGCGCCTACAACAAGGTCAACGGGCTGTCGGCCTCGGAGAACCCCTGGCTGCTGACCACGGTGCTGCGCGAGGAGTGGGGCTTCCAGGGCCTGGTCGTCTCCGACTGGGGTGCGGTGTACCACCGGGTGCCCGCGCTGCTGGCCGGGCTGGACCTCGAGATGCCTCCGGCGCCCCGCAGCCCCGGCGAGGTGGTTGCCGCGGTGGCCTCGGGCGAGGTGCCGCCGGAGGTGCTGGACGCCCGCGCCCGGACGGTGCTGGAGCTGGTCAGCAAGGGCGCGGCCGTGCTCGACCTGGACGAGACCTTCGACGTCGACGCCCACCACGCGCTGGCCCGCGAGGCCGCGGCGGAGTCGGTGGTGCTGCTGGTCAACGAGGGCCTGCTGCCGCTGGCCCCCGACACCTCACTGGCGGTGGTGGGTGAGCTGGCCCGCACGCCGCGGTTCCAGGGTGCCGGCTCCTCGCAGGTCGAGCCGACCCGGGTGGACGTGCTGCTCGAGGAGCTGCGGGCCGAGCGGGGCGAGGTGCCCTTCGCCGCGGGCTACGGCATCGGCACCACCGGGCAGGACGAGGCGCTGCGGGCGGAGGCGGTGGAGGTCGCCGCCGGCGCGGACACCGTCGTGGTGGTCCTCGGGCTGCCCGCCGCCGACGAGTCCGAGGGCTTCGACCGCACCCACCTGGACCTCCCGGCCAACCAGCTCGCGCTGCTCGCCGCGGTCGCGGCGGCCAACCCGCGCGTGGTCGTGGTCCTGGTCAACGGGTCGACCGTCGTGCTGGGCGACGTCCTCCCCCACGCCGGTGCCCTGCTGGAGGCCTGGCTGGGCGGGCAGGCGGCGGCCGGGGGCATCGCCGACGTGCTCACCGGGCGGGTCAACCCGGCCGGGCGGCTGGCCGAGACCGTCCCGCACCGGCTGGAGGACAGCTCGTCCTCCCTGAACTTCCCCGGGGAGGCGCAGGTGGTGCGCTACGGCGAGGGCGTCTTCATCGGCTACCGCGGCTACGACGCCTCCCGGCTCGACGTCGCCTTCCCCTTCGGCTTCGGCCTCTCCTACACGACCTTCGCGCTATCCGACCTCGAGGTCACCACCACGGGATCGGTGGCCGCCGGCAGCCTCGCGGCCACCGTCGAGGTGACCGTGACCAACACCGGCCGGCGCGAGGGCGCGGAGGTGGTGCAGGTCTACGTCGGCGACCCCGACGCCAGCGTCGCCCGGCCGCCGCGGGAGCTCAAGGGCTTCACCAAGGTCCGCCTGGCCGCCGGCGCCTCGGAGCGGGTGCGGGTCGTGCTCGACCAGCGCGCCTTCTCCTTCTGGGCCACCCGGCAGGGCCGCTGGGCGGTCGAGGCGGGCACCTTCGAGGTCGCCGTCGGCCACAGCTCGCGGGACCTGCCGCTGACCCGCAGCATCGAGGTCGACGCACCGCGGCTGGCCGAGCCGCTGACCGCGGGGTCGACGCTGGCGGAGTGGGTGGCGGACCCGGTGGGTCGTGAGCTCCTGGCCGCCGAGGCGGCGGCGGGTCAGCCGGCGGCGGTGCTGGACAGCGACCTGCTCAGCGTGGTCGGCAGCATGCCGATGAGCACCCTGGCCAACTTCGGCACGATGACCCCCGACCACGAGGCCCTGGGGCGGATGACCGCGGCCTGGCGCGCTCGGACGGGCGACCTCAGCTGACGCTGACGTCCTCGACCTCGGCGGCAGGTGCCTGGTCGGTGCGTCGGCGGGCCCGGCGGACGGTCCACACCAGCGAGGCCGCCACCAGCAGCACGACGACCGCGTAGAGGCCCCAGCGGGTCGTCTCGTCCACCCCGCCGGCCCGCAGCAGCGTGCGGGAGTTGGTCAGCACGATCATGCCGCCGACCACGACCCCGAGCAGGTGCGCCGGGGCGTGGCGGACCAGCAGGGCGGCGAGCGGTGCGGCGACCACGCCGCCGATCATCAGCGCCAGGGCGAAGGACCAGCTGATGCCGGCCGCACCCAGCCCGACCAGGAAGCCGATGCTGGCCGAGACGCTGACCGCGAGCTCGGCGGTGTCGATGGAGCCCACCACCTTGCGGGGCTGGAGCCGTCCGTCGGCCAGCAGCGCCGGGGTGCCGACCGGTCCCCAGCCGCCGCCCCCGGTGGCGTCGATGAACCCGGCGAACAGACCCAGCGGGCCGAGGGCCCTGAACCCGAGGGGGCGACCGATCCGGGGCCGGATCCCGGCCACGAAGCGGATGATGATGTAGAGGCCCAGGGCGAGCAGGATGGTGCTCATCACCGGTGCGGCGACCTCGGTGGAGATCGAGCTCAGCACCGTCGCGCCGAGGAAGGCGCCGACCGCGCCGGGACCGGCGATCCGGGCCACCACCCCCCAGTCGACGTTCTTCAGCCGCCAGTGGCTGAGGCCGGAGGCGGCGTTGGTGACGATCTCGGAGATGTGCACCGAGGCCGAGGCCGCCGCCGGGGTCAGCCCCGCCACCGCCACCAGCAGGGTGGACGACGTGACGCCGTACCCCATGCCCAGGCTGCCGTCGACCAGCTGCGCCAGCAGCCCCACCACCGCCAGCACGATCAGCTTGCGCATCGGTCCACCCTCCCGGTTCCCTGTAATCCCACGTCTTCACTAGGGATTGTTGGAGAGTAGTCGGGCGCGGGGATCCGTGGACAGCCGGTCTCAGTGCCTGGACGGGTGGTCCGGGCGGGTCAGGAGTCGCGAGAGGGGCGGGCCCAGGCCGCCGGTTCGGCCACCAGGGTGCGGACCAGCTCGGGCATGGTCTGGTCGGCCACGTCACGCAGGGTGACCAGCTCCAGGATGGCGCGCTCGGAGGCCCGAAGGGCGATCCACACCTGCTGCAGGGCGGCCGCGGCCCCGGTGTACTCCAGGTCCTCGGGACGGTTGCCGCGGACGTTGGCCAGCTCGCCCTCCAGCGCCCTGATGATGTCGGCGATCGAGATCTCCTCGGCCGGTCGGGCCAGCCGGAAGCCACCCACCGGGCCGCGCTGGCTGCGCAGCACCTGCCCGCGACGCAGCTCCCCGAGGATGCTCTCGAGGTACTTGGCGGGGATCTGCTGGGCGGTCGAGAGCTGCTCGACGTTGCGCGGGCCGTCGGCGGCCGCCAGCTCGCAGGCCGCCCGCAGCGCGTAGTCGACCCGGGCCGAGAGCTTCATCCTCGCCTCCTCCTCACTGCACCGGTGCGAGCACCAGGACGTCCACACCCGCCGCGTGCACCGCCTCGGTGCTGTGGACGAACGGCATCATCTCATCGCGGGCCCACAGCTCGGCCTGGTCGTCGTAGTGCGGGTGGAAGGCGTGCCCCGAGACACCGGTCTGGTTGATCCAGCGGGAGGCGTCCAGGTCGGACAGGTCGACCAGCATCCGCATGGTGGGGCCGTTGTCGGGCACGAAGCCGGGCTCGTCGACGGCCCAGGACAGGGCGTTGACGGTGCCGGTGGTGCCACCGAGCCCGGGACCCTCGCGGTTGAAGAGGGCCTCGACCGGACCGATGCCGCTGCTGCCGAGGGTCTGGTGGGCCAGCTCGAGCCGGTGGATCCTCCCCCACTGCCACCCGGCGGGGTCCCGGCTCATCAGCGCGGTGATCTCCTTGCGGGCCGCCAGGTTGGCCTCGGCCAGGACGTCGTCGCGGCGCTCGACCTCCGGGGTGGAGACGTCGTCCCACCACGGGTTGTCGGGGTCCTCGACGAGGCCGGCCAGCACCGCCATCCAGCGGTCCCCTCCGGTCGGGCGCAGCTCCTCGGGCAGCTCGTCGTCGAAGGTCAGCCGGAGCACCTCGCGGACCAGCACCGCGAACCAGGCGGCGCCGGCGGAGTCGGGGTCGGCGTGCAGGTCCCACCCGGCCAGCACGCGCTGCCCGTCGGCCACCCACGGCTCCAGGACGGGGGCACCCACCAGGGCGGGGACGAGGGCGTCGGCGTAGCGGACCCGGGTGTCGGAGAACAGCTGCTCGGCCTCGGCGGCGTCGACCTTGCCGCCGTCGGCGGTCAGCTCGGTGAGCCGGTCGCGGATCTGCTGGCTGCGCCAGCCCTGGGACGGGGCGGTGTGCAGCCGGTAGGGGAAGTCGGGCCCGACCACGGCCTGGTTCGCCGTGACCAGGAAGCCCTCGGCCGGGTCCTCGCTCCACGGCAGCTGCTCGAAGGGGATGGTGCTGGACCAGGCGGCGTCCTCCTGCCAGCCACGGGCCGGCAGCCGCCCGTCGCGGTCCTCCCGGACCGGGACGGCGCCGGGCAGCTGGTAGCCGATGGTGCCCGCGCGGTCGGCGTAGACGAGGTTCTGGGAGGGGGCGACCAGGTCGCGCGCGGCCTCGCGGAACTGGTCCAGGTCCTGGGCTCGGTTGATGGCCAGCAGGGCGTCCAGGGACGGGCCGGGGGTGAGGGCGGTGGACTGCAGCACCGCCCCCCACTGCTCGCCCTCGACCGGCGCGACGGGCGCCTCGCCGGCCCCGCCCTGGGCGGCCATCGCCGCCTCCTGCGCGTCGACGTCGGAGACCAGCGGCCCGAGCTCGGTGGAGCGGACGGTGATCAGCCGCGCCTCGTCCTCCCCCTTCACCCGGATCTCCTCCACCCGGGTCTCCAGCGGCTGCCAGCCGTCCTCGCCGAAGACGGTGCCGTCGGGGCGGACCCGTTCCAGCACGTAGTCCTCGGTGTCGAGGTAGGGGGTGGTGAAGCCCCAGGCGACGGACTGGTTGTGCCCGATCACCACCCCTGGCATCCCGGCGAAGGAGAACCCGGAGACATCGAGGTCGCAGTCCTCGTCGAGCACCCGGCAGTGCAGACCGATCTGGTGGAACGTGGAGGGGATGCCGATGGCCAGGTGCGGGTCGTTGGAGAGCAGCGGCGCGCCGGACTCGGTGTGCTCACCCGACAGCACCCAGGAGTTCGAGCCGATCGCGCCGTCGGTGTCGCCGAGGAGGCGCGGGACGGCCCGTTCGGCGGTCCCCGCGGCCGCCAGGGCGTCCACCGCCCCCGCCGGCAGACCGGGCAGCGCCTCCGTGCCGCGACGGTCCGGGTCGCGGGCTGAGTCGGTGAACTCGCCGTTGCGGAGCCCGCCCAGGGGCAGCACCGGCTCCAGCTCGGACAGGTCCGGCTGCGGGTAGAGCTCGGCGGCCCGCTCGGGCCCGACCAGCTGCAGCAGCCGGCTCCACTGCAGCTCCTGGGTGCGGGCGTCGCTGAGCTCCCAGGCCATCGCCTTGAGCCAGGCCACCGAGTCCACCGGGGTCCACGGCTCGGGGGCGGGCAGCGCACCCTGCAGACCGAGCACGGTGTACTCCAGGGACAGCTCCTGCGGGTCGGTGCTGGCCAGGTAGGCGTTGACGCCGGCGGCGTGGGCCTGGAGCGCCCGCCGCGTCCCCACCGACAGCAGCGCCACCTCCTGCTCGGCGACCCGGCGCCAGCCGAGGGTGCGGATCACCGCGTCGGTGGTCAGCTGGGCCTCGCCGAACAGCTCCGACAGCCGTCCGCTGGTGACGTGGCGGCGGACGTCCATCTCGAAGAAGCGGTCCTGCGCCTGGACGAAGCCCTGCGCGGTGTAGAGGTCCTCGACGCTGTCGCCGTACAGGTGCGGCACCCCGGCCGCGTCCCGGACCACCTCGACCTCGGCGGAGAGCCGGGAGACGTCGATGCGGCCACTGCTCTGGGGGAAGGAGGACCGCACCTGCACCACCGCCAGGCTGGACAGCGCCCCCATCAGCAGCACGCCGACGAAGACGCCGAAGAGGGCGATGCGGAGCGGACGGAGCACCCCGACACCCTAGTGCCCGGCTCCAGGGTCCCCTGGCCGCCGCGACGCCGGGACCACCTCGCTCGCGGGGGTATCATCAGCACGTTTGCCGCACCGAGCCACGAAGCGAGTGACATGCCCACCTACCAGTACCGATGCACGCACTGCCAGCACGAGCTGGAGGTGGTGCAGAAGTTCACCGACTCCGCGCTGACGGTCTGCCCCAGCTGCGAGGGCGAGCTGCGCAAGATCTACAACGCCGTCGGAGTCGTCTTCAAGGGCTCGGGCTTCTACAAGACCGACAGCCGCAGCCCCGGCACGGGCGCGAAGGAGAACGGCTCGGGCAGCGGCAGCAAGGACTCCGGCGGCAGCAAGGAGTCCGGGAGCAGCAAGGAGTCCGGGAGCGGCAGCAGCACCCCCGCCTCCACCTCGAAGGACTCCGGCTCCTCGAGCAGCAGCACACCGGCCAAGAGCGGCACCAGCTCCAGCTGAGCCCTGTCCACAGGCCCGGTGTCGTGCCGGCGGGCCTGTGGACGACCCGGTCGATCCGGGACCTCGTCGCCATGGTGGTGACATGGACGCTCTCTCCCTGCACGGCCTCCGGCGCGCGGTCTCCTGGCACCGCAGACCCCTGGCCGCTGCCGCCGCGGTGCTCGCCGTGCTGGCCACCGTGACCGCGCTCTCCCCGCAGGCGCCGCCCGGGTCACCGGTGGTGGTCAGCGCCTCCGCGCTGGGCAGCGGGGTCCGGCTCGGCACGGAGGACCTCGTGGTGCGGTGGGTGCAGCCCGAGGTCCTGCCCGAGGGCGCGGTCACGGACCCGGCGGCCGTCGTCGGACGGACCCTCGCCGCGCCGCTGACCGCCGGCAGCATGCTGACCGACGTCGACGTCGTCGCACCTCGGTCGGAGGACGGCCGGGACGGCGGCGTGCTGGCCCCGGTGCGGCTGGCCGACGCCGAGGTGGTGGGGCTGCTCCGGGTCGGGGACACGGTGGACGTGCTGGGCGCGGACGCAGCCTCCGGCGCGGTCGGCGTGGTGGCCACCGACGCCCGGGTCGCCTCCCTCCCCCGCCCGGACGAGGAGGGTGGGCTGTTCGCCTCGGGGCCCTCCTCCGGCGCCCTGGTGCTGGTGGAGGTGTCGTCCAGCACCTCCCTCGCGCTGGCCCAGGCCTCGGCAGCCGGCCCCCTCTCGCTGGTGCTGGGCTGAGCGGGCGTCCCGGCTCACGGTGTGGATCCGGGGCCGGCAGCGGTCGCCACGCTAACGTCGTCGCGGCAGACCCCGTCCCACCCCACGTGGGCGCTGTCCACTGAGAGAGGAGTGTCCCGTGAAGGGATTCAAGGACTTCCTGCTGCGCGGGAACCTCATCGAGCTGGCCGTGGCCTTCATCATGGGCACCGCGTTCGCCCTCGTCGTGTCCAGCTTCACGGCCATCGTCACCGACGCGCTGGGCAAGATCGGCGGCATCGACGGCTTCAGCCAGACCGCGGTGGCCGGCATCAACATCGGCGCCTTCATCACCGCCGCGCTCAACTTCGTGATCGTCGCCGCGGTCCTCTACTTCGTGGTGGTGCTGCCGTACAACAAGTTCAAGGCGCTCACCGCCAAGAACGAGGAGAGCGAGGAGGCCAAGGTGACCACCCAGGAGCAGCTCCTGGTCGAGATCCGCGACCTGCTCAAGGGACGCTGAGCCCGCTCACCAGTGCGGTGGCCGGTCGGCCTCCAGCTGACGGTCCCGGGCGTCCTGGGTGCCGCCACGGGCCGGGCCGGCCTGCCGACGTCCTCCCACCAGCTGCACCAGCGCCTCGCGCTGGGCGGCGAACCGGGCGTGGCTGCCCGGCGGCAGCCACGTCGGCGGCAGCGGGTGCGGCCAGGGGAGCTCGGCGGACCGTCGGGCGTCGGCGTGCGCGAGGACCCGCTCGGCCCCCCACCCGTCGGCGGCGAGCAGGGCCGCGGCCGCGCCCACCGGATCCTCCCCCGCCTCCTCATCGCCCCCCAGGACCTCCCCGGTGACCGTGTAGGCCAGGCGCTGCGGCCACGAGGGCGGCGGCTCCCCGGTCACGAGAGGACGGTGCCGGCCGGGACCTCCCCGGCCTCCTCCTCGGCCAGGGTCACCGCACCGCGGACGGTGACGTCGGCCCCGAAGGTCCACCCGCCCCGGACGGTCAGCGAGGTCGCCTCCCTCAGGCTCGGGGCGCCGGCCGGGAACCGGGCGTCGAAGTCGCGGATCTTCTTGAAGTGGGCGCTGTCGAGGTCCACCAGCGGGGCCTTCTCGACCACCCGGTCCAGGGTGCCGCGGGAGCCGACCTCGTAGACGTCGGAGCGCAGCAGCAGCAGGTCGTTGGTCGTCTTGACCGGCAGGAACCGCTCGCGTCCCACCGCGATCGCGGTGGCCCCGGGGAAGACCTCGATCGCCGCACCCATCGCGGTCTCGACCTGGACCACCTCCGGGGAGGAGGAGTCGGCCGGGTCGACGGTCTTGGTGTTGCGGATCAGGGGCAGCCCCAGCACCGAGTCCCGCTCGGCCAGGGTGGCGGCCAGCTTCTCCAGGTCCCACCAGAGGTTGTTGGTGTGGAAGTAGGGGTGGCGGTGCTCGTCGGTGAAGTGGTCCATCTCCTCCGGCGCGGTCTGGGCGGTGTCGCGGAGGATCAGCTGGCCGTCGCTGCGGCGGACGGCCAGGTGACCACCCTTGCGGTCCGCGGCGGTGCGCCGGCAGAGCTCGGCGGCGTAGGGGGCGCCGGAGGCGGCGAACCAGCCGGCCAGCACCGGGTCCGGGGCGGCGCCGAGGTTGTCGGAGTTGGAGACCGAGGCGTAGCGGTAGCCCTGCTCCAGCAGCGTCTGCAGGATGCCGGAGGACTCCAGGGCGACGTAGATGTCACCGTGGCCGGGCGGGCACCACTCCAGGCTCGGGTCGTCCGGCCACTCGACCGGGGTCAGGTCGTCGGCGCGCAGCTTGGGCTCGGTGTTCTGCAGGAAGTCCAGGGGCAGCCCGTCCACCGCGATGTCGGGGTGCTGCTCCAGCGCGGCGCGGGTGTCGTCGACGGTGCGGAAGCTGTTCATCAGCAGCAGCGGGAGCGTGACGTCGTGCTCGGCGCGGGCCCGTCGCACCTGGTCGACGATCAGGTCCAGGAAGGACCGGCCGTCACGCACCGGCAGCAGCGACTTGGCGCGGTCCATGCCCATCGAGGTGCCGAGCCCGCCGTTGAGCTTGATCACCACGGTCCGGGAGAGGGCCTCGCGGGCGGCCTCGGGGTCGATCCGGGCGTCGGCCAGCTGGTCGACCTCGGTCAGCGGGGCGATGGTGTCCTCGCGGATCAGCCCGGTGGCCCCCTCCTCGAGCTGGCCGTAGTAGTGGCTGAAGACGTCGATCGCCGCCTGGGCCACCCCGGCCTTCGACATCTTGGTCTGGGCCTGACGAAGTCCTTCTGCGCTCATGGCCACGATCGTAGGAGATGGCCGGACGCGACACTGCTCGCCTCCCCTCTCGGGGAGACGAGCAGTGTCAGTGGTTCAGGAGAGGGCGCCGACGTCGGGCTTCGAGAAGCACCTGTCTACCCACCCCCAGGAGACATTCCATCGGCGCCCGTCTCGAGGAGAACGATACGCCGTCGTCAGCCGCTTTCAAGTAGGCACCGGCTTTCGTCACCTACCCGTGACCATGCGGCCGTCCGGGTGTGCTGCACGGGCGCCCTCGACAGGATTCGAACCTGTGACCAACCGCTTAGGAGGCGGTTGCTCTATCCCCTGAGCTACGAGGGCCTCGACCGCCGCGCGGGCGATCGGCAGACATTGTGTCAGCCCGCCCCACCCGGGTGTGAATCCGGAGGGTCGACGGGCTGGTGGGCCGGACAGACGACGACCGGCAGCCGAGGGTACCTCGGCAGCCGGTCGTCGGTGCGTGCTGCTCCGCAGCGCAGGTACACGGGGCCCCGTCGCGTGCGGTTGAGCAGGGCGTGGGCGCAGTCGGCGCAGAGGCCCGGGTCAGGCGGACCCGGGACGTCCGCGGTCACGACGCGTCCCGCCCGTGACTCACTCGGCCACGGCCTCCTGCTGCTCGCGGGAGGCCTTGACCTCCGCGTGCACGGCCTCCATGTCCAGCTCCTTGACCGCGGTGATGACTTGGTCCAGCTGGGCACCGTTCAGGGCACCGGCCTGGTTGAACACCAGGACGCCCTCACGGAAGGCCATGATGGTCGGGATGCTGGTGATGCCCAGACCACCGGCGATGTCCTGGTTGGCCTCGGTGTCGAGCTTGCCGAAGGTGATCTCCGGGTTGCTGCTCGACGCCTTCTCGTAGACGGGGCCGAACCGCTTGCAGGGCGCGCACCAGTCGGCCCAGAAGTCGATCAGCACGATGTCGTTCTCGGAGATGGTCGTGGTGAAGTTGGCGGCGGTCAGCTCGGTGGTGGCCATCGGGCGTCCTCTCGTTCGGGATCGGCGCGTCGCGCACGCCGGCGGGTCTCTTCGGTCTGCACAACCGGACCCGCGGGCCCGGTATTCCGAGTCCGGCTCACTTGATGGCGACGACCCGGCGCATCCCGACGGCGATCCGCACCGAGCCCTGCTTGCGGACCCGGTGGACCAGGTGCTCGACAGCGAGGTCGCGCCTCCGGTCCGTCGCACCGGGGAGGTAGAGGGCCTCCACCAGGCGCGCGGCGTCCTGCTCGTCCTGCACGGTGTAGAAGTACACCTCGCGCTTGTCCTCCACCCGCCGCAGCTGGTGCCAGGCCAGCAGCGCCTTGACCCCGGTGCGCTCGACCGGGTTGGGGAACTGCGGGCGGGTCCGGAGCACCCTGGTCAGCCGGGTCACCTCGGCCAGCTCCCGGGGCGGCATCAGCCACACCGAGGGCGCCAGCACCGCCAGCGCGCCACCGGGACGCAGCACCCGGGTGATCTCGTGGATGGCCCGGTCCAGCGGCTGGATCACCAGCAGCCCCAGCACGCTGGTCACCACGTCCAGCGACCCGTCGGCGAAGGGCAGCCGGACCCCGTCGGCACGCACGAACGGGCCCTCGGAGTGGCTGCGGGCCACGGCCAGCTCGGCGGCGGACAGGTCGAGCCCGACGACGGTGCGTCGCTCGGCCTGCAGCTCGCGCAGCATCGCCCCACCGCCGCAGGCCAGGTCCAGCACCCGGTGCGCCGACGGCGGCACGGCCCGCGCCAGCCAGCGGTAGGGGTTGTGGTCCCCCGAGCGGACCCGCGTCAGCACCTCCTGGACGGCGCCGGGATGGGCTGCGTGGTGGTCCTGCAGGTAGCTGCGCCAGTCGGTGGCCATGGGGCTCACTCCTCGTCCAGTGCGGCGCGCACGTCGGCGCCCAGCTCGCGGATGACGGTGCCGGGCCCGATCGGGCGCCCGGCCACGGCCGAGACCAGCGCGGACATGCCGGGCAGCGCCTCGTCCGGACCGGGACGCCCGTGGCGTCCCAGCAGCAGGGGGTTCGACCCGTCGGCCCAGGGCTGGGTCAGACGGGTCCAGGTGTCGACCCAGGCGGTCGAGATCTCCGTGGTGGAGGGGACGCCGAAGAAGTGGCCGACGGGCGCGTGGTGGCGGAGCGCGACCAGCGGCGAGGACACGTAGATGCGGGCCAGCCGCACCCGGGCGTCCAGGTCGCGCCGGACGGGCAGGTCGCCGACCAGGGCGAAGTCGCAGGGGTCGGGGCAGGTCTCACCCACGTCGGGACGCTCCCCCGCGGCGACGGTGCGGTGGTTCATGGCGCACACGGCCAGGGTGTCACCCAGCCGGGAGTGGAAGCGGTCCAGGTAGGCGGTGTAGCCGGCCCGGTCCCCGTCGGCGGCCCGGAGCGAGCGGCGGGCCGTGGTGCGCTGGGCCGAGGTGTGCGGGCACTCCCGGTCGTCGGTCCCCCAGCGCCCGCCGACGTCCTCGGCCATCCGCAGCGGGTCCCCGGCGTGGCCGAGACGGGGCTCCCAGGCCAGCTGGCTGAGGAACTCCCCGATCAGGTGCGCGGTGACCACGATCTGCAGCGGCTCCCCGCGGGCGGCGCGCAGGTCGAGCACCTCCAGCATCAGCTCGTACAGCGGCACCAGCGAGGAGAGTGCCCCGCGGCGCTCGTCGCGGGGCTCCAGCGGGAAGGCGGCGTCCACCAGCCGCCGCGCCCAGGGGCGGTCGTGCTGGGCGGCCACCGCGCCGAAGTCCTCGGCGTCCAGGTCGAGCACCCGTCGCGCCACCCTGGCCAGCCCGGCCGCCGGGGAGGCTGCGTGCCCACCCGACCCGAGCAGGCTGGCCACCGCGTCGTACCAGTGGTGGTCGAGCAACGGCCCCAGGTCAGCCACGGGACCGGACGGGGTCACCGCCGGGAGACGAACAGGTGCGAGGCCGTCTCGAGGTCCAGCTCGCAGCCCGGCTGGTCGCGGGGCACCACCCGGACACCCAGGCCGCCGGCGGACACGTCCACCTCGACCCCGGGGAGCACCCCGGCGGCGCGCAGGGTGCCCAGGAACTCCAGGTCGGACTGCACGTTCTCGCTCATCCGGCGGATCACCACGGTGGTCTCGTCCTCGCCGGAGGCCCGCACGACGTCGGACAGCATCTCCGTGCCGGCCCGGAAGTCCGGCTCGGGACGCTCCACGCCGAGCTCCACCAGCCCGGGGATCGGGTTGCCGTAGGGGGACTCGGTGGGCGACTCCAGCAGCGCCACCAGCCGCCTCTCGACGTGCTCGGAGATGACGTGCTCCCAGCGGCAGGCCTCCTCGTGCACCAGCTCCCACTCCAGCCCGATGACGTCGGTCAGCAGGCGCTCGGCGAGGCGGTGCTTGCGCATCACCCGCATGGCCAGCTCCTGGCCGTGCTCGGTCAGCTCCAGGTGCCGGTCGCCGTGCACCTTGACCAGCCCGTCACGCTCCATCCGCGCGACCGTCTGCGACACCGTGGGACCGCTGTGGTGGAGACGCTCGGCGATGCGGGCACGCAGCGGGGTGATGCCCTCCTCCTCCAGCTCGTAGATGGTCCGCAGGTACATCTCGGTGGTGTCGATCAGATCGCTCACGACAGGGTCCTCCTACGTTCGACTGGGGGCCGGGCTGCAGAGCCGACGGCCCAGCACAGCCTAGGCCATGGGTGCTCGGCCGCCCCGGTCCCGCGAGGTGGCCGACGGGCCGGGTCAGCCGTTCCCGTCCTCGTCGCCGGCGCTGCCCGGGCCCGCGGAGAAGTTCAGGTAGATCGTCTCGTCCCGTCCCGCCTGCCCGGTGGGGCTGGTGCCGATGAAGGTGCCGGCGGGCCGGCGGTCGGTGATCTCGCGCCGCTGGACGGTGAAGCCGGCCTGCTCGAGCCTGCGCTCGGCCTGGTCCGCCGACAGCCCGCGCACGCTCGGCACGTCCTCCTGGTCGCCCCGGCGGATCTCCGCCGACGGGTTGCGGAACGACGTCCGGGGCTCGTCCTCGAGGGCCTCGGTCATCGCGGGTCGCCAGATCCGCGCCCCGGCGTCCCCCCCGCCGGAGCCCTGCAGCACGCTGCCGCTCTCCGGCAGTCGCAGTCCCTCCAGCGAGCGGCGGCGGCCGTCCCAGAAGTCGCTGGTCTTGTCCACCGCGATGGAGGCGCAGCCAGCCACCTCGGGGGTGTAGCCGCAGAACCAGACGGCCTCGGTGCTGTCGGTGGTGCCGGTCTTGCCGGCGACGTCGCGGCCGTCGGCGAGACGGGCCGGAGCCCCGGTGGCCGTCATGACCTCCTCCAGCAGGGAGGTCACGCCGCGGGCCACGTCACGGTCGACGACCCGGTCGCAGCCGGCCTCGGGCACCGGCAGCTCCTTGCCGTCGCGGGAGGTGATGCTCTCCACGATGACCGGGCTGCAGTGCTCGCCCTCGGCGGCCAGGGTGGCGTAGCCCTCGGTCATCGACAGCGGGGTGACGTCCACCGAGCCCAGCGGCAGCGAGAAGATGCTGCTCTGGCTAGTCATGTCCTCACCGTTCGAGAGCTGGATGCCGACCTCGTCCATCAGCTCGGTGACGTCGCACATGCCGGCGTCACGGCCGAGCTGCAGGAAGTAGGTGTTGACCGACCAGGCCATCGCGTAGTCCATGGCCATGTCGGAGCCGGACCTGGTCGAGTTGCGGGGGCGGTACCCGTCCGGCACCTCCACGGTGCCCTCGCAGGACTCGAACTGGGTGCTGGAGAAGTCCATCACCTCCGGTGAGTCGTACCGACGGCTCAGCGGGATGCCCTCCTCCAGGGCAGCCGCCGCGGTGAACGGCTTGAACGTGGAGCCGGCCTGGAAGCCCTCCGCCCCGCCCAGGCTCTCCTCGACGGCGTAGTTGTAGTACGTCTGGCCGGCGTCGGTGCCCATCTCGGGCCGGGACTGGGCCATGGCCCTGATCAGCCCGGTGCCCGGCTCGACCATCGTCATGGTGGAGATGACGGGGTCCTCGGGGTCGATCAGGTCGGAGATGGCCTCCTCGGCCGTCCGCTGGGTGGCCTCGTCGATCCGGGTCTCGATGGTCAGCCCGCCGCGCAGGAGCATGGCCTCGCGCTCCTCGGCGGTCCGGCCCAGCGCCTCGTTCTGCAGCAGGGTGCGCCGGACGTAGTCGCAGAGGAAGGGGAACTCGGTGCCGACGCAGCCGTTCGGCGGCGGGGTGACGCCGTCGGGGTCCCAGTCGGTGTCCAGGGCCTCCTCGGCCGCGCCCTCGCTGACCAGACCCAGCGACAGCATCCGGTTGATCACCACGTCGCGGCGCTCCACGGCCGCCTCCGGGTAGAGCACCGGGTCGGTGGCCGTCGGGTTCTGCACCAGCCCGGCCAGCATGGCCGCCTGGGCCAGGTCGAGGTCGGCGGCCGGGACGCCGAAGTACTGCCGCGACGCCTGCTCCACCCCGTAGGCCCCGGCACCGTAGTAGGCGATGTTGAGGTAGTTCTCGAGGATCTCGTCCTTGGTCAGGCGCTTCTCCAGGGCGATGGCGTAACGCATCTCCTGGACCTTGCGCCCGTAGCTCTGCTCCTGGGCGGCGAGGACCCCCTCCTCGTCGCCGTTGGACTTCGCCTTCTCGACCTGGACCATCTTCACGTACTGCTGGGTGATGCTGGAGCCACCCTGGGTGGACCCGCCGGCGGTGTTCTGCAGGAAGGCGCGCAGCGTGCCGGTGACGTCGAGGGCACCGTGCTCGTAGAAGCGGTGGTCCTCGATGGCGACCTGCGCCTGGCGCATCACCGGGGCGATGTCCTCCAGGTCGACCAGCACCCGGTTCTCGTCGTAGAAGTAGGCCAGCACCGAGCCGTCGCCGGCCAGCACCCGTGAGCGCTCGGGCTGCGGGGGCGTCTCCAGCTCCTCCGGCAGCAGCTCCAGGCTCTCCGCGGCGGCCTGGCTCCCCTGCCCGGCCATGGCCGCGAAGGGGACCACGAGACCGGCCCCGAGCAGGCCCATCACCACGCTCACGACGACGAACATGGTCGCTGAGTAGAGGAGGGTTCCTGCACGCGAGGGTCTGACGGCCATGGCCTCACCGTAGGTGGGCGTGGCAAGGGCACGGGTCAGCCGGTGACCCAGCGACCCCGCCGCAGCACGGCACGGACGCCGGCGTCCTCGTCCAGCTGGACGAGGTCGGCCGGGCCACCCGGGACCAGCGACCCGACCTGCCCCAGCCGGTGCGCGCGGGCCGGCGTGCGGGTGGCCATGGTCACCGCGTCGGCGAGGTCGACCCCGGGCAGGGACGCCACCCGCTGCACGGCCTCGCCCATCAGCAGCGTCGAGCCGGCGATCGAGCCGACGGTTCCTGCGGCGTCCACCAACCGCGCCACCCGGTCCTGCACCAGGACGTCCAGCCGGCCGATCACGTAGCGGCCGTCGGCGCACCCGGTGGCCGACATGGCGTCGGTGACCAGCGCCACCCGGTCCGCTCCGGCGGCGGCCACGGCCATGGCCAGCACCTCGTCGGCCAGGTGGGTCCCGTCGGCGATCAGCTCGACCACCACGCCGGGGTCGGTCAGCAGACCCGGCACCGGGCCGGGCTCACGGTGGTGGATGGCCGGCATCGCGTTGAACAGGTGGGTGGCCACGGTGGCCCCGGCGGCCACCGCACGCGCGGTGGTGGCGGCGTCGGCCTCGGTGTGGCCGATGGCCACCCGCACCCCCGCCGCGGCGAACCGCTCGACCGCGGCCATCCCGTGCCGGCGCTCCGGGGCCAGGGTGACCATGGCCAGGGTGCCGTCGGCCGCGGCCAGCAGCGCCTCGACCCGCTCCGGCGTCGGGTCCACCAGGAGGTCCGCGTCGTGGGCGCCGCGGCGGTCGGGGTTGAGGAAGGGGCCCTCGAGGTGGATGCCGGCCAGCTCACCGGCCCGCACCAGCGGGGCCAGCGCCCGCACCTGCTCCAGCAGCGTCTCCATGCTCCCGGTGACCAGGCTGGCCATCATGGTGGTGGTGCCGCCCCGGGCGTGGGCGGCGAGGACCGTGCGCGCCTCGTCGGGGTCGGTGGTGGAGAAGCTGGCCCCGCCGCCGCCGTGCACGTGGGTGTCGACGTAACCCGGTACCACCGAGCCCTCGAGGTGCTCGTCGGCGGTGGCCCCCGCAGCCGGACCGACCGCGACCAGCCGCCCGTCGACCACCTCCAGCAGGACGTCCTCGCGCCAGCCGTCGGCCAGCAGCGCCCGTTCGGCCCGCAGCACCCGGCTCATCGGCGCCTCCCCCCGGAGCAGGTGCCTGGGACGTCGGTCGGCAGCGGGCACGAGGGGGGAGCGGTCACCGGGCCACAGTAGCGAGCGGGGCGGAGGCCGGCGCGCGGGCGATCCGGTCCGCTCAGGGCGAAATCGTGAGATCGGGGCGCAAATGCCGTTGTCTACGGCCGTCGGCGTGCTTACGGTGGCCGTACACGGAAGGGAGGTGGTTCGATCAATGAATGACAGTCGGACATGTGAGGTGGCGGCGGGCTGATTCCCGCCTGAGCCGGCACGGCGTCGGCCAATCCACCGTCGTCACCCAGACCCGCGAGCGCCGTCGTCCAACGGCCGCACCCTGCAGCGCAGCGTGCGAAGTGCTCGCGGGTCTGTCACGTCCCGGGCCGGTCGCCCCGTGACCCGGGACGCCTCCCTCACCCGCAGCGTCCGCGTCCCCCGCTCCCGCCTGGCCGGCTGGGTCACCCGGTTCGGGGAGCGCCACGGCACCCCCTCGACCGAGCCCACCCCGGAGCGCCTCCGGCTGGTGGCCCCCGACGGCGCGGTGGCGGAGCTGGTCGTGCCCTTCCTCCCCTGGACGCCGGCGGCCCCGGACCCGGTCGCCGCCCTCGTGCACCACCTGCTCCGCGAGCGCACCCTCGGGGTCGTGCTGGCCCGGCGGGGTGGTCACGCCGCCGGGGTGGTGGTCGGGGAGGAGCTGGTGGCCTCCAAGGTCGGCTCGCACTACGTCCAGGGACGCACCAAGGCCGGGGGCTGGTCCCAGCAGCGCTACGCCCGGCGGCGGGCCAACCAGGCCACCCGGGCCGGGGAGTCCGCCGCGGAGGACGCCGCCGGGGTGCTGCTCCCCCGGCTGGACCGGCTGCAGCACCTGGTGCTGGGCGGGGACCGCCGGGTGGTCGAGGACGTCCTGGCCGACCCGCGGCTGGCTCCTCTGGCCAGGGTCCCCCGGGAGCCGGACTTCCGCCCGACCGTGGACCCGAGGCTGACCGTCCTGCAGGAGCTCGACCCCACCTCGGTGCGGGTCGACCTCAACGACCTCGCCTGATCAGGGAGCCAGGCGGGTGAGCCGCCAGGCGTCGCCCGTGCGGGTGTAGAGCAGCCGGTCGTGCAGCCGGCTGGGGCGGCCCTGCCAGAACTCGATCCGGTCCGGGACCACCCGGTAGCCACCCCAGTGCGGGGGGCACGGCACCTCGACGCCCTGGAACTCCTGCTCCCGCGCGGCCCAGGCGGCCTCCAGCTCCGCGGTGCCGCCGAGCTCACCGGACTGCGGGGACGCCCACGCGCCCAGCTGGGAGCCCCGCGGGCGGGTGGCGAAGTAGGCCTCGCTCTCCGCCCTGGACACCGGGGCGGCGACGCCCTCGACCCGGACCGCACGGAAGAACGGGGCCCAGTGCACGTGCAGGGCGACGTCGGGGTTGGCGGCGATCTCGCAACCCTTGCGCGACTGCTGGTTGGTGAAGAACGTGAAGCCCTGGGCGTCGAAGCCCTTGAGCAGCACCGTCCGGACCGAGGGCCGGGCCCGTCCGCCGTCGACGTCCACCGTGGCCAGCTGGACGGCCGTCGGCTCGGGCAGCACGCCCTGCTCCTTGGCGGCCAGGGCGGTCTCCAGCCACTGGCCGAACAGCTCCAGCGGGTCGGCCGGGGCGTCGGCCCGGGAGAGGTGGGCGGCGGTGTAGTCGACGCGCTCGCGGGCCAGCTCGCCGGTCAGGTCGGACATGGGCACAGCATGCCGCACCGGGCCGCGTCGGCCAGAATGCTCCGGGTGAGCACTCCTGCAGTCCCCGCCCACCTGCTGCCCGCCGACGGCCGCTTCGGCAGCGGCCCGGCCAAGGTGCGTCCGGAGGCCCTGGCCTCGCTGGCCGGCCCCGGGGCCGCCGTGATGGGCACCTCCCACCGGCAGGCCCCCGTCCGGCAGCTGGTCGGGCGGGTCCGCCGGGGGCTGGCCGAGCTGTACGCGCTGCCCGAGGACCACGAGGTGGTGCTGGCCAACGGGGGCTCCACCCAGTTCTGGGACGTCGCCACCTTCTCCCTGGTGCAGCGGCGCAGCGCGCACGCCGCGTTCGGTGAGTTCTCCGCGAAGTTCGCCCGCGCCGCCGCCCGCGCGCCGCACCTGGACGAGCCGGTGGTCACCGAGGTCGCCCCGGGTTCGGCGGCGGTGCCCGGGGCCGTGCCCGGCGTGGACGCCTACGCCTGGGCCCACAACGAGACCTCCACCGGGGCCTGTGCGCCGGTGCAGCGGGTCGAGGGCGCCGACGAGGGCGCGCTGGTGCTGGTCGACGGCACCTCCGCCGCCGGGGGGATGCCGCTGGACGTCACCCAGACCGACGCCTACTACTTCGCCCCGCAGAAGAGCCTGGGCTCCGACGGCGGGCTGTGGCTGGCCTTCCTCTCCCCCGCCGCGGTGGAGCGGGCCGAGCGGCTGACGACCACCCGGTGGATCCCGGAGAGCCTGGACCTGTCGGTCGCCATCGCCAACTCGCGCGCGGACCAGACGCTGAACACCCCGGCGATCGCCACCCTGTGGCTGCTGGCCGACCAGCTGGACTGGCTGGCGGGACACGGGGGCCTGGACTTCGCGGTCGGCCGGAGCCGGGAGTCGGCCTCGATCATCTACTCCTGGGCCGACGCCCACCCGCTGGTGACGCCGATGGTGGCCGAGGAGTTCCGCTCGCCCGTGGTGGCCACGCTGGACCTGGACGCCTCCGTGGACGCCACGCAGGTGGCCGCGGTGCTGCGGGCCAGCGGGGTCCTCGACACCGAGCCCTACCGCAAGCTCGGCCGCAACCAGCTCCGCGTCGCGCTGTTCCCCACCATCGACCCCGAGGACGTCCGCGCCCTCACCCGGTGCGTCGACTGGGTGCTGGAGCAGCTGGCCGGCTGAGCGCTCAGCGCTCCTCGTAGAGCCAGTCGAGGTCCTCGGCGTGCTCGTGGGCCCGCCGCGGTCGCATCTCCACCCCGGCGCCCTCGGGCTCGGACCAGGTGACCCGACCGGGAGCCTCCCCGTTCAGCACGTAGTCCTCGTCCTCCGCGGCTGAGGCGGGCGACGCGGCCGCGGGCGGGGCCTGCTCGGTCGTGGACGGCGTGTCAGCCGCGACCGGCTCGCCGTCGGCGTCGACCGCCTGCTGGGAGACCGTGGTGGCCTCCTCGGGGTCCCTGGCGGGAGCGGGGACGTCACCCTCCACGAGCGGGAGCGCCGCAGCCGTCGCAGCGCCCTCCGGTGCGGGCCCGGGGGCGTCGGGCGCCGCGTCGTCGTCCTCGTCGTGACGCGGGCGTCCGACCAGGAACACCACCGCCCCACCGACCAGCGCCAGCAGCGCCGCGAGACCGACGGCCACGAACGTCCCGGTCCGGTCGCCGGCGGCGCCGTCGCCCTCGGTCTCCTCGGTCTCGGGGGCCGGCTCCTCGGTGGTCTGGTCGACGGGCCGGACCTCACCGCTCGGCTCGGAGGACGAGCCGGTGGGTGGTGCGCTCGGGTTCTGGACGTCCTCGGTCACGGCCTCGGGGACCGGCACCCGCAGCACCTGCGACCGCCGCCCCTCGCTCCCGACCAGCAGCGCCTCGCCGTCCAGGCTCTGGGTCAGCGACTCCCCCTGGGGCTGCAGCGGCAGCGGCGCGCTGGCCACCACCGAGAAGTCCTCGGGGTCCAGGACGCTGACCGAGAGGTAGCCGCGGACGACGATCCGCCCGTCGTCCAGCACGGTGGCGTCGGTCACCCAGGAGGGGGCGTCGCCGATCCGCTCGAGGGTGTTCATCCCCTGGCCGGTCGGGGTGGCCGGGGCGGCCCAGACGCCGGCCTCCTGCTCCTTGGTGATGACCAGCAGCCGTCCCTCGGGGGTGACGGCGATCGCCTCGGCGTCGCGGGCCTCACCGTCGGCGTACCGCAGGTCCCAGGCGTTGTAGGTGCTGGTGGCGCCGGGGGTGGGCATGGTCAACCGGTAGACGGTGATGAACTCGCGGTCCCCGCCGTTGTCGCCGATGTCGCCGACGTAGAGACCGTCGGGGGTGCGGGCGACGGCCTCGACGTCCACCACCGCCGCGTCGTAGGTCACCTCGCCCTGCACCTCACCGGTGGGGTCCACGGCCACCACGCGGGAGGTGTCGCCGGAGTCGTTGACCGTCCAGTACAGCCCCGCGACGGTGTCACGGGCCAGTCCGGAGGACTCGGTCACCGCGGGGTCGTCGATGGTGAGCTCCACCTCGTCGGCGGCCGCCACCAGCGGGACGCCCACCAGCAGCAGGACCGCTGACCCGGCGGCGACGCCGCGCACGACTCCAGCCAGCCTCACGGTTGCACCACGCTCCACGTCTGCTCGGGGGACTCAGACCCGACCGAGGAGGGCGGCGACGACGACGATGCCCACCAGGGTCAGCAGCACCCCGGTGACGACCAGACGTCGGGTTCGAGGTGTCACCGGCCCAGCCTATGGTGCGCGGGGCGCGGCTGCCGTTACGGTGAGGGTCATGGGCGCGTTGCGGCTCCACGCGATCGCGATCGACGAGGCACGGGACATCGTCGGCGCCGACGAGGCCCTGTCCGCACGGCTGCGTGAGATCGCCCGTGCCACCTCACCGCTCGCCGCCGGCGCCGAGCCGCCCGGGCTGCTGCGTCGCCTCGGCCCGATCTTCCGCCGTGCCCCGCAGGCCCTGGTGCTGGCCCCCGACGAGCCGACCCCCGACGACCTCGAGGTCCTGCTCTCCGGCCACTACGTCACCCGTGAGCGGGCGCTGCCCACCTGGCGGCTGCTGGAGCGGCTGGTCAGCGGCCTGGCCTGGGGCAGCCTGGTGGTCGACCTGGGACCCGCCGAGCGCGACACCGTCGACTTCGAGCTGGCCCGGGCGGGGCTGTCCAGCGACGTCGGGCTGGGCCGGCTGCTGAGCCACGACGCCAGGATCGGGGTGATGGCGCCGCAGGGCGAGTCCGCCTGCGCCCGCCCGCACTCCTTCGCCCTCGCCATGGCCGAGGCCTGGGGTCACGCCGTGGCCGAGGACTCACCGCCGGTGCGGGAGTCGCGGCACCGCGAGACGATCCGCTCCATCTCGTTCTGGCTGGACGGCATGGCCCAGTGGGGCCGGGTGGCCGCCCAGCAGGGACGTCCGGTCCCCGACCTGGTGGCCTTCGCCGTCCGCTGAGCGGCCCGGGCTCAGGCGGGGTCGACCACGAGGACCAGGTCCCCGCCCTCGACGGACTGGACGCCCTTGAGCGCGACCCGGCGCACGGTCCCGGCCACCGCGGTGGTGATCGCCGCCTCCATCTTCATGGCCTCGATGGTGGCGACGGCGGCTCCCGCCTCGACGGTGTCGCCCTCCTTCGCGGTCACCGTGACCACCCCGGCGAAGGGGGCGGCGACGTGACCGGGGTCGGAGGAGTCGGCCCGCTCGGCGGCCTTGGTGTCGACCTTGATCGACTGGTCGCGGACCCGGACCGGACGGAGCTGGCCGTTGATGGTGCACATCACCGTCCGCATCCCCTTCTCGTCCGGGGAGCTGATCGCCTCCAGCCCGAGGATCAGGTTGACCCCCTTGCCCAGCGGCACCGTGGTCTCGGTCTCCGGGCGGAGGCCGTACAGGTAGTCGGTGGTGGAGAGCCGGGCGACGTCGCCGTAGGTGTCCCGGGCGGCGGTGAAGTCCTTGGTGGGGCCGGGGAAGAGCAGCCGGTTCAGGGTGCGCTGACGGTCCCGTCCGGGCTCGTCCAGCGCGGCGGAGTCCTCCGGGTCGAGGTCCTCGGTGCGGACCTTGACCGTGCGGCCCTGCAGGGCACGGGTGCGGAACGGCTCGGGCCAGCCGCCGGGCGGGTCGCCCAGCTCGCCGGACAGGAAGCCGATCACGGAGTCCGGCACGTCGTAGGACTGGGGGTTCTCCGCGAACTCTGCCGGGTCGGCCCCGACCGCGACCAGGTGCAGGGCGAGGTCGCCGACCACCTTCGACGAGGGCGTCACCTTGGTGGGGCGCCCCAGCAGCCGGCTGGCGGCGGCGTACATCGACTCGATCTGCTCGAACTTGTCCGCCAGGCCGAGGGCGATCGCCTGCTGGCGCAGGTTGGACAGCTGCCCGCCGGGGATCTCGTGGTCGTAGACCCGCCCGGTCGGGCTGGGCAGCCCGGACTCGAAGGGCGCGTAGACCTTGCGGACGGCCTCCCAGTAGGGCTCCAGGTCCATCACCGCGCGCAGGTCCAGACCGGTCTCGCGCTCGGTGTGCTGCATCGCGGCGACCAGGGCCGAGGCCGGGGGCTGGCTGGTGGTGGCCGACATCGGCGCGCTGGCCACGTCCACCACGTCCACCCCGGCGTCGGCGGCGGCCATCAGGGTCGCGAGCTGGCCACCGGCGGTGTCGTGGGTGTGCAGGTGGACCGGCAGGTCGAAGCTCTCCCGCAGCGCGGTGACCAGCCGGCGGGCGGCGGGCGGACGGAGCAGCCCGGCCATGTCCTTGATGGCCAGCACGTGGGCGCCGGCCTCGACGCACTGCTCGGCCAGCCGCAGGTAGTAGTCGAGGGTGTAGAGGTCCTCGGCGGGGTCGCTCAGGTCGCCGGAGTAGCAGAGCGCCACCTCGGCGATGGTGGTGCCGGTCTCCCGGACGGCCTCGATCGCCGGGCGCATCTGCTCGACGTCGTTGAGGGCGTCGAAGATCCGGAAGATGTCGATGCCGGTCCGGGCGGCCTCGTCGACGAAGGACGTGGTGACCTTGGTCGGGTAGGGCGTGTAGCCGACGGTGTTGCGGCCGCGCAGCAGCATCTGGAGGTTCAGCCCGGGCATGTTGTGCCGCAGCGTGGCCAGCCGCTCCCACGGGTCCTCGTTGAGGAAGCGCAGGGCGACGTCGTAGGTGGCCCCGCCCCAGCACTCCACCGAGAACAGCTCCGGTGTCATCCGCCCGACGTAGGGCGCGACCCGCAGCAGGTCCTTGGTGCGGACCCGGGTGGCCAGCAGCGACTGGTGGGCGTCGCGGAAGGTGGTGTCGGTGACCTCGAGCCGCTTCCTGGCCCGCAGGTCGGCGGCGAACCCCTCCGGGCCCAGCTCCAGCAGCCGCTGCCGGGAGCCGGCCGGTGAGGGCTCGCGGAGGTCGACCCCGGCGGGCAGCTTGGCCCGCGGGTCGGACCAGGTGGGGGCGTCCCCGTTGGGCTGGTTGACCGTGACCTCGGCGAGCCAGCGCAGCAGCTTGGTGCCGCGGTCGGCCGGGACGTTGAGGCTGAGCAGCTCGGGGCGCTGCTCGATGAAGGCGGTGGAGACGTCGCCGGCCACGAACGCGGCGTCGTCCAGCACCGCCTGGAGGAAGGGGATGTTCGTGCTGACGCCACGGATCCGGAACTCCGCCAGCGCGCGGCGGGCCCGGGCCACCGCGGCCTCGAAGGTGCGTCCGCGGCAGGTCAGCTTGACCAGCATGGAGTCGAAGTGGGCGCTGATCTCCGCCCCGGTGTCGGCGGTGCCGCCGTCGAGGCGGACCCCGGCGCCGCCGGCGGAGCGGTAGGCGGTGATGGTGCCGGTGTCGGGGCGGAAGCCGTTGGCCGGGTCCTCGGTGGTGATCCGGCACTGCAGGGCGGCGCCGTTGATCCGGACCGAGTCCTGGCTGAGTCCGAGGTCGGCGAGGCTCTCCCCCGCCGCGATCCGCATCTGGGACTGCACCAGGTCGACGTCGGTGATCTCCTCGGTGACGGTGTGCTCCACCTGGATCCGGGGGTTCATCTCGATGAAGACGTGCTGCCCGGCCCGCTCGCCCTCGGTCTCGACCAGGAACTCCACGGTGCCCGCGCAGGAGTAGTTGATGGAGCGGGCGAAGGCCACCGCGTCGCGGCACAGGGCCTCCCGCAGCTCCTCGGAGATGTGCGGCGCCGGCGCGATCTCGATCACCTTCTGGTGGCGGCGCTGCAGCGAGCAGTCCCGCTCGAACAGGTGCATCACGTTGCCCTGGCCGTCGGCGAGGATCTGCACCTCGATGTGGCGGGGGCGTCCGACGGCCTGCTCGATGAAGCAGGTGGCGTCGCCGAAGGCGCTCTCGGCCTCGCGCATGGCGGCCTGGAGGCTCTCGCGGAGCTGGCCGGGCTCGTCCACCCGGCGCATCCCCCGGCCACCGCCCCCGGCCACGGCCTTGACGAAGACGGGGAAGCCGATCTCGTCGGCCGCGGCCACCAGGGTGTCGACGTCGTCCGAGGGCGGGCAGGAGTTGAGCGTCGGGATGCCGGCGGCCTTGGCCGCGCCCAGCGCCCGGACCTTGTTGCCGGCCAGCTTGAGCACCTCGGCCGGGGGGCCGATGAAGGTCAGCCCGTTGGCCTTGCAGGCCTCGGCGAGCCCCGGGTTCTCGGACAGGAAGCCATAGCCGGGGTAGATGGCGTCGGCCCCGCTGCGCCTCGCGGCGGCGATGATCTCGTCGATGTCGAGGTAGGCCCGGACCGGGTGCCCCTCCGCACCGATCTGGTACGCCTCGTCGGCCTTGATCCGGTGCACGGCGTTGCGGTCCTCGTGGGGGAAGACGGCGACGGTGCGGGCACCCAGCTCGTAGGCGGCGCGGAAGGCGCGGACGGCGATCTCTCCACGGTTGGCGACGAGGACCTTGGCGAACATGGGCGTGAATCTAGCGGGCCGCGGTGACAGGACCGCTCTGGTGTCCAGCAGTGCAACACGACCGACACGCGCCGGCGAGGTGCGGCGTCGGCCCCGTGGCGGCCGGGCCGGACGCCTCGCTAGGGTCGAGCCGACCGGACCGCCGCGGCCGAGAGAGCGAGACACGACGTGACGCAGACCGTGGCCCTGATCGGGGCCGGAGGGATCGCCGCGGTGCACCTGCCCGCCTGGTTGGCTCTGGGCGCCACGGTCAGGGTGCACTCCCTGAACGGGGCCGAGGACCTGGTCGCGCGCTGCGGTGGCGGCACGGTCGCCGCCACGCTGGAGGAGGCGCTGGACGGGGCCGACGTGGTGGACGTCTGCACCCCCACGGTGACCCACCCCGAGACGGTGGCCGCCGCCGCCGCGGCGGGGGCGCACGTGCTGTGCGAGAAGCCGCTGGCCCTCACCGTCGAGGCGGCCGAGGAGATGATCGCCACCTGCCGTGCCGCGGGGGTGCTGCTCTACCCCGGCCACGTCGTCCGCTACTTCCCCGCCTACGCCACCATGCACGCCGCCGTGGCCGCCGGGGAGATCGGGCAGGTGGCGGTGCAGCGGTTCACCCGCACCGGCTCCCGGCCCCAGGCCGACTGGTTCGCCGACGAGGCGGTCAGCGGCGGCATCGTGCTGGACCAGATGGTGCACGACCTCGACTTCGCGGTCTGGAACGCCGGCGCGGTGCGTGAGGTGTTCGCCCGCCGGGTCGACACCCCGCGCACCGACGAGCACCGCGGGGTGGTCAGCGCCCAGGTGGTGCTGACCCACGTCTCCGGCGCCCTCAGCTACGTCACCGGCACCTGGGCCGTCCCGGGGACCACCTTCCACACCAGCTTCGAGGTGGCCGGCACCGACGGGCTGCTGACCCACGACTCCGCGGCCCACGCGCCGCTGCGGGTCAGCGGGCGTCCCAGCTCCGCCGGCACCGGGCTGCTGCCCGCCACGGCCGGGGGTGAGAGCCCGTACCTGACCGAGATCCGGGAGATGGCCGCGGCCTTCGCCGGAGGCCCCGCCCCGCGGGTCAGCGCCGAGGACGGGCTGACCGCGGTCCGGCTGGGTCTGGCCGCCAACGAGTCCCTGCGCACCGGCGCACCCGTCACCGTCGCGACCGAGGAAGGGGCCGGCGCATGAGGATCGGCATCATGTCCTTCGCCCACCTGCACGCGGTGTCCTACGCGGGTGCGCTGCTGGCCCACCCGGAGGTCACCTCGGTGGTGGCCACGGACCCGGAGCACACCGGGCGTCCGGAGGGTGAGGCGGGCGGGCCCGCGCTGGCCGCCGAGCTGGGCGTGGAGTACGTCGACGGCTACGCCGAGCTGCTGGCCAGCGGCGTCGACGCGGTCGTGGTGTGTGCGGAGAACGCGCGGCACCGCCCGCTGGTCGAGCAGGCCGCGGCCGCCGGGGTGCACGTGCTCTGCGAGAAGCCGCTGGCCACCACCCTGGCCGACGGCGAGGCGATGGTCGCGGCCTGCCGGGAGGCCGGGGTGCACCTGATGGTCGCCTACCCGGTGCGCTTCTCCCCCGCCTTCACCGCTCTGCAGGAGACCCTCGCGTCGGGGGTCGTCGGGGACGTGGTGGCGGTCACCGGCACCAACAACGGCAGGCTCCCCAGCGGTGAGCGGGCCTGGTTCACCGACCCGGCGCTGTCCGGCGGCGGGGCCCTGGTGGACCACACCGTGCACGTGGCCGACCTGGTGGACGCCCTGCTGGACGGTGCCCAGGTCAGCAGCGTCTACGCCCGCACCAACACGATCCTGCACCCCGAGCGCGCGCCGGTGGAGACCGCCGGGCTGGTCTCGCTGGAGTACCCCGGCCCGGTGCTGGTGAGCATCGACTGCAGCTGGTCCAAGCCGCCCGCCTATCCCACCTGGGGAGGGCTGACCCTGCAGCTGGTGGGCAGCGAGGGGACGACGGCGATGGACGCCTTCAGCGAGCGCGTCGACGGCTTCTCCCAGAGCCGGGGGCCGCTCTGGTACCCCTACGGCAGCGACTCCGACGCCGCCCTGCTCGAGGAGTTCCTCGACTGCGTCCGGACCGGCCGGGCACCCCAGCCCGACGGGGAGGCCGGGCTCCGCTCGCTGCGCGTGGTCCTGGCCGCCCAGGAGTCGGCGCGGACCGGGGCCGTGGTCGCCGTGGAGGCGGGCCGAGAGTCCTAAGTTACTGACCAGTAGCCACCTAAGTTACCGGCGAGTAGCATGGGGGCATGAGCGAGGTCACCGACGTCCCGATCCGCACCGAGCCGACCGCCGAGCCCGTCCCTGCCGCCGCCCTGACGGCCGTCCTGGACGGTCGCTGGGCGAGCCAGCGCGAGCAGGCCCGCCGCATCGAGCTGCGTCACCGCGAGCCCCCCGCCTTCGACCTGGACACCGCCGCCCACCGGACGCGGGTGACCGAGCAGCTCCGTGAGCTCGGCGCCACCGGGCTGCCGATGGAGGGGTTCGCCGCGGCCGTCGGAGGGGCCGACGACATCGGCGGCGGCATGATCCTGATGGAGATGCTCGGCTACCGGGACCTGTCGCTGATGGTCAAGGCCGGGGTCCAGTGGGGGCTCTTCGCCGGGGCCATCCAGGCGCTGGGCACCGAGCAGCACCACGAGACGCTGCGCCGGGCGGTGGAGCTGGAGGTGCTGGGCTGCTTCGCGATGACCGAGGCCGGCCACGGCTCGGACGTGCAGTCGCTGCTGACCACCGCGACCTACGACCCCGACACCCAGACCTTCGACGTGCACTCCCCCGGCCCGGCCGCGCGCAAGGAGTACATCGGCAACGCCGCCCGCGACGGCGAGCTGGCCGTCGTCTTCGCCCAGCTGGTCAGCGGGGGCGCCGACCACGGGGTGCACGCCCTGCTGGTGCCGATCCGCGACGCCGACGGACGTCCCGCTACCGGGGTCACCATCGGGGACTGCGGCCGCAAGGCCGGGCTGAACGGGGTGGACAACGGCCGGCTCAGCTTCGACCACGTCCGGGTACCCCGCGAGGCGCTGCTGGACCGCTACGGCCACGTGGCCCCCGACGGCACCTACAGCAGCCCGATCGAGAGCAAGGGCCGCCGCTTCTTCACCATGCTCGGCACGCTGGTGCGCGGACGGGTCTCGGTCAGCGGCGCGGCCCAGAACGCGGCCAAGCACGCTCTGGTCATCGCCACCCGCCGGGCGCTGCAGCGTCACCAGTTCACCGGCGCCGAGGGCGGTGGGGAGGTGCTGCTGATGGACTACCGCGCCCACCAGCGACGTCTGCTGCCGGCCCTGGCGACGTCCTACGCGCTGTCCTTCGCCCAGAACGAGCTGACCTCGACCCTGCACGACCTGTGGACCGCGCGGGACGCCGGTGAGCCCGTCGACGACCGGGCCCAGCGCGAGCTGGAGGCCAGGGCCGCCGGGCTCAAGGCGATCTCGACCTGGCACGCCTCGGCCACCATCCAGGCCTGCCGCGAGGCCAGCGGCGGCGCGGGCTACCTGGCCGAGAACGCGCTGCCCCAGCTGAGGTCCGACACCGACGTCTTCACCACCTTCGAGGGCGACAACACGGTGCTGCTGCAGCTGGTCGGCAAGGGGCTGCTGACCGACTACTCCGCCCAGTTCGAGGACCTGGACTGGCGCGGCGTGGCGCGGTTCGCCGCCGAGGGCTTCGTCGGTGCGGCCATCGAGCGCACCGTCCCCCGCGGGGTCTTCCGGCGGCTCGGCCGGGGTGGTGAGGGCGTGCGCGACCGGGTCTGGCAGCTGGGTCTGCTGGAGGACCGGGAGAAGCACCTGGTGGAGACGCTGGCCTCGCGGCTGCGGCACGCCCGCTCCGGTGGAGCGGACTCCTTCACCGCGTTCAACTCCGTCCAGCCGCACCTGCTGCACGCGGCCCGGGCGCACGTGGACCGCATCGTGCTCGAAGCCACCCTGGCCGCCATCGACGCCTGCGACGACCCGGCCGTGGTCGGTGTGCTCGAGCTGGTCTGCGACCTGCACGTGCTGTCGGGACTGGAGCGCGACCGGGGCTGGTACCTGGAGCACAAGCGGATGAGCGACCGGGAGAGCAAGGAGATCACCCGCGCGGTGGACGCCCTGTGCGTCGAGCTCCGACCGCACGCCAGCACCTTGGTCGAGGCCTTCGCCATCCCGGAGCACTGGATCACCGCCGAGATCGCGCAGCCGGACAGCGCCTACTGATCCAGACCGTCGCGAGGACGGTGGTAGGCCGTGCCCCGGCCTGATCGGGAACCTCACGAACGGGTGTGACTTCACCTCGAGCCCCAGCGGGACTCCAGATTCGCGGCGGCGCCCCCGTCGATCACCACCGATCGGCGGTCCCCAGGGTGCGCACCTGAGCGCGGAAACTGTCAGACCTGGTCCGTAGCGTCGGGGTCATGGAGCTCACCGCTGCGCCGGCCCTGGAGGAGGGGTGCTGCGTCCCCGACCTCGACCAGCTGGCCCGTGCCCGCCGGGCCGCGGCGCAGGCGGAGTTCGTGCTCTGGTCGCAGATGCTGCACCACCGCGACGAGGCCCGCGCCGCACTCCAGGCCACCGAGCCGTCCCGCCACCGCGCCACCACCGGCCTCGGGAGCGTGGTGCTCGACATCGCCCAGACCCTGGCCGTCTCCGAGCTCAGCGTCGAGGTCATCCTCTCCACCGCCGACACCGTCCGCCGTACCCTCCCCGCCCTCTGGCACGCCTTCAGCCTCGGGGCCGTGGACGCCCAACGGGTCCGGATCATCCACCAGGTCCTCACCACCGCCCACACCGACACCCTCATCGGCCTCCTGGACACCCGGGCCGTGGAGTACGCCGCCACCCACACCCCCGCCGAGCTCCGCGCCTGGCTGAAGCGGCTCCGGGCCCGGATCGAACCCGACTCGACTGCCCTGGAGGCGGAGACCGCCCGGGAACGGCGACGGGTCGAGATCGTCCACGTCGAGAACGCGATGAGCTGGGTCAACGCCTACGTCCCCACCGCCATCGCGGTGGCGATCGAGAAGCGGCTCACCACCGCCGCCCGCACCCTGCCCGAGATCGACCCCGACACCGGCAAGGTCGACCAGCGCACCCAGGACCAGAAGCGCGCCGACCTGCTCTGCCACTGGCTCACCAGCTCCGAAGGAACCCAGACCACCGTCCGCGCCGAGGTCGCCATCAGCATCGACGCCCGCGACCTCATCGGCCTCACCGACGGACCAGGCACGGTCCGCGGCCACGGGATCCCTGTCCCCGCCACCTGGGTTCGCGAGCTCGCCACCCACGAGACCACCCTGTTCCGCCGCCTGGTCCTCGACCCACACGGTCAGGTCCTCGACACCACCAGCCTCGGCTACCAACCACCCGGTGCGCTACGACAGGCGCTGCAGTGGCGCGACGGACGCTGCCGGGTCGCCGGCTGCCAGGTCCCCGCCGACCGCACCGACCTCGACCACCACCACCCCTGGGAACGAGGCGGCCCCACCCACGCCGACAACCTCCGGAGCCTCTGTCGACGGCATCACCGGATAAAGTCCCACGGCCACCTCACCGCCCGCCACTACCGACCACCCGACAGCTACCGAGAACGCGTCCTCAACCAGACCGTGGTCGAGATCGACGTCCTGCACCTCCACGCCGCCTGATCATGCGCCGCGCCGCTGCAGGCCGGTTCTCAGCGGCGCGCCCTGTGGTGGAGCGTCACGACGCCCTGTGCGCGCTCGTGGAGGTCGCCGCGGAGGCGTCGAGCTGATCCTCGAGGAGTGAGCGTGCTTCGTCGAATCGCGAGTGGAAGCGGTCGTCAGCGGCTGGCGCCGATCCACCGGAGGATGGCCGCCCCGCCCCGGGCGTGCGCGATGGTCCTCCAGACGCTGGTCAACACCTCGGCGGCACGACCACGGCCGACGACGTCCTCGTCCAGCACGCGCGCTGTCCGGAGGGTGCGGCAACTCGTTGGCATACCGCAGAGCAGCTGAGGGCGCTGTCCGCCGCCCGCGTCAGCGACAACGACACGTTCCCGTGTTCAGGGCCGTACCGGCGGCACCACCTCGCCCCGGGCTCGCCCGCACGGCTGCGCGGGTACCCGGTGGAGGTGGTGGACGGCTCGGTCTTCCTGCGGCTGCCCGACCGTGGGTCCCGCTGAGGGGCGTCAGTCGACCGGGCGGGCGTCGGTGTCGGGGACGCGGCGTGGGCGGCGCAGCCGCGGCAGCTCGTGCATGTAGCTGCGGGGGCTGGGCATCGAGAGGTGGTGGGTGTGGGACACCACGGCCACCGAGACCAGGACCCCGACGATCACCAGACCACCGCCGCCGATCAGGGTCCAGCGGGGACCGAGGTACTCCCCGATCCAGCCCAGCACCGGCGCCCCGATCGGGGTCCCGCCCATCAGCACCATCGTGTACAGCGCCATCACCCGCCCGCGGATGCCCGCGTCGCTGCCGAGCTGGACCGTCGCGTTGGCGGCGGTCAGGGCCAGCAGGGCCGAGAGCCCGAGCACGGGGAGGAAGAAGGCGAAGCTCCAGTAGCCCGGCATCAGCCCGGCCACCACCTCCATCGCCCCGAAGACCAGGGCCGCGCCGATCACGAAGCGCAGCCGTGGCGCCTTCGTGCGCCGGGCGGCCAGCAGCGCGCCGGCCAGCGACCCGAAGGCCATGAAGGTGCCGAGGATGCCGTACTCCTGGGCGCCCTTGCCGAACTCCTGCTGGGCCATCAGCGCCGAGGTGAGCTGGAAGTTCATCCCGAAGGTGCCGACGCAGAACACGATGCACAGCACCAGCAGCAGGTCGCTGCGCCCGCGCACGTAGGCCATGCCCTCGCGGATCTGCCCCTTCGCCCGCCCCTTCCGCTCGCTCGGGGTGAGCTGGGAGGCGTCCATCGCGGAGAGGGCGATCAGGAAGGCCAGGTAGGTGAACGCGTTGGACAGGATCGCCCAGCCCGAGCCGAAGGCGGCGATCACCAGACCGGCGACGGCGGGGCCGATGATCCGGGCGGTGTGGAAGGTGGCCGCGTTGAGCCCGATCGCGTTCGGCAGCAGCGAGGCCGGCACCATCTCCGCCACGAAGGACTGCCGGGCCGGGACGTCGATGGCCGACCCGACGCCGAACAGCAGCGCCAGCCCGTAGACCATCTCGGTGGTGGCCAGCCCGGCGATGGCCAGCAGCCCGAGGGCCAGCGCGCAGACCGCCATCCAGGACTGGGAGAACCGCAGCACGGTCCGCTTGTCGAAGCGGTCCGCGATCACGCCGCCGTAGGGCGAGACCACCAGCGTGGGCAGGAACTGCAGGGCCGTGGTGATGCCGACGGCCACCCCCGACCCGCCGGAGAGCTCGAGCACCAGCCAGTCCTGGGCCACCCGCTGCATCCAGGTGCCGATGTTGGAGACGAAGGCGCCGGACTGGAAGACGCGGTAGTTGCGGTGCCTGAGCGCGTCGAACATGCTCACGAGTCGGCCATCCTCAGCAGCAGCTCCGACGCCTCGCGCAGCAGCCGGCGTTCCTCGGGGGTGAGCTCGGCGAGCCGCTCCACCAGCCAGAGGTCGCGGCGGCGACGGTCAGCCAGAACGATCTCGCGGCCGCGCCCGGTCACCTCGACCACCGCCCGGCGGCCGTCCTCGGGGTCGGAGGCCCGCTGGGCCAGCCCGAGCTGCTCCAGCGCCTTGACGGTGCGGGTGATGGCCGGCGGCTGCACCTTCTCCAGCTCGGCCAGCTGGCCCACCGTGCGCGGACCGGACCTGGTCAGGAGCCCGAGCAGGGACAGCTGGTTCTGGGTCAGGCCGAGGCTCTCCTCGTGCATCTGGCGGAGACGGCGCGCCAGCCGCATCACGCTACGACGCAGCCCCTGTGCGAGCTCTCTCGCCCTGGGGTCCGCGGTCGTCGTCATCGACGTCGAGCATAATCTTTAACATGGTTAAAGACAAGGGTTCCTCAGAAGGCGTAGCGGACCCGTAGCCAGGGCGCGTGCTCGCCGATCAGGCCGGTCAGCTCGGCCACCGAGCGCTGCTTGAGCCCAACCCGGTAGCGGACATTCTCGGCCCCGTTCTGGGAGCGCTTCGTCTCCTGCACCTCCGGGCGCCACAGCACCTCCTCGGCCTTGGGGTGCCAGCCGAGGTTGACCTCGTGCAGCCCCTGGTTGTGGGTGAGGAAGATGACCTCGACCGCCGCCTGCGCCTTGGCCCGCTCTCCCAGCACGTCGTCCAGGTGCTGCAGCAGCTCGCGCCAGTCCTGCTGCCAACCGGGGCGGAGCAGGACGGGGGAGAAGTTGAGGTGCACCTCGTACCCGGCGGCCACGAAGTCGTCGACGGCCGCGATGCGCTCGCCGATCGGGGACGTCCGCAGGTCGAGCAGCCTCGCGTCGCGCTCGGGCATCAGCGAGAACCGGATCCGGGTGCGTCCCTGCGGGTCCAGCGCCAGCAGGTCGCGGTTGACGTGCTTGGTGGCGAAGGAGGCCTTGGCGGTGGGCCAGCCGCGGAAGGCGTGCACCAGGTCGGCGACGTTGTCGCTGATGGCGGCGTCGACCGAGCAGTCGCTGTTCTCCCCCAGGTCGTAGACCCAGGCGTCGGGGTCGCACTGGTTGGGCTCGTGCTTGGGACCCTGGCGGGCCACGTGGCGGCCGAGGTGGGCCACGATCGCCTCGATGTTGGTGAAGACGGTGACCGGGTTGGCGTAGCCCTTGCGGCGCGGGACGTAGCAGTAGGCGCAGGCCATCGCGCAGCCGTTGGCGGCCGAGGGGGCGATCCAGTCCGCCGAGCGGCCGTTGGGCCGGGTGGTCAGGGACTTCTTGACCCCGAGCACGAGATCCTCGGTCTTGACCCGCACCCAGCGGGCCACGCTGCCCTCGTTGCCGTGCAGCTCCGGGATCTGCCAGTGCGACTCCACCGGCACCACCTCGGCGTCGGGGAAGCGGGAGAGCACCTGCTGGCCGCGCGCGGAGGCGGCGGCGGCCGGCTCGGCCCAGATCCTGCGAACCTGGAGCAGCCGGGGCACGGTGACGGGCGGGGCCGCGGGCGGCGGCTCGGGCTCGAACAGGGAGGGTTGTGTCATCGTCACCAGGTCTACCCGGTGGCTCTGACAGCTCTCAGTCGAAGAGCGAGCCCTCGGCGGTCGACGCGGTCTCCCACACCGGGGCGGGGAGCTCGGCCTCGCGCTGCTCGGCCACCACGTCGGAGTGCCCGCCGCAGCCGTGGTCCACGCTCACCACCGAGGCGTCGCTCGGGGACCACACGTTGGTGCAGGCGCCGAAGAGACGCCCGAGGTTGCCCTGGAGACGCACGAAGTAGCCACAGCTGAAGCAGCTCCCTGGCGCCTGGCGGGTGGACTCGTTGTCCGGGCCGGCCGGCCCGTCCAGCCAGCGCTCGACGGCCTGGTCGCGCCCGACCGGGGAGAGCACGCGCTCGCGACCCAGTCCGAGCTCGGCGACCACGGCGCGGGTGATGCTGGCCTCGGCGGGGTCGGTGTCGGCGGCGTCCTCACCACCGGTGTAGCCCGGCTCGAGCCGCGGGTCGTCGTCGGGGGTGGGCATGACCACACCCGGGGTGACGTCACCGGCCTCGATCCGCTCCGACCACGGCAGCCAGCTGGGGGCCAGCAGTGCGTCCTCGGTGGGCAGCAGCACCACCTCGTCCACGGTGGCCTTCTTGGCCCGGGAGGCACGGGCGACGGTCACCGACCAGCGCCAGCCCCGGTAGCCGGGGTGGGTGGAGGCGAAGTAGTGGCTGACCACGCGCTCGCCCTCGGCCACGACACCCAGGTGCTCACCGACCTGGCCGCGACCGCCCTCGACCTCGGCGGCCTCGCGGGCCAGCTCGACGGCGTCGGCGCAGACCTGGTCCAGCTTGGGACGGCGGCTGGCCGGCGTCCGGGCGGAGACAGCCACGCTCACAGCTCCAGCTCGTCGGCGACGGCACGCAGCACCGTGGCGACCTGCGTCGCGGTGCGGCCGTCGGGGTGGCGACCCCGGCGGTAGCCGTTGCCGACGCCGTCGAGCATCTTGATCAGGTCCTCGACGATGACGGCCATCTGGTCGGTGGACTTGCGCTGGGCCTTGGACAGCGACGGCGGCTCCTCGAGCACCCGGACCGAGAGGGCCTGCTCGCCCTTGCGACCCGCGATGACCCCGAACTCCACCTTCTGCCCCGCCTTGAGCGTCGTCACCCCGGCCGGCAGCGCCGAGGCGCGCACGTACACATCGCCGCCGTCGTCCGACGACAGGAAGCCGAACCCCTTGTCGGCGTCGTAGAAACGCACCTTGCCAGTGGGCACCAGAACCTCGCTCACGTCGTGCTCGAGCCCGACCGCGACGGTCGAACCCCGACAGCCTATCGAGCCGCGGGCACAATCCCGTACTCCCCGCCCCTCGCCGGGCGCGACTCGGGCTGGCAGGGTGGCGCCATGACCAAGCGACACGCCCTCAGCCGTCTCCCCGAGCGCCTCGCCACCGGCGCCTTCGTGCTCAACTCCGGCCTGCAGAAGTGGCGCGGGGACGAGCAGACCGCCCAGGGGCTGCACGGCATGGCCACCGGCACCTACCCCTTCCTGGCCTCGGTCGAGCCGACCCGCTTCCTCCGGGGGCTGGCGGTGGGCGAGATCGTCGTCGGGACCGCGCTGCTGGTGCCGTTCGTGCCCCGTGCGGTGGCCGGCGCGCTGCTCACCGGGTTCGCCGCGGGGCTGATGGGTCTCTACCTCCGCACCCCCGGGATGCGCGAGCCCGGCAGCCTCGCCCCCACCCAGCAGGGTCTGGCCATCGCCAAGGACGTCTGGATGCTGGGCATCGGCGCCGGGCTGGTGCTGGACGAGGTGCTGGACCGCCGGGCGGACTGACCCGGTCAGCGTCCCAGCGGGGACAGCGGGAGGCTGAGGATCGCCTTGCTGAGCGCCTCCACGGGCTCCGAGGCGCTGGCGGGGTTGGCGACCAGGGCCATCTCGACGTCCGGCAGCGCGGGCAGGTCGGTGCGGCCGGAGAGGTTGCGCAGGTCCGGCGGGACCCGGCTCTGGGCCAGCACGCAGACCCCGAGGCCGGCCCGGACGGCGGCCAGGATGCCGTTGACCTGACGGGTGTTGCAGGTGATCCGCCAGGAGCGCCCGGCGCCGTCCAGGGCACCGATCGCCGCCGCCCGGCCGAAGCTGGGCGCGTGGTAGGTGACCAACGGGACGGGCTGGGCCGGGTCCATCTCGAAGCCCTCCAGACCCACCCAGACCAGCCGGTCCCGGCGCACCATCCGTCCCAGGTCGGTGTCGGCCTCCTGGTTGATGAAGATCAGGTCCAGGTGGTTGCCCTGCAGCCGACGCAGCAGGCTGCCGCTCTGGGTGACGGTGAGCTCGAGGTTGATCCGCGGGTAGAGCTGGCGGAAGTTCCGCAGGATGGTGGGCAGCTCGCCCAGCGCCAGCTCGTCGGCCGCGCCGAAGCGGAGCCGGCCGACCATGGCCGACCCGGTGAAGTAGCTGACCGCCTCGTCCTGGGCGCTGAGGATGCTGCGGGCGAAGCCGGCCATCGCCTCGCCGTTGTCGGTCAGCCGCAGGGTGCGGGTGTCGCGGCTGATCAGCTGGCGCCCGGCGGCCTGCTCCAGGCGCCGGATCTGCTGGGAGACGGCCGGCTGGGAGACGCCCAGCTCGGCGGCGGCCCGGGTGAAGCTGAGGCCGTTGGCGACGGCGAGGAACGTCCGCAGCAGGACGGGGTCGAAGTGGCGATCCACAGCACTCATCATGACTGCTTATAGGACTTATAGCCACCATAGGTCGCCGGAATGTTGTCTCGGTCGGTAGCGTGGCAGCCGTCCTACCCGGACCCACTCCTCCGGACCTCCACCGAGGTCGTCGCGGCAGCGTCGCCGTCGTCCCGCCCAAGCCGACACGTCTCGATCAGGTGATCCCCGTGCGCCGTCTCCCGGCCACCTTCTCTGCCCTCAACGAACCCGCCTACCGACGCTTCCTCCCTGCCCAGCTGATCGGCAGCACCGGGGTGTGGATGCAGCGCATCGCCCAGGACTGGCTGGTGCTCGAGCTGACCGGCTCCGCGGCCGCCGTCGGTCTGGTGGTGGCCATGCAGTTCGCCCCGATGCTCCTGCTGGGGCTGTGGGGCGGGGTGCTGGTGGACCGGTTCCCCAAGCGCCGGCTGCTGGTCATCACCCAGACCACCGCCGCCTCGCTGGCCCTGCTGCTCGGCGTCCTCGCCCTGAGCGGCGTGGTCCAGGCCTGGCACGTCTACGCCATCGCCCTCGCGCTGGGGCTGGTGGTCGTGGTCGACGGCCCGGCACGGCAGGCCTTCGTCAGCGAGCTGGTGCCGCCGCACCAGATCCGCAACGCGGTCAGCCTGAACAGCACCGCCTTCCAGTTCAGCGGCGTGGTCGGCCCGGCGCTGTCGGGTCTGCTGGTCACCCTGGTCGGGCAGGGCTGGTCCTTCGTGGTCAACGGGCTGGCCTGCTCGGCCGTCGCGGCGATCATCTTCGGGCTCAAGCCGCTGTACTCGATGCCCCCGCCCAAGCGGGCACCCGGTGCCCTGCGTCAGGGGCTGCGGTACATCGTGCAGAAGTCGGAGGTGTTCTGGGCCATCTCGCTGGTCGCCCTGGCCGGGCTCTTCGCCTTCAACCTCCCGGTGCTGCTGGCCACCATGGCCGACAGCGAGTTCGGCACCGGCGTGTCCGGCTACAGCCTGCTCACCACCGTGAACGCGCTGGGTGCCCTGATCGGCGGCATCTGGTCCGCCCGCCGCAGCGCCGCCACCCGGCTGCGCTCCCTGACCGTGGGTCTGGGCTCGCTCGGGCTGGTCCTCGCGGTGATGGCGGTGGTGACCAACCAGCTCGCCTTCGCCGGCCTGCTGGTGCTCTGCGGCATCGCCACCATGGCCTTCCTCATCGGCGCCAACTCGATGATCCAGCTGACGGTCACCCCCGAGGTCCGCGGCCGCGTGATGGCGGTCTACACCATGGCCCTGCTCGGTGGTCAGGCCATCGCCGGCCCGGCCATCGGCCGTTTCAGCGACGCCTTCGGCCCCCGCCCGGCGCTGGTCCTCTGCGGCGTCAGCATCCTGGTGGTCACCGCCCTGCTGGCCCTCCTGATGGCCCGCCAGTCCCACCTCCGCCTGGCCCTGCACCGCGGCCCCTGGACCCCGAAGCTGCACATCGTCCGCGTCCCCTGACCCTTCTCGGGTGCGGCGAGTCGGCCCGATCGGGCGCCTCCCGCCCGCCAGAGGCGACGCCCAGCGGCAACTCGCCGCGGCTGGCGTGAAGCACCTCGCGCAGTCCTGGGCCGAGCGAGGCGCGCTGGGACGGGGCGGTCAGGTGCGATCGTCCAGCAGCGGGAGCGGCGAGTCGCCCCGATTGGACGCCTCCCGCCCATCGAAGGCGACAAAGATCGGCCACTCGCCACGACCGACGTGAAGCACCTCGCGCAGCCCAGGACGAGCGGGCGCGCTGGGACGGGCGGTCAGGTGCGATCGTCGCGCAGCGGAGCGGCGAGTCGCCCCGATTGGTCGCCTCCCGCACGCCGGAGGCGACGCACAGCGGCGACTCGCCGCGACTGGCAAGGAGAGGCGACGGCCGGGCGACCGTCACCGACCTCGGAGCCGAGCCTGGTAGCGGACCGCAGCCCCTGCGGTCCCCCCGACCTCGTGAAGGCCCGAGCGGTCACGACCTGAGCGCGCACCAACCCGTCACCCCGGCAGGAGCGACGTGCTCCTCCCCGGCGAGGTGTCGGGGTGTGGCGGGCGTTGGGAGAACTCCTCCGAGGAACGAGGAGGAGGCTCGACCGGGCGGGACACCTCGCCGGGGAGGAGCACGGCGCGGACCCACCAGGAAGAACCGAGAACAGCGCTCAGGCGAACCGCTGCCACGCGGGTTTGCCGGCGTAGACCTCGCGGTAGTAGTCCCCGAGCTGGAGACGGCTCGCCGCCAGCTCGTCCACCACGACGGTGGCCCGCTGGTGGAACTGCAGCACGCTGGCCGGGACCAGGGCCGTCACCGGACCCTCGACGGTCGCCGCGACGGCCTGCGCCTTCGCCTCGCCCTGGGCGACCAGGACGACGTGGCGGGCGTCCATGATGGTGCCGAGGCCCTGGGTGAGGCAGTGGGTGGGGACGTCCTCGAGGCTGTCGAAGAACCGCTGGTTGTCCAGCCGGGTGCGCTGGGTCAGGGTCTTGATCCGGGTGCGCGAGGCGAAGGACGAGGTGGGCTCGTTGAAGCCGATGTGGCCGTTGCTGCCGATGCCGAGGATCTGGACGTCCACCCCACCGGCCTCGGCGATGGCCCGGTCGTAGCCGGCGGCGGCCTGCTCCAGGTCCTCGGCGCTGCCGTCGGGCACGTGGACCCGGTCGGGGTCGAGCCCGAGCGGCTCGGTGACGGTGCGGTGGATGACGCTGCGGTAGCTCTCCGGGTGGGCGGGGTCGAGACCCACGTACTCGTCGAGGGCGAAGGCGCTGGCCCGGCCGAGGTCGAGCCGGCCCTCGCCCACCATCAGCTGGAGATGGCGGTAGATGGCCAGCGGCGAGGAGCCGGTGGCCAGACCGAGCACCGGCCGGCTCGCGGCGGCGCAGACCTGGCCCACCTTGGCGGCGGCGACCCGTCCCACCTCGTCGGCGTCGGGACAGATGATGACTTCCACTCACTCGCTCCTCGGGCCGGGTCGGTCGTGACGCGGGTCATGCTAGTGGCCAGCGGCGATACGATGGCCGGCATGGCGACCTGGGAGGACGGACCGGAGTACGCGCCCCACCAGCGCCCGGACCAGTTCGAGGCGCCGCGCGAGGCCACCGCGCTGGACGCCGCCGCACCCGCCCCGCCCCCGCCGCCCCGCGCGCCGCTGCAGCCGCCGACCGGGTACCAGCCGCCCCAGCAGGTGGCTCCGCTGGACACCCTGGTCCCCCGCACCGACGTGCCGCGCGACCCGCACCGCGCCTTCGAGGTGGTCAGCGCGATGATGACCGAGCAGTCCGCGGTGGGACCCGCCTGGAACGCCGCCCACTCCAGCTCCTGGGCCCCTCCGGGGACGGCGCCGGTCCCCGTCCCCGCCGCCCCGCCGGGGCACGACCCCCGGCAGCCCTTCGTCGCCACCCAGGGGATGCGGCCGGGCCAGCAGCCGCCGGTGCCCGGACCCCCGCTGCCCGCGCCCGGCACCGACCAGTGGTTCTCCCCGGTCACCTGGGCCCCGCCGCAGGTCCCCACCGACGACCGCAGCCTGCTGCGCCAGGTGGTCGACGGCGTCGGCACGCCGCTGCTGATCTTCCTGGCCATCGGCCTGATCCCGATCCTGTCCCCGTTCGCCGTGGTGGCCGCGCTGCTGCTGACCGGCATGGCCCGGCGCCGTCGCCAGCAGCTGCGTCTCGGGCTGCTGATCGGGCTGGGCTTCGTCACCCTCGGCGGCATGGTCGGCTTCGTCCAGACCCTCTCCTGGGCCGGGACGGTGGAGGCCCTCCGCTCCCCGTCGGTGCTGGTCTGCCTCGCCATGCTGGTGGCGGCCCCGGTCATCTCCTACCTCAGCATCCAGGCCGGCGAGCCCGAGCAGCGTCCCCAGGCGTCCACCCGCGGCTCGTCCAGCTGGGGCTGAGCGTGGCCGCGCGCACCCTCGGCGAGGCCCTGGCCGCCTTCTCCCCCGACGACCTCACGACCCTGCTCCGCCACCGCGAGGACCTGGTCCGCCCGCTGCCGGCCGACTTCACCGAGCTGGTGCAGCGGGCGCTGACCCCGGCCTCGGTGGCCCGGGCCCTGGACCGGCTGGACGCCTGGCAGCGGACCGTGGCCCTGGCGCTGGCCGCCTCCGCCGACGGCGCCGACGCGGCCGGGGTGCACGCGCTGCTGGGGGTCGGCACCCCCGCCGAGGTGGCGGCCGCCGTGCAGGACCTGCGGCTGCGCGCGCTGCTGTGGGGCCCCGACGAGGAGCTGCACCTGGTCCGCACGGTCCGGGAGGCCTTCGGGCCCCACCCCGCCGGGCTGGCCCCGGTCTCGAACCGCCCGCTGCCGGCCGCCGAGCTGGACCGGGCGCTGGAGCAGGTCGGGGACGAGGAGCGCGTCATCCTGGAGCGGCTGCTCTGGCAGCGGCCGGTGGGTGCGCTGCGGCAGGCCGACCGGCGGGTGACGCTGGCCGAGGCCCGGAACCCGGTGGAGCGGCTGCTGGCCCTGGGGCTGCTCCGCCCGGCCGACCCCGAGACGGTGCTGCTGCCCCGCGAGGTGGCCCTCCTGCTGCGCGGAGGTCGGCTGGTGGCCGAGCCGCCGCCGGTGCACCCGCCCGAGCTCGGACCGCGCTCCCGGTCGGCCTCGCTGGTGCGGGGCGCCGGGGCGGGGGCGGCCTGGGCCCTGGTGCACGACGTGGAGCAGCTGGTGGAGGACCTGGACCGGCGGACCGTCTCGCTGCTGCGCGACGGCGGGGTGTCGGCGCGCGACGTGACGGCCATGGGTCGCCGCGCCGAGCTGCGTCCGGAGCAGTCGGCGATGCTGCTGGAGTGGGCCTCGGCGGCCGGCCTGGTGGCCGCCGACGGTCCCCGGCTGCTGCCCACCGCCCGGTTCGACCGCTGGACCACCACCCCGGGGGCGCAGCGGTGGCTCCAGCTGGTCCGGGCCTGGCGGTCCAACCCGCGCTGGCCGGTCGCGGCCGGGCGCGCCGGCGCCCACCCCCTGGGTGAGGAGGCCGAGCTCCGGGGCGCCACCGAGATCCGCGCCGGCATCCTGGCCGTGCTGGCCGAGCAGCCGGTCGGCCGGCAGGTGGACCCGGCCGGGCTGGTCGACGTGGTGGCCTGGCACCACCCGGCGTGGGCGGAGCGGCTGCCGCTGGCCGAGCTGGTGACCGACCTGCTGAGCGAGGCCGAGCAGGCCGGGCTGACGGCGATGGGCGCGGTCTCACCGCTGGCCCGGGTGGCCGTCGGCGCCGACCTCGACCCCGAGCTGGCCGCCCTGTTCCCCGACCCGGTCGGCCACCTGGTGGTGCAGGCCGACCTGACGGCGGTGGCCCCCGGCCCGCTCCTCCCGGAGGTGGCGCGGGTGGCCCGGCTGCTGGCCACCCAGGAGTCCCGCGGCGGCGGCGGGGTCTACCGGTTCACCGAGTCCAGCCTGCGCCGGGCCTTCGACGCCGGCTGGTCGCTGGCCGAGATCGAGCAGTGGCTGGCCGAGCACTCCTCCACCGGTCTGCCCCAGCCGCTGCGCTACCTGCTCTCCGACGTGGCCCGCCGCCACGGCAGCATCCGGGTGACACCGGTGCTGGCGGTCGTCCGCTGCGACGACGACGCCCAGGCCACCAGCCTGCTCGGACGTCCCGAGGCCGGCGCCCTCGGGCTGCACCGGCTCGCCCCGGGCCTCCTCGCCGCCGCGGCCGAGCCGGACGAGGTGGTGCGGGTGCTGCAGCAGCTGGGGCTCGCCCCGGTGGCCACCGACGCGTCGGGCGCCACGCTGACCGCGCCCGCCCCGCCGCGGGCCCGCGAGCCCGGCCACCGCGGGGAGGAGCCGCTCGAGCCGGTCGACCCGGCACTGGCCGCGGAGCTGCTGCTGGCCCGCGAGCAGGACCGCAGCGCCCGCGCCCGCGCCGTCGACTCCGCGGTGGACGTCCTCACCCGGGCCGCCTCCGACGGCACCCGCGTGGTGGTGGACTGGGTCACCGACGAGGGCGAGTCGACCACCCGCCGGGCCCGGGTGCTGACCATCACCGCGGGGGCGGTGCGGCTGGCCGGGTCCCCCGGCGACCGGGGCGTCACCGTCCCGCTGGCCCGGGTGGTCGGCGCCCGGGTGGACGCCGGCGGCTGAGCGCCGGTCGGGGTGGGCCTCGCCCGACCCCACCTGTCGTCGCACATTTCACCTCGCGTTGGGCCGGACGACGTCCGCACCGGGTTCGCTGGAGCCGTGATCCTCCCCCGCACCGCAGCCCTCGGCCGACGAGGCTTCCTCGGCGTCACCGCCGCCTCCCTGACCGCGCTGCCGCTGGCCGGGCTGGTCCGTCCCTCGCTGGCCCCCGCCGGGCTCACCGGCGACCCGTTCCGGCTCGGTGTCGCCTCCGGTGACCCGCTGCCCGACGGGGTGGTGCTGTGGACCCGCATCGCCCCCGACCCGGTGGCTGAGGACGGCCTGGGCGGCGTGCCGGACCCGCGTCGCCCGATCGGGGTCCGCTGGGAGGTGTCCACCGACGAGACGTTCCGGGGCCGCAGCGTCGTCCGCCGGGGTGTGGCTGTCGCCGAGGCCGACCTGGCCCACTCGGTGCACGTCGAGGTCGACCGCCTCCAGCCCGACCGCGTGTACTGGTACCGCTTCCGCGTCGGGGCGCACATCAGCCCCGTCGGCCGGACCCGGACGGCCCCGGCCCAGGACGCGGTGCTGGGGTCCATGACGTTCGCCTTCATGAGCTGCCAGGCCTACAACAACGGCTACTTCACCGCGTTGCGGCACCTCGCCGCCGACGACCTGGACGTCGCCTTCCACCTCGGTGACTACATCTACGAGGGGGGCTCGGTGAACGGGGTCGACGGCCGCGTCAACCGACCCCTGCACGAGCTCGTCACCCTGTCGGACTACCGGATCCGCTACGGCCTCTACAAGAGCGATCCCGACCTGCAGGCCGCGCACGCCTCGGTCGCCTTCGTGTCGGTGCCCGACAACCACGACATCCCGTTCGACCACACCGTCGACCCCGACCCCCCGGCGGCCCTGGAGCGCCGCGCCGCCGCGTACCAGGCCTACTACGAGAACCTGCCGCTGCGCCGTACGTCGCTGCCCAGCGGTCCGGCGATGCAGCTGTTCCGCCGGGTCCGCTACGGCCGGCTGGCCGACTTCCACGTGCTGGACACCCAGCAGTACGCCAGCGACCAGGCCCTGGACGAGACGCAGAACCTGGAGATCCGCGACGACCCCGACCGCACCCTCCTCGGCGACCGGCAGGAGCAGTGGCTGCTCGAGGGCATGACCTCCTCCACCGCCGCCTGGAACGTGCTGGCCCAGCAGTCCAAGGTCGCCGAGACCGACGACACGGTGGGCCCGGGTGAGGACTTCGGCGGCGGCGGCAACTGGGACGGCTACGACCACTCCCGGGAGACGCTGTTCGACGCCGTGCACGAGCGCGGCATCGACAACATGGTCGTCGTCTCCGGCGACGCGCACGCCAACATGGCCGCCGACCTGAAGCCGCGCTCCAAGGACCCGGACTCCCCCGTCGTCGGCGCCGAGTTCCTGGGCACCTCCATCAGCACCGGCGGGGACGGTCAGGACCTTGGTGCGGCCGGGCGGAGGCGCCTGGAGGAGAACCCGCACGTCCGCTTCTACAACAACCGCCGGGGCTACCAGCGCTGCGTCGTCACCCCCGAGGTGCTGCGGACCGACTACCTGGTGCTGCCCTCGGTCACCACCCCCGACGCCCCGGTCGTCACCCGCGCGGTCGGCTACGTCGAGAACGGCCGGCCGGGCGTCGCGCAGGTCGAGGACGGGACGGTCGTCTGAGGCGGTCACGCCCGTTGGCCGGGGGGAGCAGAATGGTCCCCATGCCCGGAACCCCCCACGAGCGCCCGTGACCGGGCCCCTCGTCGTCCAGTCCGACCGCACCCTGCTGCTCGAGGTCGACCACGAGCAGGCCGCGGCCTGCCGGCTGGCCATCGCCCCGTTCGCCGAGCTGGAGCGGGCGCCGGAGCACATCCACACCTACCGGCTGACTCCGCTGGGGCTGTGGAACGCACGCGCGGCCGGGCACGACGCCGAGCAGGTGGTGGACGTGCTGCTGCAGTACAGCCGCTACCCGGTGCCCAGCTCGCTGCTGGTCGACGTGGCCGACACGATGGACCGCTACGGGCGGCTGCGGATCGAGAAGCACCCGGTGCACGAGCTGGTGCTGGTCTCCACCGACAAGGCGGTGCTCACCGAGGTCACCCGCAGCGCCAAGGTCAAGGGCCTGCTCGGGGCCCGCATCGACGACGAGACCGTCGCCGTGCACGCCTCCGAGCGCGGCCACCTCAAGCAGACCCTGCTCAAGCTGGGCTGGCCGGCGGAGGACCTGGCGGGCTACGTCGACGGGGAGAAGCACCCGATCGAGCTGGTCACCGACGGCTGGGAGCTGCGGCCGTACCAGATCCAGGCCAGGGACGGGTTCTGGGCCGGCGGGTCCGGTGTGGTGGTGCTGCCCTGCGGGGCGGGGAAGACGATCGTGGGGGCGGCGGCGATGGCCAAGGCCTCGGCCACCACGCTGATCCTGGTCACCAACACCGTCTCGGCGCGGCAGTGGCGCGACGAGCTGATCAAGCGCACCACCCTGACCGCGGACGAGATCGGTGAGTACTCCGGGGCCCGGAAGGAGATCCGTCCGGTGACGATCGCCACCTACCAGGTGATCACCACGAAGCGGAACGGGATCCACCCCCACCTGGAGCTCTTCGAGGCGCGGGACTGGGGCCTGGTGGTCTACGACGAGGTGCACCTGCTGCCCGCCCCGGTGTTCCGGATGACGGCCGACCTGCAGGCCCGGCGCCGGCTCGGGCTGACCGCCACCCTGGTCCGCGAGGACGGCCACGAGGGTGACGTCTTCTCCCTGATCGGTCCCAAGCGGTTCGACGCGCCGTGGAAGGACATCGAGGCCCAGGGCTGGATCGCGCCCGCCGACTGCGTCGAGGTCCGGGTCACCCTGACCGACGGGGAGCGGATGACCTACGCCATGGCCGAGCCGGACGTCCGCTACCGCCTGGCCGCCTCGGCGGAGTCGAAGATGGCGGTGGTGGAGCAGCTGGTGCACCGGCACGCCGGGGTGCCGCGGCTGGTGATCGGGCAGTACGTCGACCAGCTCGACGAGCTGGCCGAGCGCCTGGACGCCCCGCTGATCAAGGGCGAGACCACCACCCGCCAGCGCGAGAAGCTCTACCAGGCCTTCCGCGACGGCGAGATCGACCTGCTGGTGGTCAGCAAGGTGGCCAACTTCTCCGTCGACCTGCCCTCGGCCCAGGTGGCGATCCAGGTCTCCGGCGCGTTCGGCTCCCGGCAGGAGGAGGCCCAGCGGCTCGGGCGGCTGCTGCGTCCCCAGGAGGGCAAGTCCGCGCGCTTCTACGCCGTGGTCTCCCGCGACACCGTCGACGCCGAGTTCGCCCAGCACCGCCAGCGGTTCCTGGCCGAGCAGGGCTACTCCTACCGGATCATCGACGCCGAGGAGGTCGGCGCCGAACCCGAGGCCTGAGCCCCGGGGCGCCCGCTACGTGCGGGTGCGCAGGAAGTCGCGGTGGCGGTCCAGGTGCAGCACGGCCAGGGAGCCGGCGGCGGCGAACAGCAGCGCGGCCACCACCGCCACCGGGCGGTAGCCGACGGCCTCGGCGGCGAAGAGGGCCACCGAGCCGGCCAGGAAGCCGACCACCTGCGGCGGGGTGTTGACCAGGGAGTAGTCCGTGGCGGCACTGGCCGGCCGGGAGTAGTCCATGTTGACGGTGTAGAGCACCGCGGTGAGGGCGCAGAAGGCGACGTAGTACACCGCCACCACCGGCGCCACCAGCAACCGCTCCGCGTCCCCGAACGCCACCACGACCAGGGCCACGGCGCCCAGCACCAGCACGCACGCGCTGGCCACCACCGTCCGGACCCGCCCGAGCTGGCGCACCATCAGCCCGCCCAGCAGCCCGCCGACCATGCCGGCGACGCCGGTGAGGACGCCGTTGACCCCCGCCACCTCGGTCAGGCTCCAGCCGCGGTCGACCAGGGCCGGGCCGAGCAGGGCCGTGACCATGCCGGCCCCACCGACGGCGAGCGGGACCACCAGCAGGGACCAGGTGGCGGCGCCGGGCTGGCGGAGCACCGTGCCGAGGGCGGCGAAGGAGTCGGCCAGCCGCGCGGTGCGGCGCTCGACGACGGGTTCGCGGAGCAGCACGATGTTGAGCAGGGGCAGCGCGGTGACGGCGGCGAGGAACAGCATCGCGGCCGCCCAGCCCCAGCGGTCGTAGACCACCACGGTCAGGCCACCACCGAGCAGGTTGCCCAGGTAGCCGCCGAGGACCTGCAGGCCGTTGGCCAGCCCGCGCTCGCGGCCCCGCATCACCAGCAGCGCGATGGCGTCGCTGGCGGTGTCCTGGGTGGCGGAGAGCATGGCCAGCAGGACGCCGAGGACGATGATCGGCGCCAGGTTCGAGAGGTCGCCGAAGGGGATCAGGGCCAGGATGGCCAGCACCATCAGCGGCTGCAGCACCAGCAGCCAGCCCCGGTAGTGCCCCAGCCGGCGGGAGCCCCAGCGGTCGACGACCGGCGCCCAGAGCACCTTCAGCGGCCAGACCAGACCGGCCAGTGCGAGCCAGCCGAGCAGCTCCAGGCTGTAGCCCTCGTCGCGGAGGATGGCCGCGAGCCCCGTGGCCAGGAAGCCGACCCCGACGAACTGGGTGACGTAGAGACCGGTGACCAGCGCGTTGCGCTGGGCGGCGCCCATGCCCCCCGGCGCACCGCCGCCGGCTCCCCGGTCCAGCGACGCCGTCGACGGCGATGATCGGCTCACGTCAGTCCCCCTGTGCTCGCGGGTAAGGCTAGCCTCACTCGGGGACGGCCGCGACGTCCTCCCAGGTGTCGAGGTCCAGGGCCTCCAGGCCGCGGGCGGGGACGGTGGCCAGCCTCAGCCCCGAGACCACGTCACGCACGGCCCGGTCCCGCCCGTCCCCGGTCAGGGCCCCGGCGAGGGCGGCGGTGCGGTAGCAGCCGGTGAGCCACTGCGGACGTCCGCCGGGATCGCCCAGCACCGCCCCGTCGGCCTCCGGGTCGGCCCGCACCGCGGCGAGCAGCCGGGGCAGCGCGCTGGCCACGAACGGGGCGTCGCAGGCCAGCACCACGGTCAGCGCCCCCGGCTCGCGGTCGCGGGCGAGCTCGGCCAGCCCGGCCACCAGCCCGGCCACCGGCCCACCGAGCGGCGGACGCTCCTGGGTGCGGCGGGGGCCGTCGGGGACGACGAGCGACTCGGGCCCGACCACCACGGTCGTGCCGGCCCCGGACAGCGCGCCGAGCACGTGGTCCAGCAGCCGCCGGCCCCGCACCTCCACGTCGGGTTTGCTGGCCCCGCCCAGCCGACGCGCCCGGCCGCCGGCCAGCACCAGGGCGTCGTAGCCGGTGGGGACCTCGACCGGGACGGTGGACTCCTCGGGTCGGCCGAGGTCCAGCACCGGGCCACCGGCGCGCCCGGCCCGGACCAGCTCGGTGGCCTCGGCCGGCCAGATCCAGGCGTCGGTGGTCCCCAGCCCGGCCAGCGGCCACCAGCGGTGCTGCTGGATGGTCAGCCGCTCCTCCTCGGTGTGCCCGGCGACGTCGACCTCGAAGCGGTCGAGCTCGAGCAGCCAGAACGACTCGCGCTGGATGATGACCTGGTCGCTGTAGCCGTGCACCACCTCCCGCCGGGCCACCGGACCGCGCAGCTGGTCGGGGGTCACGGTGATCCCGGTCTCCTCGGCCAGCTCCCGCACGGCCGCCTCGAGCTCGGTCTCACCGGGGTCGACGCCCCCGCCCGGGGTCATCCACCAGGAGACGCCCGGCACCCCGGGGTCGGTGTCCTCGAAGAGCAGCAGCTCCTCCCCCGCGGCGGACCGGCCGACCACCAGCACCCGGACGGCGTCGCGGTGCAGGTGGTCGCGCTCGGCCGGCGGGACCGGGGTGAACGTGCGGTAGCGGGGGCTGCTCGCGGGTGGCTCCACAGCGACACCCTAGGGTGAGACCGACTCGCAAGGAGGCGACCATGGCCATCGCAGTGCTCGACCGCTCCCGCACCATCGCCGGACCAGGCTTCAACCGCTGGTTGATCCCGCCGGCGGCGCTGGCGATCCACCTGTGCATCGGCCAGGCCTACGCCACCAGCGTCTACAAGACCGCGCTGGTGGAGCACTTCGACGTCTCGCTCACCGCGATCGGGCTGGTCTTCTCGATCGCGATCGTGATGCTCGGGTTGTCCGCGGCCGTCTTCGGCACCTGGGTGGACACCGGCGGCCCGCGCCGGGCGATGGTCGCCGCCGCGCTGTGCTGGGCCACCGGCTTCCTGGTCGGCGGGCTGGGCATCGCCACCGGCCAGCTCTGGCTGCTCTACCTCGGCTACGGGGTGATCGGCGGGATCGGCCTGGGCATCGGCTACATCTCCCCCGTCTCCACGCTGATCAAGTGGTTCCCCGACCGGCCTGGGCTGGCCACCGGGATGGCCATCATGGGCTTCGGCGGCGGGGCGATGATCGCCAGCCCGCTCTCCTCCACCCTGCTCGGCCTCTACGACCCGGCGGCGGCCGCGGCGGGCGGGGTGCCGGCGGGACTGGCGGTGGCCAAGCTCTTCGTCACCCTCGGTCTGGCCTACCTGGTCCTGATGCTGTTCGGCGCCTGGCTGGTGCGGGTCCCCGCCGACGGCTGGCGACCGGCCGGCTTCGACCCCTCCGAGGTGCGGCAGAAGTCGATGGTGACCACGGCCAGCGTCTCGGCCAACAACGCGATCCGCTCACGGCAGTTCTGGCTGCTGTGGGTGGTGCTGTTCTGCAACGTCACCGCCGGCATCGGCATCCTCGAGCAGGCCGCGCCGATGATCCGCGACTTCTTCCGCGACGGCGAGGAGTCCACCGTCGCGGCGGCCGCGGCGGCCGGGTTCGTGGGGCTGCTGTCGCTGTGCAACATGCTGGGGCGCTTCCTGTGGTCCTCCACCTCCGACGTGATCGGGCGCAAGAACATCTACGTGGTCTACCTCGGGCTGGGCATCGTGCTCTACCTCGGGCTGGCCCTGGCCGGCTCCACCGCGGTCGTCCTGTTCGTGGTGCTCGCCGGCATCATCATCAGCTTCTACGGCGGCGGGTTCGCCACCGTCCCGGCCTACCTGCGCGACCTCTTCGGCACCTACCAGGTCGGGGCCATCCACGGCCGGCTGCTGACCGCCTGGTCCGCGGCCGGGGTGGCCGGCCCGCTGATCGTCAACGGCTTCCTGGACGCCCGGGGCGAGCCCGGCGCCCTGGTCGCCGACGACTACCGCCCCGCGCTGCTGACCATGGTGGCCGTCCTGGCGGTGGGCTTCGTGGCCAACCTGCTGGTGCGCCCGGTCTCCGAGCGGCACCACGAGCCGGAGCGCCCTGCCGACGTGCGCACGGACACCGTCGAGGACCGCGCGGACGACAAGGCCCCCGGCGGCGTCACCCCGCTGCTGGTGGTGGCGTGGCTGGCCGTCGGCATCCCGCTGGCCTACGGCGTGGTGCAGACGGTGCTCCGGGCCAGCGCCCTGTTCACCGGCTGAGCGCTCAGCTCTGGTGCAGCGGCTGGGGGTGACGGCCCCCGGTGTCCTCGGAGATGTTGCTCGAGCCGCTGGTGGTGGTGCTGCTGGAGGACCCCTCCGGCTCACCGGGCCGGGACAGCGTGATGATGACCGACTTCGAGGTCGGGCAGTTGCTGGCCTCGGCGGTCGAGTCCAGCGGCACCAGCGGGTTGGTCTCGGGGTAGTAGGCCGCCGCGCAGCCGCGGGGGGTCTCGTAGGCGATGCACCGGAAGCCGCGCACCGTGCGGTCGCGGTCGTCGTCCCACACCGAGGTGATGTCGACCATGTCGCCGTCGGAGAGCCCGAACATCGTCAGGTCGTCGGGGTGCAGGAAGATGACCCGGCGCCCTCCCTCGACCCCGCGGTAGCGGTCCGACAGCCCGTAGATGGTGGTGTTGAACTGGTCGTGGCTGCGCAGGGTCTGCAGCACCAGGTGGCCCTCGGGCACCTGCACCACGTCCATCGGCGAGACGCTGATCTCGCCCAGCCCGGACTCGGTGGTGAAGGTGCGGGAGTCCCGCGGCGGGTGCGGCATGGTGAAGCCGCCGGGACGGTCCACCCTGGCCTCGTAGTCGGCGCAGCCGGGCACGACGTTGGCGATGTGGCGCCGGATCACCGAGTAGTCCCGGCCCATCGCCGCCCAGTCGATCCCGGCGTGGCGGTCACCCAGGGTGGCGCGGGCGATGCCGGTGACGATCTGCACCTCCGAGCGCAGGAACGGGCTCGCCGGCTCCAGCACGCCGCGGGAGGCGTGCACCGAGGACATCGAGTCCTCGACCGTGACGAACTGCTCGATGCCGTCGTGGACGTCCTTCTCCGTGCGGCCCTTGGTGGGCAGAATCAGCGCCGTCTCACCGCACGCCAGGTGGGAGCGGTTCAGCTTGGTCGACACCTGCACCGTCAGCCGGGTGCGGCGCATGGCCTCCAGCGTGACCTCGGTGTCGGGAGCGGCGTGGACGAAGTTGCCCCCCAGGCCCATGAACACCTTGACCGTGCCGTCGCGCATGCCCTGGATGGTGCGGACGGTGTCCAGCCCGTGCTCGCGCGGCGGCTCGAAGCCGAACTCGTCGTGGAGGGCGTCCAGGAAGGTGTCCGGTGACCGCTCCCAGATGCCCATCGTGCGGTCGCCTTGCACGTTGGAGTGCCCGCGGACCGGGCAGAGACCGGCGCCCTTCTTGCCGATGTCGCCGCGCACCAGGGCCAGGTTGGTGACCTCCTTGATGGTGGCCACCGCGTTGCGGTGCTGCGTCAGCCCCATCGCCCAGCACCACACCGTGGCGTCGGAGTCGCGGATCATCTCGGCGGCCTCGGTGATCTGGGCCCGGGTCAGCCCGGTGATCTCCTCGATGCGGCTCCAGTCGACCTGGCGGACGTGCTCGGCCCAGGCCTCGTAGCCGCGGGTGTGGGTGGCCATGAACTCGTGGTCGACGGCGTCCCACTCCACCAGCAGCGAGCCGATCCCCTGGAAGAGGGCGAGGTCGCCGTTGACCCGCACCGGGAGGTGCAGGTCGGCGATGTCGATGCCCTTGCCGATCACGCCGCGCGGCTTCTGCGGGTTGCGGAAGTTGACCAGCCCGGCCTCGCGCAGCGGGTTGATCGCGATGATCTTGGCCCCACGGAGCTTGGCCGTCTCCAGCGCCTGCAGCATCCGCGGGTGGTTGGTGCCGGGGTTCTGGCCGGCGATCACGATGCACTTGGCGTGGTAGACGTCGTTGAGGCTGATGCTGCCCTTGCCGATGCCGATGGTCTCCACCAGCGCGACGCTGGTGGACTCGTGGCACATGTTCGAGCAGTCCGGCAGGTTGTTGGTCCCCAGGGCCCGGACGAAGAGCTGGTAGGCGAACGCGGCCTCGTTGGACGCGCGCCCGGAGGTGTAGAACGCCGCCTCGTCCGGAGACTCCAGCCCGTTGAGGGTGTCGGCGATCAGCCGGTAGGCGTCGGCCCAGTCGATCGGCTCGTAGTGGGTGCCGCCGGGGCGCTTCACCACCGGGTGGGTGATCCGGCCCTGGTGGCCGAGCCAGAGCTCGTCGTGGGTGTCCAGCTCGGCGATGCTGTGCCGGGCGAAGAACGCCGGGGTCAACCGGTCGGTGGTCGCCTCCTCGGCGACGGCCTTGGCGCCGTTCTCGCAGAACTCCGCGGTGTGGCGGTGCTCGGGGTCCGGGTCGGGCCAGGCGCAGCTCATGCAGTCGAACCCGTCGGCGTGGTTGAGCTTGAGCAGCGTCTGAGCCGTGCGCTTCACGCCCATCGCCTTGAGCGAGCGGCGCACCGACACCGCCACCGCCGTGACGCCCGCCGCGGCGGACTTGGGCTCGTGCACCTCCAGCCCGGGCTCGCGCGGGTCGGGTCCGTCTGTCGTCGAAGCATCCATGGGTCGACCTCCTGCTGGGAAGTCTAGGCACAGGCCCCCGTCAGCCACCCAGCCGCTTCCGTGAGGTGTGCACATGACCCACCTGGCGAAGGGCGAGCAGCACGGGGGCCACGAGCGCCGTCCCCAGGAGGACGTAGCGGGCGGCCGCCGCCGGGTCCTCGAGCGGGATGCCGGCCACCTCCACCTCCGCCACCGTCCCCATCGCCCGACCCAGGGCGAGCAGGTGGTCCTCGCCGAGGGTGAAGCCCGCCTCGTGCATGGAGCGCAGCGCCCGGGCCAGGGCCAGCACGCTGGAGCTCCCCGGGTCGACGTCGTCCCAGCCGAGCCGCCCCAGCAGCGCCAGGGCCTCGGAGCGGTCGACCTCCTCCCCGCCCGGCTCCTCGGTCACGGTGGCCAGCAGGTCCAACGTGGTGGCCGGCGGGTGGTCGACCGCGGCCAGCACGGTCCGGATCCGGGCCAGCGGCAGCCCGGCGCCGTCGGCCAGGGCGCGGACCAGCGCCAGCCGCTGCAGGTGGCTGTCGTCGTAGCGGGCCTGGGTGGCGCTGGTCAGCACACCGGGGTGGAGCAGGCCCTCCCGCAGGTAGTACTTGATCGTCGCCACCGGCACCCGGCTGGTGCGGGACAGCTCGCCGATCCGCATCGACCCTCCTTGACTTGGACATCAGCACTATCCATTATTGGAGAGCACACATATCCAGTCTAGCCAGGAGCTCCCATGAGCAGTCGGACGACGCACCAGCACGAGGGCCCGCTCGCGGTCTTCCTGATCGGGATGCGGTTCAACCGTCCCTGGCGACCGGACCTGTGGCTGCCTCCCTTCCTGGCCATGCCCCGGATGCTGCGGGAGCTCTCCTCCGACCCCGGATCGGGCTTCCTCGGGTACCGGCTGCTGACCGGCGGGCGGGGCGTCACGGTCGTCCAGTACTGGCGCGACGTGGCCTCGGTGTACGCCTACGCCGGCGACCCGACCCGCGTCCACCGGTCGGCGTGGCAGGCCTTCAACCGCCGCGCGCGCCGGGCCGGGCCCGCGGTGGGGATCTGGCACGAGACCTTCGAGGTCGCCCGGGCCGAGAGCGTCTACGTCGACATGCCGACGAGCGGTCTCGCCGCGGCCACCAGCGAGGTGGCGGTCGCACCGGGCCGGCACAGCGCCCGCGAGCGGATCGGCGAGACGGTCTAGACCGGTTGTCGAGAACGCGGGGGGCCATCCGTCATGGTGGTGTGGTCGCACCGCGGCCACCCGACCCGAGGAGGAAGCATGACCCAGTACGTCGTCCTGATCGTGGGTGACGCCGAGCGGTGGTGGACCACCATGAGCGAGGAGCAGCGCACGGCCGGCTACGCCGAGTACGAGCGCTTCGACGCCGAGCTCACCCGCCGCGGCCACAGCGTCACCGGTGGGGCCGAGCTGAAGGGGAACTCGACCGCCCGCTCCATCCCGGCCGGGGGCGGTGGCGTGGTCGACGGGCCCTACGCCGAGACCGCCGAGCAGGTGGGTGGCTTCTACCTGGTGGAGACCGAGGACCTCGAGGACCTGCTGGACTGCTGCCAGATCATCGCCGCGCTGGGCGACGGGATCGAGGTGCGCCCGGTGGTGGAGGCGCAGGAGCGTCCCGCGTGAAGCGCTACGTGCTGTTCCTGGCCTACGAGCCCGTCGACTTCGCCGCCATGGACGAGGCGGTGCAGCGCGGCTACCACGACGACCACCACGCCTTCGACTCCTTCGTCGAGAGGCACGGGCGGCTGCTGGGCAGCGCGGCGCTGGCCGACGCCGACACCGCCACCACCGTGCGCCGCGGCCCCTCCGGTGCGGTCCAGGTCACCGACGGCCCGTGGGCGGAGACGGTGGAGATGGTCGGCGGCTACTACGACGTCGAGCTGCCCGACCTGGACACCGCCCTGCGGGCGGCGGCCCTGCTGCCGGCGACCTACACGGTGGAGGTGCGCCCGACCGTGGTGATCGAGGGGTACGACCGGGGGTGAGCGAGCTGGACCGCCTGGCGGTGGTGGTGCGCGAGGAGTGGGGACGTCTGACGTCGCTGCTCCTCGCGCGCTACCGGCGTCTGGACCTGGTCGAGGACGCCCTGGCCGACGCGGTCGAGCAGGCGGCCCGGCACTGGCCGCGCACCGGCTGCCCCGACAACCCCGCCGCCTGGCTGCACACCACCGCGCGACGGCGCGTGCTGGACCGGCTGCGCAGCGAGGCGATGGCCCAGCGCCGCCGCCCGCTGCTGGTCACCGACGCCGAGCTGCACGACCAGGCGACGGCGACCCGGGCCGACCCGGGGGGCCTGGTGGAGGACGAGCGGCTGCGGCTGGTGCTGATGTGCACCCACCCCGCGCTGGCCCCGGAGGCCGGGAGCGCGCTGGCCCTGCGGCTGGTGCTGGGGGTCAGCACCCACGACATCGCCCGGCTCTTCCTGGTGCCGGAGACGACCATGGCCGCCCGGCTGACCCGGGCCAAGAAGAAGGTGGTCGCGGCCGGCATCCCCTTCGCCGTGCCGGACGTCTCGGTGCTGCCGGACCGGCTGGACACCGTCGCCCAGACCGCCTACCTGGCCTTCACCGCCGGCTACGCCCCCGGCAGCGGACCCGACCTGCACCGCGCCGAGCTGGCCGGTGAGGCCGTCCGGCTGGTGCGGGTGGTGCTGGCGCTGCGCCCCGGCGAGCCGGTGCTGGTGGCGCTGCTGGCGCTGCTGCTGCTCCAGCACTCCCGCCGCGACGCCCGGGTCCGCGACGGCCGGCTGGTGCTGCTGCCCGAGCAGGACCGCACGCGCTGGCACCACGAGGAGGTGGCCGAGGCGCTCAGCCTGCTGACGTCCCCCGCGCTGGCCGGTCCGGTCAGCACGCAGGCGGCGATCTACGCGGTGCAGGCGCGGATCGCCGCCGAGCACGCCACCGCACCGTCCTCGGACCGGACCCGCTGGGGCGCCGTGGTGGCCGGGTACGACCTGCTGCTCACCCTCGCCCCCAGCCCGGCCTGCCGGCTGGCCCGGGCCGTCGCGGTGGCCGAGGCCTCCGGACCCGAGGCCGGGCTGTCGGCGCTGGACGGCCTCGACGTCCCGGGCAGCCACCGGACCGCGGCGGTGCGGGCGGAGCTGCTGCGCCGCACCGGCGACCACGACGGCGCGCGGGTGGCCTACGACGAGGCCCTGGCCCGGTGCCGCAACGAGGTCGAGCGGACCCACCTGCGGGAGCGGCGGGACGACCTCGGGACGCGGACCGCCCCCGACGCCTGAGGCGTCGGGGGCGGGGCGCAGCGGGTCGGACCGATCAGCGTCGACCGCTCCGCAGCCCGCGGGCGGCGAGCAGGGAGGTCCCGGCCACCAGCAGCACCGCACCCAGGGCGAGGACCCAGGTGGTGCCGACCGAGCTGCCGGTGTCGGCCAGGTCGCCGACGTCGGTGCCGTCCCCGGTGCCGATCGGCGCCGCGGAGGGGGTGACCTCGTCGGGAGTGGGCTCGGTCGTGGGCTCCGGGTCCGGCGTCGGCTCGGTGGTCGGCTCGGGCTCCTCCGTCGGCTCCGGACTGGGCTCCGGCGTGGGCGTGGGCTCGGGCTCGGCCGCGGCGGCCACCTCGAGGGTGATCCCGACGAGGCTGCCCGTGTCGGTGGCCAGGAAGAGCTGGTTGGTGCCGCTGAGGTCCTGCGGCAGCTCGGCCTCGATCTCCACCGAGCCGTCGACGACCTCGAACTCGCCGAGGAAGATGCCCTCGTCGGGAGCCTGCAGGGCCGCCTCGAAGGTCGCCTCGTCGCGGTCGGCCTCGAGGAGATCAGCCAGGTCGCCGCCGTCCTCGGGCAGCACCCCGACGGCGACGGTCTCCACCTGCGGGGCGCCGATGCTGGTCTGGTCCAGCCCGGAGACGGTCAGCTCCACGGTCTCCCCGCCGGTGGCCTCCAGGGGCGCGTCGCCGGTGTAGACGGCCGAGCGCTTGGAGTAGTCGGCGTTGAGCGGGATGCCCTCCTCGCCGAAGGCGGCGAGGTAGTCGAACCAGGCGTCGCGGTCGACGAGGCCGGAGTCACGCAGGTCGGTGCCGTCGCGGAAGACCCGGAAGTTGTCCCCGCCCTGGGCCAGGAAGGAGAAGGTGCCGACGCGGTACTCGCCGTCGGGGTCGATCGGGACGCCGTCGACGAAGACCTGGGTGATGTGCTCGCCCTGGGCCGCGTCGGGGTCGAAGGTGTAGCTCATGTTGGCCGAGAGACCGAGCTGCAGGTAGTCCCGGCTCGGCTCCTCCTCGCCCTCCTCCGCGGTCTGCCACTGCTGCTCGAGCATCGTGAACAGCTGCTCACCGGTGAGGGTGACGGTGTTCAGGTTGTTGAGGAAGGGCAGCACCGCGTTCGCGTCGGCCACGGTGATGTCACCGGGGGCGAAGTCAGAGCGGAGGCCACCGGGGTTGGTCACCGCGATCTCGGCGCCACCGCGGTCGGGGTCGGCCAGCGAGGTGAGCAGCGCGTCGGCCACCAGGTTGCCCAGCGCGGACTCGCTGCCCCGGTCGTCGCGGCTGGCGGCGAAGTCGTCGCCGGCGGTGAAGTCGAGGGGGTCGGCCGGGGTGCCGTCGTAGTCGCCGTAGCCCTCCTCGCCGTAGCTGCCGTCGGTGAAGGCGGTGGTGATCGGGCTCTCGGCCTCGGCCAGCAGCACGCTGCCCGCCTCGTCGGCGTAGGCGAGGGCGGCGGTGATGATCTCGTCGATCTCGTCGATCCGCGGGTACTCCGCGACGAGGTCGGCGGTCAGGGCCTCGAGCTCGTCATCGGTGCTGTCGTCCTCGTTCTCGTCCTCCACCGGGATCGGCGCGACGATGCGGGCCTCGGCCGCGACCGCCTCGGGGCCGCCGTCGGCCTCGTCCTCGACGGTGATGGTGATCTCGCCGATGCCGGAGGCGTACTCACCGGCCTGGATGATCGGGCGACCACCCTCCAGGGCGGCGTCGGTGTCCTGGTAGGCGTAGGCCTGGTGGCTGTGGCCGGTGATGATGGCCGAGACGGCGTCGTCGGTGTCGTTGACGATGCGGTCGAAGACGGGGCTGGAGGCCACGGCGTCCTCGAGGGTGTCGCCCTCGGAGCCGTAGCCCTCGTGGTAGACCGCGACCAGCACGTCGGCCTCGCCGTTGGCGTCGTCGTCGTCGGTGAGCTCGCCGGCCACCCGGTTGACCGCCTCGACCGGGTCACCGAAGTCGATGTCCGCCACGCCGTCCGGGGAGACCAGGGTGGGGGTCTGCTCGGTGACCACGCCGATCACGCCGATCACGATGCCGTCGACCGTGTAGATGCCGTACTCGGGGAGGGCCGGGGTGTCGGTGCCGGCCTCGTAGACGTTGGCGCCGAGGTAGTCCCAGCCGGCGGCCGGGCGGTCACCGTTCGGGTTCTCACCCACCTCCTCGCCGGCGATGACGTCGCCGGTGAGGTCGTCGAAGCCCTGGTCGAACTCGTGGTTGCCCACCGCGGAGGCACTGACCTCCAGCGCGTTGAGGATGTCGATGGTGGGGTCGTCGTCGTCGACCGCGGAGGGGAAGAGGGTGGCGCCGATGTTGTCACCGCCGGAGAGCAGCAGCGTGCTGTCCTCCCCGTTCGCCTCCCGCAGCTGCTCGATCTGGCCCGCGAAGGGGATGGTGAGGTCGGGGGTGATGCGGCCGTGGTAGTCGCTGAACGACAGCACGGTGATGTCGCGCTCGTCGGCGTGGGCCGGGGACGCCGCCCAGGGCAGCGTGCAGACCGAGAGGGCGAGCGCCGCCCCGGTCACGGCGCCGACGCGCCACCTTCGTGTGGTCATGGTTCCCCTCGTCTGGTCGTGCTGGCACCTGGACGCTACGGCCCCGGTGGGGCGGTCAGGTGACGAGCGGGTGACATCTCAGCGCACCCGCGAGGGGGTTGACGTCGCGGGCACGGGCGGTAACGTGGCCCGTCGCCCCTTCACCCCTGCCGAGTGCACCGGAGCCGCTGGCATGCCCGAGGAAGAGCCCGACACACTCACCACCGAACGCGAGCACCTGGCCGGCTCGCGCGCCGCGCTGGCGCGGATGCGCGCCCACACCGAGAGCCTGGAGGCCTCCGGCGCCGACCACGTCTCGTTGCAGCACGTCCGCCAGACCCTGCACCGGCGGATGCTGTCGCTGCAGGACGACCCGTCCGTGCCCCTGTTCTTCGGGCGCCTGGACTACGACACCGCCCTCGGCGCCGAGCAGGACGAGGTCCTCTACGTCGGACGCCGCCACGTCACCGGCGAGGTGGGTGGTCAGCCGCTGGTGATCGACTGGCGGGCCGCGATGTCGCTGCCCTTCTACCGGGCCCGTCCGGGTGAGCCGATGGGCGTCCGGCGACGTCGTCGCTTCGGCTACGACTCCGGGCGGATGACCGCCTACGAGGACGAGTCGCTCGCGGGCGCTCCGGGCGAGGACGGGGGTGGCTCGCTGGCCTCCGACATCATGGAGGCCGAGATCGAGCGGCCGCGGACGGGGCCGATGCGCGACATCGTCGCCACCATCCAGCCCGAGCAGGACGTCCTGGTCCGCGCCGACCTGAGCCGCTCGCTCTGCATCCAGGGCGCCCCCGGGACCGGCAAGACCGCGGTCGGTCTGCACCGGGCCGCGTTCCTGCTCTACGCCTTCCGCCAGCAGCTCAGCCGGTCCGGGGTGCTGGTGGTCGGGCCCAACGACTCCTTCCTCTCCTACATCGGCGACGTGCTGCCGGCGCTGGGCGAGATCGACGCCCGGCAGGAGACGGTGCAGTCGCTGGTGGCCGGCGCCACCGGGCAGCAGCCGAGGGGCACCGAGCCGGTGGCCGTGGCGGTGCTCAAGGGCGACGCCCGGATGGCGGAGGTGCTGGCCCGGGCGGTGTGGTCCCAGCTGGGGACGGTCGAGGGTCCGCTGGTGGTGCCCCGCGGCTCGCGCCAGTTCCGCGTCCCGGCCTACCGGGCCCTGGAGCTCGTCGCCGGGCTGCGCGAGCGGGGCGTCCGCTACGAGGCGGGTCGGGCCATGCTGCCGCAGCGGCTGGCCCACGAGGTGCTGCTGCGGATGGAGGCCTCCGGTGACTCCCCCGACGACCGGGTGCAGTCCGCGGTCGCCCGCAGCGCCCCGGTCAGGGCCTGCGCCAAGGCGCTGTGGCCGGCGGTGGACGCGCCCCGGCTGCTGCACCGCCTGCTCACCGACGAGGCGTTCCTGGCCGGCTGCGCCGACGGGCTGCTCACCGCCGCCGAGCAGCAGCTGCTCCGGCCGGGGAGGGCACCGCGCTCGGCGGGGGCGATGCGCTGGACGGCAGCGGACCTGGTGCTGCTGGACGAGCTCGCGGACCGGCTGGAGCGGACGCCGAGCCTGGGCCACGTGATCGTCGACGAGGCCCAGGACCTCTCGGCGATGCAGCTGAGGGCCGTCGGGCGCCGGGCCAGCACCGGCTCGGTCACCCTGCTCGGCGACCTGGCCCAGGCCACCACCCCGTGGGCGACGAGCTCCTGGCAGGACTCGCTGCGCCACCTGGGCCAGCCCGGGGCGGCGGTGGAGGAGCTCCTCGCCGGGTTCCGCGTCCCCGGGTCGGTGATCGAGTACGCCGCCCGGCTGCTGCCCACCATCGCCCCCGGTCTGCGGGCCCCGCACTCCATCCGCCGCAGCCGTGGTGACCTCCGGCTGGTGGAGGGCGGGCTGGACGCGGTGGTGGCGGCCGCGGCCGCGGCGCTGGAGCGGGAGGGCACCGTGGGTCTGATCACCGCCGACGCCTCGGTGCCGCGGGTGGTCGCGGCCCTGGCGGCGGCCGGGGTGGACCACGGCGTGCTGGGCGGCGACACCCAGGACGCCCTGCGGCACCGTCTGGACGTGGTCCCGGCCAGCCTGGCCAAGGGCCTGGAGTTCGACCACGTGGTGCTGCTGGAGCCGGCCGAGCTGGTGGCCGGGGAGGCCGACGAGGTGACCGGGCTGCGCCGGCTCTACGTCTGCCTGACCCGGGCGGTGACCTCGCTGGTGGTGGTCCACGACGCCCCGCTACCCGCGGCGCTGGGCTGAGGGTCACCCCTCGGGCGGGCGGGTGAGGCGGGCGAGCAGCCGGTCGACGTCGAAGTCGCTCGGCCGACGCCGGAAGGTGAACGTCCAGCCGGCGCCGACCTCCTCGTGGGTGGCCGGGGTGCGTGTGGAGGTGTGTGTCAGCCAGCTCCAGCACGTCACCCCCAGAGGTCCCGCCGCCTCGCAGCCGGTGCGGGCCAGCGACAGGAAGTCCAGACCGGCGAGGTCGCAGGCCCGGCGGAGGAGGGCGGCGACGACCTGCACGTCACGGCGGTCCAGCGGGCTGGCGCCGAGGAGGCAGAAGGCCAGCACCGCCCGGACGACGAGCTCCTCGTCCCCGCGACGCCCGACCTCGGTGGCGGCGTCCTCCGCCCAGCTCAGGAGGGGCCAGGCCTGGTCGTGTCCCAGCGGTCTGCTCACCCCGTCATCGTCGCAGCCCGTCGCTCAGCGGCCGTGCGGGTCGGTCTGGTTGATCATGGCCACGGTCTCGGCGTACACGCCGCGAGCCTCGCTCCACCGCAGCGGCAGCACGTTCTCGACCAGGACCTGGGTGGCCTCGGGCTGGGTCTCGATCAGCGTCACCACCTCCTCGACGAAGTCCTGCAGCGGCATCGCGTGCTCGTTCTCCTCCTGCCCGGGCAGCAGTGCGGTGCGGACCGACGGCGGCACCAGCTCCAGCACCCGGACGCTGGTCCCGGCCAGCTGGAGGCGGAGGGACTCGCTGAGCACGTGGATCGCGGCCTTGGTGGCGTTGTAGCTGGGGGTGACGGCCAGCGGGGTGTAGGCGAGGCCGGAGGAGACGGTGACGATGGTGGCGTCGGGCCGGGTGCGGAGGTGCTCGACGAACGCCGCGATCAGCCGGATCGGTCCCAGCAGGTTGGTCTGCACGGTCTCCTCGGCCGTGGCCAGGAAGCCCTCGGGGGTGGTCCAGTCCTCGGTGCGCATGATGCCGGCCATGGCGACCAGCACGTCCAGGTCGGGGTGCTCGGTGAGGACCTGCTGCGCGGCCCGGGTGATGCTGCCGGGGTCGGCGGTGTCGATGGTGACGGTGCTGAGGCCGGGGTGCTCGGCGGCCAGCTGCTCCAGCAGCCCGGTGCGGCGGCCCCCGATGACCACGGTGTTGCCCAGCTCCTGCAGCCGCAGGGCCAGCGCGAGCCCGATGCCGCTGGTGGCGCCGGGGATGAAGACGGTGTTTCCGGAGATGTTCATGGTCTGAGTCTGCGAGCGTGCGGGAGGGGGTACCAGAGAGCGCTCGTCCAGGGACCGCCGGTCCCTGGTCGGCGCCGGTCGGCAGCGCGATACTCCAGGGGTGGATCGAGATGCCCTGGCCGACTTCCTGCGACGGCGCCGCGCGGAGCTGCGACCCGACGACGTCGGGCTGCCGGCCGGTGCCCGTCGGCGGGTTCCCGGGCTGCAGCGCGAGGAGGTCGCCCAGCTCGCCGCCATGTCCGCGGACTACTACACCCGGCTGGAGCAGCGCCGCGGGCCCCAGCCGAGCACGCAGATGCTCGGCTCGCTGGCCCGGGCGCTGAGGCTGACCGGCGACGAGCGCGACTACCTGTACCGGGTCTGCGGCCACAGCGCCCCGGACCGGGTGAGCGGCAGCCACGTCGCGCCCGCTCTGCTGCGGGTGATGGACCGGCTGGTGGACACCCCGGCGATGGTCCTCGGCCCGCTGGGCGAGACGCTGGTGCAGAACGACCCGGCCCGGGCCCTGTTCGGTGACGCCAGCCAGCTCTCCGGGATGGAGCGCAGCGCGATCTACCGCTGGTTCGTGCACCCCGAGCAGGAGCGGTGGCGCTACCCCGAGGAGGACCACGAGCGCCAGGGCCGGGCCCAGGTCGCCTCGCTCCGGGCGGCGCACGGAGCCGCCGGCGCCGGCTCGCCGGCGGCCGAGATGGTGGCGGTGCTGCAGGCTCGCAGCCCCGAGTTCGCCCGGCTCTGGGAGGCCCACGAGGTGAGCCGGCGCTTCGAGGACCACAAGGTCCTGATCCACCCCGAGATCGGGCCGATCGAGGTCGACTGCCAGGCGCTGTTCACCGAGGACGCCTCCCAGGTGCTGCTCGTCCTCACCGCTCCCCCGCGCAGCGAGGCCGACAGCAGGCTCCGGCTGCTGGCCGTCCTCGGCACCCAGCGGCTGGTCGACGAGCACCCCGACCTCCCCCGGGGCTGACCGCCGCCGCGGGTCGTACGGTGACAGGGTGCAGCTGCTGAGCCTGTCGGTCCACCCGGTCAAGAGCACCGCTGCCCGACCGGTGCCGCAGGCCCGGTTGGAGCGGGCGGGGCTGGTGGGCGACCGCCGCTGGATGGTCCTGGACGGCGACGGCGCCATGCTCACCGCCCGGACCGAACCCCGGCTGCTGCGGCTCACCGCGGACGTGGCCGGCACCGCACCGGGGGTGAGCGGTCTGCGGCTGAGGGCCGAGGGGATCGCCGACCTCCACCTGCCGGAGCCGGGCGGGCCGGAGCAGGAGGTGCGGGTGTTCTCCGACCGCGCCGTCGCGGTGGACGCCGGCGAGGAGGCCGCGACCTGGTTGCGGGCGGCGCTGGGCCGCGACGACGTCCGGCTGGTGCACACCCCCCGACCGCAGGCGCGCCCCCTGGACCCCCGCTACGCCGGGGACGGGGACCACACCGGCTTCGCCGACGGGTTCCCGGTGCTGCTGACCACCACGGCCTCCCTGGCGGCGCTGGACGACCTGGTGGCCACCGAGGCCGTGGAGCGGGCCTTGACGCCGCCGGAGCCGCTGTCGATGACCCGGTTCCGGCCCAACCTGGTCGTGGAGGGCGCCGAGCCGTTCGCCGAGCACGGCTGGTCCCGGCTCCGGGTCGGCGCGGCGGTGCTGCGGGTGGTCAAGCCGTGCGCCCGGTGCGTGATGACGACGGTGGACCCGCTCACCCTCGAGCGCGGCCCGGAGCCGCTGCGCACGCTGGCCCGGCACCGCCGGGTGGACGGCCGTCCGGTCTTCGGGGTCAACCTGGTGCCCGACACCACCGGCGACCTCGCGGTCGGCGACCCGGTGGAGGTGCTGGCCTGATGCCCGGGAGCCGCCCCCTCGGCGTGCTGGCCGACGACCTCTCCGGCGCGGTGGAGACGGCGGCCGTCCTCGGTCCGGGGACCCCGGTGCTGCTGACCGACGGCACCCCCGTCCCGCCGCAGCCGGTGGTGGTCGACGCGGACGCCCGCCTCGCCGGCCCGGCGGCGGCCGCGACGTCGCTCGGGGCCGCTGCCGAGCGGCTGGGGCGTCACACCCTGGCGGTCAAGGTGGACTCGCTGCTGCGTGGTCCGGTGGCGGCCTCGGTGGCGGTGGCGGCTCGTGGCGGCAGGGTGGTGCTCTGCCCGGCCCTGCCGGCGCACGGCCGGGTGGTCCGCGACGGCGTCCTGCGGGTGGACGGAGTGCCCCTGGACCGCACCCCCGCCTGGCGGCTGGAGCCCTCCGCCCCACCGGCGCGCGTCAGCGACCTCCTGCCCGGGCCGAGCCGCCTGGTGACGCGGGCCCGGCTCCACGACGGCGGGCTCGAGGAGCTGCTGGGCGACCGGACGGGCTGCGTGCTGGTCGTCGACGCCGAGGACGCCGACGACCTCCGGGTGGTCGGGGAGGCCGTCCGTCGCCACGACGCGGTGGCGGTGGGGTCCTCGCAGCTGCTGGCCGCCGTCGCCGGGTCCGCGCCGCCGGCCGCCACCCCCGCCCCGACCGACCGGCCGTCCCGGTGGCTGGTGGTCGTCGGGTCGGCGTCGGCGGAGGCCGCGGAGCAGGTCCGCCGGTTGCGGCAGCAGCGGCGCTGCCGGGTGCTGGTGGCCCCCCTGCTCCCCGGCGGGGTGGACGGTCCCGCCCTCGCACCCGCACTGACCTCGGCCCTGGGTCGGGGCGACGTCGTCCTCACCCTCCCTCCGGCCGAGGCCGCCGGACGCCGGGAGCCGGCCGCCGTGGCCGCCCAGCTGGGTACCGCCGTCGCCGCGGCGTCGTCGGAGCACCCCGCGGTGCTCGTGCTCGTCGGCGGCGCCACCGCCCGCGGCGTCCTCGCCGCCACCGGCACCGAGCGGCTGGACGTGGTGGCCCAGATCCACCCCGGCGCGGTCGCCTCGACCACTCCCGACCACCGGCTGGTGGTCACCCGACCGGGCAGCCACGGCAGCCCCGACTCACTCGTCCAGGTCCTCGACTGGCTGGAAGGAACCCCCAGATGACCACCCCGCACCCCTCCGACCCGCCCCCGCGCCGCTCCCTGCCGGTCGTGGCCGTGACCATGGGCGACGGCGCCGGCGTCGGGCCGGAGTGCACCGTCAGCGCGGTGCTCCACCCCGAGGTGCAGGCGCTCTGCGTGCCGGTGGTCGTCGGCGACCGACGGCGTCTCGAGCTGGCCGCCACGGTCCTCGGGCTGGAGGCCGACGTGGTGCCGGTGGCCTCGCCGGAGGAGGCGGTGCTGGAGCCGGGTCGGGTCAACGTCATCGACCTCGGCCTGCTGCCCGACGACCTCCCCTGGGGCGGGCTGTCGGCGGTGGCCGGCGACGCCGCCTACCAGTACGTCCGGGTGGCCGCCGAGCTCGCGGTGGCGGGGCGGGTGCAGGCCATCTGCACCGCCCCGCTGAACAAGGAGGCGCTGCACCTGGGCGGGCACCCCTTCCCCGGCCACACCGAGATGCTGGCCGCGCTCACCGGCACCGAGGAGGTGTCGATGATGCTGTCCACCCCCCGGCTGAAGGTCATCCACGTCACCACCCACATCGGCCTGGTCGACGCGGTCGCGCGGATCGAGCCCGGGCTGGTCGAGCGGACCGTGCGCCGCGGGCACGAGGCGCTCACCCGCAGCGGCGTCGCCCGACCACGCATCGGCGTCTGCGCGATCAACCCCCACGCCGGCGAGGGAGGGCTCTTCGGCTACGGGGAGGAGGAGGAGAAGATCGTCCCCGCGCTGGAGCGGCTGCGCGCCGACGGGCTGGAGGTGGCCGGCCCGCTGCCGGCCGACACCGCCTTCTACCTGGCCGGGCGCGGCGACTACGACCTCGTCGTGGCGATGTACCACGACCAGGGCCACGGCCCGGTCAAGGTGCTGGGCATCGAGGCGGGGGTCAACATCACCGTCGGGCTCCCGGTGATCCGCACCTCGGTCGACCACGGCACCGCCTTCGACATCGCGGGCACCGGCGCGGTGCGCACCGAGAGCATGGTCGAGGCGATGCGGCAGGCGGTCGAGCTGTCCACCGCGGGCTGAGGGTCCGACGGGCGCCGGGAGGCATGTCCGTACAAGATGCCCTTCCCGGTCGCCGCGCACCGCCCGCGATCCGCCGTCGCACCCTGGCCGCGACGGGAGTATGTCTTGACAAATTCCGGGGGTGCTAGGAGGCTGGTGGCCGTCCCAGACCGCGACCCCCCGGAGACGACGATGTCCACCACGACGACCGGCAACGCCTTCCTCGACCGGCTCGCCGAGACCGGCGCCAGCACGAGGGCCGTGAACACCGCCGACGAGCGCTACTCCCAGCTGGTGATCGGCGCCTGCCCCGACCAGTGGGGGGTCTGGTTCCCCTCCGACCCCCAGCAGATCGACCCGATGACCTGCCTGGACGAGATGGCCGAGGCCGGGTTCGAGGTGCTCGAGACGGGCCCCTTCGGCTACTTCCCCACCGACCCCGAGGTGCTGGCCCGCGAGACCGCCGCCCGCGGCCTCACCGTGGTGGCCGGGACCGGGTGGGGGATCCTGCACAAGGAGGAGGCCTGGGCCGAGACCGAGCGCACCTTCCGCGCCATCGGCGCCACCCACGCCGCCCTGGGCGCGGAGTTCGTGGTGCACCTGCCGCCGCTGTTCCGCGACGACAAGACCTGGGAGCTCACCGACGAGCGGACCCTCTCCCCCTCGGCCTGGCGGCTCTACGTGGAGAACGCCAACCGGCTGGGCCGGATCATGAAGGAGGACTACGGCCTCACCATGGTCCTGCACCCGCACGGGGACTCCCACATCGAGACGCCGGAGGACATCGACCGGATCTTCTCCGCCACCGACCCCGAGCTGGTCTCCTTCTGCCTCGACACCGGGCACGTGGTCTACGGCCAGGGCGACCCGGTCGAGATCATCCGGGAGTACCCCGACCGCATCGGCTACGTCCACATCAAGGCGATGGACGAGGACCTGGTCCAGCAGGCCCACGACGAGGACTGGCCCTTCGGTCAGGCCGTGGCCAAGGGGTGCTCGGTGCGCCCGCCCGCCGGCAAGCCCGAGATGGGGCCGCTGATCGACGAGCTGGCCACGCTCGGACGTCCGCTGTACGTGGTGTGCGAGCAGGACATGTACCCCTGCGACCCCTCCTACCCGCTGCCCAACGCCATCGAGACCCGCCGCCACCTGGCCTCGCTCGGCCTCGGCACCCTCTGAGCCCGTGACCACCACCCCAGAGATCATCACCATCGGACGCTCCGGCGCCGACATCTACCCGCTCCAGGTGGGCGTCGGGCTGGAGGACGTCACCACCTTCGGCAAGTTCCTGGGCGGCAGCCCCACCAACGTGGCCGTCGCGGCGGCCCGGCTGGGCCGTCGCAGCGCCGTGGTCACCGGCGTCGGGGACGACCCCTTCGGCCGTTACGTCGTGGCCGAGATGGGGCGTCTGGGCGTGGACGCCCGCTACGTCGTCACCGACGCCCGCCACCCCACCCCGGTCACCTTCTGCGAGATCTTCCCGCCCGACGACTTCCCGCTCTGGTTCTACCGGCGCCCCAGCGCCCCGGACCTCCAGCTGCGCCCGGACCACCTCGACCTGGACGCCGTCGCGGCGACCGAGCTGTTCTGGTTCACCGGCACCGGGTTGTCGGAGGAGCCGAGCCGCTCGGCCCACCGGGCCGCCCTGGAGGCCCGCGGCCACGTCGACGACGGCCGCCACACCGTCTTCGACCTCGACTACCGACCGATGTTCTGGGACTCGGTCGACGCCGCCCGGGAGCAGTTCCAGGCGGCCCTGCCCTACGCCACGGTGGCGGTCGGCAACCGTGAGGAGTGCGAGGTCGCCGTCGGCGAGACCGACCCCGACCGGGCCGCGGAGGCCCTGCTGGAGGCCGGTGTCCAGGTGGCCGTGGTCAAGCAGGGCCCGCGCGGCGTCCTCGGCAGGACCCGCGAGCACCGGGTGGAGGTGCCACCGAGGCTCGTGCAGGTGGTCAACGGCCTCGGCGCCGGCGACGGCTTCGGCGGCTCGCTGGCCCACGGCCTGCTCGCCGGCTGGGACCTGGAGACCATCCTGACCCGCTGCAACGCCGCCGGGGCCATCGTCACCTCCCGGCTGGAGTGCTCCACCGCCATGCCCACCAGCGACGAGATCGACCTGCTGCTCGCCGGTGGCGACCCCAACCACGGCCGCGGTGTCGAGGACGTGCTGGCCGAGCTGAGGCGCCGATGACCACCACCGCCGTCCCCACCACCTTCTGCCGCAGCTACGAGGAGGTGACCACCACCCGGGTGGAGCGGCCGCAGCGGATCGCCGAGCTGGCCGCCACCCGCCGCCGCCGACCCGTGGGGTCCGAGCGGCTGATGATCGTGGCCGCGGACCACCCCGCCCGGGGGGCCCTCTCGGTGGCCGGACGTCCGATGGCGATGTCCAGCCGGACCGAGCTGCTGGACCGGCTCCGCACCGCGCTGGCCCGGCCCGGCGTCGACGGCGTGCTGGCCACCGCCGACGTCCTGGAGGACCTGCTGCTGCTCGGCGCGCTGGAGGACAAGCTGGTCCTCACCTCGATGAACCGCGGTGGGCTGGCCGGCTCCAGCTGGGAGGTGGAGGACCGCTTCACCGCCGTCACCGCCGAGGCCACCCGTCGCAGCCGCTTCGACGGCGGCAAGATGCTGGCCCGGATCGACCTCGACGACGACCGCACCTCCCTCACCCTGGAGATGTGCGCCCGGGTGGTCGACGAGCTCGCCGAGCGCCGGCTGATCGCCCTCGTCGAGCCGTTCCTGTCCTCCCGCGTCGGCGGCCGGCTGGTCAACGACCTCTCCCCCGACGCGGTGATCAGGTCCATCCACATCGCCCAGGCCCTCGGCTCCACCTCCGCCTGGACCTGGCTCAAGCTGCCCGCCGTCGACGACATGGAGCGCGTGATGGACGCCACCACCCTGCCCAGCCTGCTGCTGGGCGGCGACCCCGGGGACGACGCCGACGCCGGCTTCGACCGGCTGTCCCGGGCGCTGCGGCTGCACAACGTCCGCGGCCTGGTGCTGGGCCGGAGCCTGCTCTACCCCGCCGACGACGACGTCGCCGGCGCCGTCGACACCGCGGTCGGGATCACCCGGTGACCGGCCGCTACCACTGGCCCGCCGCCAGCGCCGCGGGCGGGGACCAGGTCGTCGTCGAGCTCGGGCCCGAGCGGGTGCCGGGCTGGCAGCACACCGGCCTCACCGTGCTGGAGCTGGCGCCGGGCCGGCATACCGAGCACCGCTGCGACGGCGAGGAGCTGTTCGTGGTGCCGCTGCGCGGCGGTGTCGCGGTGGAGGTGGGCGACCGCGTGCACGAGCTGGCCGGGCGCCCGGACGTCTTCAGCTCCGCCACCGACGTCCTGTTCGTCGGGCTCGGGGAGACCCTCCGGCTCACCAGCGCCGACGGCGCCCGGGTCGCGCTGGCCCGGGCCCGCGCCAGCACGCACCACCCGGTCCGCCTCGTCCGCGCCGAGGACGTGACGGTGGAGGTGCGCGGCGCCGGGCAGATGACCCGGCTGGTCCGCAACTTCGGCACCGTCGGCGCCTTCGACGACTGCGACGCCCTGATCGCCTGCGAGGTGGTCACACCCGGCGGCAACTGGTCCTCCTACCCCGCCCACAAGCACGACGAGGAGACCGCCACCGAGAGCGAGCTGGAGGAGATCTACTACTACGAGGTCGCCGACGGCCCCGCCGGCACGCCGGGATTCGGCTTCCACCAGACCACCGGCTCCTCGCCGCAGCGGCCGCTGGAGCTGCTCGCCGAGGTCCGCAGCGGCGACGTGGTGCTGGTCCCGCACGGCTGGCACGGCCCCTGCGCGGCGGCGCCCGGGCACGACATGTACTACCTCAACGTGATGGCGGGCCCCGGCGAGCGGGCCTGGGACATCACCGACCACCCCGACCAGACCTGGGTGCGCGGCACCTGGGCCGACCTGCCGACCGACCCGCGCCTCAGCGACGGAGGAACCCGATGAGCACCGAACCCCGTGTCGAGGGCACCGTGCGGCTGACCGTCGCCCAGGCCGTCGTCCGCTACCTCTCCCGCCAGCACGTCGAGCGCGACGGCGAGCGCCGCCGGTTCTTCGCCGGCTGCCTGGGCATCTTCGGCCACGGCAACGTGGCCGGGCTGGGGCAGGCGCTGCTGCAGGCCGAGCTGCAGGAGCCGGACGCGCTCCCCTACGTGCTGGGACGCAACGAGCAGGCGATGGTGCACACCGCCACCGCCTACGCCCGGGCGAAGGACCGGATGGAGGCCTGGGCCGTCACCTCCTCGGTCGGTCCCGGGGCCACCAACATGGTCACCGGCGCGGCCCTGGCCACGATCAACCGGCTGCCGGTGCTGCTGCTGCCCGCCGACACCTTCGCCGGCCGGTCCGCCTCCCCGCTGCTGCAGGAGCTGGAGCTCCCCTCGGCCGGGGACGTCACGGTCAACGACTGCTTCCGCCCGGTGTCGAGGTACTTCGACCGGGTCTGGCGGCCCGAGCAGCTGCCGGCCGCGCTGAACTCGGCCATGCGGGTGCTGACCGACCCCGCCGAGACCGGCGCGGTGACGATCTGCCTGCCCCAGGACGTCCAGGCCGAGGCTCACGACTGGCCGCTGGCCCTCTTCGCCGAGCGCACCTGGCGGATCGGCCGGCCCCGGCCCGAGGCCGACCTGGTCGCCCGCGTCGCGGAGCTGGTCCGCGGTGCGGAGCGCCCGCTGGTGGTGGCCGGCGGCGGCGTGCACTACTCCGGCGCGGTGCCGGCCCTGCAGGCCCTCACCGCCGCCACCGGCATCCCCGTCGGGCAGTCCCAGGCTGGCAAGGGCACGCTGCTCTTCGACGACCCCCGCTGCCTCGGCGCGATCGGCTCCACCGGGACCACCGCGGCCAACGAGATCGCCCGCAGCGCCGACCTGGTGATCGGCGTCGGCACCCGCTGGACCGACTTCACCACCGCCTCCCGCACCGCCTTCCAGCACCCGGGCGTCCGCTTCGTCAACGTCAACGTCGCCCCGGTCGACTCGGTCAAGCACGCCGGCCTCTCGGTGCTGGCCGACGCGCGGGAGACGCTGACCGAGCTGACCGCCGCCCTCGAGGGCCACCGGGTCGACCCCGCCTACAGCGAGGAGGTCGCGACCCTCAGGGCGGAGTGGGAGCAGCTGGTCGACGACGCCTGCCACCCGGAGGTCAGCGGGCTGGGTGCGGGCGGGATGCTCAGCCAGGCCGAGGTGCTGGGCGTGGTCAACACCCTCAGCGACCCGCGCGACGTGGTGGTGTGCGCGGCCGGGTCGATGCCGGGCGACCTGCACAAGCTCTGGCGGGTCCGCGACCCCAAGGGCTACCACGTCGAGTACGGCTACTCCTGCATGGGCTACGAGGTGGCCGGCGGGCTCGGGGTGGCGCTGGCCGAGCCCGACCGCGACGTCTTCGTGCTGGTCGGGGACGGCTCCTACCTGATGATGGCCACCGAGCTGGCCACGGCCGTCCAGGAGGGCATCAAGATCATCGTGGTGCTGGTGCAGAACCACGGGTTCGCCTCGATCGGGGCGCTGTCGGAGTCCCTGGGCTCGCAGCGCTTCGGCACCGCCTACCGCTACCGCGACACCGGCACCGGGCGCCTGGACGGTGACCGGCTGCCGCTGGACCTGGCCGCCAACGCCGCGTCCTTCGGGCTCCCGGTGCTGCGCTGCACCACCGCCGAGGAGCTGCGCAGCGCCGTCGGCGAGGCCAAGGCGGCGACCGGGTCGGTGGTCGTGCACGTCGAGACCGACCCGCTGGTGCACGCCCCGGACTCCCGCGCCTGGTGGGAGGTCCCGGTCAGCGAGGTCGCCGAGCTCGACTCCACCACCGCCGCCCGCCGCACCTACGACGAGCACAAGGCCACCCAGCGCCACCTGCTCGACCCCACCCGCTGAGCCAGGAGGACGCACCGATGGACGCCACCACCCTGCCGCCGGACCTCCGCGTCGCCGTCGTCGGCGTCGGCGTGATGGGCGCCGACCACGTCGAGCGGCTGGCCACCCGCACCAAGTTCGCCCGGGTGTCGGTGGTCAACGACTTCGACACCGCCAAGGCGTCCCGGCTGGCGGGCACCGTGCCGGGCTGCCGGGCGGTGGAGGACCCCTTCGAGGCGATCACCGCCGACGACGTGGACGCGGTGCTGCTCGCCTCCCCGGGGCGCTTCCACGCCGAGCAGGTGCTGGCCGCGCTGGAGATCGGACGTCCGGTGCTGTGCGAGAAGCCGCTGGCCCTCGACCCCGCCGACGCCCTCCAGGTGGTCCGCCGGGAGGCCGAGCACGGCTCGCCCCTGGTCTCGGTCGGCTTCATGCGCCGCTTCGACCGCGAGCACGAGGAGCTGCGGGCCAGCCTCGCCGCCGGCGAGCTGGGGACACCGCTGATGGTGCACTGCAAGCACCGCAACGCCTCGGTGCCGGGCCACTTCGACGACCGGATGATGGTCTACGACTCGGCCGTGCACGAGGTCGACTCGGTCCGCTACCTGCTCGGCGAGGAGATCGTCTCCGCCTCGGTGCTCAAGCCCACCCCGAGCGAGAACGCCCCCGCCGGTCTCCACGACCCGATGCTGGTCCTCTTCCGCACCGCCTCCGGCAGGGTGGTCACCGACGAGCTCCACCTGACCACCTCCGCCGGCTACGAGGTCCGCACCGAGGTGGTGGGGTCCCGCGGCAGCGCCACCATCGGGCTCGAGGTCGGGCGGCTCACCACCCAGCTGCCCGGGGGCCGCTGGGGTGGCAGCGTGCACGCCGACTTCCGCCCGCGCTTCCGCGACGCCTACGACGTCCAGCTGCAGCGGTGGGTGGACGCCGTCCGCCGCGGCGAGGGCGTCGACCCGACCTCGGCCACCGCCTGGGACGGCTACGCCGCGGCCGTGGTCTGCGAGGCCACCGCCCGCGCCCTGGACACCGACGGGGCCCCGGTGCCCGTCGAGCTGGCCACCCGGCCCCCGGGACCGTCGTCCGACCACCACGAGGAGCAGAGATGACCGACACCCTGACCGGCACCGTCGAGACGACGGGGCTGGAGACGCTCGGGCACTGGATCGACGGCGGCCCCGTCGGAGGGACCGGCGGCCGGACCGGTGAGGTCACCGATCCCGCCACCGGTCGGGTGTCCCGCCGCGTCGCGCTGGCGTCGGAGGACGACGTCGAGGCCGCCGTCTCCGCGGCCCGGGCCGCCTTCCCCGGCTGGCGCGACACGTCGCTGGCCCGCCGCACGCAGGTCCTCTTCCGCTTCCGGGAGCTGCTCAACGAGCGCAAGCCCGAGCTGGCCGAGATCATCACCGCCGAGCACGGCAAGGTGCTGTCGGACGCCCTGGGCGAGGTCTCCCGCGGCCAGGAGATCGTGGAGCTGGCCTGCGGCATCAACCACCTGGTCAAGGGGATGCACACCGAGAACGCCTCGACCGGCGTCGACGTCCACTCGCTGCGCCAGCCCCTGGGCGTGGTGGGGATCATCTCCCCCTTCAACTTCCCGGCCATGGTGCCGATGTGGTTCTTCCCGATCGCGATCGCCGCCGGCAACACGGTGGTGCTGAAGCCGAGCGAGAAGGTGCCGACCGCGGCGGTCTGGATCGCGGCGCTCTGGCGCGAGGCCGGGCTGCCGGACGGGGTCTTCAACGTGCTGCAGGGGGACAAGGTCGCCGTCGACGGGCTGCTCACCTCCCCCGACGTCGCCGCCATCTCCTTCGTCGGCTCCACCCCGATCGCCCGCTACGTCTACGAGACCGGCACCTCGCACGGCAAGCGGGTGCAGGCCCTCGGCGGGGCGAAGAACCACATGCTGGTGCTGCCCGACGCCGACCTGGACCAGGCTGCGGACTCCGCGGTCAACGCCGGTTTCGGGTCGGCCGGTGAGCGGTGCATGGCCGTCTCGGCCCTGGTCGTGGTGGACACCGTGGCCGACGACCTGGTCGCCCGGGTCGCGGAGCGGGCGCGCTCGCTGCGCACCGGCGACGGCCGCCGCGGCTGCGACATGGGCCCGCTGGTCACCAGGGCGGCCCAGGATCGGGTCACCGGCTACATCGACGCCGGCGTGGCCGCCGGGGCCGAGCTGGTGGTCGACGGCCGCGAGGTCGAGCCCGACGCCGACGGCGACGGCTTCTTCGTGGGCCCCACGCTGTTCGACCGCGTGGGCACCGACATGTCGATCTACACCGACGAGATCTTCGGGCCGGTGCTGTCGGTGGTGCGGGTGCGGGGCTTCGACGAGGGGCTGGACCTGATCAACGCCAACCCCTACGGCAACGGCGTCTCGGTCTTCACCAACGACGGCGGCGCGGCCCGGCGCTTCGAGAACGAGGTGCAGGTCGGCATGGTGGGGATCAACGTGCCGGTGCCGGTCCCGGTGGGCTACTACAGCTTCGGCGGCTGGAAGAGCTCCCTGTTCGGCGACACCCACGCCCACGGCGTGGAGGGCGTGCACTTCTACACCCGTGGCAAGGTCGTCACCACCCGCTGGGCCGACCCCGCCCACGGCGGCGTGGACCTCGGGTTCCCGCAGAACGTCTGAGCGAGGAGGGACATGGCTGGTCCGACCGCGGAGGAGCCGGTCCGCCTGGACATCCGGCTGGACCGGCGCTCCCCCGTGCCGCTCTACCTGCAGCTGAGCCAGGGCCTGGAGGCCGCGATCGCCGAGGGGCGGATGCGACCGGGGATGCGGCTGGAGAACGAGGTGGCCCTGGCCCAGCGGCTCGGGCTCTCCCGGCCCACCGCGCGGCAGGGGATCCAGGAGCTGGTCGACAAGGGGCTGGTGGTCCGGCGCCGCGGCGTGGGCACGCAGGTGGTGCACTCCCAGGTGAACCGGCCCGTGGCCCTGACCTCGCTCTGGGACGACCTGGTGGCCGGGGGGAAGTCGCCGACCACCACGGTGCTGGAGTACCGGATCGGGCGGCCCAGCGCCGAGGCGGCCGAGGTGCTCGGGGAGGAGGTGGACGGCCAGGTGCTGGAGCTGACCCGGCTGCGCTCCTCGGGCGGGCAGCCGCTGGCCCTGATGACCAACTACCTGCCGGCCCCGCTGGCCCCCTCGCTGGAGGACCTGCAGCGCCAGGGGCTCTACGCGTGCCTGCGCGACCGGGGCATCCGGCCGGTCGTGGCTCACGAGCGCATCGGCGCCCGTGCCGTGCGGCCCGAGGAGGTGGCGCTGCTCGAGGAGGCCCCGGGGGCGCCGCTGCTCACCCTGGACCGGGCCAGCCACGACGACCGCGGCCGGCTGATCGAGTACGGCCGCCACGCCTACCGGGCCTCGCACTACTCCTTCGAGGTGACCCTGTTCGACCGGTGATCCGCCCGGGCCGCGACGTCGTCGACCAGGGACTTCCAGGAGCGCACCTGGTCGGCGTCCACGTAGGCCTTCCACGACCCCAGCGGACGGGCGTCCAGGTCGATGTGGAAGGCGCGGACGCCGGCGCGGGCCAGCCACGGCAGGTGGTCGGGGTGCAGCTCACCGCCGGCCATCACCACGGCCGCGACGGAGGGGTCGTCGGCGCGGCGGATCAGCTCGTCCAGACCCTGCTCCACCCCGCGGGCCGACCCGGCCGTGAGCACCTGGTCCAGCCGCGGCAGCCGGGCCAGCCGGGCCCACGCCCGGTCGGTGTCCAGGGCGTGGTCCACGGCGCGGGAGCAGGTCCAGGGCCAGTCCCCGCCCTCGAGCAGGGCCTCCAGCACCTGGGTGTCCACCTCGCCGTGGCCGTCGAGGAACCCCATCACGATGCCCTCGGCCCCGGCGTCGCGGTAGGACGAGGCCAGCCCGCGGAGCCGCACCACCTCCCCGCCGTCGGTGCCGAACCCCTCGCGCAGCCGCAGCGTGACCCGGACCGGGACGTCCACGGCCGCGCACACCTCCGCGACCAGGTCCGGCGTCGGTGACGGGCCGTCGACCTCGGGCGCGCCGACCAGGTGGAGCCGGTCGGCCCCGCCCTCGGCCGCCCGTCGCGCGTCGGCGGCGTGCAGCACCAGCACCTCCAGCAAGCCGGTCATGGCGGTCGTGCCTCCTCGGGTGCGTCCTGCCTGCATCCTCGCGCAGCAGCAGGGCCCGAGCCGGTAACCGGGCCGCCGTGGCGGCGGGTCGGTCGTCGCCGCTCAGCCGCGACCGCCGCGCGCCCCCTGGTGCTCGGGGGCCGGCAGCCCCTCCGACACCCGGTCGAAGGCGGCGGTCATCAGCTCGGGCAGCCGGTCGCGCCCGGCCCCGGAGCGCAACCACAAGGAGGTGGCCGCCCTGACCGCGCCCACGGCCACGGAGGTGACCAGCCAGGGGTAGAGGTCGCGCTCCAGGGACGTCCCGCTCCGGGTGGCCACGACCTCGCGCAGGCCGGCCTCGATGGCGTCGTACTGCGCCGTCTGGAAGGCCCGCAGCGACGGGTGCTGCAGGCTCAGCCGCAGCTTGCTGGCGGTCTTGGCCAGCTGCTCGTCGCTGAGGCCCTGCACCGCCTCCACCATGATCGTGGCCATCGACCGCAGCGGCGCCTCGTCCTGCGGGCGCGCGGCGAGCTCGTCGAAGAGCTCGTGGTTGTGCTGGGTGCCCGCGGTGGCGACCGCCTCCTCCTTGCAGCTGAAGTAGTTGGAGAACGTCCGCGGCGACACGAAGGCCAGCTGGGCGATCTCCTCGATGGTCACCTCCTCCAGCCCCTTCTCCAGCGCCAGGCTCAGCGCCGCGTCCGCGATGGACTCCCTGGTCATCTGCTTCTTGATCTCTCGTAGGCCGATCCCCGAATCGCTCATGAGGTCACCCTAACCGATGGGGTTGCAGCCCGGGCGTGTTTGCGTGATCCGCAAAGTTCGTCGGGACCGACATGCGGCCTCCATGGACGCTGTTCCCACCTCGCCCACGGGCGAGGTAGTTGTAGCATCAATCTGGCTCCTTGAGCAAGAGATCCGCACCGTTACACGGTTGTAACCGTCCACCTTCGCAATCTCGCCTGTGTCGCAAGATTGCGGAATCTCAAAGTTGCGCGGTTGGCAAAGTTCTGTCACTGTTCCTTCGTCCGGTCCAGCAGCGCGGCCGGCCACTTGGATCCGAATCGGGGCGGAGCCACCACACACACGAAGGGATCCACCATGACCAGCATGTACGTCCGCCTCAGCATCGCCCTGAGCATGGGCCTCAGCGCGCTCACCGGCCGTCTGGACTCGCGCCGCGACCGCGGCGCCACCGCCGTCGAGTACGGCCTCCTCGTCGGCCTCATCGCCGTGGCCATCATCGCCACCCTGCTGCTGCTCGGCCCGCGCCTGAACGCCCTCTTCGTCCGGGTGCTCAACGGCCTCCCCGCCGCCTGAGCCGAGCTCCTTCGACACCCCTTCCCGGTGCAGCGGTCCGCTCGACCGCTGCACCGGGACCCCTGCCGGGAGGAGGCGCAGGATGGGACGCACCGATCGTGAACGTGGCGCTGCCGCTGTCGAGTTCGCCCTCGTGGTGCCGCTGCTGCTCCTGCTGGTGGTGGGCATCGCGGAGTTCGGCCGGGCCTACAACGCCCAGACGACCCTCTCCGGCGCCGCCCGCGAGGGGGTCCGGGTGATGGCCCTGCACGACGACGCCGCCGCCGCCCGGACCGCCACCCAGGCCGCGGCCAGCCCGCTGGTGCTGAGCAGCTCCCAGATCAGCGTCTCCCCCACCAGCTGCGCCTCCAGCAGCGCGACCGACAGCACGGCGACGGTGCGGATCACGTACCCGCTGGACTTCGTCGGCGGCTTCTTCGGGGCCTCGGTCACCCTCACCGGGAAGGCGGTCATGCGGTGCAACGGATGAGCCGGCCGTCCCGCTCCGGGACCGCCCACGACGAGCGCGGCGCGGTCAACGTGGTCGTGGCCCTGCTGATGATCCCCTTGATCGGGTTCGCCGCCATCGCCATCGACGTGTCCGCCATGTGGTCGGAGCGACAGCAGCTGCAGACCGGCGCCGACGCCTCGGCCCTGGCCATCGCCCAGGACTGCGCGCGGCAGGCCTGCGGCACCCCGTCGGCCACCGCCAGCAGCCTCACCTCGGCCAACTTCATCGCCGGGACCGCCTCGGCGCAGGTGCTCACCCCGGCCCTGAGCTCCGCCACCGGTCGGGTCACGGTCCGCACCAGCACCGTGACCCAGCACGTCTTCGCCCCGCTGCTGGGCTTCGACCAGGCCGACCTCAGCGCCCGGGCCACCGTCCGGTGGGGTTCGCCCACCGGCGGGAGCGCGGTCCTCCCACTGGCCTTCGGCTGGTGCGAGTTCGAGCAGCAGACCGGGGGCGGACTGCCCTCGAGCACCACGCGTCACACGATCTTCCAGACGAAGACCTCCGACACCGGGTGCACCGGGCCGTCGGGCAACCTCGTCCCGGGCGGTTTCGGCTGGTTGCGCACCGACCCCGGCACCTGTCGAGCCAGCAGCACCATCTCGATGGACGTGCCCACCGACCCGGGCAGCTCCGTCCCCAGCACCTGCACGAGCGCCGACCTCGTCGGGATGCTCGACACCACCGTGCTGCTGCCCATCTTCGACCGGTACCAGGGCACCGGCTCGAGTGCGACCTACCACGTCTACGCCTACGCCGCCTTCCGGGTGACCGCCTACCACTTCGGCGGCCAGAACTCCTACGGGAGTCCCTGCAACGGCAACGACCGCTGCATCCGCGGCTACTTCACCACGATGGTCGAGCTCGACGACGCGTTCGAGTACTCCACGACCGCACCCCAGCTGGGCGCGTCCATCGTCTCCCTCACCGACTGACCAGAGAGCCCACCATGAGACGTCGAGTCGTCGCCGCGGTCGTCGCGGTCCTCCTGGCCGCCGTGGGCGGTGTGCTGGTGCTCGCCTACGCCAGCACCGCCGACCAGCGGGCTCTCGCGGGGATGCAGACCGTGGACGTCCTGGTCACCACCGCGACGGTCCCGCAGGACACCGCCGCGGAGGACCTGCGCGACCTGGTCCGGCTCCAGCAGCTCCCCGCGATGGCCGTCCCCGACGGTGCGCTGTCCACCCTGGCGGAGGTGCAAGGCCTGGTCACCTCCACCGAGCTGCAGCCCGGGGAGCAGGTGCTGGCCGCCCGCTTCGCCGACCCGGCCGCGCAGGCCCAGCAGTCCGAGGTGGAGGTGCCGCAGGGTCTGCAGCAGGTGTCGGTCCTGCTCGACCCGCAGCGCGTGGTCGGCGGCGAGGTCGCCCCCGGGGACCTGGTCGGCGTGCTGATCAGCCTCGACGAGCCGGCCCGCACCCACCTGGCGCTGCAGGAGGTGCTGGTCACCCGCGTCCAGGGTGGCTACGCACCCCCGGCCGACGGGGAGGCCGAGGAGGCCGCCGCGGAGGACGCCGCCCCGCTGCCCGAGTCCAGCCTGCTGGTCACGCTGGCCGTGGACGGCGGGCAGACCGAGCGTCTGGTCTTCGGCGCCGAGCACGGCACCGTGTGGCTGTCCCTGCAGGACGAGGACGTCGACCAGTCCGACACCGACGTCATCACCGACGAGGAGGTGTACGAGTGAGCCGCATCCTGCTGGTCAGCCCGTCCGAGGAGCTCGAGCAGCGGGTCCACCAGGCCACCGGCGGCGCCTTCCTGCCGCTGCGCGCTGCTGAGGTCCCGGCCGACGCCGGGCAGCTGTTCGCCCAGCTCGGCGGCGCGCCGGCCCCGGACGTCGTCGTCCTCGACCTGCGTCCCGACCCGGCCCAGGCCGTCGCCCTGGCGGGTCGGCTGGCCCAGCAGTGCCCGCAGATCAGCGTCGTGCTGGTGGGCGACCAGGGGCCGGAGACGGCGCTGGCGGCACTGCGCGCCGGCGTCCGCGACCTGCTGCCGGCCGAGGCCGGGCCCGCCGAGATCAAGCTGGCCCTGGAGCTGGCCGCGAGGTCGGCGGCCGCCCGGGCCAGCGTCGCGGCCGCCGGGTCCGCCTCCTCGCACACCGCCGCCGGTCGCGTGATCAGCGTCGTGTCGCCCAAGGGCGGCGTGGGCAAGACCACGGTCGCGGCCAACCTGGCCGTCGGGCTGGCCCAGCGGTTCCCCAGCACGGTCGTGCTGGTCGACCTGGACATCCAGTTCGGTGACGTCTCCAGCGCCCTGGACCTCGAGCCGGAGTACTTCCTGGTCGACACCGTGCGCGGCGCGGCCAGCACGGACTCCATGGTGCTGAAGACCGTCCTGACGCGCCACAGCACCGGCCTCTACGTCATCTGCGCACCCGACTCCCCCGCCGACGCGGACACGATCACCGAGGGGGACGTCGCCCGGCTGCTGCAGATGCTGGCCGCGGAGTTCCGCTACGTGGTGGTCGACACCGCCCCCGGGCTGTCGGAGCACACCCTCGCGGCGCTGGACCAGACCACCGACCTGCTGCTGCTCACCAGCATGGACGTCCCGGGCGTGCGCGGGATGCGCAAGGAGCTGGACACCCTGCGCAAGCTGGAGCTGCTGCCGTCCTCGCACCACGTCGTGCTCAACTTCGCCGACCCCAGGAGCCTGCTCACGATCGCCGACGTCGAGTTCACCATCGGCACCGGCGTCGACGTCCAGCTGCCGCGCTCGAAGGCCGTCCCGGACTCCGTCGACCAGGGCGTGCCCCTGCTGCAGAGCGGTCGCCGCGACCCCATGACCAAGCAGCTGTCCGCACTGGTGGACCGGTTCGTGGGGGCGGACGGTGCAGCGGTGCCGCCGGGACCCGAGGCCACCGGCTCCTACCCGACCAAGAAGCCCAAGGTGCCGCCCCGCCGTGCCGCCTCGCGCTGGCGCCGGACCAGGACGGCGGTGGCCTGATGAAGCTCTCCGACCGGCTCCGCGGCACGACCGCGCCGGCCCACCCCACGAACCTCGTGCCGACGGAGGGGGCGACGGCCGAGCCGGCACCTGCCCCGCCCGAGGCGGGCACGTCACCACCACGGGCCCCCCAGCCGACGACCTCCGCCCCCGCCCAGCCGTCGGCGGCCGGCGACGCCCTGGGCAAGCTCAAGAACCGGGCGGCCGAGGAGCTCTTCTCCCGGATCGGCGGGCGGCTCAACGACCCCTCGCTCAGCGAGCACCAGCTGCACTCCCTGGTGCGCACCGAGCTGGCCCGCGTCGTCGAGGAGGAGAAGGTCCCGCTCAGCGGGGAGCAGCGGCAGCGGCTGATCTCCGACGTCCAGGACGAGGTGCTGGGCCACGGGCCGCTGCAGCGGCTGCTGGACGACCCGACGGTCACCGAGATCATGGTCAACGGCCCGGACGCGGTCTACGTCGAGCAGAACGGCAAGCTGACCAGGGCCGGCGTGCGGTTCGCCTCCGAGGAGCACCTGCGCCGGGTGATCGAGCGCATCGTGTCCCGGGTCGGGCGGCGGATCGACGAGTCCTCCCCGCTCGTGGACGCCCGCCTCGCCGACGGCTCCCGGGTCAACGCGGTGATCCCGCCGCTGGCCTTCAACGGCTCGTCGCTGACCATCCGCAAGTTCGCCAAGGACCCGTTCAAGGTGCAGGACCTGATCGGCTTCGGCACCCTCACCCCCGAGATGGCGGAGCTGCTGCAGGCCTGCGTGCAGGCCCGGCTCAACATCATCGTCTCCGGCGGCACCGGCAGCGGGAAGACCACCCTGCTCAACGTGCTCTCCTCCTTCATCCCCCAGGGCGAGCGGATCGTCACCATCGAGGACGCCGTCGAGCTGCAGCTGCAGCAGGAGCACCTGGTCCGGCTGGAGAGCCGCCCGCCCAACATCGAGGGCCGCGGCGAGGTCACCATCCGCGACCTGGTCCGCAACTCCCTGCGGATGCGACCGGACCGGATCGTGGTGGGCGAGGTCCGCAGCGGGGAGTGCCTGGACATGCTGCAGGCCATGAACACCGGTCACGACGGGTCGCTGTCCACCGTGCACGCCAACTCCCCCCGTGACGCGATCGCGCGGATGGAGACCCTGGTGCTGATGGCTGGCATGGACCTGCCCCTGCGAGCCATCCGGGAGCAGATCGCCTCGGCGGTCGACGTCATCATCCAGCTCTCCCGCCTCCGCGACGGCACCCGGCGGGTCACGGCCGTCACCGAGGTGCAGGGCATGGAGGGCGAGACCGTCACCCTGCAGGACGCCTTCCTGTTCGACTACTCCGCGGGCGTCGACGCCAGTGGGCGGTTCCTCGGTCGCCCGGTGCCCACCGGGGTCCGGCCACGGTTCACCGACCGCTTCGACGAGCTGGGCATCTCCGTCTCCCCGCGGGTCTTCGGCGCCCCCGACACCCGGTACCGGCGGTGACCCCCGGGCACCTGCTGGTGGCCGGTGTGCTGGCCTGCGCCCTCGGCGTCCTGACGCTGGTCTACCTCCTGGTGGCGCCGGGGCCGACGCGGTTGCCGCTCTCCCGCCGGCGACCGGGAGCCGCCCCGCCACCCGGGCTGCTGACCACCGGCGCGGCCAAGGCCGCCACCCTCGTCGAGGGGCCGTTGAACCGCGGCGACCGCGGCCGGGCCGGTGCCGCCGCGCTGGAGCAGGCCGGCCTCAAGATGCGGCAGCAGGACTTCGTGCTCTGGGTCGTCGGTGCGGCCGTGCTCGCCCTGGGGCTGGGCACGGTGGCGGTGCACCTGCTGGTCGGGGTGCTGATGGCCCTGGCCGTGCCGCTGCTGGCCAAGATCTACCTGGGCCTCCGCACCGGGCGTCGGCAGAAGGCCTTCGCCAACCAGCTGGAGGACTCGCTGCAGCTGCTGGCCAGCAGCCTCCGGGCCGGTTACAGCCTGCTGCAGTCGCTGGACTCGGTGTCGCGGGAGGCGGAGGAGCCCACCTCGGAGGAGTTCGCCCGCATCATCAACGAGACCCGGGTGGGCCGCGAGGTGGGCAGGGCCCTGGAGGAGGCAGCCGCACGGATGCGCAGCGACGACTTCGCCTGGGTCACCCAGGCCATCGCCATCAACCGCGAGGTCGGCGGCAACCTGGCCGAGGTGCTGGACGGGGTGGGTCACACCATCCGCGAGCGCAACCAGATCCGTCGCCAGGTGCAGGCGCTGAGCGCCGAGGGCAAGCTGTCGGCCTACGTGCTGATGGGGCTGCCCGTCGGCATCACCCTGTTCCTCGGCGTGACCAACCCCGGCTACGTCCTCGCCTTCACCCAGAGCCTCGCCGGCTACGGCCTGATCGTCCTCAGCGTGGTGCTGATGGTCGTCGGCGCGCTGTGGATGCGCAAAGTCGTCAGCTTCAGGTTCTGAGCCAGGAGATCCGGTGCCCCCTCTCGTCCTCGCCGCCGCCGCAGCCACCAGCCTGTCGCTGGGCCTGCTCGCCTGGACCCTGCTCGCAGGTCCTGACCGACGCCGTCAGCTGGCGCTGGCCAGCCTCCAGCGCGGTCGGCCCACCCCCGCCGAGGACGCCGGGGCCGGCGGAGCCGGGGGCGCGGCCCAGCCGGACGGCAGGGTCCGGCTGGCCCGCCGGCTGACGCCGGCCGGCACGCTCGCCCGGCTCGAGCGCCTGCTGTCTCGGGCCGGACGACCCGCCGCGTGGCCGCTGGAGCGGGTCATCGTGGTCAAGCTGGGGCTCCCGGTGGCGTCGGCGGTGCTGTGGCTGCTCGCCCTCGGCGCCAGTCCCAGCCTGCTGCTGGTGCTGCTCGCCGTGGTGGTGACGGTGGTGTGCTGGTTCGTGCCGGACCTGCTGCTGCACAGCCGCGGTCAGGAGCGCAGCCAGCAGATCACCCTCGAGCTGGCCGACACCCTGGACCAGATGACCATCGCGGTGGAGGCCGGGCTGGGCTTCGACTCGGCCATGGCCCGCGCCGGGCGCAACGGGAAGGGCCCTCTGGCCGAGGAGCTGGTACGGACGCTGCAGGACGTCCAGATGGGTCGTTCCCGGCGTGAGGCCTACCAGGCCCTGGCTGCCCGCACCGACGCACCGGACCTGCGACGCTTCATCCGTGCCGTCATCCAGGCCGACGCCTACGGGGTCTCGATCGCCGACGTGCTGCGGACCCAGGCCGCCGAGATGCGGATGAAGCGGCGCCAGCGGGCGGAGGAGAAGGCCATGCAGATCCCGGTGAAGGTCATCTTCCCGCTGATGCTGTGCATCCTGCCCGTGCTGTTCATCGTGCTCCTCGGGCCGGCGGCCCTCAGCATGGTCGCCGCGTTCCGGTGACCGTGGGAGCGCTGGGAGTGGCGCTCACCGCCGTCGCCTGCGGGGTCGCCGCCCTGCTGCTGCAGCCGTGGGCGCGCTCGCTCGCCGGCACCGACTCCCGGTGGCTCCGTCGTCGCGTCACCACCCCTCTCGCCGCCGTGGGTGGGGCCGGCGCCGCCGTGCTGGCCAGCAGCCGGCCCGAGCTGGTCGTGTTCGCCCTGCTGGCCGTGGGCGCGGCCCTGCTGGTGGTGGTCGACCTCGCGGTCCTCCGGCTCCCTGACGCGGTGGTGGCACCGATGTACCTGGTGCTCGGGGTCGGCCTCGCCTCCTCCGCGCTGCTGACCGGAGGGTGGGGCGACCTGGCCCGGGCCGCCCTCTCCGCCGGGCTCCTGGTCCTGGTCTACCTCGCCCTGGCCCTGGCGGCCCCGTCGAACCTGGGGCTCGGCGACGTCAAGCTCTCCGGGGTGGTGGGGGGCTTCCTCGGGTGGCTGGGCTGGTCCGAGCTGGTGCTCGGCGGCCTGGCCGCCTTCGCGGTGAGCGCGGTGGTGGCCCTGGTCCTGCTCCTTCTCCGCCGCGCCACCCGCGACAGCGCGTTCCCGTTCGGTCCCTGCATGGTGCTCGGTGCGGTGGCAGGAGCCGCCTGGGGACCGGTCGTCCTCCCGGCCTTCGCCTGACGGGCAGCCGATCCCGGGTCCGGACCGCCGGCCGAGCCGCTGGCATACCGTGTCCTCCTGGTGCCACCACGGTGTGGTGGTGGCCCTCGGCAGGAGGAGGACCACCATGGCCCCGCGTCACCCCCGTGTGCTCGCCCTGGTGCTCGCCGGTGGACGCGGCGGCCGGCTGGCCCCGCTCACCGACCACCGGGCCAAGCCCGCGCTGCCGCTGGCCGGCAGCCACCGGCTGGTCGACGTGGTGCTCTCCAACCTCACCCACTCCGGCATCAGCGACGTGTGGGTGGTGGAGCAGTACCTCCCGCACTCCCTCAACGACCACCTGGCCAACGGCCGGCCCTGGGACCTGGACCGCACCCGTGGCGGTCTGGTGGTGCTGCCGCCCTACCAGGGCACCGAGGGCGAGGGCTTCGCCGACGGCAACGCCGACGCGCTGGCCCGCCAGGCCCCGCTGGTCGCCGAGGCCGACCCGGACCTGGTGCTGGTGACCTCCGCCGACCACCTCTACACCCTGGACTTCCGCGAGGTGGTCGACACCCACCTCGAGGCCGGCGCGGACCTGACCATGGTGACCACCCGCGAGGCCCCCGACCCGTCCCAGCACGGGGTGGTCGAGGTCGAGGACGGCCGCGTCACCGGGTTCGCCTACAAGCCCGAGCGACCCGCCTCGGACGTGGTGGCCACGGAGGTGTTCCTCTACGACACCCGCGTCCTGCTCGCGGCCGTCGAGACCCTGGTGGAGTCCGGGACCGAGCTGGGCGACTACGGCGACAGCCTCGTGCCGTACCTGCTGGCGCACCACACGGTGGTGGAGCACCGGCTGCCCGGCTACTGGCGCGACCTGGGCACGGTGCCGAGCTACCACCAGGCCCACCAGGACCTGCTGGCCGGGCGCGGGGTCGAGCTGGGCGACCCCCGCTGGCCGGTCCTGACCTCGGTGACCGACCCGCGTCCGGTCCGGGTCGAGCAGGCGACGGAGCTGAGGCGGTCCCTGCTCGGTGGCGGCGCCCAGGTGTCGGGCACGGTCCGCGACAGCGTGGTCGGGCAGGGCTGCGTGCTCGAACCCGGGTGCGTGGTCGAGGACGCCGTGCTGCTGGACGGGGTGGTGGTCCGCTCCGGGGTGACCGTGCGCCGCGCCGTGGTGGACTCCGGCGCCGTGCTCACCGAGGACAGGGTCGGCGGGGACGAGGTGCTGGTCGTCGACCGCGACGGCGAGCCGGTCCGCTGAGCTCAGTCGAAGAGGTCCCCGGCCAGGAACCAGCCCCAGTCCACCTCGGTGAGCCCGTGCCCGCCGGTGCGCAGGTGGTAGCTCATCGCGGGCCCCCGCACCGGGACGTCGGCGGACGGCGGCCAGGTCGTCGAGGGCAGCCCGGTGTCGGCCAGGCCGTAGAGCCCGTAGACCGGTGCCGCCGCGACGTAGGCCAGGAACTCACCTTCCGGGTCGGCGTTCGCGTCCTCGGTGGCGCTGGTGACGTAGAGGCGGCGCGGGGCGACCAGGGCCATCAGCTGGTGCTGGTCGACCGGCAGCGCCTCCTCCCGGCCGGCGTAGGAGGCGTAGACCTCGGAGAACCAGTGCGGGAACGTCGAGGTGATCTTGGCGACGTCCTCGGCCCGGCCGTCGTCGCCCTTGCCGCGCCGGGCCAGCTTGGAGCCGGTGGAGCCGGAGTCGTTGGTGATCACGGTGACGAACCGCTGGTCCAGCCCCCCGGCCAGCAGGGACGCCTTGCCGCTGCGGGAGTGCCCGATCAGGGCGATCCGGGCGGGGTCGAGGTCGGGGTCCTCGCTGAGGTGGTCCATCACCCGGCTGGCCGCCCAGGCCCAGGCCGCGATCGCCCGTCCGGCGGTGGGGGGCAGCGGCGCGGACGGGTCGGAGAAGAGGTCGATCACGCCCTCGCGGTAGCGGGCGGGGTCGTCGGGGGCGACCTCCTTGGCGTCGAAGACGGCCAGCGCGTAGCCGGCGCGGTTGATCGTCCGCACCGGCAGGTAGGGGGTGTCCTGCTCGGGGTCGTCGGTGGCCGCGCCGCGGTGGTCGATCAGCAGGAAGGTGCCGCGCACCTCGCCGGTCGGCACGAAGACCCGGGTGAGCCAGCTGCCGCTGCCGAAGGGGCCGGTCACGTGGGTGGTGAGGTCCTTGCGGACGACGGTGGCGAACTGCTGCACCGAGACCTCCGCGGACTGCTCCTGCGGGCGGGGCAGCATCGTCCCGTGCACGTGCTGGGCGAACAGCTGCTGCAGCTCCGCCCGGCGGTGGGTCTCCCACAGCCGCGCCCGCCTCACCGGGGTGCCCCGCTCGAGGTGCAGCGGGTCGGGGTAGGGCTCGCCGTCGATGGTGATGGTGTGGCGCGGGCGTCGCGATCCGCCACCGAGGTCGGCGGGGGTCGCTCCCTGCGCCGTGGCGGGGAGGGCGCCGAGGGCGGGGCCCAGGGTCACCCCGCCCAGGGAGACGGCGGAGGCCGTCAGCAGCTGGCGGCGGGTGGGTCGTGCTCGGTCAGAGGGGGGCATGACGGTGCTCCTGGGCAACGGGGGGTGGTGCTTCGGATCACACCACGCTAGCCCTGCGTCCTCCTGCCGCGTCCTCCCCCACCCTCTCCTCGCCCACCGCTGCCGGTAGGGGCGTGCAGAACCGGTCGCTGAGCTGACGTCTCTCGACATACCTGGACCGCGGTCCGGTGGGCGACCGGTTGTGCCTGCCACGTCCACGGTGGTGACCCGGGCGGGCACCTCAGCCGGCGACGGCCTCGGCGTCGCGGAGGACGCGGACGGTGTTGCGCCAGGCCAGCTTCTCCAGGTCCTGACGGCTCCAGCCCTCCTCCCCCAGCCGCTCCAGCAACCGGGGGTACCCGCTGACGTCCTCCAGGCCGGCGGGCAGCTGGGCGCAGCCGTCGTAGTCCCCGCCCAGCCCGACGTGGTCGATGCCGGCGACCTCGCGGACGTGCTCGCAGTGGGCCACGACGTCCTCCAGGGTGGCGAGCGGGCGCGGGGTGGGCCAGCCGGACGTCCACCGCTCCCAGGTCGGGTCGTCCGCGGGGTCCTCCCCCGCCGCCAGCACGGCCGTCCGCACCTCCAGCACCCAGTCCCGGACCGGCTGGGCCACGAAGGAGGGCACGAAGGTGACCATGCAGGTGCCCCCGTTGCCGGCCAGCCGGGCGAGCACGTCGTCGGGCACGTTGCGGGGGTGGTCGCAGACGGCCCGGGCGCTGGAGTGGGAGAAGACCACCGGCGCGCGGGTGGTGTCCAGGGCGTCGTGCATGGTCGCGGCCGAGACGTGGGACAGGTCGACCAGCATGCCGATCCGGTTCATCTCCGCCACCACCTCGCGCCCGAACCGGGTGAGCCCGCCGTGGCGCGGCTCGTCGGTGGCCGAGTCGGCCCAGTCGGTGTTCTCGTTGTGGGTCAGCGTCAGGTAGCGGACGCCGAGACGCCGCAGGTCCCGCAGCACCGCCAGCGAGCCGTCCAGGCAGTGCCCGCCCTCCGCGCCGAGCAGGCTGGCCACCCGCCCGTCGTCGGTCCCCAGCACCTGCTCGAGCTCGTCGGCGTCGCGGACCAGGACCAGGGCCTCGGGGTGCTCGGCCGCCAGCTGGTGCACCCGGTCCACCTGCTCCAGCACGGCGAGCACCGCATCCGGTCCGGTGAAGGAGCATGGCACGAAGACCGACCAGAACTGCCCCCGCAGCCCGCCGGCGACCATCCGCGGCAGGTCGGTGTGGGTCCGCGGGTCGCCGGCGACCAGCTCCACCGGACTGGCCGGGTGACCCAGCTCGCGCATCCGCCAGGGCAGGTCGTTGTGGCCGTCGATCACCGGGATGCGCATGAGCACCATCCTCGCGGAGAAGTGCTCCTGAGCGCCCATCAGGCTCGCAGCGGACCTCTCGGGCTGTGGCGAGCAGGACCGGACGGACGGTTGACGCGTCGACCTAGGATCGGTGTGTGCAGATGACCCGGGTGGCCGCAGCGGTGGTGCTGCTGGCTGCCCTCGCGGCCTGCACCCCGGAGACGCCCGCAGATCCGCCGGCCCCGGCTGCCGCCCCCGCCGGCGTCCCGCTCGACCCCTCCCGTGAGTCGGGTCTCCCGCCCGCCGTCGGCTCGGACGTGATCGAGCTGGACGAGAACGGCGAGCTCGTCGTGCACCGCCTCGGCGACCGCTGACCGCACTCGTCCCCCCAGGCACCCGCCGGACGCAGCTGAGACGTCGTCGCCCGCGCACCTGACGTCCTGAGGCCTGCCCGCCTACCCGCCTGGCGTCTCACGCACCGCCCCGTCGGCGGGCACCGTGTCTCACCTGCTCCCCTGTCCCGCCCAGCGACTGCCCGGTGAACTCCCACGTCGCCCCCTCTTCGGGTACTTCGCCCCTTCTACAGACGGGGCGAGGTGATCGCAGAGGGGGCGACGTGGGCCTGACGGCGGGCCAGGGCGAAGGCCCGGTGCAGTCCTCCGGTGATGCCGTGGGGGCGCCAGAGGTCGGCCCAGACGAAACGCACCACCACCCACCCCAGCGCCCGGAAGGCGTCCTCGCGGACCTTCTCCGCCACCACCACGCTCGCGGCGCTCTCGCCCGCCGGCACCAGCGGTCCGTACTTGGTCCAGCCGTCGAACTCCGCCACGACCCCGCGGTCGGGCCAGGCGAAGTCGGCGTAGCCCACCGGGCGGCCGTCGCCGTCCCGGACCGGGAGCTGCAGGTGCGGACGCGGGAAGCCAGCCTCGACGATCCGGGCTCGCATGATGGACTCTGCCGGGCTCTCGGCCGCCGGGTCAGACTCCACCCGGACCCGGCGGGCCCGACGCACCCCCGGCCACCGGCGCATGCTGCGCAGCACCTCGTCCAGCTCCTCCCTCTCCAGACCCTCTCGCAGCGCGGCGTCCGACGCCGCCAGCCCCCAGTCGAAGCGCCCGTGGCGGGCGACGTCCACCACGGTGCGGGCCAGCGTGGTGACGGGGAGGCCGTCGATCTCGGTCACGTGGTCGTCGGGAAGCGGTGCCGCGACGGTGTGCACGGCACCGCGGGACCGTCCCGTGGTCGCAGGATCACGGGTGAGGTCGACGGTCGCCAGCGAGGCGTAGGGCACGGGTAGCCCGTGCAGCACCGCGGCCGAGGTGTGGCTCACCGCCGACCCGACCCGCAGCTGCGGCACGGTGGCCTCGACCAGACGCCGGTGCTGCAGCAGCCGGTCCGGTGGCCCGGCTTCCTGACCGGGTGGGTCCAGGACGTAGGCCCCGCGCCGCGGACGCACGATCTCCCCCGCCCGCACGGACCGCGCGAGCTCGGCCGACGTCCACCCTCGCGCCAGCAGCTCCCCTGTCAGGTGCACCTCCCCCATCCCGCCATCCCAGACCCTCCGGCCGCACTCCGGGCGCCCCGCACCCACATCTGTGCACAACGGACCGCCCCTCCCCGACGTTGCCCCGCCTACGAGCACGTTGCCCCGTCTATAGAGGGGGCTACGTACCCGTAGGCGGGGCACAGTGCGAGATAGGGGCGGTGGGGTGTGCGGCCCCAGCGGCGCGGACGTGGTCGCGCTCCCGGACCGTACCCATCCGCATCCGTGCACGACGCAGCCCCGCCCGGTTCGACGTTGCCCCACCTGCGGGCACGTTGCCCCGTCTATAGAGGGGGCTACGTACCCGTAGGCGGGGCAGAGTGCGAGATGGCGGCGGTCAGGTGTGCGGTGCTCGGAGGGCGCGGGCGTGGCCGCCGTGGGGTGCAGGCGGGGACGCCGTGGGGTGCGGGCGGGGACGCCACGAGGGCGGCTCCCCGGGTGGGGAACCGCCCTCGTGGGCGTTGCTACGAGCTGGGCGTGGGGCCTGGACTCAGAAGTCCATGCCGCCCATGCCACCGTCGCCACCGGCCGGGGCCGCGGAGGCCTTCTCCGGCTTGTCGGCGATGACGGCCTCGGTGGTGAGGAACAGCGCCGCGATGGAGGCGGCGTTCTGCAGCGCCGAGCGGGTGACCTTGGCCGGGTCGATGATGCCCGAGGCCACCATGTCGACGTACTCGCCCGTGGCCGCGTCCAGACCCTGGCCCGACGGCAGGCCGGCCACCTTTTCGACGACCACACCACCCTCGAGGCCGGCGTTGATCGCGATCTGGCGCAGCGGCGCGGCGCAGGCGGTGAACACGATGTTCGCGCCGATGGCCTCGTCACCGGTCAGGTCCAGCGAGGTGGCCTTGGACGCCTGCAGCAGGGCGACGCCACCACCGGCGACGATGCCCTCCTCGACGGCGGCCTTCGCGTTGCGGACGGCGTCCTCGATGCGGTGCTTGCGCTCCTTGAGCTCGACCTCGGTGGCCGCGCCGACCTTGATGACGGCCACGCCGCCGGCCAGCTTGGCCAGCCGCTCCTGCAGCTTCTCGCGGTCGTAGTCGGAGTCGGAGCGGTCGATCTCGCCACGGATCTGCGAGACCCGGCCGGCGATCTGGTCGGCGTCGCCGGCGCCGTCGATGATCGTGGTCTCGTCCTTGGTGACGACGACCTGGCGCGCCTGGCCCAGGTCCTCCAGGGTGACGGCGTCGAGCTTGAGGCCGATCTCCTCGCTGACGACCTGGCCACCGGTGAGGATGGCGATGTCGGCCAGCATGGCCTTGCGGCGGTCGCCGAAGCCCGGGGCCTTGACGGCGACGGACTTGAAGGTGCCGCGGATCTTGTTGACGATCAGGCCGGCGAGGGCCTCACCGTCGGTGTCCTCGGCGATGACGACGAGCGGCTTGCCCGACTGCATGACCTTCTCCAGGACCGGGAGCAGGTCCTTGAGGGTGGAGACCTTCGAGTTGGCGATGAGGATGTAGGGGTCGTCGAGGACCGTCTCCATGCGCTCGGCGTCGGTGACGAAGTAGTGGCTGGTGTAGCCCTTGTCGAACCGCATGCCCTCGGTGAGCTCGAGCTCCAGCCCGAAGGTGTTGGACTCGTCGACGGTGATGACGCCTTCCTTGCCGACCTTGTCCATCGCCTCGGCGATGATCTCACCGACCTGCGGGTCCGCGGCGGAGATGGAGGCCGTGGCCGCGATCTGCTCCTTGGTCTCGATCTCGGTGGCGGCCTCGGACAGCTTGGCGCTGATGGCGGCGACGGCCTTCTCGATGCCGCGCTTCAGACCCATCGGGTTCGCACCGGCGGTCACGTTGCGCAGGCCCTCGCGGACCATCGCCTGGGCCAGCACGGTGGCGGTGGTGGTGCCGTCGCCGGCGACGTCGTCGGTCTTCTTGGCGACCTCCTTGACGAGCTCGGCGCCGATCTTCTCGTACGGCTCCTCGAGCTCGATCTCCTTGGCGATGGAGACGCCGTCGTTGGTGATGGTGGGGGCGCCCCACTTCTTCTCCAGCACGACGTTGCGGCCCTTGGGACCGAGGGTGACCTTGACGGCGTCAGCGAGCTGGTTCATGCCCCGCTCGAGGCCGCGGCGTGCCTCGACGTTGAATTCAATGAGCTTTGCCATGTGTTCGGGGAGTCCTCCCGCGTCAGGGGCGCGCGGCCCCGTGGTTGATGGTCTGTCCTGCGTGCTCAGTCGACGCCAGTCGGTGCCCGCGACGGACGGGACCTGCACGAGGCCCCTCACCGGACTGACGGTGGCACTCGGGGTCGCCGAGTGCCAACTCATGTTTAGCACTCGACCATGGCGAGTGCAAGCAGAGGGCCGGGCCCGACCTCCTCGGACGCGGAGTGCGTCCGGCTGCTGTCAGGGTGCGGAACCACCGACGGCTCGGCGGTCCGGGCCGCACGGACGAGCGACGGAGACGACATGACGATGAGCCGACGGGCACTGCTGGGCGGGGCCGGGGGTCTGGCCCTCGGCCTGGGCGCGGGCGCCTGCGCCGCCCCCGGTACGGGCGACGCCTCCTCCCCCGGTGCGGCGGAGCTGCGGATGGGCTGGTGGGGCAACCAGACCCGCACCGAGCTGACCAACCAGGTGATCGGGGCCTACCAGGACGCGACACCGGGCGTCACGGTGGCGGGCGAGCCGGCGGAGTGGGCCGGCTACTGGGACCGGCTGGCCACCCAGACCGCCGCGAACAACGCGCCGGACGTCATCCAGATGGACCTGAAGTACCTGCGGCAGTACGCCGACCGCGGCGCCCTGCTGCCGCTGGACCAGGCCGGGGTCGGCACGGCCGACTTCGCCGAGGGGACCCTCGACCCCGGTCGCACCCCGGACGGTCTGATGGGGGTCAACGCCGGGGTCAACGTGATGCTGGTGGCGGCCAACCCGGCGGTCTTCGAGCAGCTGGGGGTGGAGCTGCCCGACGACGAGACCTGGACGTGGGAGGAGTGGGCGGCGCTGTCGGCGGAGATCACCGCCAAGGGCGACGGGATCATCGGCAGCTCCGACCCCACCCTCTACGACCTGGGCTTCTGGATGTGGATGCGTCAGCGCGGCGGGGACCTGTACACCCAGGACGGCCTCGGCTTCGACGCCGCCGACGCCCAGGAGTTCTTCGAGCTCTCCCGGCAGTGGGAGCTGGACGGGGTGATCCCCGAGGTGGGAGTCAGCAGCGACGACATCGTGGCCCCGCTGGCCGACCGGCTGTTCACCCAGGGCCGGACGGCCATGTCGGTGTACTGGTCCAACCAGGTGCTCTCCCTCGAGACGGCCTCCGGGGCGGACCTGCGGCTGCTGCGCTTCCCCTCGATGACCGGACGGGCCGCCGACGCGCAGCTGTTCTACAACGTGTCGATGATGTGGTCGGTGCCCGCCCGCAGCAAGGAACCCGAGGCCGCTGCCGCGTTCGTGGACTTCCTGGTCAACGACCCCCGCGCCGCCGACGTGCTCGTGGCCGAGCGCGGGATGCCGGCCAGCACGGTGATGCGGGAGCGCGTCGAGCCGGCGCTGAGCCCGTCCGACGTCAAGGCGGCGGCCTACCTCGAGCGGGTCGAGCCCGACCTCACGCCACCCTCCCCCGCACCGCCGGCCGGGCTCGGGGACATCTCGCTGCCGCAGACGCGCTACCTGCAGGACGTCCGGTTCGGACGCAGCGACCCGGCCACGGCGGCGCAGGCCTACGTGGCGGAGCTGACCTCGATGATCGTGCGCTGAGCGGGCACGGGACCGGGATCAGCCGCGACGCAGGGTCAGGTTCATGAGGAGCAGGACGACCGCGGCCAGCCCCAGGACGACCACGGCGACCGCGGTGGGGACGGCCCACCCCAGCACCGGGGCGCCCACCACCCAGCCGAGGACCAGGAAGGCCACGACCACCGAGGCGGCCGCCACCCCCGCCACCGCGCGCTCGGCCTGACGCGCCTCGAGGACGCTCCTCCAGCTCCGCACCGCGAGGAGCATGACCACCGCGACGAGCGCCCCGGTGGCGGCGAGGAAGAGGCCGTTGGTCCACGGCGACTCGCTCACGGCCACCCAGGCACCGACCAGCGCCAGCGCCACGCCGACCCCGAGGCCGACCCGGCCGCGGGTGACCCGGGCCGCCGCACCCTCCAGGGCCCGCAGCTGCGCGGCGTCCATGACGACGCCACGCGCCTCCCAGGCGCGGCGGTACTGCCCCAGGTCACGGCTCATCCGGCGGTCGACCAATCCGTCCCGTCGCCGTCGGTGGCGCTGCCGTCGGAGTACTCCGAACCGCCGGGCGTGGGCCACCCCCCGGCGAGGGCGTCGGCGGCGTCGGACAGGCCCACGTACCCGCTCACGTTCTGGCCCAGGGCGGCGAGGACGGCGGTGACGATGGCGGCCACCTCGGCGAAGCCGATGCCCGCGGACGCGCCCGCCGCTGCCGGTCCGCCCGGTCCGGTGACCGGGGTGCTGGCCGAGGCGGCGCTGGCCACGGTGATGAACTTGACGACGGCGACGGCGATGCCGATGTAGCAGGTCAGCCCGGCCGCGGCGGTGATCCAGCACTGGGTCCGCATCGTCTTGGCCAGCTCGGCCGCCTCGGTCACCTCCGCCACCTGGTTCCCGGCGTGGACGGCGAAGGCGCGCTGCCCGCGTCCGGTCCAGGTGACCGAGACGGCGTCGACGGCGGCCTGCAGCTCGCTCGCGTGGGCCGAGAGCGCGTCGTGCTGCTCGGACCAGTACTGCCCCCGGAGGAAGGCCGTCACCGGGACGAGCATGCCCTCGAACAGGTCGACCAGCCCGTTCACCAGGCTCTCGAGCACCTCGAAGGCCCACTCGACCACCTTGTAGCCGGCCTGCCGGACGACGTCCGGGATCGGGAACCAGAAGGAGTCGAAGAAGGCGTCCAGCAGCGGGCGGAGCCACGGGAAGACCGTGTCCACCGCCTCGTCGATGCCCTCGCGGATCTTGTCGCAGGCCTCCTCGAAGGCGGCCTGGTCGAAGTCGATCTCCACCGATGGGATCCCCATGTCACCACTCCCCCTGGCTCGCGTGCACGTTGTTCTCCTCGTCGCGCTCGTAGGCGTCGGCCACCGACCCGAGAGTGGTGGCGACCTCCTGCAGCGCCTTGCCCCCGGCCTCGGCGGCGCCCGCCAGCGAGGAGCACCCCCGGTCGTAGGCGGCGCCGACGGCGAGGAAGATGCCGAAGCTCAGCGCACCGGTGCCCTGCCCGCTGAAGTCGCCGGAGCGGGCCGCCAGGGCAACACCCTCGGCGTCGAAGGCCTTGGCACAGGTCCGCAGGTCCGACAGGGACCGGCTGATGTCGTCCGCGCTCGGTTGGCTCACGGCTGGGTCTCCCTGGTCTCGAAGGGGCGGTTGAGGGCCTCGAGCAGACGGGGCAGCGGGGCCGAGCGCTGCCAGGTCTCGGGGACCGTGCAGGCGACGATCCCCCCGGCCGCGTCCAGGACGACCTCGACGTCGTCCCCGCCGACCGGCTCGGCGGGGGCGGCCGCCGGCGCCGCGGAGGCGGTCTCCCGCACCCTGCGCGCCCCGGCGATCGCCTCAGCCAGCTGGGCGTTGACCTCGGCCAGGGAGGGAAGCGAGCGCTGCAGCTCGGCGAGGTCCACCGGCGGCCGGGTGGCCGCCGCGAGGTCCTCGGGCAGGACCGGCACGTCGTCGAGGCGGTCCGGGAGCCGCGCGACGTTCTCCAGCCCGGCGACGACCTGGCTGCGACGCGCGGTCTGGTAGGCCTCGACCACGGCCGTCCCCAGCGGACCAGCCACGCGGGCGCGCCAGGCGTCGTCCAGCAGGATCGCGGTGACCGCGCCGGCGGCGTCGACCTGCACGGTGACGGCCCCGTCGGCAGAGCTCGCCTCGGTCGCCCGGACGCCCTCGTCCATCACGCGCATCGCCGCGGTGAAGGCCGCCACCTTGCGCAGGCCCTGCTGCAGCCGTTCCTCGATCGGATCCATGCTCCTCCTCCTCGCCAGGTAGACCCTGGCACGGAGGGGGTTCAGGTCAGGCCTGGGAGTCGCTCCCACCGCTGAGCCGACGCGCCGAGCGGGCACGCATCCGCTGGTCCCGCAGGCGCTGCAGGCGCTTGACCAGCAGCGGGTCGTGGCTGAGCGCCTCGGGCTTGTCGATGATCGTGTTGAGCACCTGGTAGTACCGGGTGGCCGACATGGCGAACTGCTCGCGGATGCCGTCGTTCTTGGCACCGGCGTACTTCCACCACTGCCGCTCGAACTCGAGGACCGCGGCGTCGCGCTCGCTGAGCTCGGCGCCGCCGACCGGCTGGGCGTTCGCGATCTCGGGCTGCATGGCGCCATCGTAGGCGCTAATCACACCGGTGTCATTCGTCGCGGGCCGCGGCACGGCCGCCGTCACCCCGCTCTCGCGGTCGGGTTGGATAGGGGCATGCAGACACTGTCGGGCGTCATCCAGCCCTACGCGTGGGGCTCCTCCACGCTGATCCCCGAGCTGCTCCGGCAGGAGCCGACCGACGAGCCCCAGGCCGAGCTCTGGCTCGGGGCCCACCCGGCGGCCCCGGCCCGGCTCGCCGACGGCTCGACGCTCGCCGAGCTCGTGGAGCGCGACCCGAGGGTGGTCGGGACGGCGTCTGTGGAGGCCTTCGGCCCCCGGCTCCCCTACCTGCTCAAGCTGCTCGCGGCCGACCAGCCGCTCTCGCTGCAGGCCCACCCCACCCGCGAGCAGGCCGAGGCCGGGTGGGCGCGTGAGGAGCGTGACGGCCCGGGGCAGGGCGAGCCCTCGCGCAGCTACAAGGACGACTGGCCCAAACCGGAGATGATCGTCGCCCTGACCGACTTCGAGGCCCTGTGCGGGTTCGCCGACCCCACCCGCACCGCGGGGCTGTGGGCCCGGCTCGGGGTCGAGGAGCTGTCGCCCCTGGTCGAGGAGCTCCGCCGCGGCGGGACCGAGGCGCTGCGCACGGTGGTGCTGCGGCTGCTCGGGGAGGACGGCTGGGGTCCGGTCGGTGAGCAGGCGGTCGAGGCCGCCCGGGGCACCGGCGAGGACGACGCGGAGCTGGCCACGCTGTGCCGGACCCTGCTCGAGACCGCCGAGCACCACCCCGGTGACCCCGGCGTGCTGGTGGCGACGCTGATGAACCAGGTGTCGCTGCGTCCCGGTCAGGCCCTCTTCCTCGGCGCCGGCAACCTGCACGCCTACCTCAGCGGGCTCGGCGTGGAGGTGATGGCCAACTCCGACAACGTGCTCCGCGGCGGGCTGACCTCCAAGCACGTCGACGTCGACGAGCTGGCCTCGGTGCTCGACTTCAGCGTGATCGACCCCGTCCCGGTCGAGCTCGACGACGAGGGCGAGGGACGAGCACGCTTCCTCACCCCGGCTCCGGAGTTCGCGCTGTGGCGGGTGGACTGCTCGGACACCCCGACCACCGTCCCGGCCCGCACCACCGGTCGCATCGTGCTGGTCACCCGGGGCCGGGTGCTGCTCCGCACCGGCAACACCTCGCTCACCCTGCACCGCGGCGAGTCGGCCTTCCTCCCCGCCGGTGAGCAGGTGGCCGTCAACGGCTCCGGGACCGCCTACGTCGCCGCGCCGGGTCTGCGCTGACCGACGCGCCCCCGCTAGTTCCGCGCGAGGGTGATCGGGCAGTAGGGGTCGAGCTGGGGTTGGATCCGGCGCTCGATCTCGGCCATCACCTCCTCGGGGGTGGACTCCCCGAGCAGCACCGCCTCGCGACCGGTGTTCATGGTCTCCCACAGCTCCGAGCCGACCGGCAGCGGCGGACGCGAGCTGGAGTACCCGTCGAGCAGCAGCTGGGCGAAGAACCGCGCGTCCTCACCGACCACCTCCGGGTCGTCCAGCAGGTCGGCTTGGGTGGGCAGGAACTGCTGGGTGCTCGACCACTCCCGCTGCCCCTCCGCCCCGGTCATGAACGTGGCCAGCTCCCAGCCGCCGTCGGCGTTGGCGGCCCCGGTGGGGATCGTCCAGGCGGGCCCGCCGGACCAGGTGACGGGGTCGTCACCCTCCTCCATCACCGGCGGGTAGGTGACGCCCCAGTCCAGGTCGGGGGCGTACTTCTCGATGTTGGGGGCGAACCCGGAGTAGACGATCTGCATGCCGATGTGGCCGCTGTAGAAGGGTGAGGTCCCCTCCGGTGCGGTCTCGGGGGCGTAGGTGGCCATGAAGGTGTCGGTCCTGCCGTAGTCCAGGTCCTTCGCCCACTCGTCGTAGAGCTCGTAGATGCCGCGGAAGCCGGGGTCGTCGACGTCGATGGTGCAGGTCTGCTCGTCGAAGTAGCTGGCCCCCAGGACCTGGCCCCAGGTGAACGGCCAGGCCTGCTGGTCCCAGGGCACGAAACCCATCCGCTCGTAGTTCCCCGCCTCGTTGGTGACGGTGATCCGGTCGGCCAGCTCGCGCAGCTCCGCGACGGTGAGCGGCCCGTTCTCGGGGTCCATCACCGCGGGGTCGATGCCGGCGTCGCGCAGCACCTCCTTGTTGTAGAAGAGCGCACGGGTGTCGGTGTGCCAGGGCAGCCCGTACAGCTCACCCTGGTAGGTGGCCTCGTCCAGCGCGAAGGGGAGGTAGCTGTCGGTGAAGCCGGCGGGCTCCGCGTCCACCCACGGCTGCAGGCTCTGCAGCAGACCGAGGGAGGCGAACTGGTTGGTGGTGAACCGGTCGCCCACGAAGACGTCGGGGCCGGTGCCGCCGCGGACGGCGGTGATCAGTGCGGTGGCGTCGGCGTCGCTGCGGGTGGCGACCGGCACCAGCCGGGTGGTGACCCCCGGGTTCTCGGCCTCGAAGCGGTCCAGCATCAGCTGCTGCTGGGCCAGCTGGTCGGTCCCCACCTCCTTGGTCCAGACCACGATCTCGTCGGGCTGGCGGGCCGGGGCGCAGCCCGCGGCGGCGACGGTGACCAGCACGGCGAGGGCCGTGCCGACGACCTTCGAGAACCTGCTCATCGGAACCCTCCTACGTTGAGGCCCTTGACGAAGTAGCGCTAGAAGATGAAGAGGACGACCATCGGCAGGACGGTCAGCGTCGAGGCCGCCATCAGCTGGTTGAACGACGTGTCGGTCTCGGTGGAGAAGGACTGCAGCCCGATGGCCAGCGTCTGCACCGAGGGGTCCTGCAGGTAGATCAGCGGGCCCAGGAAGTCGTTCCAGGAGGCCACCGCGGCGAAGATGGCCACCGCGATCAGGGCCCCGCGGGCGGTCGGGAAGACCACCTCCCAGCAGATCCGCCACTCGCTCGCCCCGTCCACGCGGGCGGCGTCCATCGCCTCGACCGAGGACTGCAGCAGGAACTGGCGCAGCAGGAAGATGTAGAAGGCGCTGCCCAGCGCGTTGGGGACGATCAGCGGCAGCAGCGTGTTGACCCAGCCGAGCCCGGCGAAGAGGTCGAACAGCGGGATGATAGCCACCGGGAACGGGATGAAGATGGTAGCCAGCACCAGGTAGAACACCTTGTCCCGACCCGGCCAGTCGATGCAGGCGAACCCGTAGGCCACCACGTAGCTGGAGAGCACGGCCAGCACGGTGCCCAGCACGGTGACCAGCATGCTGTTGGCGAACTGCTGCCAGAACGGGAAGGCGTTGACCGCCTCGGGGAAGATCGACCAGTTCCAGCTCTCCGGCAGCAGGGTGGGCGGGAAGGCGGCCAGCTCCTCGTCGGTCTTCAGCGCCGTGATGACCATCCAGTACAGCGGCACCAGGAACAGCAGCGAGACGGCGATCAGGATGGCGCGGGCGATGATGCCCGTGGTGGTGGTGCGGACGCGGTTCTGCGTCTTCAGCGAGACCCGGCGTCCGGGCTCGGTGGTGGTGGTGCTCATCGGTTCACCCCGTCACGTCGTAGTTGACGAACCGTCGCGACAGTCCGTAGATGATCACGGCCAGCACCATGCCGACGATGAAGAGGACCACCGCCAGCGCCGAGGCGTAGCCCAGCTGGGCGTAGGAGAAGGCGGAGTTGTACAGGTGGAACATGTAGAAGAGCGTCCCGTTGTTGGGGCCACCGCCGGTCACGATGTAGGCCTGCGTGAACACCTGCAGCGCGCCCGACACCCCCGTGACGAGGTTGAACAGGATGCTGGGCGAGAGCAGCGGCAGGGTGATCGAGAAGAAGCGCCGCAGCGTCCCGGCCCCGTCCACCCTGGCGGCCTCGTAGAGGCTGTCGGGGATGTTGTTCAACCCGGCCAGGAAGATCAGCGCCGCGTTGCCCGCGCCGAGCTGGGCCATCGTGACGATGATCAGCTTGGCCGAGGTGGGGTCGCCGAGCAGGTTGGTCTGCGGCACCCCGAACAGGGCCAGGAACTGGTTGAGCAGCCCGAAGCTGGGGTTGACGAAGACGATGAAGATGAAGCTGAGGGCGAAGACGGGCACCAGCGACGGCAGGTAGAGCGCGGTGCGGTACAGCCCGACCTCGGGCACCTTCCGGTTCATCGCCAGCGCGAGCACGATGGCCACCGCGAGGCCGATCGGCACCGACAGCGCGGCGTAGAACAGGGTGTTGGCCGAGGAGACGGCCACCAGCGGGTCCTGCACCAGGCGTGAGTAGTTGCCGAGCCCGATGAACTGCGGGGTCTTGAAGCCGGTGTGGTTGAACAGCGAGATCACCAGCGAGTAGATCAGCGGGTAGGCCACCAGGACCAGGAACCCGAGGATCCAGGGGCTGATGAACAGCAGCCCCGTGCGCAGGTTGCGCTTCTGGCGGGCCGTCCACGGCACGCGCCGGCGGCGGCGCGGGCCGGGTGACGGGTCCGCGACGGACCCCTCCGGCCTGCTGAGGGTGGTGGCGCTCACGGGGCCTCACTTCCTGACGACTCTGTCGCGGGAACCGATCGACACTTAGTCATTCCGATGGATAAATTCGGTGCCGAGACGGGACACTAAGGTGCTGGCAGGCGGTCGTCAAGGCGGACGGAGGTGAGGTGGTGGACACCAGGGGCTCCAACCTGCCGAGGCTGGCCGACTACAACCAGACCGTCGTGCTCGAGGCGATCCGGCGCCGTCCCGAGGGGGTGAGCCGGGTGGAGCTGGGCGAGATCACCCGGCTGACCCCGCAGACCATCTCCAACATCACCAGGCGGCTGATGTCCACCGGCGTGGTCGACGAGGGCGAGCGCGTCACCGCCGGACGCGGGAAGCCCCGCACCCTGCTCCAGGTGCGTCCGGACCGCTGGCACGCGGTCGGCGTCCACATCGACCCGCGGCTGCTCACCGTCCTCTGCCTCGACCTGGCCGGCGGGGTGCACCGTCGGATCACCCACCCCACCCCCGGGGCGCCGGACCCGGTGCACGCGGTGCAGCTGATCCGCGACCTGGCCGACGAGGTCCTCACCGACGTCGACCCCACCACGGTGCTCGGGCTCGGCGTGGCCGCACCCGGCCCGATCGACGTGGTGGCCGGCCGCCTGCACCGGCCCCCGCAGCTGAACGGCTGGGAGGACGTGGCGCTGCGGGCCGACCTGCACCGGGCCACCGGGTGGCCGGTACTGCTGGACAAGGACGTGACCGCCGCGGTCACCGGGGAGCAGTGGTCCTCGGAGGGCACCCGCGGGGACTTCCTCTACCTCTACCTCGGCACCGGCATCGCCGCCGGCGCGGTGCTCGGCGGGGTGGTCCACCGCGGCAGCACCAACAACGCCGGCGAGGTGGGCGACACCCTGGTCACCCGCCGGGCCACCGACCCCGACCCCACCCGGTCCGGACGCCTGCACACCACCACGCTGCCCGGGTCGCTGGTGCGCCGGGCGGCGGAGTCCGGGGTGCTCGCGGCCACCGACGCGACCGACAGCTCCGGCGCCTTCGCCGAGCTCTGCCGGATGGCCGACACCGGCCACCGCGGGGCCGTCCGGCTGCTGCGCACCGCCGGTCGCGACCTGGCGGCCGGGGTAGCGCCGCTGCTCAACTTCCTCGACCTGGGCACCCTCGTGGTGGGCGGTCCCGTGTGGCCCAGGTTGGCCGCGCACCAGCTGCCGGTCCTGCAGGAGAGGCTGCCGCCGATGCTGGCCGCCCGCGACGAGCTCGTGGTGCGGACCAGCCGCCTGGCTGAGCTCGGCGCCGCCCAGGGGGCCGCCGCCCTGGTCCTGGACCACTTCCTCTCGCCCCGCCCGGCCGGCCTGGTGATGGAGTGAGACACCGCCGTGGACCCCTTCTTAAGTCCATTCCATTGCGTTACGATCAGGGACGGCGCCGTGGCCGGCGCCGTCCCACGCCGTGAGGAGAGGTGCTGATGCACGACCAGAGGATCCTGCTGGAAGGTCGGGTGCGTCGTTTCGTCAACGACCACCTCGTCCCCGCCACGTACCGCGCCCGCGCCCCGCTCGCCCTGGAGGCCTGGCCGGTGCCCGACGAGCCGGTCCCCTTCGCCGAGGCGGTGCAGGCCGGCTACGAGCCGATCGAGGTGGGCGCCCCGTGGGGCCGCCCGTGGAGCACCATGTGGCTGCACGCCACCGGTGCGGTCCCCGCCGACTGGCGCACCGACGGCGGGCTGCCCGAGGGCACCCGCGCCGAGCTGCACGTCGACCTGGGCTACACCGGCGGTCCCGGCTTCAACGCCGAGGGCCTGGCCTGGCGCCCGGACGGCACCACCATCAAGGGGGTCGCCCCGGACAACCAGTGGCTGCCGGTGGAGGACCCCGACCACATCGAGCTGTACCTCGAGGCCGCCGCCAACCCCGACGTCGGCTCCGGGTGGGGCTTCCAGCCCACGGCGCTCGGGGACAAGGCCACGGCCGGTGACCAGCCGCTCTACCAGCTGCGCGCCTTCGACGTGGTGCTGCTCGACCTCGAGGTCTGGGAGCTGGTCCGCGACGTCTGGACCCTCGACGGGCTGATGCTCACCCTCGACCTCGACGACGCCCGCCGGTCCCAGATCCTGCTCGCCCTGCAGGACATGGTCGACGCCGTCGACTCCTCCGACGTCGCGGGCACCGCCGCCGCCGGCCGCGCCGCGCTGGCCGGGGTGCTGGCCTCGCCGGCCAACCCCAGCGCGCACCGGATCGCCGCCGTCGGGCACGCCCACATCGACTCCGCCTGGCTCTGGCCGCTGCGCGAGACGGTGCGCAAGTGCGCCCGCACCTTCAGCAACGTCGCCGACCTGGCCGAGTCCGACCCGGACTTCGTCTTCGCCTGCTCCTCGGCCCAGCAGCTGGCCTGGATCGAGGCCGGCTACCCCGAGCTCTTCGAGCGGATCAGGACGCTGGTCGAGCGCGGCCAGTTCGTCCCGGTGGGCGGCATGTGGGTGGAGTCCGACACCAACATGCCCGGCGGCGAGGCGATGGCCCGGCAGTTCGTGGCCGGCAAGTCCTTCTTCCTCGACCGCTTCGGCGTGGAGACCGAGGAGGTCTGGCTGCCGGACTCCTTCGGCTACTCCGGCGCCCTCCCCCAGATCGTGCTCGCGTCCTCCTCGCGGTGGTTCCTGACCCAGAAGATCTCCTGGAACCAGACCAACGTGATGCCGCACCACTCCTTCCGCTGGGAGGGCATCGACGGCTCGCAGGTCTTCACCCACTTCCCGCCGGCCGACACCTACAACGGCAGCATCTCCGGGGTCGAGCTGGCCCGGGCGTCGAGCCAGTACCGCGAGAAGGGCCGCGCCAACTTCTCCCTGCTCCCCTTCGGCCACGGCGACGGCGGTGGCGGACCCACCCGCGAGATGATCGCCGCCGCGCACCGGACGGCGTCCCTGGAGGGCTCGGCCCGGGTCGAGCTGACCTCGCCGCGCGCCTTCTTCAGCGAGGCGGAGGCGGAGTACGCCAACCCGCCGGTCTGGTCGGGCGAGATGTACCTGGAGCTGCACCGCGGCACCTACACCAGCCAGCTGCGCACCAAGCGGGGCAACCGCCGCAACGAGCACCTGCTCCGCGAGGCCGAGCTGTGGGCCTCCACCGCGGCCTCGGGCACCGGCTACGTCTACCCCTACGAGGAGCTGGAGGAGCTGTGGCAGATGCTGCTGCTGCTGCAGTTCCACGACATCCTCCCCGGCAGCTCGATCGCCTGGGTGCACCAGGACGCCGAGCGCAACCACGCCGCGATCACCCAGCGGGCCGAGGCGCTGGTGGCCGAGGCGCTGGCCGCCCTGGTCGGTGAGGGGGACCAGACGCTGGCCGTCAACGCGGCACCGCACGCCCGCTCCGGCGTCCCCGCCCTGGGGGTGTCGCCCGTGGCCGCGGCCGCGGCCGAGGTGCGGGCCGAGCGCGAGGGCGACGGGTTCCTGCTGGCCAACGACCTGCTCAGCGTGCGGGTCGACGCCCGCGGGCTGGTGACGTCGATGGTGGACGCCTCCGGGCGCGAGGCCATCGCCCCCGGCGAGGTCGGCAACCTGCTGCAGCTGCACCGCGACGAGCCGGTGGCCTGGGACGCCTGGGACATCGACGAGTACTACCGCCGCCAGGTCCGCGACCTGGTCGAGGTGGAGTCGCTGGAGCTGGAGACCGGCGAGGGGTGGGCGGCCGTCGTGGTCACCCGCCGCACCGCCGCCTCCACGATCACCCAGCGGCTGGTGCTCGAGGCCGACGCCCCGAGCCTGCGGATCGAGCACGACCTGGACTGGCACGAGCGGCAGAAGCTGCTCAAGCTGGCCTTCGGCCTCGACGTGCACGCCGACCGCGCGGCCTCGGAGACCCAGTTCGGGCACGTGATGCGACCCACCCACACCAACACCTCGTGGGAGGCGGCACGCTTTGAGACCTGCGCCCACCGCTGGGTCCACGTCGGCGAGGCCGACTGGGGCGTGGCGGTCAGCAACGACTCGACCTACGGCCACGACATCACCCGCAGGGCCCGCGAGGCCGGGGGCACCACCACCACGGTGCGGCTCTCGCTGGTGCGGTCCCCGCTCTACCCCGACCCCCAGGCCGACCAGGGCCGCCACCAGCTGGTGGTGACCGTGCGCCCCGGCGCGCTGGTGGCCGACGCGGTCGAGGAGGGCTACCGGACCAACCTGCCGGTGCGCCGGGTGGTCGGCGCCACCCCGGCCGAGCCCCTGGTGCGGGTCTCGCACCCGGGCATCGTGGTGGAGGCGGTCAAGCTGGCCGCCGACCGCAGCGGTGACGTCGTGGTGCGCCTCTACGAGTCCCGCGGGGTCCGCGCCAGCGGCACAATCGAGGTGGACGGCGCCACCGCCGTCCAGGCGGTCGACCTGCTCGAGCGCGCCGACGCCCCGGGGGCCCGTCCCTGCGGCGACCTGTCCGGTGCGGTGGCGCAGCTGGAGCTGCGTCCGTTCCAGCTGGTCACGCTGAGGTTCCGCCGCTGAGGGCAGGCCTCCTCCGCACGATGCTGCTCATGCGCGCACGCTGGCCCCCTGAGGGGTTCAGGGTGCGCGCATGAGCACGTTCCGGAGCCTGGACAGCGCGCCGCGGTCGGGGTGATGCTCGGGAGGTGAGCGCTCCTTTCCTGTGCACGAAGCTGGTCGTCGCCGACGCCGACGCGGCGATCGCGTTCTACGTGCCGGCGCTGGGCGCCGAGCCGGGTGCCCGGTACACCGTCCGCGGGGCCGTGGTGCACGCCGACCTGGTGCTGCCCTGCGGGAGGATCGAGATCAAGGACGCCGACGAGCACGACCCGGCCCCCGGCCCGGACCGTCCCGGGACGCTGATGTCGTTGACCACCGACGACCCGGACGCGGTGGCGCAGCGGATGCTGGACCACGGCGCCGAGGTGGTGTTCGCGGTGGCCGACCACCCCTACGGCGCCCGCGGCGGCCGGGTGCGTGACCCGTTCGGCCACCAGTGGATGCTGCAGACGCCGCTGGAGACCGAGCCCGACGCGGTCCAGGCGGCCCTCGACGCGTACTGAGCCGACTCCCGGCGCTCAGACCGGGACGGCCGCCGTCTCGGCCAGGCGGCGCCTCTCCTGCCGGCGAGCTGGGAGGTACCAGAGCGCGCCGAGGACGCTGAGCGCGCCGGCCGTGACCATCGCCACCGGGGTCGAGGTGCGCTCGGCCAGCAGCCCGAGCAGCGGCGTGGCCAGGCTGAAGGCGGCGAAGGCCATCATCGAGTTCATCGAGAGCACGGTGGCGCGGTTGCCGGAGTGGGCCTCGCGGTGCAGCAGAGCGCTGTGCACCGGCCCGCCCGCTCCGTGCAGGCCGTAGGTCACCAGGTAGGCCGCCACCAGCGCCACCGGCCCGGCCACCAGCCCCATGGTCACCGCCCCGAGCCCGTTCAGCACCCGGGCCAGCACGGCGGTCCGGGTGACGCCGATCCGGCGCGACGCCCGTCCGGCCAGCGCCGAGCCGGCGGAGAAGACCCCCCAGCCGGCCGCGGCCACCGCACCCATCCACGCCCCGGCCCGCTCGCCGCTGCCCAGCAGCTCGGCGAGCCGGATCGGCTGGAAGGTCTCGAACACCACCATGGCCACCGACCAGAACACCTCGACCACCACCAGCCCGCGCAGCACCGGGCTGCGGCCCAGCAGGCGCAGGCCGTCACGGACCACCGCCGGGGCCTCCCGCGCCGAGGCCAGCGCGCCCCCCGCCCCACCGGTCCCTGACCTGGCCGGCTCCTTCAGCCACACCAGCACGGCGGCCACGTGCGCGGCGGCGAGGGCCAGGTACACCGCGAAGGGCAGCGCGAGGGCCGAGGAGGACGCGACCGGGTGCCACCACACCAGCCCGCCGGAGACCAGGGCACCAGCGGAGATGGACACCCCGAGCACGGTGCTCTGCGCCGACAGGTGCCCGTCGACGTCGGCCCCGGGCGTGGTGGCGTGCACGGTGTCGACGAACCACGCCTCCAGCGGGCCCGAGTCCAGCGCGCGGAACACCCCCATCAGCCCGGCCGCCAGCGCGAAGCCCCAGAAGGAGTCGGCGACCAGGTACACCGCAGCCGCCGCCACCTGGACCAGCGAGGCCACCAGGTAGACCGGACGCCGACCCAGCGCGTCGGCCACGCTGCTGGTCGGCAGCTCCAGGGCGAAGACCACCCACCCGGTGAGGGCCAGCGCCGTCAGCGTCGCGGCCACGCTCAGCCCGCGCTCCAGGGGCAGCAGCGTCATCACGCCGACCACCAGCCCGATCGGGAACCAGCGGGTGACGGTGAGGAGCAGGAAGACCCGCCGGGCCGCCGTCGGCGTCAGGGGCGCGCTCACGACGTCTCCGGCGTCGGGACGTCGGCCGGGTCGAGCGGGTAGGCGGCGACGTGCACCGACACCCGCCGTGCACGGGGGTCATTTTCACCGGCGCGGCGGTAGCGGGCCACCACCTCCTGCAGCTCGCGGCCCATCGACGCCAGCTGCTCGGGGCCGACCAGCACCGCGGCGTCGCTCATCCCGGCAGCGTCCCGCCACGGCATCGGCCAGGCCTCCGCGGCGTCCAGCCAGCGGTCGAACCGCTCGACGAACTGGTGCAGGTAGTTGCGGACCAGCCAGCCCAGCGCCGTCTCGGCGTCCTCGTCACCGGCGAAGTCGCTGGGCTCCCAGTGGTGGCTCTCGGTGGAGGCCCGCCAGAGCCGTCGCCTCCCCTCCCCCTCGCCGGTGTCGGTGACGAGCCCGACCGACTCCAGCTTGCGCAGGTGGTACGAGGTCGCGCCGGTGTTCGTGCCCAGCGCCGTGGCGAGGCCGGTCGCGGTCGCCGGCCCCCCGACCCGCAGGGCGCTCAGCAGCCGGGACCGCAGCGGGTGAGCCAGGACACGCAGCGCCCTCGCGTCCAGGTGCATGCCGCTCAACCCGGGCGGAATCTCCATGCATGCACACTAACTGTGCATACTTATTGTGCACAAGAGGTCACCAGGGGATGACGCCGTCGTCCTCGAAGAAGCCGCCGGTGGGACCGTCGTCGGGCAGCGTGGCCAGCCGGATCGCGGTGACGGCCCCCTGCTGCGGTGTGCGGAGCCCGCGGAAGCCGTTGAGGTCGGTGGCCACGAACCCCGGGCAGGCGAGGTTGACCAGGATCCCGGTGCCGGCCAGCTCCCGGACGTACTGCAGGGTCACCGCGTTGAGGAAGGTCTTCGACGTCGAGTACGCCACGGCGACCGGACCGGTGGTGGTCTCGCTGTCGGGGCCGGACTGCCGGGTCAGGGAGCCCACGCTGCTGGAGACGTTGACGATCCGTGGCGCCGAGGAGCGCCGCAGCAGCGGCAGCATCACGTTGGTGACGCGGACGACGCCGATCACGTTGGTCTCCACGACGGTGCGGATGGTGTCGGGGTCGACCGTGCTGGGCTGCTGGGGGAAGCCGCCGGTGATCCCGGCGTTGTTGACCAGGGCGTCCAGGTGCCCGACGCGCTCGGTGACCAGCTGGGCGGCCGCCGCGACGCTGTCGTCGTCGGTCACGTCCAGCGGGACCGCGAAGGCGTCGACGCCTGTCTCGCGCAGCCGGGCCACCGCCTCCTCGCGTCGCGACCGCTCGCGTGCTCCGACGCCGACGTTCCAGCCCAGCGCGCCCAGACCCGCGGCGATCTCGTAGCCGATGCCCTTGTTCGCCCCGGTGACCAGGGCCGTTCTCGTGTCGCTCATGCCTCCAGGCTGGGCGCTGCGCGGACGGGCGTCCAAGACCGCCTCGGTCAGCAGCGATACCCGGCGGGTATGGGTCGTCTTCCGGCGACGCTAGCCTGACGGCATGGAGACCCGGGAGCTGCGCTACTTCGTCGCCGTGGCCGAGGAGCTGCACTTCGGCCGGGCCGCGCAGCGTCTCGGCATCGCCCAGCCGCCGCTGTCGCGGGCCATCCTGCAGCTCGAGCGGCGTCTCGGGACCCCCCTGCTGCGGCGGTCCAGCCGGTCGGTGACCCTGACCGAGGCCGGAGCGGTGCTGCTGCACGAGGGACGGGCGGCGCTGGACGCCGTGGCGGCCGCCGAGCAGCGGACGCGCCGGGCCGCCCTGGCCGCCGCCGTCGGGCCGACGGTCGTGCTGGCCAGCAAGGCCGGGGCCACCGACGAGCTGCTGGCCACGCTGCTGCACGCCTACGCCGCCGAGCCCGGCGCGGTCAGGGTCGAGGTGGAGCTGTGCGGACCCGGCCAGCAGGAGCGGCTGCTCCGCGACGGCCGGGCCGACGTGGCGATCCTGCACCGACCCCACGACGACACCGACGGGCTCGACGTCGAGGAGCTGCAGAGCGAGGGGCAGGTCGCGGTCCTCCCGGCCGGTCACGCCCTCAGCACCCGGACGAGCCTGCTGCTGCAGGACCTGGCCGACGCCGAGGACCTGCCGCCGCCGCGCTGGCCGCTGCCCGACGGCGGCTACCCGCCCGGGCCCGGCCCGGAGGTGCACAGCACCACGCAGCTGCTGCAGCTCGTCGCGCTGGGGCGCGCCCACCTGCTGCTGCCCGAGTCGGGCCGGTCCCAGCTCCGCGAGGACCTGGTCGCGGTGCCCGTGGTGGACGCACCACCGGTGACCACGGTGATCGCCTGGCCGCCGCACAGCCGCTCACGGGCGGTCGCGGACCTGGTGCGCGTGGCCACCGGGCTGGCGGGCGTGGTGCCGGCCGGCCCGGTGGCGGTGCCTCAGACGGCCCAGTAGTAGCTGCTGGACCCGTAGGCCGGGTACTCCGCCCGGCTGTCGACGTGGGTGAACGTGGTGTAGCGGATGATCCCGGAGAAGCCGGAGGTCTGGGCGTAGCCGATCGTCTGGCTGACCGAGCGACCGCTGACGACGACGTCGGCGGCGATGCCGTACATGTGCTGGCTGTTCGAGGCGCCGCCCACGCTGGTGTTGTGGTTGACGCTGCGGAAGCCGCTGTTGACGGTGATCGCCGCACCGCCGGCCTTGGCACGGACGGCCTCGAGCTTGTACATCAGCCGGCGGACGTTCTCGCGCACCTCGGCCGAACTCACCTTGCCGCCGCTGAAGCCGGCGCCGTCCTTGGACTGGAACTCGGTGAAGTCGAAGTGGCGGGTGGAGCCGTCGGCGTCCTCCAGGGCGTTGAGGGCCCGGTGGGTGTCGGGGCCGACGACGCCGTCGGCGGCGAGGCCGTAGGCGCGCTGGAAGCGGATCACGGCGGCCCGGGTGCCGGGGCCGAACTGGCCGTCGACACCGACGTGGGTGCGGGAGGGACCGTCGGCGGCCCAGCCGGCGACGCGGATCTGGAGCTCGCGGACGTCGGCGCCGCTGGAGCCCTCACGCAGCGTGCGGGTCCAGGTGTAGGCCGACGCCTCGGCCGGGGCGAGCAGCTGCACGGAACCGAGGGACAGCACGGCGGCCAGCAGCAGGGTCGCGACGCGGAGGACCGCGACGGAGGGTCGGGGACGGACGGGGGTGGGGGTGTCGATCATGGTCAACCAGCCTCAGGGGGGTGCGGACAGGGACTGCTCCCGAGGCTAGGCAGGTCCGGCGTCCCCGTCCAGGGGGCCCCGGCCTGTGCGCCAGGAGCTCGCCCCCTCCGCTCCGCTCAGTCGGTGCCGGACTCCATCGCCGCGCGGTCCAGCATCTCGGCGTCGTCGTCGGGGCCGGAGCCGCCGGCGATGGCCAGGTACTCCCCCGCCTCCATCTCCCCGACCAGCTCCCCGGTGAGGCCGCCGATCAGGCCCTGGGCCGTGTACTGCTCGAGGCGGGCGCGGGAGTCGGCGATGTCGAGGTTGCGCATGGTGAGCTGCCCGATGCGCTCCTCGGGACCGAAGGGGGCGTCGTGCACCCGCTCCATCGACAGCTTGTCGGGGTGGTAGCTGAGGGCGGGCCCGGTCGTGTCGAGGATCGAGTAGTCCTCGCCGCGGCGCAGCCGCAGGGTCACCTCGCCGGTCACCGCCGAGCCGATCCAGCGCACCAGCGACTCGCGCAGCATCAGCGACTGCGGGTCCAGCCAGCGCCCCTCGTACATCAGGCGCCCGAGGCGGCGGCCCTGGGAGTGGTAGGTGTCGATCGTGTCCTCGTTGTGGATGGCGTTGAGCAGCCGCTCGTAGGCGATGTGCAGCAGCGCCATCCCGGGGGCCTCGTAGATGCCACGGCTCTTGGCCTCGATGATGCGGTTCTCGATCTGGTCGCTGACCCCGAGCCCGTGACGGCCGCCGACCGCGTTGGCCTCGTGCACCAGGTCCACCGCGCTGGCGAACGTCCGGCCGTTGATGGCCACCGGTCGTCCCTGCTCGAAGCGGACCGACACGTCCTCGGTGGCGATCTCCACCGAGGGGTCCCAGGAGGCGACGCCCATGATCGGCTGGACGATCTCCACGCCGGTGTCGAGGTGCTCCAGCGACTTGGCCTCGTGGGTGGCGCCCCAGATGTTGGCGTCGGTGCTGTACGCCTTCTCCACCGAGGCCCGGTAGGGCAGGTCCCGGGCCTGCAGCCACTCGCTCATCTCGGTGCGGCCGCCCAGCTCGCTGACGAAGTCGGCGTCCAGCCACGGCTTGTAGATCCGCAGCCGGGGGTTGGCCATCAGGCCGTAGCGGTAGAACCGCTCGATGTCGTTGCCCTTGTAGGTGGAGCCGTCGCCCCAGATGTCGACGCCGTCCTCCTTCATCGCCCGCACCAGCAGGGCACCGGTGACGGCGCGGCCCAGCGGCGTGGTGTTGAAGTACGCGCGGCCGGCGGAGCGGATGTGGAAGGCGCCGCACTGCAGGGCGACCAGGCCCTCCTCGACCAGCGCCTCCCGGCAGTCCACCAGCCGGGCCAGCTCGGCGCCGTACTCCCCCGCGCGCGCCGGCACCGAGTCGATGTCGGGCTCGTCGTACTGGCCGATGTCGGCGGTGTACGTGCAGGGGATCGCCCCCTTCTCACGCATCCAGGCGACCGCGACCGAGGTGTCGAGACCCCCGGAGAAGGCGATGCCGACGCGCTCGCCGGTGGGCAGGGAACGGAGGACCTTGGGCACCCGCCCACTCTAGGCATAACTATTCCGTCTGTCGAATAACTATGCGATGCACCCTGGTCAGTCGGTCAGGGTCAGCTGCCCGTACACGCGGGTGTCGGCCCAGTAGGGCAGGTTCTTGTCGACCCAGCTGAGGTAGGTGTCGCGCTGGCCGTCGTCGTCGCTGTCGTCGTTGGCGCTGGCGTTGAACCCGACGACCGTCCCGGCGGTCGGCTCGAGCTCGGCCCAGGGCACCGACACCTCGACGGTGTAGCCGGACGGGGTCTCGGTGACGGCCCGTCGGACGTCGGTGGAGCCCACCAGTCCCTGGACGACCGAGCTGAGGGCGCCGTCGCGGCCGACCCGGAGCTGGCTGTCACCGGTGGTGCGGGCGCCGTTGCGGGTGTTCAGCTCGTCCAGCCACATCTCCACGGAGTCGCTGTGCTCGTTCGCCGCGTGCGAGCTGGGCGTGGCGTCGACCATCTCGACCAGCACGTGCACGCGCTGCTCGTCCCACGCCACCCGGGCCACACCCGTCGTCCCGTTCGGCTCGACGCTCAGCTGCAGCGGCGAGGAGGCTTGCCAGGCGTCCTCGGCGACCCCGTCGACCACCGGGGTGAAGCGGTCGGCGACATAGCTCTCGCCAGGGCCGCCGTCAGCGGCGGCCGGGTCGTTCGGCATGTCGCTGACCACGTCGGCGGAGCTGGCGTCGGAGAAGGGGGCCAGACCGGACGAGGCCACGGAGTTGCGCCGGAAGGACAGCGCACCGGCGACGGTGCTGACCACCCGGATGCCGTAGGCCGCCGGGCGGACGACCTGGTTGCGCTCGAAGGTGGCCTCGGTCACCGCGCTCCCCACCACCAGCACCCCGGAGTCGCCGCTGTGGCGGATCACGTTCCGCTCGAAGTGCGCGTCCACGATGCTCGGGTCGGTGTTGGTGGCCTGCAGCCGGATGCCGCCCTTCTCCGGCAGCGCGGGGTCCTGGGAGTCGTGGCTGATCTGGTTGCGCAGCACCCGCAGGCCGCGCACCGGGTAGGTCCGGTAGCTGCCCTCCGACGCCACGAAGATGCCGGCACCACCGGTGCGGGAGATCCGGTTGCGCTCGACCAGGACGTCCTCACCACCGGAGACCGTGATGCCACGGGCGTGGCCGCCGCTCACGTCGTTGCCGACGATCTCGATGTCGCGGGCCCACTCGCCGAACTTCTCGTAGGACACCACCGCGATCTGGTCGTCGCCGGTGTCGCGGACCACGTTGTCGCGGATCCGGATGCCGGTCGAGCCCTCGGTGATGTGGATGCCGTCGGCCAGGGTGCCCGAGACGTGGTTGTCCTCGATCACCCCGTCGTCACCGAAGGCGATGACGCCCGCGGAGGTGGCTCCCTCGATGGTGACACCGCGGACCTCGTACCCGTCGGTGCCGGGTCGGACGAACACCCGGGCCGAGACGTCGGTGGAGGACCGCTGGGTGGTCGGGACGGTGGTGAGCCGCACGTCGCGCACCCCGGTCCCGGTGCCGGACAGGGCGACCGCCTGCAGCTCGGTGCTCAGGGCGGTCAGCTCGCTGCGCTCCCCCGTGCCACGCAGGACGACGCCGGCCAGCTCCACCAGGCCGTCGTGGTGGAAGTGCCCGGCCGGCACGCGGACGTCGGAGCCGCGGCGCTGGGCCTCGGCCACGGCCGCCCGGATGGCGGGCAGGTCGTCCAGGCCGTCACCGGCCACGGCGCCGAAGGCGGTGATGGACACGTCCGCGGCGGCCTGGGCGGGAGCGGCACCCCAGCCCGAGACGGCGAGGACGGCGGTGGTGGCGAGCGCGAGAGCGGGACGGACGGTCGGGGGCATGGTCTCCTCCTCGAGACGGGCCGGGCGACGTGCGGGCGCACGATGGGCAACCGGTTGCTCAGACGCTAGGCCGCCCGGTCGGCGTCGTCAAGACCCTGCTGCGGGACGTGCTCACTAGAGTCGGGCGAGGAGGAGGCCCATGGATCGACGACCCGTCCTGCTGCGCGACGTGGCAGCAGCCGCCGGCGTGTCGGTGCCCACGGCCTCCAAGGTGCTCAACGGGGGCGGGCGGGTCGCCCCCGCCACCCGGGACCGGATCCTCGCGGCCGCGGAGGCGCTGGACTTCCGACCCGACGCCCTGGCCCAGTTCTTCGCCACCGGGCGCAGCCGCACCATCGGGGTGCTCACCCAGAACGCGCCCGCCACCTTCACCCTGCCGGTGCTGGTGGGCGCCGTGACCACCCTGGGCGCGCGCGGGCTGGCCAGCCTGCCCGTGGACGGGCTGACCCCGGCCAACGTCCGGGCCCTGCAGGCCCGGCGCGTCGACGGCCTGGTGGTGGTGGGGGACGGGCTGGGGAGCCCCGTGCACTCGGTGACCGAGCACTTCGACGTGCCGGTGGTCTACGCGTTCGGGATCTCCGACGACCCCCGCGACACCAGCTTCGTCCCCGACGGCGTGATGGCCGGTCGGCTGGGGACCGAGCACCTGCTCGCCGGAGGACGCCGCCGGCTCGTCCACGTCACCGCCTCCGGGGACCAGGCTGCCGACGAGCGGCTGCAGGGCGTGCAGGCGGTCCTGGCCGAGGCCGGGCTCGAGCTGGTGGCACCTCCGGCCCGCGGCGGGTGGAGCGAGCAGTGGGGGGTCACCGCGGCACGGCGGCTGCTCGACGAGGGCACCGACGTGGACGCCGTCTTCTGCGGCAACGACCAGATCGCCGCCGGGGTCCTGACCGTGCTGCGCACGGCGGGCACCCGGGTCCCGGAGGACGTCGCGGTGCTGGGCGTCGACAACTGGCCCGGCGGTGCCGCCGGTGGTGGTGGGCCGCTGCTGACCACCATCGACCCGGAGCTGGGCGCGCTGGGGGCCGCGGCCGCCGAGCACCTGCTGGCCGCCCCGCCGGACCACTCCGGCGGCGTGGTGCGGACGCCCTGCCGCCTGGTGGCCGGCGCCTCCACCGGCGCCGCCGCGCTCTGACCCCCGGCTCGACCCACCCCCCTCCCCGCCCTATCGGCGTCGGCGTTCAACCGCTTTCGCACACGACGGGCGCTCTCCGGGCCCGGACGTCTATGCTCGACCCCATGGGCTCCGGTCAGGTCCGGCTGAGCGACGTCGCCGCCGTTGCCGGGGTCTCGCTGTCCACGGCGTCGAAGGCGCTCAGCGGCAGCACCCGGATCTCGCTGGCCACCCGGGAGCGGGTCCGCGCGGCGGCCACCCGGCTGGACTTCCGCCCCGACGCCCTCGCCCAGTCCTTCGCCTCCGGTCGCAGCCGCACCATCGGCGTGCTCACCCACCGGGCCACCAACACCTTCAGCCAGCCCGTGCTGATCGGGGCGGTGCTGCTGCTGGGGGAACAGGACCAGGCGACGCTGGTCCACGACGGCGACGTGGCCGTCCACCGCCGGCTCGGGCAGAGCGTGCGCGAGCTGCAGGCCCGGCGGATCGACGGGCTGCTGGTCATCGGTGACGGGCACGAGCAGGTCACGGCCTCGGTCACCCACCACTTCGCGGTGCCGGTGAGCTACGCGTTCACCGCCTCCGACGCCGAGGAGGACGTGGTCTTCCTGCCCGACAACGAGGCGGCGGGGCGGATCGCCGCGGAGCACCTGCTGTCCCGGGGACGGCGACGCATCGCCCACCTCACCGGGCCCCGGCAGAGCCTCGCGGTCCAGCTGCGCGAGACCGGCTTCCGCGAGGCGCTGGGCTCGGCCGGGGTGCACCCGGTCGGCCCCGTGCTCCGCTCGCACTGGGGACGCCCCTGGGGGGCGGAGGCGATGACCCGGCTGCTCGACTCCGGCACCGACGTCGACGCGGTCTTCTGCGGCAACGACCACATCGCCCTGGGCGCCCTCGACGTGTGCACCCGCCGCGGCATCTCCGTCCCCGACGACATCGCGCTGATCGGCGTCGACAACTGGGAGGGCGTGGTGGTCGACCAGAACATCCGCCAGCTCACGACCGTCGACCTCGAGCTGATGGCCCTGGGACGCCGGGCTGCTGCCAGCCTGCTCGGCGAACGCCCCACCCCGGGGCAGCACCGGTCGCCCCCGACCCTGGTGCAGGGTCCCTCCACCTGATCCCCAGGTCGCCGGAGGTCCGGCGACCGAGCCGTTGACACCGACGACCCCTCGTGGTGCACTCTCTGCGAAAGCAGTTTCGCACTTCTCGAAGGAGCTGAGGTGGCAGTCGCCTCCCCCTCGCCGGACGCCGGTCCCCGCACCGGCCGTCGCGTGCTGGTCACCGGGGCCGACGGCCTGATCGGTCGGGCCACCACGGCCCACCTCACCCAGCAGGGCTGGCGGGTCAGCGCCCTCTCCCGCACCTGGGACGCCCCGGTCGAGGCCGAGCGGGTCATCACCGGTGACGCCGCGGACCAGCAGCTGGTGGCCGGGGCCGTCGCCGACGTCGACGCCGTGGTCCACCTGGCCGCCATCCCCCACCCCGGGCTCGGCACCCCCCGGGAGGTCTTCACCAACAACACCGCGGCGACGTTCACCGTCCTCGCCGAGGCCGGTGAGGCCGGGGTCGGCCGGGCGGTCATCGCCAGCTCGATCAACGCCTTCGGGCTGCCGATGAACTCCCACGACGTGCGACCGGCGTACTTCCCGCTGGACGAGGACAGCCCGGTCCAGCACGACGACGCCTACTCGCTGTCGAAGTGGGTCGACGAGCAGACCGCGCGGATGGCGCACTCGCGCTGGGGCACCGACGTCCTCGCGATCCGGTTCCCGCTGGTGCGCGACTCCGAGGCGCTGCGCGAGTACGCCGGCCGGGCCCACGAGGACGCCGAGCTGGCCCGTCTGGGTCGCGAGGGCTGGGCCTACCTGGACATCCGCGACGCCGTCACGGTGATCGAGGCCGGGCTGGAGCGGCCCCTCACCGGCGCCCACGTGGTGCTGGCCACCGCCGCCGACGTGCTGCTCGACACCCCCACCGCGGAGCTGCTGCGCCGCTGGGCCCCCGACGTCCCCTGCCGCAAGGAGTTCGGGGGCCGTGAGGGGCTGGTGGCCCTGGACCGTGCCCGGGAGCTGCTGGGGTGGTCACCCCGGCACTCCGTGCACGCAGCTGCCGACGCCCGCCACGACGCGATGGAGATGACGGCATGAGCGAGTCCCCCCGCGACACCGACCCCCAGGTGCTGGCCGTCGACGACGTGTTCGGCCAGCCCTGGGAGGCCCCCGACGACCTCCGCATCACCGGTGTCAGCACGGTGGTGACCGCACCGGAGGGCATCCCGCTCGTGGTGGTCAAGGTCACCACCAGCGACCCCGGCCTGGTGGGCTGGGGCTGCGCCACCTTCACCCAGCGCTGGCGGGCGGTGGTCACCTACGTCGAGGAGCACCTGGCCCGCCTGGTGGTGGGGCGCTACCCCGGTGACATCGAGGACCTGGTCCGGCTGGTCCGGTTCTCCGGCTACTGGCGCGAGGGCCCGGTGGGCAACAACGCCGTCTCCGGGCTGGACCAGGCGCTGTGGGACATCGCCGGCAAGCGGGCGGGTCGACCGGTGCACGAGCTGCTGGGCGGGCGCGTCCGCGCCGCCGCCGACACCTACCTGCACGCCAGCGGACGCACGGTCGAGGAGTGCCTGGACCACGCCGAGGAGCTGGTCGCCCGGGGCCAGCGCCACGTCCGGCTGCAGGTGTCCCAGCCGGGCTGGGGCACCTACGGCAGCCCCCAGCTGGACGGCGTCACCGACGTGCACGCGCCGTACCCGCACGGCTGGCGGGTCGGGGAGTACCTGACCGCCACCCCGAAGCTGTTCGCCGCCGCCCGCGAGCGGCTGGGTGACGAGATCGAGCTGCTGCACGACGTCCACTCCCGTCTCAGCCCGAAGCAGGCGGTGGTGCTGGCCCGGGCGCTGGAGCCGTACCGGCTGTTCTTCCTCGAGGACGTGCTGGCCCCCGAGCACTGGGACCGCCTGCCCGAGGTGCGTGCCGCCTCCCCGGTGCCGCTGGCCGTCGGTGAGCTGGCCACCTCGCTGAGCGACGCCGCGCGGCTGGTGCTGGCCGGCGGCGTGGACTACCTGCGCTGCCACGTCTCCGACATCGGCGGTCTCACCCCGGCCCGGAAGCTGGCCGCCGCGGCTGAGCTGACCGGCGTCCGCACCGCCTGGCACGGCCCCGGCGACACCTCACCGATCGGGGTCGCGGCCAACGTCGCCCTCGACGTGAGCTCCCCGGCGTTCGGCATCCAGGAGGGCCACGTCTACGCCGAGGCGGTGCACGAGGTCTTCCCCGGTGCGCTGCGGATCGAGGACGGCTGGCTGCGGCCGAACCAGGCCCCGGGCTGGGGCGTCGAGGTGGACGAGGCGGCCGCCGCCCGCTTCCCCGCCGAGCTGTCCGGGCACGACGCCTGGGCCGCCCGGGTCCGCGGCCTCGACGGCGGCCTGCTCGCCCCCTGATCCCCGCCCCCGACCACCAGGACGCCTGCGGCGTCACCCCTACCTCTCTCCACGAGCACCGACCACCACCAGACGACGACGTACTGAGGAGAACCATGACCTTCGACCGACGGGCCCTCACGGGCCCCGCCGCACTCGCCCTCACCAGCGCCCTGCTGCTCACCGGCTGCAGCAGCACCCCGGAGGCGACCCCGCCCGCCGAGGTGGACACCGCCGCCCCGGTGACCATCAGCGTCGGCGGCAAGCCCACCGCCGAGAAGCCCGAGGAGCTCGCCGCCTACGAGCGTCGCCTCGAGCAGTTCCGCACCGAGCACGCCAACATCACCGTGGAGCCGGAGGAGACCCTCTGGGAGGCCGACACGTTCCAGGCCCTGCTGGCCGGCGGGCAGCTGCCCACGGTCTTCAACGTCCCCTTCACCGAGATGCAGGGGCTGATCGCCCGCCAGCAGGTCGCCGACGTCACCGACTTCGCCGCCCAGCGGGAGTCCCTCAGCAGCATCAACCCGGCGGTGAACCAGGTGGTGGAGTCCGAGGGCCGCAGCTACGGCGTCCCCATCGGGGCCTACTCGATGGGCCTGCTCTACAACCGGGCGCTGTTCGCCGAGGCCGGGCTCGACCCCGACGCGCCACCCGCCACCTGGGAGGAGGTGCGGGAGGCCGCCAGGGCCATCGACGAGCGCACCGACGCCCAGGGCTACGGCTCGATGACCGTGGACGCCACCGGCGGCTGGGTGCTCACCACCACCTCCTACGGCTTCGGCGGCACGATGGAGTCCGAGGACGGCACCCAGGCCACCGTGGACAACGAGGCGACGCGTGAGGTGCTGGAGATGTACCGCCAGATGCGCTGGGAGGACAACACCTTCGGCAGCAACTTCCTGCTCAACTACGAGGACGCCAACAACGCCTTCGCCGCCGGCCAGGTCGGCATGTTCGTCCAGGGCGCCGACAACTACGCGACGATGGTCGTCAACAAGGGCATGGACCCCCAGGACTTCGGCGTGGCGCCGCTGCCCCAGGCCGAGGACGGTCTAGGCACCCTCGGCGGCGGCACCGTGGCCATCGTCAACCCGACGGCCACCCCGGAGGAGATCAACGCCGCGATGGAGTGGATCGACTTCCAGACCTTCGACAAGTTCACCGACGAGGCGGCGGCCCGGGCCGACGCCGAGGCCGCTGCGGCCGACGGCCTGGCCGTCGGCGCCCCCTCGGTCCCGGTGCTGGACGCCGAGGCCCAGGAGCGCTACCTCGGCTGGATCGAGGAGTACGTGAACGTGCCGCGGGAGAACTACGCCGACTACCTGGGCACCGTCGAGACGCTGCCGCTGGTGCCGGAGCCGGCGACCAAGGCCCAGGAGGTCTACTCCACCCTCGACCCCGTCGTCCAGGCCGTGCTGACCCGCGAGGACGCCGACGTGGACGAGCTGCTCGCCGAGGCCCAGGCCACGGCGCAGTCCGCCATCGACATCGGCTGACCCGCCCGGTGCGTCGCGGCCCACGGGCCGCGACGCACCCCGTGCCGGGGCACCACGTCCCCGCACCACCCCACGATCCCCACCCGCTGCGACGAGGAGGTCCGGTGACCACGACGACCACACCACCGGTGGACACGACCGCCCGGGGCACCGCGCCCTCCCCCGGCCGACGCCGGGTCAACCCCGTCACGCGCTGGGTCCGTCACGGCGGGCTGAGCACGCTGCTGTTCTTCGTCCCGCTGCTGCTGTGCTTCGGGCTATTCTCCTGGTGGCCGATCGCCCGCTCGACGGTGCTGAGCCTGCAGCAGACCAACTTCCTCACCAGCCGCTGGGTGGGCCTGTCGAACTTCGAGCGGGTGCTGGCCGACCCGCTGCTGCTCACCGCCGTCGGCAACACCACCTGGTTCACCGTGCTGGCGCTGGTGCTGGGCTTCCCGGTCCCCATCCTGCTGGCGGTGCTGATCGCCGAGCTGCGCCGGACCAGGGCGCTGGCCTCGGTGCTGGTGTACCTGCCGGTGATCTTCCCGCCCGTGGTCGCGGTGCTGCTGTGGAAGACCTTCTACCGACCCGGGCCGGAGGGGCTGTTCAACACCTTGCTCTCCGGGGTGGGGCTGGGACCCTTCGCCTGGCTCAACAACGGCGACATGGCCATGCCGGCCATCGTCCTGCAGGCCACCTGGGCCTCCTTCGGCACCGCGACGATCATCTACCTGGCCACCCTGATGGGCATCCAGACCGACCTGTACGAGGCGGCCGAGACCGACGGCGCCGGCGTGCTCTCCCGGCTCCGGCACATCACCCTCCCCCAGATGCGCGGGGTGCTGCTGGTGATGCTGCTGCTCCAGGTGATCGGCACCTTCCAGGTCTTCACCGAGCCCTACATCATGACCGGCGGCGGTCCGGAGAACCGCACCGTGACGGTGCTGATGCTGATCTACCGCTACGCCTTCGTCTCCGGCGACTACGGCCGCGCCACCGCGCTCAGCCTGATGCTCGCCCTCGCCCTGTCCGTCCTCTCCGCGGTCTACCTCTGGGTGACCCGACGCTGGAGCAGCTGATGAGCACCACGAGCACCGACCTGATCACGCCGCCCGTCGCGACCCCGCCGCCGCGTCGGCGCCGTCCGGTGTCGTCCAGGGAGTCCGAGCGGAGCATCCTCTCCGCCCTGGACCGGCGCCGTCCGGCGGTGCGCTGGGGGGTCGGCCTGCTGGGCGCCCTGGTGCTGGTGCTGCTCGCGGTGGTCTGCGCCGGGCCGCTGCTGTGGTTGTTCAAGGCGGCCACCTCGACCTCCACCGAGACGCTGGCCCAGCCGTTCGCGCTGTGGCCGAGCGGCGTCCACTGGGAGAACTTCTCCGACGTGTGGACGCGGGTGGAGTTCCGCCGCTACTTCCTCAACACCATCGCGCTGATGGCCGGGTCGTTGTTCTTCGGGCTGCTGGTGGCGACCACCGGCGGCTACGGCCTCGCGGTGCTCAAGCCGCGCTACGCCAAGGTGGTCTCCGCCCTGGTGCTGGCCACGCTCTTCATCCCCGGGGTCATCTCGCTGGTCTCGCTGTACCTCACGGTGGTCCGGCTGCCGGTGCTGGGGATCAGCCTGATCGGGACGCTGTGGGCGGTCTGGCTCCCCTCGGCGGCCAACGCGGTCAACGTGCTGCTGATGCAGCGTTTCTTCGCCTCGATCCCCGCCGAGCTGTTCGAGGCCGCCCGGATCGACGGCGCCGGGCCGCTGCGGATCTTCGTCGCGATCGTGCTGCCCATGTCGAAGCCGATCCTGGGCGTCATCAGCCTGCTCACCCTGGTCAGCGCCTACAAGGAGTTCCTGTGGCCGCTGCTGGTGCTGCCGCGACCGGCCGACCAGCCGATCTCGGTGGTGCTCCCCCGGCTCGAGGGCTCCACCGACTACGCCCTGTTCCTGGCCGCGCTGTTCATCTCGGTGCTGGTGCCCGTGGTGCTGTTCCTGCTCTTCCAGCGCCAGTTCCTGCGAGCCGCCGGCAACGCCGGCGCCCTGAAGGGCTGAGCCGTGCGGATCACCTCGGTCGAGGCCTTCCGGCTGTCCGCGCGGCTGTGCCTGGTGCGGATCGGCACCGACTCCGAGCACGTCGGCTGGGGGGAGGCTACGCTGGAGAGCCGCACCCGCTCGGTGGCCGCCGCGGTGGAGGAGCTGGCCGAGCTCCTGCTCGGGCAGGACCCCCGCGGCATCGAGTGGCACCACCAGCGCCTCCGCAAGGGCGGGTTCTACCGCGGCGGACCGGTGCTCGGCTCGGCGGTGGCCGGTCTGGACCAGGCGCTGTGGGACCTCAAGGGCAAGACGCTGGGAGCGCCGGTGCACGAGCTGCTCGGCGGCCCCGCCCGTGACCGGGTGCGGATCTACACCGCCGCGCACGGCCACACCACAGAGTCGATGCTGACCCGGGCCCGGGAGCTGGTGGACGCCGGCTACACCGCGGTGAAGACGGCCCCCGAGCTGGTGCTCGGCTACCTCGACGTCCCCTCGGTGCTGGACGGCCTGGTGGAGCACTGGGAGGCGCTGCGCCGGGAGGTGGGTCCTGACGTCGACATCGCCCTGGACCTGCACGCCCGCTTCTCCGCCCCGGCCTCCCGCCGGCTGCTGGCCCGGCTGGGAGGGGTGGACCCGCTGTTCGTGGAGGAGCCGCTGCCCCCGGAGCTGCAGCGCGACCTGGCCGGGCTGTGCGCCGGCACCACGGTGCCGATCGCCACCGGCGAGCGGCTCTACGACCGGTGGGAGGTCTCGGACGTGATCGGGTCCGGCATCGCCGTCCTGCAGCCCGACCTGAGCCACGCCCACGGGATCAGCGAGGTGGTCCGCATCGCCGCGCTGGCCGACCTGCACGGGGTCCGGCTGGCCCCGCACTGCGCCACCGGGCCGCTGGCCCTGGCCGCCTGCCTGCAGGTGGACCTGGCCGTGCCCAACGTCCTGATCCAGGAGTGCCCGATGGAGGTCCACCGACCCGGGGCGCACCCGTGGTCCTCGCTCCTGGTCGGGAACCCCTTCGTGTTCCAGGACGGTCACCTGCTCGCCCCTCCCGGTCCCGGGCTGGGGGTGGAGGTCGACGAGGACGCGGTGCGCCTCGCCGCCCGGACCCCGGTGGAGGGGAACTCGCCGGTGTGGTCCCTGCCGGACGGCTCCTACGCCGAGTGGTGAGGCAGCCGGCCGCCGGGGTGCTCCACCCCGGCGGCCCGGCCGCTCACTTGCCGCCGGTGGTGGCGATGCCCTTGATCAGGAACCGCTGACCGAACAGGAAGACCAGGAACATCGGCAGCAGGGAGACGATCGACATGGCGAACATGGCCCCCCAGTTGCTGCCGCTGGTGGCGTCCAGGAAGGAGCGCAGGGCCAGCGGGACGGTGTAGGTCGTCGGGTCGGTGAGGTAGATCAGCGGGGTGAAGAAGTCGCTCCAGGTCCAGATGATGGTGAAGATGGCCGAGGTGGCCAGCGCCGGACCCATCAGCGGCAGCATCACCCGGGTGAAGATCTGCCAGTGCCCGCAGCCGTCGATCCGGGCCGCCTCGTCCAGCTCCTTGGGGATGCCGCGGATGAACTGGACCATGAGGAAGACGAAGAAGGCGTCGGTGGCCAGGAACTTCGGCAGCACCAGCGGGATGATGGTGTTCACCCAGCCGAGCAGGTTGAAGATGATGTACTGCGGCACCACGATCACGTGGATCGGCAGCATGATCGTCACCAGCATGATCGAGAACCACAGCGTCCGCAGCCGGAACTTCAGCCGGGCGAAGGCGTAGGCGGCCAGGGAGCAGGAGATCAGGTTGCCCACCACGGCCCCGACCACCACCACGAACGAGTTGAACAGGTAGGTGTGGAAGGGGCTGCCGAGCGCGAACCAGCCCTCGGTGTAGTTGGACAGCACCAGGTCGTTCAGCCAGAGCCCGGGTGTCCGGAAGATCACCTCGGTCGGGCGGAGCGAGCTCACCAGCAGCCAGAGCAGCGGGTAGATCATCACCAGGCTGGCCACGATCAGCAGCGCGTGCTTGGACAGCGAGCGCAGCACCCCCCTGCCCCGGCGCTCGGTGGGCGCCGAGACCGGACGGTCCCGATCGAGGTCGTCGGACTCCGTGGGAGCGGTCTGAAGGTCAGTCATCGTAGAACACCCAGAACCTCGAGAGCAGGAAGTTGACGGCGGTCAGGGCCCCGACGACGACCACCAGCAGCCAGGCCATCGCCGCGGCGTAGCCCATCTCGAAGTTGCCGAAGCCACGGTCGTAGAGGTACAGCGTGTAGAACATCGTCGAGTCCGACGGGCCACCGGTGCCGTTGGAGACCACGTAGGCCTGGGTGAAGGACTGGAAGGCCCCGATCACCTGCAGCACGAGGTTGAAGAAGATGATCGGCGAGAGCAGCGGCAGGGTGATCTTGACGAACCGCGACCAGCGGCTGGCCCCGTCCACCGCCGCGGCCTCGTAGTACATCGCCGGGATCTGGCGGAGCCCGGCGAGGAAGATCACCATCGGCGACCCGAACGTCCACACGTGCAGCAGGATGATCGTCCACAACGCGTAGCCCGGGTCGGAGACCCACCCGGTGGTGGCGTTGATCCCCACCAGCCGGAGCAGCTGGTTGACCAGGCCCTCGGTGCCGAACAGCTGGCGCCACAGCAGCGCGATGGCCACCGAACCGCCCAGCAGCGAGGGCAGGTAGAAGATCGAGCGGTAGAAGGGCAGCCCCTTCATCCCCTCGTTCAGCGCGAGGGCGATGGCCAGGGCCACCCCCAGCTGCACGGGCACGCTCACGACCACGTAGATGAAGGTGACCTTGAGCGCGTTGTGCAGCCGGGGGTCCTCGAGCATCCGGGCGTAGTTGTCCAGCCCGGACCACTCCGGTGCCGTGATCAGGCTGTAGTCGGTGAAGGAGAGGTAGAGCGAGGCGATCAGCGGACCGATGGTGATGACCACCAGACCGACCAGCCAGGGCAGCAGGAAGAGGTAGCCGGCCTTGTTGTCCCGGCCGGCCTCCTTGCGGCGGGCCGCCTTCTCCTCCGGGGTCCGGGCCTTGGTCGTCCTGACGTTGGAGAGCTCGGAGATGACGCTCACGGGTCAGACCTTCATGTTCGCCGCGGCCTCTTCCACGAACCCGCGCGCCGCGTCGGCGCCCGAGGCCCGCCCGAACAGCATCTCCAACTGGTAGCGCAGCATGATGTCGCCGATGCCACCACCGCCGGGCGGCGGCGCGATCGGGGTGGTGCCGAGCTCGGGCTCGATCTCGGCGATGAACGCCGCCACGCCCTGCTGGTCCTCCGAGAGCGAGGGGGTGATCTCCTCCAGCCGCTCGGTGTTGGCCGGGATCCCGCGCTCGGCCAGGTTCGCCTGGGCCGCCTCGCTGGAGTTGACCCACCAGTTGATCAGGGCCACCGCGGCCTCGGGGTTCTCGCTGCGGGCCGAGGCCGACCAGAGCATCGACGCCTTGTACCAGGCCTGGCGGTCGGTGGCCTGCCCGGTCGTGCTCGGGAAGCGCAGCATGGTCATGGTCACCCCGGAGGCGGCGTTGACGGCCTCCACCTGGTTGGACCAGAACTGGGCCATCGCCACCTTGCCGGTGGCGAGGTCGCCCTGGTCCAGCGACTTGGTCGAGTCCTCGCTGATCTGGGCCGGACCCGGGATCGCCTCGGCCTCCATGAAGGACTGCTGCAGCTCGAACCACCCGACCGCGTCCTCGGCACCGAAGCCGAGCCCCTCGGGGACGAAGAGCTCCTTGCCGTTCTGCCGCAGCCAGGCGCTCAGCATCACGTCGTTGAAGATCGAGGCCATCCCGAACCGGCCGTCGCCCAGCTTGGAGGTGAGCTCGGCCGCGATCTCGCTGGCCTCCTCCCACGTCCACGTGGTGTCGTCGGGGAGGTCCATGCCGGCCTCCTCGAACAGCTCCGGGTTGGCCAGGATGACCGGGGTGTTGATGCCGGCGTTGACGCCGTACAGCTTGCCGTCGATGCGGCCGGAGTCGACCGTCCCCTCGGCGAACTTGGAGACGTCGACCCCGTGCTCCTCGAGGTCCAGCAGCGCCCCGCGGCTGCCGTACTCGGTGATGTAGGCCATGTCCATCTGGATCACGTCGGGGGTGGTGTTGCCGGCGGTCTGGGTGGCGAGCTTGTCCCAGTAGCTGGCCCACTCGCCCGGCTGCTCGGCGATGGTGATGTCGGGGTTCGCCTCCTGGTAGGCGGCGATGGCCTCGCTGGTGTTGGCGTTGCGCACCTCGTTGCCCCACCAGGTGAAGGTCAGCTCGGCCGACCCGTCCGCGCTCCCCGAGCCACCGGACCCGCACGCGGTGAGCCCGCCGGACACGGCTACGGCGGCGATGCCCCCGGAGGCCATCAGGAACTGCCTGCGGCTGACGCTCATCTCTCTCCTCTTCGTCGACGTGAAAGACGGGACGAACGTACGCGCAAGCGTTTGCCACTGTCCAGGGTTCGTCTGATTCGTTACAAACGGCCGGCGCGAGGCGTGGTTCACTGCCGGACATGGAGGTCCGGCACCGGCTGCGCGAGCTGGGGAACTGGGTGAACCTGTCCACCCCGGTGGGTCTGGGGATCGCCGCGGTGGGTCGGGCGCGGGTGCGCCGGGGGCCCCGGGGGCTCTGGCTGGCCGAGGGCTACCGGCCGCCCTTCCCCGTGGCCGCGGCCTTCACCGTGGGCAACGTGCTGGTCAGCCGGGCGCCCTGGTCCGGGCACCGGGAGGGTGCTCTGCTGGCCCACGAGGAGCGCCACAGCTGGCAGTGGTTCGCGCTGCTGGGGGTGCTCTTCCTGCCCGCCTACGTGCTGGCCACCGCCTGGTCCTGGCTGCGCACCGGTGACCGGGCGGCCGCCAACGTCTTCGAGCGGCTGGCGGGTCTCGAGGCCGGCGGCTACCGCGACGTCCCCCGCCGCCCGCTGCGCTCGGTGCCGGCGGCGGTGCGGGCTCAGCTGCGCCGCAGGTAGAGGTCGCGCAGCAGGGCGACCTCGGCCAGGTGGTGCACGGCCTCGCGGTTGATGTGCAGCACCAGCTCGGCCATCGGGTGCTCGGCGAAGTCCCCCTCAGCCTCACCGACCGGGGTCGCCAGGGCCTGCTGGTCCAGGGCCGCGACGCCGTCCCGCCAGGCGCCGTAGGTGGTGTCGAGCTGCTCGAGGGCCTCGGCGGCGGTGCCGGCGTAGCGCCAGTCCTGGTAGCCCGTCCCCCAGGGGAAGCTCGCCCCCAGGTGCGAGACCGAGCGGATCCCGAAGATGCCCACCACCACGTGCGCCAGCCGCCAGGCGATGGTGGTCACCGGCGCCGGCACGGGCTCGGGGAAGGCGATGTCGGGCGTCCACCCGCCCGAGCCGGGGGCGTCGGGCGGGGTGCCCTCGCTGCGCGCCCGGACACCCCAGCACCCCGCGACCGGCTCCCAGTGGTACTCCTCGTCGGTCAGACCCTCGAGCCGGGGCCGTGCCGCCACCTGCCAGTGCCAGTCCAGCTGGTCGTGCAGCCGCCTGGTCCAGTCCACCTCACCCATGGACACCACCGTGCCACCGCAGGCGGCCGGCGTGAAGACCCGGCCGGCGATGACCCGCTACGGGACCAGGTAGCCCGCTGCGGTGTACAGGCGGTACCACTCGGGTCGGGTCAGCCGCAGCTCCGAGCCGGCGGCGGCCTCGCGCACCCGCTCGGGCTTCGTGGTGCCCAGCACGACCTGCATGTCGGCGGGGTGCCGGGTGATCCACGCGGTGGCGATGCCCGTCGGCGTCACCTCGTACCGGGCGGCGAGCTCGTCCAGCACGTCGTTCAGCTCGGCGTGGTTCTCGCGGTCACCGAGGAAGACCCCGGTGAAGAACCCGGCCTGGAAGGGCGACCACGCCTGCAGGGTGATGCCGTGCAGGCGGGCGTAGTCGAGGATGCCGTTGTCCCGGTCGATCGACTGGGGCAGCTCCTGCATGTTGGAGGCCACCCCGGCCGCGATCATCGGGGCGTGCGTGATGCTCAGCTGCACCTGGTTGAAGGCCAGGGGCTGCTGGACCGCCGTCTTCAGCAGCTCCACCTGGTAGGGCGTGTGGTTCGAGACGCCGAAGTTCCGCACCTTGCCCGAGGAGTGGAGCCGGTCGAAGGCGGCAGCGACCTCCTCGGGTTCCACCAGGGCGTCCGGGCGGTGCAGCAGCAGCACGTCGAGGTACTCGGTCCGCAGCGCCTCCAACGAGGCGTCGACCGAGGAGAGGATGTGCTCGGTGGAGAAGTCGAACCAGCCGTCGCGGATGCCGACCTTGGACTGGATCTGCACCGACTCGCGCTCGCTCGGGCTGAGGCGCATCGCGTCCCCGAAGCGCCGCTCGCACAGGTGGTCGCCCCCGTAGACGTCGGCGTGGTCGAACATCGTCACCCCGACGTCACGGGCGGTCCCGACCAGCGTACGGATCTCCTCGTCGTCGAGGTCCGGGATCCGCATCAGCCCGAGGACGATGTTGCCGGCTTCCATGTCGGTCTGAGGCAGTCGCAGGGTCTTCATGTCCCTCATCCTGCCAAGGTCGCTGACCCGGGCGTGCTGCGGGGGAGCACCGGACCCTCAGTCGCGCGCCTGGACGTCCGAGCCGGTCCCCTCCGGCCCCGGTCCGGCCGTGCCGCCGGTGGGGACGGTCTGCTGGTGCAGCGCCAGCCGCCACGGACCACCGGCCCTGGTCCAGACGCTGCACATCAGGGCCTCGAAGGGCGGCTCGTCCTCGCGGTGGGCGCGTCCGGTGTAGAGGAGGGCGACGTGGTCCTCCCCGAGGGGCACCAGCCGCGCGTCGCTGATCTCGTAGCCCGTCCAGGGCCGGGCCCGCCCCAGCGAGGCCACGACCGCCTGGTGGTCCAGCACCGTCCCGTCGGCCTGCACCATCACGGCCTCCGGCGTCGTGGTGGCACCGTAGAACTCGCCCCCACGGCCCTCGCACAGGGAGCGCCAGCCCCGGTGCTCCAGCTCCAGCAGCTCCTCGATGTCGATCGACACGTGACCACCTCCTCCGCCGACCGTCGCACGACCACCCGACCAGGGCAAGGCACCGAGCCGATCCGCCGACGCCACGCCGGGGTGCGCGTGGAAGGTGCGCCCTCGACCCCACTACCGTTGGGCAGCAGAGAACAGCCCTGTCCGGGCGACGGTGACCGTCGCCAGCAACAGACCTCAGGAGAACCCCGTTCCCATGTCATCGACGACGTCCCAGCCTGCCGCGAACCAGAACGAGACCGCCGAGCTGAGGGTGGGGGTGATCGGCCTGGGCTTCGCGGGCACCACCCACCTGGACGCCTTCACCGCCCTGCCCGGCGCCCGCGTGGTGGCCCTCGCCGGCCAGGAGCCCGCCCGTCTCGCCGAGCTGGGTGAGACCCGGCAGGTGGAGAGCCTCTACGCCGACTGGGAGGAGCTGGTGGCCCGGGACGACCTGGACATCGTCTCCATCGGCGTCCCCAACTACCTGCACCACCCGATCGCCGTCGCCGCGCTGACCGGCGGCAAGCACGTCTTCTGCGAGAAGCCGCTGGCCACCGACGGCGACCTGGCCGCGGAGATGGTGGCCGCCGCCCGGGACAACGACCGGGTGCTGGAGGTGGCCTACAACCACCGCCGCCGCGCGGACGTCCAGTGGCTGCGCTCCCACCTGGACTCGGCGCCGTTCGGCTCGATCTACCACGCCCGGGCCAGCTGGATGCGCCGCGCCGGCGTCCCCGGCATGGGCTCCTGGTTCACCAACCAGGCCCTGGCCGGTGGCGGACCGCTGATCGACCTCGGGTCGCACGTCCTCGACATCGCGCTCTACCTGATGGACGAGCCGCGGGTGACCAGCGTCTCGGCCGTGGCCTACGGCGAGCTCGGCCGGGCCGGGCGCGGGGGCGGGCGGCGGCTGCTGGGCAGCGTCGCCGACCACCACCCCTTCGAGGTCGAGGACTTCGCCAGCGCCCTGCTGCGGCTGGACAACGGCGGCAGCCTCCGGCTCGAGGCGTCCTGGGCCTCATACTCCAAGGCCTTCGAGGACATCGAGGTCGAGCTGCTGGGCGCCACCGGCGGTGCCCGGCTGCACGTGGACAACTACTCCACCAAGGACACCCTGACCCTCTACTCCGACGTGGAGGGGGCACCCACGGTGGCCCGACCGGACGTGCAGGTGCCCGGAGGGCACCACCGCTCGGTGATCCAGGAGTTCCTGGCGGCCGTCGCCGCCGGGGCCGACCGTCCGGCGGGCGAGCCCCGCTACGCCGGTCACCACGGCGAGTACTCGCTGCACCGCAGCCGGGTGCTCGACGCCGTCTACCAGTCCGCCGCCGAGAACCGGGAGGTCCCTGTCGCATGAGCAGCACCCACGAGACCACGTCGTCCACCAGCCCGCTGAGGGTGGTGGTGTGGAACGAGAACGTCCACGAGACCCGCCGCGACCCCGAGGCGATCCGCCACTACCCCGACGGCATCCACAGCGTCATCGCCGACGGCCTCCGCGCCCACCTGGGCGCGGACGCCGAGGTCAGCACAGCCACCCTGCAGGAGCCCGAGCACGGCCTCACCGAGGAGCGGCTGGCCGCGACCGACGTCCTGCTCTGGTGGGGCCACATCGCCCACGCCCAGGTCGAGGACGAGGTGGTGGCCCGGGTGCTGCGCCACGTGCACGCGGGGATGGGGCTGCTGGTGCTGCACTCCGGGCACTACTCCAAGGTGTTCACCCGGCTGCTGGGCACCACCTGCTCGCTGAAGTGGCGTGGTGACGGCGAGCGAGAGCTGGTCTGGACCATCGACCCGACCCACCCGATCACCGCCGGGGTGCCGAACCCGATCCAGATCCCGGAGCAGGAGATGTACGGGGAGCAGTTCGACATCCCCGCCCCGGACGAGCTGCTGTTCATCTCCTCCTTCGCCGGCGGCGAGGTGTTCCGCTCCGGGGCGACCTGGCGGCGCGGGCGGGGCCGGCTGTTCTACTTCTCCCCCGGTGACCAGGCGTTCCCGGTCTACCACCAGGCCGAGATCCAGCAGGTCCTGGCCAACGGGGTGCGCTGGGCCCGGCCGCAGGTGGAGCGCGTCGACCTCACCGCCGACTACCACCCGAAGGACTGGTTCGTCTCCTGACCGACGGCCGTACCGGTAGGGGCACCACGCGGGCAACCGGTCGTGGTGCCCCTGCCGTTCGGGCTCAGTCGACGAGGAACGTCAGCGTCACGAGCAACCCGGCCGCGAGGCCGAAGGCGATCCCCACACCGAGCAGCAGGGCCCACGTCCGCAGCGGACGGTAGGGCACCTGCTCCACCGGCAGCCCACCCCAGCGCTCCGCGGCCCGGACGATGTCCTCGGCGCTGGCCGACATCGCCGCCGGGAGCAGGATCAGGTTGGTCCCGTGCAGGCGGAGACGCTGCCAGCGCCCCCACTGCTGCGGACGTCCCCGGTAGTGCGGGGGCCCGGGCAGCTCGACGCCGTCGCGCGGCAGCAGGGCCAGGGTCACGTACCGGGTCGAACCGACCAACCAGGACGGCTGCATCGGGCCCATGCGCACGCCCCGCAGGTCCGACCAGGGCACCAGCGGCGCACCGGCGACCGTCACACCCGCGGGGTCCAGGCACAGCACCGGGGCCGACCCGTGGCTGCGGAGAGCGGCCACCAGCCCGATGACGATGATCACGGCCATCACCGCGATCCCGACGCAGGCCAGCCAGAACGGGATGATCCCGGCCAGGCCGCCGACGGGGTAGAGCACCAGGAAGCCCGCCAGCACCAGGAGCGGGCGGAGCTGCGGTCGGGCCAGGTAGGAGACCTCGAGGTGGTCCGGCCGACCGGGCACAGGTTGGGTGTCCACGGGCGTCAGCGTGGCAGCCCAAGGGGCCGCAAAGGCCAGCCGTCCCCGACTTGCTGGATCAGCAACCGGCGTTGCTTCAGGGCTCCGGCGTGGAGCACGGTGGTCCCGAGGACGACGACACGCGTCGCCCGGCGGGCCGTGGGCCAGGAGGAGGGACGATGACCGAGGACGTGTGGGACGCCCGTTACCAGGAGAGCCCGCAGCTGTTCAGCGGACAGCCCAACCCGGCCCTGGTGGCGGAGGCGGCCGACCTCGCACCGGGACGCGCGCTGGACCTCGGGTGCGGGGAGGGTGCGGACGCGCGCTGGCTCGCCGGGCAGGGCTGGCAGGTGACCGCGGTGGACGTCTCGCGGATCGCCCTGGAGCGCGCCGCCGTCAGCACCCCCGACCAGCTCGCCGGTCGCATCACGTGGACGCAGGCGGACATCGCGGTCGACCCACCCGGGGCGTCCAGGTACGACCTGGTCTCGGCGCACTACCTCCCGCTGCTCCGTCAGCACGCCGCGGCCCTGGAGGCGCTGGTCGACTCCGTGGCACCAGGCGGCACCCTGCTGTACGTGACCCACGACCTCACCGGTCGCGAACCCCACCCCGACTTCGACCCGAGCGACTACCACCAGCCCGACGACGTGCGCGCACTCCTCGGCGCGGGGTGGACGGTGGAGCTGGACGAGCGACGTCCGCGGCCGGGTCACAGCCACCACACCCACGACCTGGTGCTGAGGGCGCGGCGGACGGGCTGAGCGGCCCGGTCACACCCAGCGGAAGCGACCGGTGAAGTTGCGCAGGGTGGGTGGCTCGGAGGTGAAGGCGACGCCCCTGATCGCCGCGGCCCGGGCTGCTACGTCGAGCAGCGCGTCGGCGACGTGGTCCAGGTGGTCGTTGGTGTAGGCCCGGCGCGGCACGGCGAGCCGCAGCAGCTCCAGCGGCGCCCGCTCCTGCTCGCCGGTGTCGGGATCGCGGCCGAGGAGCAGGGACCCGATCTCGACCGACCGCACGCCGGCCTCCAGGTACAGCTCGCAGGCGAGGGCGTGCCCGGGGAACTGGTCGTGGGGCAGGTGGGGCAGCAGGGCCCCGGCGTCGACGAAGACCGCGTGCCCCCCGGTGGGCAGCTGGATGGGCACGCCTCCCTCGCGCAGCCGGTCACCGAGGTGGGCGACCTGCCCGATCCGGTGGGTGAGGTGGTCGAGGTCAACCGCCTCCTCCAGGCCGATGGCCATCGCCTCCATGTCGCGGCCCGCCAGCCCTCCGTAGGTGAGGAAACCCTCGGTCAGCAGGCATCGTTGCTGGGCGCCCCGGTACAGGTCCCCGTCCTCGCGGAAGGCGCAGAACCCGCCGATGTTCGCCAGGCCGTCCTTCTTCGCCGACGCGACGACCACGTCCCCGCAGGCCATCATCTCCGCCACCACCTCGCGGATGGTGCTGTTCCTGAACTCCTCCTCGCGCTGCCTGACGAACCAGGCGTTCTCCGCGAAACGGGCGATGTCGAGGACGACCGGTATCCCTGCCGCACGGGCGATCGCCGACACCTCGCGCAGGTTGGCCACCGACACCGGCTGACCCCCGGAGGTGTTGCAGGTGATCGTGGCGACGACCCCGGCCACGTTCGCGGGTCCGTGCTCGTCGATCGCCGACCTCAGCGCGGCGACGTCGAAGTTCCCCTTCCACGGGTGCGGCGTGGCGGTGTCCAGCGCGTGCGGGGTCAGGGTGTTGACCGCCCTGGCCCCGGCTGCCTCGACGTGGGCCTTGGTCGTCTCGAAGTGGAAGTTCGAGATGAACACCGGCGTGGACGAGTCGCAGCGCGCGACCAGCTCGGGGAACAGGATGTTCTCCGCGGCCCTGCCCTGGTGGGTGGGGATGGTCAGCGGCAGACCGAGGAGGTCGGACACGGTGGCCTGCAGACGGTGGAAGCTCCTGCTGCCCGCGTAGGACTCGTCGCCGGTGAGCAGACCGCTCCACTGCCGGTCGCTCAGCGCTCCCGTCCCGCTGTCGGTCAGCAGGTCGATGTAGACGTCGTCGCTGTCCAAGGAGAAGAGGTTGAGCCCGGCCCGGTCCAGCGCCTCCTCGCGGTGGCGTCGTGTCGTCGGCCGGATGCGCTCGACGACCTTGATGCGGTAGGGCTCGGGGAGGCGTCTCGCCGTCATGGTGGGTGCTCCTGGATCTGCGTGGTGCGGGATCAGCGGGCGCGGACGGCCTGCTGGTAGGCGCCGGGGGTGACGCCGAAGTGGGCCTTGAACGTCCGGGTGAGGTGGGCCTGGTCGGCGAAGCCGGTCCTGGCGGCGACGTCGGAGCTCTTCTCCCCACCCCGCAGGAGCGCCTTGGCGGCGACGGTCCGCCGGCTGACCAGGTACGCGTGCGGGGTCAGGCCCACCTGGCGGCGGAAGGCGGTGATCAGGCGGTGGCGCGGGACCCCGGCCTCGGCGACGAGGTCGGCCAGCGTGATCCTGTCGGCGTAGCGGTCCGACAGCAGGGTCACCGCACGCCCGACCGGCCCCGCCGTCCTCCCGGCCCCTGCGGTGCGCACCCCCGCATGACGCGCCAGGCAGTACGCGTACGTCTCGACCAGGCGTTCCTCCGCCTCGAGCGCGCAGTCCCCCCGTCGGGAGACCTCGTGCGCGCGGTGGAACATGGCGGCACCCACGGGGTCGTCGACCACCGACACGGGGAACCGGACAGGCCGTGTGCGGCTACCGGGTCGGCCGTCGGTGACGACGTCCTGCAGGAACGCCGTGGAGGGGAAGCTCGACCGGTACACCACGTCGCCGCTGAGCGCGGACCCGTCGTGGACCTCGAGCGGGTTGCAGAGCACGAGCTGCCCCACCCGCGGGTGGTGGACCCGACCGTCGATGGAGAGCGTCGCCACGCCGGAGGACACGGCACCGACGACGAAGGTGTCGTGCAGGTGCGGGGCGTACCGGTACAGGCCCAGCCGGCCGAGGAGGAGCTCGACGCCGGCAGCTGTCGTGAAGTAGCTGATCCCGCTCGTGACCTGTTCCACCATCTCCCCGTCCGCATCCGTAGCCCGGCGCCAAGGATGCCGTGTCCACCGATGGGGATCTTGAAGAAAAGTCACGGCCCACCGCTGCGGGCGTCCTCGCTTTGACGATGAGCATCATTCTCAATACTGTCACCGCGTGCACACAGCAGCAGGTCGGCGAGGTCCCCGCTCGCCCCGGCTCGTGGCCTGCGGCCTCGTGGTGCTCCTGCTCGTGTCCGCCGTCGTCGCCGTGGGCATCGGGCCCGTCCCCGTGCACCCGGCGGTGGTGCTGGAGGTCCTGGCGAGCCACGTCCGGGGAGAGGCGCCTGCGGCGCCCCCAGCGGTGGACGCCATCGTCTGGACCGTCCGGCTGCCGCGGGTGCTGCTGGCCGTGGTGGTGGGGGCCACCCTCTCGATCGCCGGGGTCGCGCTGCAGGCGATGGTCCGCAACGTCCTGGCCGACCCCTACGTCCTGGGCGTCACCTCCGGCGCCTCGACCGGGGCGGCCGCGGCCATCCTGCTCGGGTTCGGGTCGGCGCTGGGGTCCTACCTGCTGCCGGTGACGGCCTTCGCCGGCGCCCTGGTGGCCACGCTGGCGGTGCTCTTCTTCGCCCGGCTGGGCGGCACCGTGAGCTCGCTGCGGCTGGTGCTGGCCGGGATCGCGATCGGCTACGTCCTCAGCTCGGTCACCAGCTTCCTGATCTTCGCCTCCGACTCCCCCGAGGCCGGTCGGTCGGTGCTGTTCTGGCTGCTGGGGTCGCTCAACCAGGCCCGCTGGGACACCCTGGCCGTGGCCGCCGTGGTCGGGCTGGGCACCGCGGTGCTGCTGACCGCCCTCGGCGGGGCGCTGGACGCGATCGCCTCCGGGGACGAGACCGCGCTCACCGTGGGCGTGGACGCGGACCGGATGCGGCTGGTCCTGGCGCTGGTGGTGGCGGTCGCCGTCGGCACGATGGTCGCCGTCTCCGGCGGCATCGGCTTCATCGGCCTGGTCGTCCCGCACCTGGCCCGGGCGCTGGTCGGGGCCACCCACCACGTCCTCGTGCCGGTCGCGGCCCTGCTCGGCGGAGCGGTGCTGGTCTGGACCGACACCCTCGCCCGCACCGCCTTCAGCCCGCAGGAGCTGCCGATCGGCATCGTCACCGGGCTCGTCGGCGGCCCCTTCCTGCTGGTCCTGCTCCAGCGGCTGCACCAGCACGCCTGACTCCCACCCCACCCACCACAGCGAGGAACCCCGTGCCCCACCTGCTCCTGCCCCGACGCCTGGCCACCCTGGGCCTCGCGCTCGCCGCCACCACGCTGCTCGCCACGTCCTGCGCCTCCCCCACCGCCGGCTCCCCCGCCCCCGGCTCCGGCTCCGACCCGGCAGCCGCCCCCTCGGCAGGAGGCTTCCCGGTGACGGTGACCAGCTGCGGCACCGAGCTCACCCTGGACGCCGCACCGCAGCGCATCTTCCTGATCGGGGCCGACACGATCCCGCTGCTGGACGCGGTCGGAGCCGTGGACCGGGTGGTCTCACGGACGGGCACGCTGCCCACCGACGTCTACGACCCCGACCTGCAGGCCGCCGCCGAGGCCATCCCGGTGGTGGAGTCCGGCGTCGGGGAGACCGGTGGCTCGGTGATCTCCTCGGAGGTCGTGCTCGCCGCCGACCCGGACCTGGTCATCGGCCCGACCAACGGCGTGGACAGCGGCGCCCTCACCGCCGCCGGCATCCCCGTCTACACCCCGCCCGCCTACTGCCCCGACGGCACCAGTCCCCAGACCGGCACCGCCTCCTTCCAGTGGGTGCAGGACCAGGTCACCGAGTACGGCCGGATGCTGGGGGCGACCGACCAGGCGCAGGCCACCAACGACCGGCTGACGCAGCAGCTGACCCAGCTCGAGCCGGCCGGGGAGCGGCTGACCGCCGCTGCGCTCTACATCCCCCAGGGCGGCGGCACCTTCTACCCCTACGGCGCACCCAGCATGGTGACGCCGCTCTTCGAGGCCGCCGGGCTGGACAACGTCTACGCCGACGACCAGCAGCGGGTCTTCGAGGGCAGCGCCGAGGACCTCCTGGACCGCGACCCCGACGTGGTCGTGCTGCTGTACTCCGACGAGGACGACAGCGCGGTCCGGGACGCCTTCGCCGACCTCCCCGCCGCGCAGCAGCTCACCGCCGTCCAGCAGGACCGGGTGCTCACCCTGCGCTTCCCCTACACCGACCCGCCCACCCCGCTCAGCGTCGACGGTGTCGGCCAGCTCACCGAGCAGCTGGCCCGCTAGGTGCTGCACGCCTCCGGCATCCACCTCGCCCGCGGCGGGCGGACCGTCCTGCACGACGTCGACCTGACCGCCCGGACCGGGCAGGTGGTCGGGGTGATCGGCCCCAACGGCAGCGGCAAGACGACCCTGCTGCGGACCCTGTACGACGCCCTCACGCCGCAGGCGGGTGCCGTCGTGGTGGACGGGACACCGGTCCGGGACCTGTCCCGGCAGGAGGTGGCCCGCCGGGTCGCGGTGGTGGCCCAGGAGCCGGAGTCCGAGCTCCCGATCACCGTGCTGGAGACGGTCATGCTCGGACGCCTCCCGCACCGCCCCGCGCTGGCCCGCCCGCGCCCGGGCGACCACGCCGCCGCGCACGCCGCCCTGGACCACGTCCGCGCCCGGCACCTGGCCGGGCGCCTCGTCTCCCGGCTCTCCGGCGGGGAGCGGCAGCGCGTGCTGGTCGCCCGGGCGATCGCCCAGGACGCCGGTCACCTCCTGCTGGACGAGCCCACCAACCACCTCGACATCCGCTTCCAGCACGAGATCCTGCAGCTCGTCCGCGGGCTGGCCGCGACCACCGTGGTGACGCTGCACGACCTCAACCTCGCCGCGCACTACTGCGACGCGGTGCTGCTGCTCGACGCCGGTCGCGTGGTCGCCGCCGGCCCTCCGGCGGAGGTGCTCGCGCCGGCCGTGCTCGCGCCCGTCTACGGGGTGGCGGTGCACCGCACCGAGCTCGACGGCCGCCTCCACCTGCTCTTCAGCCCCGACCCCTGCCCCCCGGCCGAACCACCCACCGACCCCCATCCAGGACCGGAGACCGACACGTGACCACGACGCCCACCCCCGCCGAGCTGCTCGACCGCTGGGACCGCCAGCAGAGCGCCTACATCAACCACCGCGACGCCCGCTTCGACGCCCTGCTCAGCACCCTCGCGCTCAGCGTCGGGCCGCGTGCGCGGGTGCTCGACCTCGCCTGCGGTCCGGGGTCGCTGACCGCGGCGGCCGCCCGACGGCTTCCGCAGGCGACCATCACCGCCGTCGACATGGACCCCGTGCTGCTGGCGATCGCCCGCGACACCGTGGGCCTGGACCCGCGGGTCACCGTGCTCGACGCCGACCTGACCGAGCCGACCTGGGCCGACGACCTCGACCTGGGCTCGCTGGACGCGGTGGTCAGCTCCACCGCGCTGCACTGGCTGCACCCGGGCGACCTCACCCGGCTCTACCTGACGCTGGCCGAGGGGCTGCCGGAGGGGGCGGTGTTCATGGACGCCGACCACCTGGGCTACGACCCGATCAGCAACCCGACCCTGGCCGACGTGGCCCGCCGCGACGACGAGCTCACCCAGGAGCGCACCTTCGCCGACGGCGCGGACCCCTGGGACGCCTGGTGGGTGGCGGCGGAGAGCCGCCCGGAGTACGCCGAGGCCGTGGCGGAACGGCAGCGGCGGTGGGCCGGCAAGCAGGCCCCGCCCCCCAAGGTCACCCTCGGGTTCCACCTCGAGGCGCTGCGCAGCGCCGGGTTCCGCGAGACCGGGACGGTCTGGCAGCACCTCGACGACCACGTGGTCTTCGCCCGGCGGTGAGCCGGACGTCCCGCTGCCCGCTGAGGCTCAGGCCATCGAGGGCAGCGGGAGGGGGCCGGTGGTGGCGCGGTCGAGGTAGACCACGATCCGGTTGAACAGCCGGGACACCGCGCTGGCCGAGACGCTGCCGGAGACCGGCTGCTCGGCCAGGTGGTAGAGCAGCGGGGCGGCGACCGGGGCACCGGCAGCGGCCGCGATCTGCGCCGAGGCCCGGCTGGCGGCCCGGACCACGTCCAGCTCGGTGGTCCAGAAGGCCTCGAACTCGCGCTTGCGGTCCGGCACCGTGCTCTGGCCGGGCAGCTCGCGGGCGATCAGCGCGGCCGGGAGGTCGGTGGCGTCGCAGACGACGATCCACTCCCGCGACATCGGCGAGCCCGGGGCCACGGGAACGGTGGTGAGGTTGACGTCCGGCTCGGCGCCGAGGTCCTCGAAGTCGGCGATCACCAGGGTCTGGTGGGAGATCTTGGCGAGGCTGGTCCAGCGCTCGCGGGACCTCTCCCAGAACTCGGCCTTCTGGAAGGCGGCGACCAGCACCGGGCGGTCGGCCCGGGCGCAGAACTCGTCCTCGATCGCCCACGAGAGGCCGAGGAGGGTGGACTTGTGGAACTGGTGCACCTCGAGCCCGGGGAACTGGGCGAGGACGTCGTCGAAGACGGAGACGACGGTGTCGGAGGAGGTCATGCGGCGGATCCTGTAGCCATAGGGAGACATTAGTCGTCGGAGGCCGCCAGCGCCCACCCGGCCCGGCGTCCACCCGCCCGCCGCGGCGGCAGTAGGGTTCCGGCCCATGGCGTTGCGGGACCTGCTGGCGGACACCCGCCCCCTGGCGAACCCGCACTTCCGCCGGCTCTGGACCGCCCAGATCATCACCGTGATCGGCGCCCAGCTCACCGTGGTGGCGGTGCCGACGCAGATCTACGCCATCACCGGTTCCTCGGCCTACGTCGGCCTGACCGGGGTCTTCGGCCTCGTCCCGCTGGTGGTCTTCGGGCTCTACGGCGGGGCGCTGGCCGACCACTTCGACCGGCGGCGGGTGCTGATGGTCACCACGGTCGGGCTGATCGTCACCAGCGCGCTGTTCTGGGTCCAGGCCGCGATGGGGCTGCAGGACGTGTGGCTGCTGCTGTGGTTGTTCGCGGTCCAGCAGGCGTTCTTCGCCGTCAACTCCCCCACCCGCTCGGCGATCCTGCCGCGGCTGCTGCCGGCCGGGCAGCTGCCGGCGGCCAACGCGCTGTCCACCACGGTCTTCCAGGCCGGGGCGATCGCCGGGCCCCTGGTGGGTGGCGCGCTCATCCCCCTGCTGGGCTACTCCTGGCTCTACCTCGTCGACACCCTGACGCTGCTCATCACCCTGGTCGCGGTGATCCGGCTGCCGCCGATGCCGGTGGTGGTGGAGGCCGTGGGGTCGGCGGTGGCGCGGGCCCCCGGTCTGCGCTCGGTGCTGGAGGGCTTCGCCTACCTGCGCGGGCGTCCGGTGCTGCTGATGTCCTTCGTGGTCGACATCGTGGCCATGGTGTTCGGGATGCCGCGGGCCCTGTTCCCCGAGATCGCCCACCTCGAGTTCGGCGGGCCCCAGGAGGGTGGGCTGGAGTTCGCGCTGCTGTTCGCCGCCATCCCGGCCGGCGCGGTGCTGGGTGGGATCTTCTCCGGCTGGTTGTCCCGGGTGGAGCGCCAGGGACGGGCGGTGCTGTGGTGCATCGCCGTCTGGGGGTTCGGCATCACCGGGTTCGGGGTCTGCGTCTTCCTGGCCGACGGGTCCGCCCCGGTGGTGCTCGTGCTCGGGCTGGTCTGCCTGGCCGTGGCCGGGGCGGCTGACGTCGCCTCGTCGGCGATCCGCGGCGCCATCCTGCAGACCGCGGCCGAGGACAACCTCCGTGGACGCCTGCAGGGCGTCTTCACCGTGGTGGTGGTCGGCGGGCCGCGGGTGGCCGACGTCGCCCACGGGGGCGTCGCCGCCCTGGCCGGGGCCGCGGTGGCGACCACCGGTGGCGGTGTGCTCGTGGTGCTCGGCGTGGCGGTCTGCGCGCTGGCCGCGCCGACCTTCCTCCGTTACCGGGTGCCCCCGCGCTGACCGCCCGGCGTCCCACCGCCGGGACGCATCGCCTGGAAGGGTGCGATCAGGTCGTCGCGCAACGAGCACAGCTCCGCCAGCAGCTCCTCCCGCTCCTCCTCCGACGTCTCGGCCGCGGGGAAGGAGACCCCCAGCGCCAGCGGCGTCTCGTGCTGGTACACCGGCGGCAGCACCACGGCGAGGCCCTGCATCCCGGCCAGCACCGCGCCCTCGTCGTCGGCCCACCCCCGCCTGCGGGCCAGGTCGACGCGGCGCACCAGCGTCTCGAGGTCGGCGACGCTGGTCGCGGTCCAGCGGGGGAAGGCGCCGGGTACGGCGAAGCGGCGTGCGATCTCCTCGTCGTCCAGCGCAGCCAGCAGCACGTTCCCCACGGCGGTGGAGGCGGCCGGGAACCGGGCCCCGATGCTGGCCGCGAGCTGGAGCGGTGCGCGGCCCTCGTGCCGGGCCAGGTAGAGCACCTCGGTGCCGTCCAGCAGGGCCACCTTGACCAGCTGCTGGGACAGGTGCGGCGAGGCCAGGCAGAGGCGGTGGAACTCCTGCAGCTGGTCGAAGGAGCTGATGTAGGCCCCGCCGAGCTCGGCGGTGCGTGACCCGAGGGCGTAGCCGCCACCACGCCGACGCTGGATGAGCCCGCTGTCCTCGAGGACGGCGCAGAGGTTGGAGGTCGAGGACTTGGCCGCGCCGATCGCGGCGGCGATCTCGGTCAGCGACATCGCCTCGCCGCGGTGCTCGGCCAGGATGTCGAGGATCCTGATCGAGCGGGTGACGGCGGGGGCGAGGTCGCGTGCGTCGGATCCGATGCTGATCACTTCCTTGTCAGTCAGCTGGGGGGTGCCGAGGCCCAGCCAACCATGTCATGCGCCGTCCCCGCCTTCGCCCGGCTGGCACCGGTTGACCCCGCTTTGTTCACTGTGTTGTACTCGATTCTACGCAATGAACGGCGAGCACCGCCTGACGACCGTCGCCACCACGAGATGAGCCAATGTCTGCCTCACGACTGCACTCGACCCCGGCCGCGCCCGCGTCCCCCGACGCCACGCGCGAGCGCCCCAACATCGTCTTCGTCATCACCGACCAGCAGCGCTTCGACACCATCGCCGCGCTGGGCCACGACCACGTCGACACCCCGAACCTCGACCGCCTGGTCGCCGAGGGCGCTGCGCTGACCCGGACCTACGTGACGTCCCCCTCCTGCGCCCCCAGCCGGGCCAGCCTGTTCTCGGGGTTGTTCCCGCACACCACCGGCGTGCTGCGCAACGACGAGCCCTGGCACCACTCCTGGGTCGAGCGCCTCGGTGAGGCCGGCTACCACTGCGTCAACGTCGGCAAGATGCACACCTACCCCTACGAGGCCTCGGTGGGTTTCCACGAGCGCCACGTCGTGGAGAACAAGGACCGTGACACCCCCCGGCTGCCCTTCTACCTCGACACCTGGGACAAGGCGCTGTGGGCCCGTGGGGTCCGCAAGCCCAGCCGGGTCACCTACGCCGAGCGCGAGGACTACACCGAGCGCCTCGGCGCGTTCGAGTGGGAGCCGCCCGCCGACCTGCACGCCGACACCTTCGTCGGCTCGCTGGCCGCGATGTGGCTGGAGCGCTGGCGCGGGGACCGCCCGTTCTTCCTGCAGGTCGGCTTCCCCGGCCCCCACCCGCCCTACGACCCGACGCCGCAGGCCCTGGACGCCTACCGCGACCGCGACGTCCCGCTGCCCTCCCGCAGCCCGGAGGAGATCGCCGCCCAGCCGCAGGCGCTGCAGGACCTGCGCGCCCAGCACATGGGGGTCGACCACGACGCGATCGTGCACCTGGACGAGCCCACCGAGGAGCAGCTGCTCCGGCAGCGGCGCCACTACCACGCCAACGTCACGATGATCGACGAGCAGATCGGCGTGCTGCGCGACGCCCTGGCGGCGCGCGGCGTGCTGGACGACACCGTGATCATCTTCACCTCCGACCACGGCGACACCCTCAACGACCACGGCCACAGCCAGAAGTGGACGATGTACGAGGGCAGCGTGCACGTGCCGGCCGTCGTGTGGGGCCCGGGGCGGATCGCCGCGGGGCAGGTGCTCGACGGACTGACCTCGCACATGGACCTCGGCCCGACCGTGCTGGAGCTGGCCGGGGTGGAGGTGCCGTCCTGGTTCGAGGCCCGCTCGCTCCTCCCGGCGCTGCGCGGTGAGGAGTACCCGGGCCGGCCCGAGGTCTTCTCCGAGCACGCCCGCGACCGCATCCTGTCCGGGACGGCCCTGATGACCATGGTCGTCCGCGACCGGTGGAAGCTGGTCAGCTACCTCGATCCCGACGACGGGCAGCTGTTCGACCTCGAGGCGGACCCCGGGGAGCTGCACGACCTCTACGACGAGGCCGAGCACGCCCCCGTCCGGGCGGAGCTCGAGTCGGCCATCCACCGGTGGCGCGCCGAGAGCCAGCTCCGCACCGCTGCCTGGTCCGAGCAGTTCCGCTGACCAGCGGGCCGGGCACCGGGGCACACCGGCCCACCGCCCACACCGTCCGAGCACGACCGACTGCGGGGCGACCTGCGCCCCGGACGCCCCACTCAACGAGGAGACAGCCCATGTCCAGCACCACCGTCACCCGCCGATCCCTGCTCCTGGCTGCGTCCGGGCTCGGCTCGGCCGCCGTCCTGACCGCCTGCGGCGGGAACCTCGGCAGCAGCTCCGAGGGCGGCGAAGCCGGCGCCGAGTTCCCCACCGGCGCCGTCACCATGCTCATCGGGGGCAACCCCGGCGGCAGCGCCGACCTCATCCTGCGGGCCATGTCGGACCCGTTGTCGCAGGAGCTCGGGGTCCCCGTGCTCGTGGAGAACCGCCCCGGCGCCAACGGCGCCGTCGCGGCGCAGGAGCTGGCCGGGGACGCGGCCGACGGCCAGACCATCATGATCTTCAACGGCACCCTGGCCTACATCACGCCACTGGCCGTGCCGGAGTCCGACGTCGTGGACATCGACGACTACGAGGTCATCACCGGCGTCTCCCGCGACGACTACGTGCTGCTGGCCAGCCCCGACTCCGGCTTCACCACCATCGACGACCTGCGCGCGGCCGACCGCCCGGTCAGCTACGGCACGACCGGGGTCGGCACCGGCAGTCAGCTCAGCTCGGCCTACGTGCTGCAGCTGGCCGGGCTGGAGGGGACGGCCGTCCCCTTCGACGGCGGCTCCCCCACGCTGACCGCCGTCCTGGGCAGCCAGGTCGACCTGGCCGTGGTGCAGATCAGCGAGTCGATCAGCCAGATCGAGAGCGGTCAGGTGACCCCGCTGGTCGTGATGAGCGCCGAGCGCAACCCGTCGCTGCCCGACGTCCCCACGGCCACCGAGTCCGGCATCGACGCGGTGGTCACCCAGTCCCGGGCCATGGTGGCCCCCAAGGGCACCCCGCAGGCGGTCCTCGACCGGCTGTCTGCGGCCTTCGTCGCCGTGTGGGCCGACGCGACCTACCAGTCGTTCAACGCCGACAACCAGCTGGTGCCCTACGAGGTCGACGGCGCCGAGGTCGTCAGCGAGTGGACCGAGAGCCTCGAGGAGTACCGGACCTTCGTCGAGGAGTCCGGTCTCGACTTCGGCGCCGAGTGAGCACCGCGGGTGGGCCCGGCTCGCCGGTCGCCGGTGAGCAGGAGGGGGCGTCGGCGCTGCCGGCTCAGGAGCCCGAGCGGCGACCGATGGGCACGACGGCCAACCTGGTGGTCGCCGGACTGGTCGTCGCCCTTGGCGTGGCCGCCGTGGCCGGTGCGCTCAGCCAGGGCGTCGGGTCGGCCGGCCAGCCTGGTCCGGGCACCTTCCCCCTCGTGCTGGGGGTGCTGCTCGTGCTGCTGGGGGTCGGCCTGGCGGTGCTGGCCCGGCGCTCCGACGACGCCGAGCGCTTCGACGCCAACAGCTGGCGGGTGCTCGCGGGCCTGGGGACGCTGGTCGGCTACCTGCTCGCCTTCCCCCGGATCGGCTTCGAGATCCCGATGCTGCTGGTGGCCTTCGTCTGGCTCCGGTTCATCGGCGGTGAGAGCTGGCGCACCTCGGTGCTGGTCAGCCTGCTCACGACCCTCGCGTTCTACCTCGTCTTCGTGGGGGCCCTCGGCGTGACCATCCCCCACCTGTTCTAGGAGCCACCCTCGTGGACCTCTCTCACGTGCTCGACGGCTTCGCGGTGCTGGCCGAGCCGACCAACATCCTCTACTGCTTCCTGGGCGTGCTGATCGGGATGCTGATCGGCGTCCTGCCCGGCCTGGGCCCCGCGGCGACCATCGCCATCCTGCTGCCGGTGACCTACGGGGTCGAGCCGGTGACCGCGATCATCCTGCTGGCCGGCATCTTCTACGGCGCGCAGTACGGCGGCACCATCACCTCGGTGCTGCTGCGCCTGCCCGGTGAGGCGTCCTCGGTGGTGACGGTCTTCGACGGCTACGCCCTCGCCCGCCAGGGGCGCGCGGGGACGGCGCTGGGGATCGCCGCCACCGGCTCCTTCGTGGGCGGGACGCTGTCCATCGTCGCCCTCACCTTCCTGGCCCCGCTGGTGGCCGGGTTCGCCCTCGACTTCGGCCCACCGGAGTACGCCGCGCTGGCCCTGCTGGGCATCGTGCTGGTGTCCACGGTGAGCAACGGCGGCAGGGTCAAGGCCCTGGTCGCCGCGGCCCTGGGGCTGCTGCTGGCCACCGTCGGGCGCGACGCCTTCACCGGCTCGGAGCGCTTCACCTTCGGCAGCCTCGACCTCGGCGACGGGCTGGACTTCGTGCCGATCGCCATGGGCCTGTTCGGGTTGGGGGAGATCCTGCACTCGCTGGAGGAACGCCACCGCAACCCCCAGGCCCCGGTGGCGGTGTCCAACGCCTGGCCCTCGCGCCAGGACCTCCGGGACTCCTCCGGCGCCATCGGGCGCGGGTCGCTCGTCGGCTTCGTCCTCGGTCTGCTGCCCGGTGGTGGGGCGACGCTGGCCTCGATGGCCTCCTACGGCTGGGAGCGCAGGCGCGCCAAGGACCCCTCCCGCTTCGGCAGGGGTGCCGTCGAGGGCGTCGCCGGGCCGGAGACCGCCAACAACGCCGCCGCGACGTCGTCCTTCGTGCCGTTGCTGACCCTGGGCATCCCGGCCAACTCCACCATGGCGGTCATCTTCGGCGCCCTGCTGATCCAGGGCGTCACCCCCGGGCCGCAGCTGGTGACCGAGGACCCCGAGCTGTTCTGGGGGGTGGTCAACTCCATGTACCTGGGGAACGTGCTGCTGCTGGTGATGAGCATCCCCCTGGTCGGGGTCTTCGTGCGCATCCTGCGGGTGCGCGCGACCATCCTGGCGCCGATCACCGTGCTGATCACCCTGGTCGGGGTCTACACGGTGCGCAACAGCACCTTCGACGTCGGCCTGGTCATCGTGTTCGGCGCGCTCGGGTACCTGATGAAGAAGGCGGGCTTCGAGCCGGGACCGCTGGTGCTGGCCTTCGTCCTGGGTGGGCTGCTGGAGAGCAACCTGCGTCGCTCGCTGCTGCTGTTCGGGGGCGACCTGACCGGGTTCGCCGGCCGTCCCATCTCCGCGGTGCTGCTGGCGGCCTTCCTGGTCGTCATCGCCGCCCCCCTGGTGCGCGCCGCCCTGCTGCGTCGCCGGACGCGGGCGGAGGCCGGCGAGCAGCGCACGGACGAGAAGGTCTGACGCGGACCACCCCTGACGGCTCGACCCAGTCGGCCCCGCCGCGTCGACGCCCCGGTCGGCTGCCGCAGCGACGCGTCCTCAGCGTTCGTCAGATCCTCCTTCCTGGCTACTCATGGTAAGTTACGGACGGTAAGCAACCGTGCCCATCCCGGAGGAGGAGTCACCATGAGTGAGCACGCCGTCGCGGTCCCACGTCGACGGTTGTCCAAGCAGGAGCGTCACACCCAGCTGCTCGCAGCAGCCCGCGACCTCATCCGGGACTCGGGCACCGACGAGTTCACCCTGGCCCGGCTCGCCGACCGGGCGGGGGTGACCAAGCCGCTGGTCTACGACCACTTCGGCGACCGGGCCGGGGTCCTGGCGGCGCTGTACCGCGAGTTCGAGGCCCGGCAGCGGGAGACGCTGGCGGCCGCGCTCGGTGGTGCCGGGCGCGAGCTGCCGGCGGTGGCCGGCCTCGTCGCGGCGGCCTACATCGACTGCTGCCTGGCGGAGGGGCGCGAGCTGGCCGACGTGGTCGCCGCGCTCGCGGGCTCCACCACCCTCACCCTGCTGCGCCAGGAGGCCGAGGACGCCTACCTCGCCATGTGCCGGGAGGCCCTGGAACCCCTCGCCGGGCCGATCGACGCGGCAGCCCTGCACGCGATCATCGGCGCCGGTGACGCCCTGACCCGCGGCGCGCTCGCCGGCCGGATCAGCGCCGCCCGAGCCCGCAGCACCCTCGCCCGCGTCGTCACGGCCATCGCCACCGACGACGGGCACGACACGGAGGAGCAGACCGCATGACCATCGGACACCCCCCGGAGCCCGGTACCGCCCTCTGGGTCTACGCGCACCCGCGTCGCGGGTCACTGAACGACCACCTCTTCCAGGAGGGGATCCAGGAGCTGTCGGGGCGTTACCAGGTGGCCACCTCCGACCTGCACGCCCAGGGCTTCGACCCCGTCCTCGACGACCGCGACCTGGGGGACCTCGCCGGGCAGCCGGGGAATCTGGCCGAGCTGGTCGGCGGGGCGTACGAGCAGGGGCAGCTGCCCGCGGACGTGCGCGCGGAACAGACCAAGCTCGCCACCGCCGAGCTGCTGGTCATCCAGTTCCCGCTCTGGTGGTACGGCCCACCGGCGATCCTGAAGGGCTGGTTCGACCGCGTCCTCACCAGCGGGTTCGCCTACGGCGACCTCGACCCCGAGCTCGGGGTCCCGCGGCGCTACGGTGACGGCGGTCTCGCCGGTCGCAGGGCGCTGGTGGTGGTGACCGCGGGTGAGGACGCCCGCTCGATCGGCCCGCGGGGCATCAGCGGCGACCTGGAGTCGCTGTTGTTCCCGCTCACCCACGGCGTGCTCTGGTACGTGGGTATCGAGACCCTCGACCTGCACGTCGTCCACGACGCCGACAGCCTCGACGCCGGCGGCGTCGAGCGGGAGGTCGCGCGACTGCGGGAGCGGCTGCGCACGGTCGACACCACACCGGCCCGGCGGTTCCGGACCCTGCGGGACGGGGACTACCAGGGCACGCGGGCCCTCCGCGCGGACCTGCTGCCCGGCCGCACCGACCTCGGCATCCACGTCGCCCGCTGACGGCGGTCCGTTCGCTGCCCGCCATGGCGATCCAGCACCTCGACACGTCCGATCCCACGAGCCCGACCACCGCGTCCTCCATCTCGGCCCTGTGGCAGCACCGTCGACCGGACGAACTCGTTCCGGCGCCCACACCCGGAATCACTCGAGAGGGCGTAGAAGCCCCGGCCGTCTGCCGCGACGACTCGCGAGCTGATGAGCTCGATCACCCGATGGAGGTCGATCGGCTGGGAACGCCCCTCCCCCAGGGACGTCCCTGCCGGGACGTCCCTGGAGCGGGAGGAGCTGATCGCGCAGCTGGCCGGCTTCCATGGTCTCGACCGCGAGCATGATCACCGCAGCCGGTGGTGTCCCGTCACCGGTCAGGGGCCGGCGATGTACGTCACGGTCAGCGTGGAGCCGTCCAGCTCCACCCGTGCACCCAGCACGGCGTTGTCGGACAGCCACGTAGCGCGGAGGCCGTGCCCGGAGAGGACGTACCCGTCGTCGGGGATCTGCTGGTCGTTGCCGCCACGTCCGACCACACGGCCGTCGACCACGGTGACCTCGTAGCCCCACTCGTTGGTCCCGGTGCTCTCACGCCCCGCCGCCGACGTGTAGACGACCAGCTGGTCGGCCCCCCGGGACGGGAGATTCACGCCGTCGACCGTCGTGGTGGCAGTCCGGATGAGGTTCTGCAGCTCCACCACGTCACCGACCTTGATGTGGTCGCGCAGGAACAGCCGGACGTCAGGATCGCCTCCGGGGGCGGCTGAGAGCACCACCCCGTTCTCCGGGATCGCGTTGTTGCCTGGGTCGGCACAGGTGGTCAGCGCCGTGCAGACCTGGATGACACGGTAGGACCCGGGGGTCTCGGTCTCCTCGAGCACGGCCTCGCCGCCAGACTGGTCGGTCTGGGTGGAGTCGCCGAAGGCAGGGGTGTACAGGGCCAGCATGCCCGCGGTACGGCTCGCCGGGTTGACCGCGTCGATCTCCTGGCTGGTGCCGTCGGCAGCGACCGCGACCGCTGGCAGGATGTCGGACTCGACGTCGAGGACCACCTCGGCGCTCCGGTCCCCTTGCCGGATCGTCAGCTCGTGCTCACCGTCCGTGGTGCCCCGCGGCACCAGGGCGGTGCGGTCGAAGCGGCCCTGCTCGTCGGTGCGAAGCCGGTACACCAGCGTGTCGTCCATCAGCACGTCCAGGTAGGCCTCGGGGGCGAAGCCCTCCACGGTCAGGTAGAACCAGGCACCGTTGTCGATGGGGCCTTCCTCCACCTCCAGCGTGGGCTCACCGAGGTCGACGTCCGGCTGGGCCGCGGGCTGTCCCAGGCTCACCGACACCGGGGCGCTCTCCCCCGCCGACGTCTGCAGCTCGCAGTCCGTCGCGCCGGTGAAGCTGCCGGTGACGTGGGCGGTGTAGGTGCCGGCCGCGTGCAGCTCGTTGCGGGTCTCCTCCGCGGTGAAGGTGACCGGCAGCTCGGTGTCGCCGCAGACCAGCACCGCGCTCAGCGGCTCGGTCAGCACGCTCTGCGAGGCCGGGTCGCCGTCGTCGGTGGAGGTGTCGGGCACCAGCGAGGTGCCGTCGGCGGACAGCTTGGTGCCCGGGGCGGCCACCAGGCCGACGTCGATCGTGGCGCTGCGGCCGCGGCGCACGGTGGCGTCCAGACCGGCGAGGCTCCACTGCCACGGGGCCCGACGGCTCTCGTAGTAGTTGGTGTCGTTGACGGTCAGGTGGGCCCCGTACTCGCCGAGACGGGCGGAGAAGGAGTCCACGTCCTTGTCCTCGGCCTGCGTCCACCCGGTCTCCAGGATGGCCGCGGCCCGGGGCAGCGCCATGTACATGGCCTGGTCCTCACCGCGGATGGTCTCTGACCACATCGGGGCCTCGACGCCGAGGATGCCCTCCTCGGCCAGCCCGCCCTCGACCACGGTGGTCGGGTCCCACTCGTAGTAGCGGGGGTAGTCGCAGTCACCGCTGCAGGCCCAGGTGTAGCCGATCGGGGTCATGGCGTCGTACTTCATGTCGAGGTAGGAACGGCTGGCGTCGGAGACCACGGCCTTGCCGCCCTTGGAGACGAAGTCGCGGACCCAGTCACCGGAGCCGACCCAGTAGTGCACGACCGAGCCCTCCCAGTAGCCCTCGCCCTCGCTGAGCCCGGCCTCGGCGAACTCGGTCCACCCCATGACGCCGGCGCCGGTGGTCTCACGGACCTCGGGCACGGCGCGGCTGACGAAGTCGACGTAGCGCTCGTGGCCCATCGCGGTGGACTCGTCGCCCCCGACGTGGACCAGCGGGCCCTGGGTCAGGTCCGCGATCTGACCGAACACGTGGTTGACGAAGTCGTAGGTGGGTTGGTGCTGCTCGTCGAGCGCGGAGTAGCCCACCGCCCCGGTGCCGTTCCAGTCGACCACCCCGGTCTCGGGGTCGGGGGCGGGCAGGGAGCGCTCGGTGTTGAGCTCGGGGATGGCGTGCAGCGCGGAGTTGGTGTGCCCGGGGACGTCGATCTCGGGGACGACGGTGATGAAGTGGTCCCGGGCGTACTCGACGATGTCGACGTACTCCTCCTGGGTGTAGTAGCCGCTGCGACCGAGCTCTTGCTGGTAGCCGTTCTCGTTCATCGACGTCTTGCCCGAGACCTCGGTGAGACGGGTGTAGTCGATGGTGTCGCCCTCGGCGCGGCCCTCGTTGGTGATCTCGATCCGCCAGCCCTGGTCGTCGGCCAGGTGCAGGTGCAGGTGACTGGCCTTGAGCCCCGCGAGGGTGTCGATGTAGCGCTTGACCATGTCGACGTCCTGGAAGGAGCGGGCCACGTCGAGCATCACGCCGCGGTACTCGAAGCGGGGGGCGTCCTCGACGCGCACCGCGGGCACCGACCAGTCGGTGTTCACCACGCGGTCGCTGCCGACCCAGGCCGGCATCAGCTGGCGCAGGGTCTGGATGCCGTTGTGGGCGCCGTGGGCGGTGGTGGCGGTGAGCGTGGCGCCGTCGCCGGTGACGTCCAGGACGTAGGACTCCTCGGTCGGGGCGGCGCCCTCGACGGTGTAGTCCGCGTCCGGGTCGACCACGATCTGCAGGTCACCGGGCTTCGGGCGGGAGGGGACGGGGACCCGGAAGCCGGTGGAGGTGCGGAGCTCCTCGGCGAGGTCCTGCGCGAGCGGTCTGGCCGCGCCGGTGGCGGCGATGCGCATCCCCGCGGTGGGCTGCCAGGCACCGGAGCCGAGCTCGACGGCGACCGGCTGCGGCACCAGACCGAGCGCGTCGACGTCGGCGGGGACGGCGGCCGGGGACGGCTCGGCGGCGGCGGTGGCCGTGGGGAGCAGGGGCAGGGTCAGGGCCGCGGCGGCGAGCCAGGCGGCGAGGGCGGCGGGCCGGCGCCGGCGGGTGGCTGGGGGTAGAGCGGGCATGGTGCGCCTCCTGCGGGCGACGACGCCGAGGGCGACGCCCCGGGTGGTGAGGGGTGGGTGGTGCGTGCTCGTTCACACCACCACACGCGGTGGGGGCTGACAAGACCTGGGGTCGGATCCGCGTCCTGCGACGTGGGCGTGGCGGCGCAGGGAACTCCGGTGCGGGCCGGGCGGCACGGGCCTATCGTCGCCGAGGTGGAGACGTCAAGGGCTGTCCGGGCGACCGCGGCGGCCCGGTCCACCGCCTCCTCGCTCGGTCTGCTGGTCGAGGACGCGGTCGTCCTGCAGGACTCCGACAAGCTCGTCCTGCGGCTGCTCCCCTGCGACGTGCTGGCCCGGGTCGCGCCGGCCGACGCCCAGGTGGCCGGGCTCGAGGTGGACGTCGCCTCCCGCCTCGACCGCCACCGGGAGTCCGGTGGCCGCCCTCGACCCCCGGGTGCAGCCGCGGGTGCACGAGCGCGACGGGTTCGTGGTGACGCTGTGGACCTACCACGAGCCGACGACCTCCCCCGTCGCACCGGCGGACTACGCCGACGCGCTGGCGCTGCTGCACGCGGGGATGCGGACGGTGGACGTCGCGGTCCCCTCCGCCGGGGACCGGGTGGAGTCCGCCCAGCGGCTGCTGGCCGATCGCGCCCTGACGCCCGGCCTGGGCGAGCCGGACCGGGAGCTGCTCCGCGACGTCCTGCGCCAGACCGGACGCTCGGTCGCCGCCTCCGGCCGGGACCAGCTGCTGCACGGCGAACCGCACCCGGGCAACGTCCTCAGCACCTCGTCCGGACCGGTGTTCATCGACTTCGAGACGGTCTGCCGCGGCCCGGTCGAGTTCGACCTGGCCCACGCGCCGGAGGAGGTCGATCCCTTCTACCCGGGTGCCGACCCGGTCCTGCTCGAGGACTGCCGGCTGCTGGTGCTGGCCATGGTGACCACCTGGCGCTGGGACGTCGGTGACCAGTTCCCCGACGGACACCGGATGGGCGTGGAGTGGCTGGGCCGGGTGCGGGTGGGTGCGGCGGAGCGGGCCCGACGCGGCCGGAGGTGACCCGCCGCCCCGGCGTCCGGGGTGGACTGACAGCATCAGCAGCATGAAGCACCTCGACCTGCTCTTCATCGGCGGCAGCGGCATCATCAGCACGGCCAGCGTCCGGCTCGCGGTGGCCCGCGGGCACCGGGTCACGGTGCTGAACCGCGGCTCCTCCACCACCCGCGAGCTGCCGGAGGAGGTGGAGCGGCTCACCGCCGACGCCACCGACGCCGAGGCCGTGGCGGCCGCGGTCGGGAACCGCGAGTTCGACGTGGTGGCCCAGTTCCGCGCCTTCACCCCCGACCACGTCGAGGCCGACCTGCGCACCTTCACCGGACGCACCGGCCAGTACGTGTTCATCAGCTCGGCCTCGGCCTACCAGAAGCCGCCGGCGCGGGTGCCGGTCACCGAGTCCACCCCGCTGCACAACCCGTTCTGGCAGTACTCCCGGGACAAGATCGCCTGCGAGGACGTCCTGGTCCGCGCGAACCGCGAGCACGGCACCCCGGTCACCATCGTGCGGCCCTCCCACACCTACGACCACACGCTGATCCCCACCTCGGGTCAGTGGACCGACGTCGCCCGGATGCGCGCCGGCAAGCCCGTGGTCGTGCACGGCGACGGCACCACCCAGTGGACGCTGACCCACACCGACGACTTCGCCGTCGGGTTCGTCGGGCTGCTCGGCCACCCCGAGGCCATCGGCGACAGCTTCACCATCACCGGCGACCACGCGCCCACCTGGAACCAGATCTACAGCTGGCTGGGCCGCGCAGCCGGGGTTGAGCCGGAGCTGGTGCACGTGGCCTCGGAGAGCATCGCCCGGGCGATCCCCTCGGTCGGCGACGGGCTGGTCGGGGACAAGGCGCACTCGATGGTCTTCGACTGCGCCAAGCTGCGCGCCCTGGTGCCGGACTTCGCCACCACCATCCGCTACGACCGGGCCGCCTTCGACCAGGTCGCCTGGTACGACGAGGACCCGTCGCGTCAGCAGGTGGCCGCCGAGCTGGACGCCGGCTTCGACCGGCTGGTCGAGTGGGCCGGGAGCCTGGGCACCGGCTCGACGTCCTGAGGCCGCTCGAGACGGTCGTCACCGTCCGCTGACCGGCTGCGTCCTCGTCAGTTCGTGCTCCTCAGAGCCCGACGGTGCTCCGTGCGCGCTGTCGGGCTCTGGGACGCACGTCCCGACGGACGAACGGGTGACGTCGAGGCGTCAGCAGCGCTGGTAGGTGTAGCCCTCCTCGCCACGGACGACCAGGTCCCGGTCGCGCAGGATGGTGCTGGCCGGGACGTCACCGCTGGCGCAGAGCTCCTCGAAGTCGGCGCTGAGGTCGTCGGTGTACTCCACGTCGAGCACGGCGTCGCCGTAGACGTCGGTGAAGTCGGCGCACTCCTCGAAGCTCGCGCACTCCTCCACGACCGCGAAGTCGAAGCCGATCTCGTCGCGGCCCCGGTCCCCGAGCTCCGCGGTGTTCTTCTGACCGGCGGCGAGGCCGACCGCGTGGGCCTCCTGCACCAGGAGGGCGGCCAGCGCCGCGGCGTCGTCGAGGGTGAGCGCGCCCTCGGAGCGGGTGTACGAGTCGAGGTTGTCGTACTCGACCGCCTCGTACCCCGCCGCGGCGCAGGCCCAGACGTCCACGGCGAGCCGCTCAGTGACCGCACTGCGGTAGGCGGCAGTGGAGGTGTCGAAGAGATGCTCGTCGGGCCAGCCGGGGTCGACGAGCAGCTCACCGGACGCGTCGTGGAGCAGCAACTCCTCGGGCCACTCCACCCCCGGCTGGCTCTGGAAACCGTTGACGTAGCAGATGTCGTAGCCGACGTCAGCCGGCGGATCGGTGCTGTCCCGGACCACGACGGTGACGCCCTCGGGTGGTGGCGAGGCCCCACCCAGCTGGTAGTCGAAGGCGGCGCCGGCCGGCCACAGCGCCGGTGCGGAGGCTGCGCTCGTCGCGTCGCCGGCGGGGGTGGCGCCGTCGACCGGGTCGCTCTCCGCCACCGGGGCGGCGCAGCCGCTGAGCAGGGCGAGCGCAGCCGCGCCCGTGACCGCCGCCGCGAGGCGGCCCGTGCTGCGGAGCCCGGCTCGCCTGGTCATGGTCGGAGGGTAGAGGAGTCCCGGGGCTACCAGCCACGAACGGTGCTCCCAGTCATGGTCGAGCGGTGAGCCGGGCCCTACCCTCCCCGTATGAGCCCCCAGGCGTCGCTCCGGATCTCCGTCCTGCTGACCGCGGTGGCCGTGCTGGCGGTGGTGCAGCTGATCCTCGCCTCCGACGCCGTCAGCCGGTGGCTCGCGGGGCTGGTGCTGCTGGGGGTCGCCATGGCCCTCTACGGCTTCTGGGTCGCATGGCGGGAGCAGCGGCGAGTCGAGCACGTCGACGGGACGTCCCCCTCCCTCGATCCCGAGGACTGAGCACGGCACCGACCACCGCCGCTGATGGCCGTGGGCGGCGGTCCACACTCAGCCGTGGAGGAGCGGCGCGACCTCAGCGAGCCACCGTCGCTGCCCTCGCGTCTCCACCGCCCGCCGGTGGTGGTGCTCCCTGACCCAGCCGACGGCGTCGTCGACGTCCACACCGCTCAGGACCGCCAGGGCTGCGAACGCGGTGCCGGTGCGGCCGACGCCACCACCGCAGGCGAACTCGACCCGCTCGCCCTCCGCGCGTCGGTGGGCCTCACGGAGCGCGTCGAGGGCGTCCTCGGTCGCGGCCGGTACGCCGAAGTCCCGCCAGCGCACCCACCGGTACGGCCACCCGCGGACCTGCGGGTCCCGGCCGAGCAGGTACACGGCGAGGTCGGGGGGTGGCACGTCCCCGCGCGGACGGCGCAGGCCGGTGGCCCGGACGCGACGACCGTCCGGGAGCTCGACGACCCCGGACTCCGGTCCCCAGCCGGTCACGCGCTACCCCTCGGACCCTCGCGCGGCGAGGATCTGCTCGCGCAGGATGTCGGCGTGGCCGCAGTGGTGGGCGAGCTCGCGCAGGCACTGCAGGTGGATCCAGCGCAGGGTGCAGGGGCCGAACCGGTGGCCGGTCACCACCTCGTCCAGCGAGCGACCCTCGACCTGGCGCCGGGCCACGTCGCAGGCCTCGCGGAAGGCGGCACGGACGCTGTCGATGGTGTCCTGCTCGGTGAGCACGAAGTACTCGTCCGGCGTCGCCGGCAGACCGAGCTCCCGCCGCGGGGTCCCGGTGACGGCCTCGGTGAACCAGACGCCCTGCACGAAGACCAGGTGCTTGACCAGCCCGAGCAGCGTCGTCCTGGAGGGGACGAGGCTGCGTCGCGCCTCCTCCTCGCTCAGACCGTCCAGCGTGGCCTCGAGCGCGGCCCGGTAGTGGTCCAGGAACGCCTCCAGCTGGACGCGCTCGCCCGCCTCCCCGACCGTGAACGGATCGGCGCCCTCGACGACCTCACCCACGTCCCACCTCCACCGGATGCTGCTGGTGCGACGGCACCAGCCTGGTGACCGAGCCCCCGACAGGATTCGAACCCGCGACCTGCTGTTTACAAGACAGCTGCTCTACCAGACTGAGCTACGGAGGCAACCCGGTCATTGTGCCGGACGTGCGTGACGGAGACCACTCGTCCGGTGGTGCGCAACCAGGTCACCAGGCCTTACCTTTGGTAAGCCTTACCTACCGTTCCTCCTCCGGAAGAGATCCCAGTGACTCGCACCCGCATGCTCGCGGCGCCCGTGGCCGCCCTCTCGCTCACCCTGACCCTGGCCGCCTGCGGCGGGGCGACCGCTCCCTCGACCGAGCCCGCGGCCCCGGCCTCCGGTGGCGGCAGCAGCGAGTGGACGCCGGTCACCATCGAGCACGCCCTCGGCACCACCACCATCGAGACCCAGCCCGAGCGCGTGGCCACGGTCGACTTCGCCAACCAGGAGGTGCCGCTGGCCCTCGGCATCGTCCCGGTCGGCATGTCGAAGATGACCTGGGGCGACGACGACGGCGACGGCGTGCAGCCCTGGACCGAGGACAAGCTGACCGAGCTGGGCGCGGAGACCCCGGTCCTGTTCGACGAGACCGACGGCTACGACTTCGAGGCCGTCGCCGGCACCGAGCCCGACGTCATCCTGGCCGGCTACTCCGGCATGACGGCCGAGGACTACGCGACCCTGAGCGAGATCGCACCCGTGGTCGCCTACCCCGAGACCCCGTGGGCCACCGCCTGGCGCGACACCATCACGATCAACTCCGCCGCGCTCGGCATGGCCGAGGAGGGCGAGCAGCTGGTCGCCGACGTCGAGCAGAGCATCGCCACCGCCGTGGGCAAGCACCCCGAGCTCGAGGGCGCGAACGGCATGTTCATGACCCACGTCGACCCGACCGACCTGAGCGAGATCAACTTCTACACCGCCGCCGACACCCGCAGCCAGTTCTTCGACGACCTCGGCATGCAGACCGCTCCGAGCGTGGTCGAGGCCTCCGGTGACTCCGGCAGCTACTCCGGTTCGCTCAGCACCGAGCGCGCCGACGAGCTCTCCGACGTCGACGTGATCGTCACCTACGGCGGCGACGAGCTGATCGACGCGCTCAAGGGCGACCCGGTCCTCTCCCAGCTGCCCGCCGTGGCCAACGACGCCATCGTCAACCTCGACGGGTCGCAGCCGATCGGCACCGCCGCCAACCCGACCGTGCTCTCGACCCCGTACCTGATCGAGGACTACACCGCGCTGCTCGCCGACGCCGTCGCGGGCAACGAGGCCGGCTGAGCACCTGCCCGTGAGCACCGCCACCGACGCACCCGTCGAGACCACCACCCTGCTGCGGCGTTCGCGGCGGGTGCGTGGTGGCGCCCTGCTCGTGCTCGTCGCCGTCCTGCTCCTGGTCTGCGCCGGCTCCATCGCCCTGGGTTCCCGGGGCGTGGGGCTGGCCGACATCTGGGCCGGCTTCCTCGGCTCGACCGAGGGCTTCGACCGGGCGGCCGTGGCCAAGCGGGTCCCCCGCACCCTGCTCGCCGGGCTGGCCGGTGCCGCGCTGTCGGTGGCGGGGCTGGTGATGCAGGGCATCACCCGCAACCCGCTGGCCGACCCGGGCATCCTCGGGATCAACACCGGCGCCTCGCTCGCCGTGGTGGTGGGCATCGCCTTCTTCGGTCTCGCCTCCCCCACCAGCTACATCTGGGTGGCCATCGCCGGCGCCGCCCTGGCCGCCGCCTTCGTCTGGTTCGTCGGGTCGCTGGGTCGCGGCGGGGCCACCCCGCTCAAGCTGACCCTGGCCGGCGCGGCCACCGCGGCCGCCCTCACCTCCTTCGTCACCGCCGTCGTGCTGCCCCGCCCCGACATCTCCGAGAACGTCGTCTCCTGGCAGGTCGGCGGGGTCGGCGGCGCCACCGACGAGGGGCTGCTACGGCTCATCCCCTTCCTGTTCGCCGGCGCCGTGGTCTGCGCGGCCACCGCCCGCGGGCTCAACCTGCTCGGTCTCGGCGACGAGCTGGCCGCCGGCCTCGGCGTGCACGTCACCCGCACCCGGCTGCTGGCCGCCGTCGGCGGGGTCGTGCTCTGCGGGGCGACCACCGCGGTCTGCGGGCCGATCGCCTTCATCGGGCTGGTCGTGCCGCACGTCTGCCGGCTGCTCGTCGGCGTCGACCACCGCTGGCTGATGGCCTTCAGCGCCCTCGGCGGGGCCTGCGTGCTCATCGCCGGCGACGTCCTGGGCCGGGTCGTCCTCCCGCCGAGCGAGGTCGACGTCGGCATCATCACCGCCGTCGTCGGGGCGCCGGTGTTCATCGCCGTGGTCCGCCAGCGGAAGGTGCGTGAGCTGTGAGCGTCCTCGACACCACCTCCAGCACCACCGAGGCCGCGGACGTCACCGTCGCGCGGGTCCGCGCCGGCCGACGCAGCCGCAGCAGCAGGCGTCGGGTCGTCGTCGCCGTGCTGGCCGCGCTGGTGCTGGTGGCCTTCGCCCTCAGCCTCGTGCTCGGGCCCACCGTCTACAGCCCGCTGGAGGTGCTGCGGGTGCTCCTCGGCGAGGACGTCCAGGGCGCGTCCTTCACCGTGGGCCGGCTCCGTCTCCCCCGCGCCAGCCTGGCCGTGCTGGTCGGGCTGAGCTTCGGCCTGGCCGGCGTCACCTTCCAGACCCTGCTCCGCAACCCGCTGGCCAGCCCCGACATCATCGGCGTCACCGAGGGGGCCAGCGCCGCGGCGGCCGTGGCCATCGTCTCCTTCGGGCTCAGCGGCGTCCGCGTCTCCGTGTTGGCCGTGGCGGCCGGGCTGGGCGTCGCACTGGCCATCTACCTGCTGGCCTACCGGCGCGGCCGGGTGGCGGGCACCCGGCTGGTGCTGATCGGCATCGGGGCGGCCTACATGATGCAGGCCGTGGTCGCCTGGCAGCTCGAGCGGGCCACCAACGTCGAGATCGCCGGGGCGCTGCGCTGGCTCACCGGCAGCCTCAACGGCGCCCGCTGGACCGACGCCCTGCCGGTCCTGATCACGCTGGTGGCGCTGGGCACCGTCATCCTCGTGCAGGACCGCGACCTGGCCGCCTCCCGGCTCGGTGACGACGCCGCGTCCTCCCTCGGGGTGCGGGTGGAGCGGATGCGTCTGCTCACCCTGGTCGCCGCCGTCGGCGTCATCTGCGTGGCCACCGCCGCCTGCGGCCCGGTCGCCTTCCTGGCCTTCCTCTCCGGCCCCATCGCCGCCCGGGTGGTCGGCCCGCACGGGTCGCTGCTGGTGCCGGCGGCGCTGGTGGGCGCCCTGCTCACCCTGATCGCGGACTTCGGCGGCCAGTACGCTTTCGGCACCCGGCTCCCCGTCGGTGTGGTGACCGGCATCCTCGGCGCGCCCTACCTGCTCTACCTCATCGTCCGCGTCAACCGAGCCGGAGGCACCCTGTGAGCCGCCACGACGTCGTGAGCCCCCCGACCGACGGCCCCAGGCCCGGTCTGGAGATCGAGCACCTCACCCTCGGCTACGGCGACGAGGCGGTCATCCACTCCCTCGACCTCGTCATCCCGGCCGGTCAGGTGACGGCCATCGTCGGCCCGAACGCCTGCGGGAAGTCGACGCTGCTGCGCTCGATGTCGCGGCTGCTCACCCCGCGCACCGGCCACGTGCTGCTCGAGGGGCAGGCCGTGCACACCATCCCGGCCAAGCAGCTGGCCCGCCGGCTCGGCGTGCTGCCGCAGTCCCCGATCGCGCCCGAGGGGATCACCGTGGGGGACCTGGTCGGCCGGGGCCGGCACCCGCACCAGCGCACCTTCGCCCGCTGGAGCGCCGCGGACGACCTCGCCGTCGCCGCCGCGCTGGAGGCCACCGACACCGTCGAGCTGGTGGACCGCCCCGTCGACGAGCTCTCCGGCGGGCAGCGGCAGCGGGTCTGGATCGCCATGGCCCTGGCCCAGCAGACCGAGGTGCTGCTGCTGGACGAGCCGACCACCTTCCTCGACGTCAGCCACCAGGTCGAGGTGCTGGACCTGCTGACCGACCTGAACCGCACCCAGGGCACCACGATCGTGATGGTGCTGCACGACCTGAACCTGGCCGCCCGGTACGCCGACCACCTGATCGCGCTGTCGGAGGGCCGGCTCTACGCCTGTGGCAGCCCGGAGGAGGTGCTGCAGCCGTCGCTGGTGCAGGACGTCTTCGGCATGCCGAGCACGGTGATGCCCTGCCCGGTCTCGGGCAAGCCGCTGATGGTGCCGATCGGGCGCCACCACGCCACCCAGCCCGTCTGAGCGCCTCTCTCTCCGCGCCGGGGCGTCCCCGTTCGACGGCCTGCCGCGACATCGCGGCCAGATGTCGCACCGGAGCCGCCGGAGACTCCCGGCGGCGTGTCAGCGGATGGTGAAGCCGCCGTCGACGACGAGGTCGGCGCCGTTGATCATGTCGGCGGCGCCGCTGGCCAGGAAGGCGGCGACGGCGGCGATCTCCTCCGGGGCGGCGAACCGGCCGACCGGGATCTCCGCCTGGTGCGCCTCACCCCTGGGGTTGTCCCAGGCCTGGAGGCCCAGCGGGGTGAGCACCACGGTCGGGGAGATGGTGTTGGCGGTGACGCCGCGCCCGGCCCACTCCAGCGCGAGCACCCGGGTCAGCCCGACGACGCCGAACTTCGACGCGCAGTAGGCCACGTGCTCGGGCAGCGCGACCGTGGCGGCCTGGGAGGCCAGGTTGATGATCTTGCCCCGGCCCCGCTCCAGCATCGCGGCGCCGACCTCGCGGCAGACCCGGTACGTCCCGCTCAGGTTGACCGCGATGGTGGCGTCCCACTGGCCGTCGGACAACGACTCGGCCGGGGCGAGGGCGGCGATGCCGGCGGAGTTCACGCAGACGTCGACCGGCCCGGCCTGCTCGTGCGCCGCCGAGACCGCGGCGCGGACCGAGTCGGTCGAGGTGACGTCGCAGTGCAGGGCGAGCGCCTCCCCCGGCAGTCCGTCGGCCACGCGCCGGGTGGCGTCCTGGTCGAGGTCGAGCACCGCCACCCGTGCGCCCGAGGCCGCGAACCGCTCCGCGATGGCCCGGCCGATCCCCGAGGCGCCGCCGGTGACCAGGGCGACCTGGCCGTCGAGGCGGACCGAGAGGCTGGAGACGTCGGTCACCGGTGTGGTCAGCATGGGTCCTCCAGGGTCGTGGGACGCCGGCGCGGACGGACCCCGCGGGCTGGCCCACGATCCGGGTCGTCGCTGAGCCGTGCCCCGACGCTAGCCTCCCCGCCCCGCCACCCGTCACCCCCCTGTCCCACCCCCGGCCCATCCCAGGCCTACCTGAGTGGCGACTCGCCGCGTCGGGTCGCTCTCCTGACCACCGACCCGACCACTCCAGGCGAGTCGCCACCACGGGACAGGTCCAGGACCGCGACCCCTGCAGGCGACTCGCCGCGTCGGGTCGCTCCTCTGGCCGCCGACCCGACCACTCGCGGCGAGTCGCCACCACGTGGAGAGGTCCAGGTCCGGGAGTCGGGTGAGTGGGACGTCGTCCGGGAGAGGTCGTCAGGGATCCGCGGAGCTCGATCGCGCTGGGGGGACGCGCTCCGTCGGCGTCTGTCCTCGCCACCTGGGGTGGCGGCTCGCCGCGTCGGGTCGCTCTCCTGACCGCCGACCCGACCACTCGCGGCAAGTCGTCACCACGTGACAGGTCTCTGGACCGCGACCCTGCAGGCGACTCGCCTCGAGTGGTCGCCCGGCCGACGGGTGAGGCGCCCACTCGGGGCGACTGGCCGCGACGTGGCGGGAGTCGGGCCGGGAGGCCCGTCCACCGGTCATCGCACCCGGACCAGCCCCTGCTGGTAGGCGGCGACGACCAGCTGGGCGCGGTCGCGTGCTCCCACCTTCATCATGGCCCGGTGGATGTGCGTCCGGACCGTCAGGGGACTCACCACCAGCCGGTCGGCGATCTCCTGGTTCGACAGGCCGTGAGCAGCGAGGGCGGTGAGCTCGCGCTCCCGCTCGGTCAGCGTCGCCAGCGATCCCAGGGGCGGCTCGCCGACGCTGCCGGGACCGGACAGGAAGCGGCCGATCAGGGTGCGGGTGGCCGCCGGCGAGAGCAGCGCCTCCCCGCCCACCACGACCCGGATCCCGGCGAGCAGGCCCTCCGACGTGACGTCCTTGCCGAGGAACCCGCTGGCTCCCGCCTCGAGGGCGTGGGCCACGTGCTCGTCGGTCTCGAACGTGGTGAGGATCAGCACGCGGGTGCGCGACAGCTCCGGCGCGGAGCAGATGCGCTGCGTCGCCGCCAGGCCGTCGAGGGTCGGCATCCGGATGTCCATCAGGACCAGGTCCGGCCGGTGCAGCCGGGCGAGCTCGACCGCTTCCTCTCCGTTGGCGGCCTCGGCGACGACCGTCATGTCGTCGCAGGAGTCGATCAGCATGCAGAACGTCGAGCGCAGCAGCGCCTGGTCGTCGGCGAGGAGGATCTGGATCATCGGGGTACCGGGTCTTCCTGCCAGGGGGTGAGCGGGATGGTGAGGGAGACCGCGTACCGGTCGTGGCCGGCCGGGCCGGCCCGGACCACCCCACCGACGGCGAGCGCCCGTTCGCGCATGCCCATCAACCCGAATCCTGCCGTTCCCGCTGGAGCGGGGTGGGCCGAGGTGTTCACCACGTCCGCGGAGAAGGTGTCGTCGTCGTAGGTCAGGGAGACCTCGACGACCGGGTGGACCGCGTGCTTGGTGACGTTGGTCAGGGCCTCCTGGATGATCCGGAACGCGGTGAGCTCGACCAGCGGCGGCAGGCGCCGGGGCGTCCCGTCGCTGCTGATGCTGACGTCCATCCCGGCCGCCCGGCAGGCCGCGATCAGGTCCGGGAGCTGGTCGAGGCCGGGTGCTGGCGTGGTGGCCGCTGAGGCGTCGTCGTCGGGGTTGCGCAGCAGCCCCACCGTCGCCTTGAGCTCTCGCAGCGCGGCCGACGTGGAGCCCTCCAGCCCGGCGAGGAGGTCGGGTACCTGCTCAGGACGCCTCCCCAGCAGATGGGCGGCGGTCCCGGCCTGGGCGTGGGCGACGGCGAGATGGTGCGCGACGACGTCGTGCAGGTCGCGCGCGATGCGCACCCGCTCCTCGCCCAGCCGTCGGCGCAGGTCCTCCTCGCGGCTGCGTTCGGCGTCCTCGGCCCGGGCCTGGACCAGCTGCAGGTAGCCCCGTTCGGCGTGGGTCATCCGTCCGGCGAAGACCGCCGGCAGCAGCCACAGGGCGACCCCCACGGTCTCCAGGAGCAGGACCCCTCCGGTCGGGTCGGCGTTGCTCGTCGCCCCGCCCAGGATCACTGCGCCCACCGCGACCACCGTCCACCCGGTGGCCGCCCTGGGGCCGCCGAGAACCGTCAGCCGGTACAGGCACCCGATCAGCGGGGCCAGCAGCAACGGCGTCGGCAGGTAGCCGGCCGCGCAGGCCGCAGCCGCGCAGGCGATCGCGACGACCGTCGCGGCGCGCGGGTGGCGAGCGGAGACGAACAGGGCTCCGCTCGCCACCAGGCCCAGCACCGCACCGGGCAGCACCGCGGCCGGCCGGAAGATGCCCTCGGTGCTGAGGCTGGCACCGAGGGCAGCGAAGACGAACGCGATCAGCGCGGCCAGCACGTTCACCGGACCGACACTATCCAGTCGATCACCGCGCGCTCATCGCCTCAGCCGGCTCCGGCTGCTGCTCGATCGGCGACCCGTCCTCCACCTCGAGCGACTGGCCCTCCACGTCGACCCGGGGCAGGACCCGGTCGAGCCATCGCGGCAGCCACCAGGCCCGTTCGCCGAGCTGCTGCATCACGGCGGGCATCAGCGTCAGGCGGACCACGAAGGCGTCGAAGAACACCGCGCACGCGAGCCCGAGGCCCACCATCTTGATCAGGGGTTCGTGAGCCGCCGCGAATCCGCCGAACACCGCGATCATGATCACGGCAGCCGCGACCACCACTCTCGAGCTCTGCTGGAAACCGGTCGTGATCGCGTCCTGGGCCGGCTTGCCGTGGACGTGGGCCTCACGCATCCGTGACACCAGGAAGACCTGGTAGTCCATCGCCAGCCCGAACACGATGCCCACCAGGAGGATCGGCATCAGGCTCATCACCGGCCCGGTCTGCTGGACGCCGAGCAGGTCGGCCGCCCAGCCCCACTGGAACACCGCGACGATCACCCCGAACGCGGCGAACAGCGACAGCAGGAAGCCGAGCGCCGCCGTGAGCGGGATCCAGATGGAACGGAACACCACCAGCAGGAGCAGCACGGCGAGGCCGATCACGAGCCCCACGTAGGGCACGAGCGCGGACTGCATCTTCTGTGCCATGTCGATGTCCAGGGCGGTGGTGCCGGTGATCTCGTAGCTCACGCGTCCTTCCGCCTCCACGCCCGGACGCGCCGCCCGCAGCGTCTCCACCAGGGCCTCGGTCCGTTCGTCGGTCGGGCTCGTCGACGGCACGGCGGTGAGGATCGCCGTGTCGCCCTCCTGGTTGAAGGTCGGCTCCGACACCGAGACCACCCCGCTGGTCAACCTGATGCTGTCCGCCACGGTCGCGACCGCGGCCTCCGGGTCTGCGGCACCACGTGCGTCGACCACCACCGTCAGCGGACCGTTCGACCCGGGACCGAAGGCCGAGGCCCGGAGGTCGTACGCCCGTCGCTGGGTCTCGGTGGTGGACAGCGACGCGTCACCAGGCGTGCCGAGCTGCAGCGAGAGCGCCGGGACGGCGATCGCGGCCAGCAGCGCGACACCTGCCAGCGTGATCAGGAGCGGACGACGTAGCACCAGCCGCATCCAGGGGCGCGCCACGGAACGGCGAGCCGAGGAGTCGAGGCTCCCGCGGCGTTGCGCTCGGGAGAGGACCCTGTTCGGGGCGAAGCCCAGCAACGCCGGGACCAGGGTCAGCGCCACCGCGACCGCCACCACCACCGCGCCAGCAGCTGCCAGACCCATCTTGGCCAGCAGCGGGATCCCCACCACCGACAGCCCGGCGAGCGCGATCACCACGGTCAGCCCGGCGAAGACCACCGCCGAGCCGGCCGTTCCCACAGCGCGACCAGCCGCCTGCTCGGCGTCGTCGAGGCCGAGGCGCTCCTCCCGGAAGCGTGAGACGACGAACATCGCGTAGTCGATGCCGACCGCCAGCCCCAGCATCAGGGCGAGGATGCCGCTGTTGATCGCCATGTCCAGCGGGCCGGCGACCGTCCAGACGCCGAGGAAGGAGATGGCCACCCCGATGATCGCCGTGAGCAGCGGCAGACCCGCCGCAACCATCGACCCGAAGGTCATCAGCAGCACGACCGCGGCGACCGCGACGCCGGCGAGCTCCACACCACTCATCTTGGCGCTGGTCTTGAGCGCCGAGCCAGACATCTCTGCGGTCAGTCCGGCACCGCGGGCCTGCTCCACCGCGTCGGCCAGCGCCGTGCGCGACTCCTCGGTCAGCTCCGATGCCGGCACCTCGTAGGACACCGACGCGAACCCGGTGGACCCGTCGGCGCTGATGCTCCTACCGGTCGAGGGCGGGATCACCCGGAGCACCTGAGGACCGCTGGAGATCGATGCCAGCGTGGCGTCGACGACCTCCGCGTTCTCCGCAGACATCAGGGTCTGACCCGGCGGGGCGACGAACACGACGGTCGCCGAGCCCCCGTCGGCAGCGGCGCCGGGGAAGCGCTCCTCGATGAGGTCGAAGGCCTCCTGCGACTCGATCCCCGGCATCGTCGCCCTGGTGCTGACCGGGCCCTCGGACTTGACCGCGAGCAGCACCACCCCGCTGAGGGCGAGCAGCCAGAGGGCGACGACCACCCACCGCTTCCGGTAGGAAAAACGACCAAGACGACTGAGCATGCTTGCCATGGCGTGGCACTCCACTTCTTCTTCGGATGATGCCCCCAACGTCTCAACGCACCCCTGGTCGCGTCGTCGTGCAGGTGCAGGCACCGGATACGACAACCGCAGTACGGCGGAAGGCCGTCGACCACGACGTGCGGCTCGTCGCGCCATGGCCCGCACCAGGGGTCCTGGCCGACTGCGTTCGGGCCCGGTCGTCGATCCGCCGATCCGGGGCGACCCCCGATGGCCCCGGGGACCGGGAGGGAGAAGGGGTCGACCCGGCCGGCCGGCGCGACGTCGACAGCCGCCGCACCCTGCCCGGACCAGTGAGACCTCCGAGGCGGTGGGGACGTCGACGCCCTCACCCACCTCACGCCCTCCTAGGGGCGACTCGCCCCGAGGGGTCGCCCTCCCGGACCCCGTCCCGACCTCTGCAGGCGACTCGCCACCTGGAGGGTGGTGCGCCAGGAGTGCGACCGTGGCTACGCCGTCCAAGGGAGGCAGCTCGTCACGGGGAGCCCGAGGATCGGCGCGGCGGGTGGCGAGTGGCCGGAATCGGTCGCCCGCCTGACCCTCGAGGCGACGTCTGGCGGCGACTCGCCACCTGGAGGGTGGTGCACCCGGAGTCGACCCCGTGGCTACGCCGTCCAGGGGAGGGCAGCTCGTCACGGGGAGCCCGAGGATCCGGCGCGGCGGGTGGCGAGTGGCCGGAATCGGTCGCCCGCCTGACCCTCGAGGCGACGTCTGGTGGCGACTCGCCGCTACCGGCGCACGCCCGGGGGGCGGGTGGCGAGCCAGAGGGTGCGGCTGGCCTGGAGGGCGAGGTCACCGCGGGACTCGAGGGACTCCGGGCCCGAGCCCAGCAGGACGTCGAGGACGGCGAGGTCCTCCGCGGGGAGGTGCTGCCCCACGTAGTCGCGGATCCGCTGCAGGAAGGCGCGGGCGTAGCGGACGAGCAGGTCGGCCTGCGGCTGCGTCTCCAGCACGTGGCGGTGGCGGCTCACCTCGAGACCCACGGCGGCGAGGTACGGCGTCCAGTCCTGGTAGCTGTTCCAGCCGGCCCGGGCCAGCACGTCGTGGCAGCGGACCTCCAGCCCGGGACGGCCCCGGCCGAGGTCGTCGGGGAGGAACCGGGGCAGGGTGTCCATCTCCACCACGGCCACCGACCCGCCGGGCGCCAGGACGTCCGCGGCCCTGCGGAGCACGGCCGCCGGGTCGGGCACCTCGTGCAGCGAGGAGGAGGCCCACACCAGGTCCACCTCACCGGTGTCCGGCCAGCCCTGCCCCAGGTCGGCCTCGAGGGTGCGGACGCGGTCGCCCACCCCGGCGACCCGGGCGGCCGTCAGGACGCGCGCGAGCATGGCCGGTGCACGGTCCACGGCCACCACCTCGGCGTCCGGGAGCCGGCGGGCCAGAGCCACCGTGCCGACTCCGGTCCCGGCACCCAGGTCGACGACCCGCGTCGTCCCCGCGCCTGCCTGCTCGGCGACCTGCTCGACGAGGTCGGCCAGCACCGGGGCCATCACCTGGGCGTCGATCTCGAGCATCTCGGCCAGGGTCGCGTCGTCGACGTGCCCGTGGCTGTGGTCGCCCCCGTGTCCGTGCCCATGGCTCCCGCCGTGGGTGTCGTCACCACCGTGTCCGTGCCCAGAGTTCCCGCGGTGGCCGTGGGTGTCGTCGCCACCGTGTCCGTGCCCACGCTTCTCCCCCTGTCCGCGGCCGTGACTGTGGTCGTCACCGTCGTCACCGTGCTGGTGGTCAAGGCCGTGAGCGCTGAGCGCCTCAAGCCCGTGCCCCGAGCCCCCCGGCACGAGCGGGCTCTCCTCCCCTGGGTGCCGCCGTGCGGCGTCCGAACCGGGTGCGGAGGGGGGATGGGCGACTGGGGCGCTGGGATGGTTCTCGGCGGCGGGCATGACTCCAGCGTAGGTCCGTCATGCTTCCGGCACATACACTCTTGCGTATGACGCAAGATGCTGAGCTGGAGACCATCATCCGACAGCGGATCCGCGGGCTCCGGCTGGCCAGGGGCTGGTCGCTGGACGCCCTGGCTTCCCGCTGCCACCTGAGCCCGTCGACCCTCAGCCGGATCGAGACCGGCCACCGGCGGATCGCCCTCGACCAGCTGGTCCCGATCGCCCGCGCCCTGGGCACCAGCCTCGACCAGCTCGTCGAGCCCGCCGACGACGAGGACGTCGTGATCCGGCCCGAGCCGAGGCACGCCCGGGGCGTCACCGTGTGGCCGCTGTCCCGGGAGGGTGCTCCCCGGGGCGTCGCGGTCGCCCGGATGCGGATCACCCCGGAACGACCGACCGGTCCCGAGCACCGCGGCGTCCACCCCGGGAGGGAGTGGTTCACGGTGCTCTCCGGCACGGCGGTGCTGCAGCTCGGGGAGCGCAGCGTCCTGGTCCGCGCGGGTCAGGCAGCCGAGTTCTCCACGATGCTGCCGCACGCGGTCGGGGCCGTCGACGGCCCGGTGGAGATCCTCACCGTGCTGGACAGCGACGGCGAACGCAGCCACCAGCACGCCGACTGACCGCGCCGGCGGTCAGTCCTGCGAGGTGGCGGGGGTCTGACGGCGCTGGCGCACCACGACGGTCACCACGACCACGACGAGCAGGGCGAGCGAGACCCACAGCGAGATCCGGGCGTAGCCCTCGACCACGACCCTGGCCGGCTCCCCCAGCCAGAACCCCAGCGCGACCCAGCAGGACTGCAGCACGATCGTGCACAGGATGTGGGTGGTCCAGAACGTGCGCCAGCGCATGCCGGCGATGGCCACCGCCGGCGTGACCACCGACGTGGGCAGCGGGATGGGCAGGTAGGACACGATGATGGCCGGGATCCCGTAGCGACGGGCGAGGCCCTCCACCCGGTCCGCGATCCGCCGGGTGCGGGCGGAGCGGCCGGTCAGCATCATGTCGATCAGCCCGCGGCCCCAGAGCCGTCCGGCCAGGAAGTACACCCACTGGAACTTCAGCAGGGACAGGATGCCGAGCACCAGCCCCAGACCCCAGAGCGGGTGGTCGGTCACGCCGAGCACCACCAGGGCGGAGCGGCTGCCGGTCAGCCCGGCCTGGAGCACCGGGTTGGCCACCACCAGGTAGGCGCGCAGGGGCAGCATGACCAGGCTGTAGAGCCCCATGAACATGATCCCGAACCAGCAGACCAGGTCCCAGCGTCCGGGCTTGCCCTTCCACGGCATCCGGGGGTCGTCCCACCACTCGCGCTCCTCCGCCGGCGGCGCGTCCTCGGCGTCGTCGGGCAGCCGCTCGCTGGGCAGCGGGTCGTCGGCGTGGGGGTCGCGGTGGACGCGGTCGTCGGGGCCGCCCGGCTGCTCAGGCACAACGCTCCCGGGCGACCTCGAAGGCGGCGACGGCCCGGTCCAGGTCCTCGACGCTGTGCGCGGCCGACATCTGGGTGCGGATCCGGGCCGCACCGCGGGGCACCACCGGGTAGCTGAAGGCGCGGACGTAGACGCCCTGCTCCAGCATGACGTCGGCCATCGCCGCCGCCCGCGTCGCGTCGCCCACCATGACCGGGACGATCGGGTGCTCGGACTCGGGGACGTCGAAGCCGCGGCGGGTCATCTCCAGGCGGAAGTAGGCGGTGTTGGCCCTCAGCAGCTCACGCAGGTCGGCCGAGGTCTCCAGGATCTTCAGCGTGGCCAGGGCCGCCGAGGCGATCGAGGGGGCCAGGGAGTTGGAGAACAGGTAGGGCCGGGAGCGCTGCCGCAGCACCTCGACGACCTCGGCGCGCGCGGAGGTGTAGCCCCCCGACGCCCCGCCCAGGGCCTTGCCCAGCGTGCCGGTGACGATGTCCACCCGGTCCTGCACGCCGAACAGCTCCGGCGTGCCGGCCCCGGTGGCACCGGTGAAGCCGACGGCGTGGGAGTCGTCGACCATCACCAGCGCGTCGTAGCGGTCGGCCAGCTCGCAGATCTGGTCCAGCGGGGCGTAGTAGCCGTCCATCGAGAAGACGCCGTCGGTCACCACCAGCCGGAACCGGGCCCCGGCGGCCTGCTGGAGCTGCTCCTCCAGGGCGGCCATGTCGCGGTTGGGGTAGCGGTAGCGGGTGGCCTTGCAGAGCCGCACGCCGTCGATGATCGAGGCGTGGTTGAGCGCGTCGGAGATGATCGCGTCCTCGCGCCCGAGCAGGGTCTCGAACAGCCCGGTGTTGGCGTCGAAGCAGGAGGAGTAGAGGATCGTCGCCTCGGTGCCGAGGAAGCGGCTGATCTCGCTCTCCAGCTCCTGGTGCAGCGTCGTGGTGCCGCAGATGAAGCGCACCGAGGCCATCCCGAACCCCCAGCGCTGCAGCGACTCGGTCGCCGCCGCCACCAGGTCGGGGTGGTCGGCCAGCCCGAGGTAGTTGTTGGCGCACAGGTTGACCACGCCGCGCTCCCCCGCCCCGTCGGCCACCCGGATGTGCGCGGCCTGCGGACTGGTCAGCGGCGCCTCGACCTTGTACAGCCCGTCCTCGGTCATCTGGGCGAGCTCGCCGAGCAGGTGCTCCCTCAGCTGTCCGTACACGTGGTCTCCTTCGGCGGTCCTGACGTCCGGTGGTGGTCCCTGCGACGGGCCCCGACCCTACGCGACGTGGGGTGCCCGCACGGGTCGGTGACGAGCGTCCCCTCCATGGTGCGTCAGTCCGACCAGCGCAGCACGACCTTGCCACCGGACCCGCTGCGGGCGGTGGAGAAGGCCTCCCGGTGGTCGGCGAAGCCGAAGCGGTCGGTGATCACGCCGGAGACGTCCAGCCCGGAGTGGACCAGGACGTCCATGGCGTACCAGGTCTCGAACATCTCCCGGCCGTAGATGCCCTTGATGGTCAGCATGTTGAGCACCACGGTGGCCATGTCGATGCTCACCTCACCGGCCGGCAGCCCGAGGGCGGCGATTCGGCCGCCGTGGGTCATCTGGGCGATCATGTCGCGCAGCGCGGCGGCGCTGCCCGACATCTCCAGCCCGACGTCGAAGCCCTCCCGCATCCCGAGCTGCTGCTGGGCCTCCGCGGCCGAGGAGGTGCGGATGTCCACCGCGAGCGTGGCCCCGAGCTCGGCGGCCAGGGCGAGCCGCTCCGGCGCCAGGTCGGTGACCACCACGTGCCGGGCACCGGCGTGACGGGCCACCATGGCGGCCATGATCCCGATCGGCCCGGCGCCGGTGACCAGGACGTCCTCGCCCAGGCAGGGGAAGGCCAGCGCGGTGTGGACGGCGTTGCCGAAGGGGTCGAAGATCGCGGCCACGTCGAGGTCGATCGGGTGGCGGTGCACCCAGACGTTGCCGGCCGGGAGCACCACGTACTCGGCGAAGCAGCCGTCGGCCTGGACGCCGATCCCGACGGTGGCGATGCAGAGGTGGCGCCGGCCGGCCCGGCAGGCGCGGCAGCGTCCGCAGACCAGGTGGCCCTCGCCGCTGACCACGTCGCCCACCTCGACGTCGGTGACGGCTGAGCCCACCTCGACCACGCGGCCGGAGAACTCGTGCCCGATGACGCGACCGGGCTGCACCCGCGCCGCGGCCCAGGCGTCCCAGGAGTCGATGTGCAGGTCGGTGCCGCAGACCCCGGTGCTGGCCACCTGGATCAGCACGTCGGAGGGGCCGGGGGTCGGCACCGGGACGTCCACGAGCTCCAGACCCGGACCTGCCTGGGTCTTGACCAGTGCCTTCATCCTGACTCGTCCACCTCCTCGCGACGCCGTGTCCGGGGCCACCGTAGCGACCTCCGCGGTCGGCTCAGCGGTCGCGGACCCGGGCCCCGTTGGCCTCGGCCGCGGCGCGCAGCTCGTCCTGGAAGGCGAGCACCGCCGCGGTCAGCGCCGGGTCACCCGCGGCCAGGATCCGCACCGCCAGCAGCCCGGCGTTGCGTGCCCCGCCGATGGAGACGGTGGCCACGGGCACCCCGACGGGCATCTGCACGATCGACAGCAGCGAGTCCATGCCGTCCAGGTGCTTCAGCGGCACCGGGACCCCGATCACCGGCAGCGGGGTGAGCGCGGCCAGCATCCCCGGCAGGTGGGCCGCCCCGCCGGCGCCGGCGATGATGACCTCGACGCCGCGGGTGTGGGCCTGACGGCCGTAGCTGACCATCGCCTCCGGCATCCGGTGCGCAGACACGACGTCGGCCTCGTGGGTGATCCCGAACTCGTCCAGGGCGAGGGCGGCGGCCTCCATGGTGGGCCAGTCGGAGTCAGACCCCATCAGGACCGCCACCCGGGGTGTGGTCTCAGGCATCGTGGTCACCTCTCAGGTAGCCGGCGGCGTGGCGCGCGCGGCGGCGGACGTCGTCCAGGTCGGAGCCGAAGGTGGTCACGTGGCCGACCTTGCGGCCGGGCTTGACCTCCTTGCCGTACAGGTGGACCCGCAGCCGCCGGTCGCGGGCGAAGCAGTGCAGCAGCGCCGAGGGGAGGTCCTCCTCGGTGCCGCCGAGCACGTTGCCCATCACGGTCCAGGGCTGGCGGGCCACCGGGTCGCCGAGGGGCAGGTCGAGGACCGCGCGCAGGTGGTTCTCGAACTGGGAGGTGTGGGCTCCGTCGATGCTCCAGTGGCCGGTGTTGTGCGGACGCATGGCCAGCTCGTTGACCACGACGCTGCCGTCGCGGCGCTGCATCAGCTCCACCGCGAGCAGGCCCACCACCTCCAGCTCGGCGGCGATCGCCAGGGCCAGGTGCTGGGCGGAGGTGGCCTGCTCCTCGGTGAGACCGGGGGCCGGCGTGGTGGTCTCGACGCAGACGCCGTCGCGCTGCACCGACTCCGAGACCGGGTAGGCGACCGCCTGCCCGGACGGGGAGCGGACGACCAGGGCGCTCAGCTCGCGGGCGAAGTCGACGTGCTCCTCGGCCAGCACCTGGACGCCCTCGCCCAGCCGGGCGAAGGGCTCTGCGGCCTGCTCGGGGCCGTCCAGCTTCCAGACGCCCTTGCCGTCGTAGCCGCCGCGGGAGGTCTTGGCGATCACCGGCCAGCCCTGCTCGTCGCCGAACGCGACCAGCGCGGCCTCGTCGGGAACCACCCGGAACACCGGGCAGGGTGCCCCGAAGGCACTCAGCCGCTCCCGCATCAGCACCTTGTCCTGGGCGTGCACCAGTGCGGCCGGGCCGGGCCGGACCGCCTTGCCCGAGGCCTCCAGCTCGCGCAGGATCGCGGCGGGGACGTGCTCGTGGTCGAAGGTGATGACGTCGCAGCCGGCGGCGAAGGCGGTGACGGTGGCCGGGTCGGTGTAGTCGCCCACGGTCACGTCGGCCACCACCTGCGCGGCGGAGACGTCGCAGCCCTCGGCCAGCAGCCGGGTCCGCACGCCCAGCCCGATGGCGGCCTGGTGCATCATCCTGGCCAGCTGCCCGCCACCGATGATCCCCACCACGAACGGACGCACCGCGTCGGAGTCGCTCACGGGCCCACACCCTAGTGCCGCCTCCCCCGGCGCACCGCACCGACGGTTCTGTCGGAGGCGGGCCGTAGGTTTCCAGACGTGCTGCTGCTCTCCGACCTCGCCACCAGCGAGTCGCTCGAGGGGTGGGTCGACCCCGAGTCGATCGTGCGCGGCACCGTCTACGCCCGCGCCGGCCGGGTGCTGCAGACCGAGGTGCACCGCTCCGAGGGCCGGGTCGTCGTGGTCGGCGTGGTGGAGGGCGGGGCCCGGTACGCGGTCCGGGTCAGCGTGACCGAACGGGAGTCGGTGGTGCGGGGGCGCACCACCGAGGTCGACGTGGAGTGCAGCTGCCCGCTCAGCTGGGCGTGCAAGCACGCGGTGGCGGCGGTGCTGGTGGCCGCGGAGACCCACGGCGCGGCCGACGCCTGGCGCACCACCCTGGATGCCCTGGCCGACGCCTCGGACGGGTCCGAGACCCCGGGTGAGCCGACCCCCCTGGCCCTGATGGTGACGGTGCCCAAGCAGCCGCGGCACCGGTTCGACCCCGGTGGCGCGGTGGGGCGGCCGAGGCTGACCCTCCGGCTGTCACGGCAGGGGTCCTCGGGGCGCTGGTTGCGCAGCGGGTTCGGCTGGCGCGAGCTGGCCTCGGCGGAGCTCGACCGGCGCGCCCGCTACGACCCGCAGCAGCTGGCCCTGCTGCGTGAGGTCCAGATCGCCCTCAAGGTCGGTCAGCCGTACTGGAGCCCCGGGGCGGACGCGCTCGAGCTGCACCTGGCCGGCCCCACGCTGTGGCCGCTGCTGGAGCGGGCCGCCGAGGTGGGCGTCGCGCTGGTCTGCTCCGCCGCCCGCACCGAGGTCGAGGTGGCACCGGGCACCGCCACCCTCGAGCTCGACCTGAGCAGCAGGGCCGACGGGGTCACCGGCCGGCTCGGCGCCAGCCACGACGGGCGCTGGGTCGACCCGGCCGACGTGGCCTTCGTGGGCGACCCGGCGCACGGCCTGGTGCTGTGGGGCGAGCGGCCCGGTGGCGGCACCACGATCACGCTGGCCCGGCTCGACCGTCCGGTGCCGGCACCCGTGCGCAACCAGGTGGTCCGGCAGAGCCCGCTGGTGGTGCCGCCCGAGGGCGTCCCGGAGCTGTTCGGGCAGTACCTGCCCCGGTTGCGGCGCAGCGTGCAGGTCGGCTCCCGCGACGGCTCGGTCGAGCTCCCCGGCCCGCCCCGGCCACGGCTGCGGGCCCAGCTCACCTGGCACGAGGACGCGAGCGCCGAGCTGGCCTGGCGCTGGGTCTACGAACTGGGCGGGGGTCAGGTGGCCGACCTGCCGGTGAACGCCCCCGACGTCGCCCCCGGCACCCGGGACCGGGAGCGCGAGCGGGAGCTGCTGGACACCCTCGAGCCGACCGAGGAGCTGGCGGTGCTGCTCGGGCTCGGTGAGCGCGGGGGCGGCACGCTGCACCCGGTGCTGGTGCTCCGCGGCGCCGACGCCATGGTCTTCGCGGAGGACCGGCTGCCCGAGCTCCGCCGCTGGGCCGCGGCCACCGAGGACGTCGAGCTGGTGGTGCTCGGGGACGAACCGGACTTCCGCGAGGCCACCGGCACCCCGCAGGTCCGTTTCACCCCCTCCGACGGCACCCACCGCGCCGGCCGCACGGACTGGCTGGAGCTCGAGGTGGTCATCACCATCGACGACGCCGCCCTGGGCACCTGCCACCTCGGTCTGGCCCAGGTGCTGGAGGCGCTGGCCAGCGGGCAGACCAAGGTGATGGTGCGCAAGGGCGTCTACCTCGACGTCGACCGCCCCGAGCTGGACCAGCTGGCCCGGCTGGTGGCCGACGCCCAGGCGCTGGTCGACCAGCCGCGGGACCGGCTGGTGCTCACCCGCGACCACCACGACCTGCTGGCCGACCTGGCCGAGCTCGCCGAGGGCGACGACCGGGTCCGCCGGTGGACCGAGGCGGCCAGCGCCCTGCGCGACCTCCCCGCCACACCTCCCCCGCCCGAGCCCGAGGGCCTGCGCGCGACGCTGCGGCCGTACCAGCGCGACGGGTACCGGTGGCTGTCCTTCCTGCACGAGCACGGGCTGGGTGGCGTGCTGGCCGACGACATGGGGCTCGGCAAGACGCTGCAGACGCTGGCCATGATCGCCCGGGCCCGGGAGCAGGACGCCGCCGCGGGCCGGTCGGCGCCGCCGTTCCTGGTGGTGGCCCCCTCCAGCGTGGTCAGCACCTGGGTGGCCGAGGCGCGTCGCTTCACCCCGGGGCTGCGGGTGCTGGCCGTCACCGAGTCCGCCGCCCGGCGGGGCTGGCCGCTGGACCGGCCGCCCGCGGTCGCGCTCCCCGAGAGCCCGGAGGTGTCCGGCCCGCCGGACGTGGTGGTGACCACCTACACCCTGGTCCGGCTGGAGGCGCAGGGCTACGCGGCCCGGCCGTGGGCGGGGCTGGTGCTGGACGAGGCGCAGGCGGTCAAGAACCACCGCAGCAAGACCCACGCCGCCGTCCGGGCGGTCGAGGCCGGCTCGCGGTTCGCCATCACCGGAACGCCGATGGAGAACAACCTGATGGAGCTGTGGTCGATCCTGCAGCTCACGGCGCCCGGCATCTTCCCCTGGGCCAAGGAGTTCTCCGACCACTTCGCCCAGCCCATCGAGCAGGACGCCGACACCGACGCGCTGGCCCTGCTGCGTCGCCGGATCCGACCCGTGGTGCTGCGCCGCACCAAGGACGTGGTGGCCGCGGACCTGCCGGCCAAGCAGGAGCAGGTGCTCTCGGTCGCGCTCGGGCCGCGGCACCGCAAGATCTACGACACCCACCTGCACCGGGAGCGTCAGCGGGTGCTCAAGCTGCTGGAGGACCTCGACGAGAACCGGATCACCGTGCTGGCCTCGCTGACCCGGCTCCGCCAGCTCAGCCTGGACCCGGCGCTGGTGGACCCCGAGCACGACGGGGTCGGGTCGGCCAAGATCGACGCCCTGGTCGACCACCTGACCGAGGTCGCGGCCGAGGGGCACCGGGCGCTGGTGTTCAGCCAGTTCACCGGGTTCCTGCGCAGGGTCCGGGCACGGTTGGACGCCGCCGGCCTCAGCCACGCCTACCTCGACGGCTCCACCCGGAACCGCGCCGACGAGATCGAGCGGTTCCGGACGGGCACCGACCCGGCGTTCCTGATCAGCCTCAAGGCCGGTGGGGTCGGGCTCACCCTCACCGAGGCCGACTACTGCTTCCTGCTCGACCCCTGGTGGAACCCTGCCGCCGAGGCCCAGGCCATCGACCGGACGCACCGGATCGGGCAGACCCGCAACGTGGTGGTGTACCGGATGGTCTCCGAGGGCACCATCGAGGAGAAGGTGATGGAGCTGTCACGACGCAAGGCCGCCCTGTTCGCCAACGTGGTCGACGGGGAGTCGCTGGCCGCCACCGAGCTGACCGCCGACGACATCGCCGGGCTGCTCGGCGGGCCCTGAGCCGGGCGACGAACTATGGGATTTTATCCCTCCGGCACGGCTCAGCGGAGCCGGAAGATGACCGTCCGCTGGACGACGAAGTTGACGGCGGTGGCCACCCCCTGGGCGATCACGAAAGCCACCACCCGGACCCACGCCTCCCCCAGCCCCAGCCGCGGCAGCCACAGGTAGAGCAGCGAGAACAGCCCCACCTGCAGGGCGAAGGTGGCGGCGTAGAGCGCCACGACGGCGAGGAAGCGGCGACGGGACGGCTCGGCGCGGAAGGTCCAGCGCCGGTTGATCAGGTAGGCGGTGGTGGTGCCGGCCACGAAGGACAGCGCCTTGGCCGCCGTGTGCCCGAGAGCGGCCCACATCAGCAGGTTGAGCAGGCCGAAGTCGACCACCGCGGAGAGCACGCCGGTGAGCACGAACCGCACCAGCTGGGTGCTGAGGCGGTCGTGGCTGGCCCGCTCGTCCACCGGCAGCTCGACCGGCTGGGGCAGGGGCGCGCTGCTCATCGTCCTCCTCGGGCACTGGGCCAGCGGGGCTCGCGTCCGGTCACGAAGGCGTCGATCCCCTCGACCCGGTCCGCCGAGGTGGCGGCCTCGTGCCAGGCGGCGTCCTCCACCTCCAGGGCCTCGGGCAGGGGCAGGTCGAACCCGGCGCGGACGGCCGTCCGCGCGGCCCGCACCGCCAGCGGCGACCGGCTGGCCACGACGCCGGCCAGCTCGAGCGCGGTGGCGGTCGCGTCCTCACCGCGACGGTCCACCAGACCGAGTCGCTCGGCGTCGGCGACGTCGACGTGGCGACCGGTCAGCACCAGGTCCAGCGCCCGGTTGAGCCCGACCCGGCGCGACAGCAGCTGGGTGCCGCCCCCGCCGGGCACCAGCCCGACGCCGACCTCGGGCAGCGCGAACCGGGCACCCGGCCCGGCCACCACCAGGTCGCAGCGCAGCGCCAGCTCGAACCCACCGCCCAGGGCGTGGCCGTCGACCACGGCGACGGTGGGCACCGGCAGCGCGCTGACCGCCGCGAAGGCCGCCACCAGCACCGGCCGCTGGGCCAGCAGCCCGGCCTCGTCCATCTGCTGGCGCTCCTTGAGGTCCGCCCCGACGCAGAAGGCCCGGTCCAGCGCCGAGGTGAGCAGCACGACCCGCAGGTCGTCCTGCGCGGCGACCTCCGCGCACACCCGGGTGAGCTCGCGCGCCTGGGAGGTGCTGAGGGCGTTGAGGGCCTCGGGCCGGTCCATCACCACGGCCCAGGCACCCTCGACCGGGGTCCGCTCCAGCCGTACGCTCACCGCGGTCCGCCGGCCAGCTGGGCCTGCGGGCCGAAGACCAGCTCGCTGACCATCAGGTGCACCCGGGCCACGTCGGGGACGTCGGGGAGCACCAGCGGCTCGGCCTCCGACGCGGTGCGCAGCTGGAGGGTGCCGCAGCCGAGCAGCCGGTCGCCGAGGCTCCGCTGGTAGCTGACGTCGACGATCCGGGAGAGCGGGACGTCGTGGCCGTGGCGGCTGAGGATGCCGCGGCGGGTGATCAGGCGGCGGCTGGTCAGGGTGTAGGTGGTGGTCCGCCAGCGCGCGAAGGGGACGACCACCCAGCCGAGCACCCCGGCCGCGACCAGGATGGCGAGGGCCATCCAGCCGACCGGGGCCAGGTCCTCCGGCATCAGCGCGACGGCGAGCCCGGTGACCCCGGCGAGCACCAGCAGCGCGAGCACGGGAGCCACCAGCGCCTTGCCGTGGGTGCGCAGCTGCACGACGACCCGCTCCCCCTCGCCGAGGAGCCTGCGTGGCACACCCATGCCGTTCATGCTGACACACCGCCCCCACCCGAGCCGGTTCCGCGAGAGGCGGAGGGACGCCCGGTGGCTGCTCCCGCCGCCCTCCCGGCTCCATCCACCACCCGACGTTCGCCCGCGACGACGTGCAGCGTGACGCCAGCGCGCACAACCGGTCGCTCAGCAGACGTCGTTGCCGCATCCGCGAGTGTCGTCGGCTGAGGGACCGGTTGTGCTCACCGGCCGTCGGCGAGGACGCCGGGGCCGTGGTGGTGCTGTCCGGGGCGTCCGACAGCGGCCCGGGCGGTACCGGCCACCAGCTGCGGCGGCGAGACGTCTGCCGGGGATGGGTCGCGGGACGTGCCGGACGTGCGTCAGCCGCTGCGCGGGCGCAGGTGCACCACGTCGCCGACGGCGAAGGCGCGGTCGACGCCGCCGACCCGCACCACGACCCGGCCGTTCGCGTCCACGTCCACGGCGCGGCCCGTGGCCCGGTCCCCGCCCGGCAGGTGCACCACGACGTCGCGGCCCAGGGTGCCGCAGCGGGCACGGTAGTCCCCGACCAGCGTGGGGTCACCGGTGCGCCAGCGGTCCAGCACGCTCCCGAGGGCGCGCAGGCAGGCGGCGACCACGGCCGTCCCGTCGACGTCCCGCGCCCCGGCCAGGGCCAGCGACGTCGCCGTCGGCACCGGCAGCTCCTCGGCCCGCTGGGTCAGGTTGAGGCCGAGACCGAGCACGACCCGGGCGCCTTCGGGGCCGTCCACCCGCTCGGCGAGGATGCCGCAGAGCTTGCGGCCGTCCAGCAGAACGTCGTTGGGCCACTTCAGCTCCGGACGTAGCCCGGTCGCAGCCCCGACGCCGGCGACGACACCGAGGCCGGTGACCAGCGAGAGCCAGGGCAGCCGGTCCGGGGCCACGGCGGTCGCGTCCACCAGCACCGACACCGCGGCCATGCTCCCCGGCGGCGCCTCCCAGCGGCGGTCCAGCCGTCCGCGCCCGCTGGTCTGGTACCAGGCCAGCCGCACCGTGCCGACCCGGGCACCGCCGGCGCGGACCGCCGCGGCCAGGTCGGCGTTGGTGGAGCCGGTGCTCCCCACGACCTGCACCACCGGCCAGCGGACGGGGTCAGCGAGCAGCTCGGCCAGGGGTCCTGGATCGAGGTCGATCGGCTCTCCGGGGACGGTCATCAGCGCGTGGGCTCCAGTGGGTCGGGCAGGCGTGGATACCCTAAGGTCGCCCTCATGACTGCTGACATCCACACCACCGCCGGGAAGCTGGCCGACCTGGAGGAACGGATCGCACAGGCCGTGCACGCCGGCTCGGCGGCAGCGGTGGAGAAGCAGCACGCGAAGGGCAAGATGACCGCCCGCGAGCGGGTCGAGCTGCTGCTCGACGAGGACTCCTTCGTGGAGCTGGACGAGTTCGCCCGGCACCGCTCCACCGCGTTCGGGCTGGACCAGCGCCGCCCCTACGGCGACGGCGTGGTGACCGGTCTGGGCACCGTGGACGGACGTCCGGTGGCCGTGTTCAGCCAGGACGTGACGATCTTCGGTGGCAGCCTCGGCGAGGTCTACGGGGAGAAGATCTGCAAGGTGATCGACTTCGCGATGAAGACCGGCTGCCCGCTGATCGGCATGAACGAGGGCGGCGGCGCGCGGATCCAGGAGGGTGTGGTCTCCCTCGGGCTCTACGCCGAGATCTTCCGCCGCAACGTGCACGCCTCCGGGGTCATCCCCCAGATCTCGCTGATCATGGGCGCGGCCGCCGGCGGGCACGTCTACTCCCCCGCGCTGACCGACTTCGTGGTCATGGTCGACCAGACCTCCCAGATGTTCATCACCGGCCCGGACGTGATCAAGACCGTCACCGGCGAGGTGGTCACGATGGAGGAGCTGGGCGGCGGACGGACCCACAACACCAAGTCCGGCAACGCCCACTACCTGGCCAGCGACGAGGCCGACGCCATCGCCTACGTGCGCGAGCTGATCTCCTACCTGCCGCAGAACAACCTGGAGAACCCGCCCGCCCTCGACACCCCCAACGACCTGGCGGTGCACGACGTGGACCGGGAGCTGGACACCCTCATCCCGGACTCCCCGAACCAGCCCTACGACATGCACGAGGTGATCACCCGTGTCCTCGACGACGGCGAGTTCACCGAGGTGCAGGCGCTGTTCGCGCCCAACATCATCGTCGGCTTCGGCCGGATCGACGGCCACAGCGTCGGGGTGGTCGCCAACCAGCCGATGCACTTCGCCGGCTGCCTGGACATCGACGCCTCGGAGAAGGCGGCCCGCTTCGTCCGCTTCTGCGACGCCTTCAACATCCCGGTGCTGACCCTGGTCGACGTGCCCGGCTTCCTCCCCGGCACCGACCAGGAGTGGAACGGCATCATCCGCCGTGGCGCCAAGCTGCTCTACGCCTACGCCGAGGCGACCGTCCCGCTGATCACGCTGATCACCCGCAAGGCCTACGGCGGCGCCTACGACGTGATGGGGTCCAAGCACCTCGGCGCCGACATCAACATGGCCTGGCCGACCGCGCAGATCGCGGTGATGGGGGCCCAGGGAGCGGTCAACATCCTCCACCGCCGCGAGCTGGCCGACCACCCCGACCCCGACACCCGGCGCGCTGAGCTGATCACCGAGTACGACGACGAGCTGGCCAACCCCTACATCGCGGCCGAGCGCGGCTACGTCGACCAGGTGATCGCCCCGCACGAGACCCGCCGCGAGATCACCCGGCTGCTTCGGATGCTGCGCACCAAGCGCGAGACCCTGCCGCCGAAGAAGCACGGCAACATCCCCCTGTGAGCCCTGCGAACACGAGGACGATGCTGTGAGCCCTGTGAGCCCTGCGAGCACGAGGACGGTGCTGTGAGCCCTGCGAGCACGAGGACGGTGCTGTGAGCACGCTGCGGTTCGTGGTGGTGGGTCCCGGCTTCCGCGCCGGGGCCTTCCTCCGGGCCGCCGAGGCGCTGCCGGAGCTGTCCTGCGTCGGGGTGGTCGTCCGGCGGCCTCGTGACGTCGGACTGCCCACCTTCGGCTCGCTGGCCGAGTGCCTGGACCAGACCCGTCCCGACCTCGTGGTCACCGCCACCCCGTGGTCGGTGACCCGCGAGGTCGTGGTCGAGGCGGTGCAGCGGGGGGTGCCGGTGCTGGCCGAGACCCCGCCGGCCCCGGACGTGGCGGCGATGCGGGCGCTGTGGGCCGAGGTCGGCGGCAGCGGGCTGGTGCAGGTGGCCGAGCAGTACCTGCTGCTGCCCTCGCACGCGGCACGGCTGGCGGTGGTGCGTTCGGGAGCGATCGGGACACCGACGCAGGTGCAGATCTCCTCCACGCAGTACTACCACGCCGTCTCGCTGGTCCGCGGGCTGCTGGGAGCCGGACGGGTGCCGGCGACGGTGGCCGCCCACCGGTTCGAGGCGCCGCTGGTGCACCCGGTCGACCGCCAGGGCTGGACCGGCGACCTCGAGCCCCGGCCCACCGCCTCGGTGGTGGCCACCCTGGACCTCGGGAAGGGCCGCAGCGGTGTGTACGACTTCGTCGACGGGCAGACCCGCAACCCGCTGCGGCACCGCCGCACCCTGGTCCGCGGCACCTCCGGCGAGCTGGCCGAGGACGAGGTCGTGCGCGTCACGGCGGCCGAGACCGTGGCGACGTCCCGGCTGGAGCGCCGCCAGACCGGGCACGACCTCGACCTGCACGGCTACGACACCGACACCATCACCTTCGACGGCGAGGTGGTCTACCGCAACCCCTTCTTCGGCCGGAGGTGGAACGACGACGAGATCGCCGTGGCCGCCCTGCTGCTGCAGGCCCGGGCCTGGGTGCGAGGGGAGGGCCCCGAGCCGTACCCGCTGGCCGACGGCTGCTACGACCACCACGTCGGCCTGGCCATCGACGAGGCCGCCGCCTCCGGGCAGCGGGTCCGGGTGGAGGGCGAGCCGTGGGTCGACGGCTGAGCCTGCTCGACTCCCCGGCGCCGGGTGTGGTTGAGTCCGGCCCAGCCCCGCTCGCACCCCGCCGACGTCAAGGAGCCCGATGACCGACACCCCGGTCCTGCAGGTCGTCTCCGGCGACCCCACCCCGGAGGAGCTGGCCGCCATCGTGGTCGTCCTGGGCTCCCGGACCGCTCCGGCGCCCGACGAACCGGCCCCGTCCAGCACGGGCTGGAGCGCCCACTGGCGCCGGGTGCGACGTCCCCCGCTGCCCGGGCCGGGCGCCTGGCAGGCCTCGGCGTGGCGGTGAGCGACGGGCTCCGGCCGGTCAGCCGGCTGGTGCTGGCCTCGCAGTCCCCGGCCCGGCTGGCCACCCTGCGCTCGGCCGGCGTCCACCCCGAGGTCCTGGTGTCCGGCGTCGACGAGGACGGGGTCGTGGCCGACTCCCCCGCCGCCCTGGCCGCGCGGCTGGCCGAGCTCAAGGCGACCGCGGTGCTGGAGCGTCTCGGCGACTGGCCCGACGACGCGGTGCTCGTGGGCTGCGACTCGGTGCTGGAGATCGACCGCGTCGCGTACGGCAAGCCCGGTGACGCCGACGTCGCCCGTGAGCGGTGGCGCTCGATGCGGGGACGCAGCGGGGTGCTGCACACCGGTCACCACGTGCTCGCCGGGACGTCCGCCCGGTCGGCTACCGCCAGCACCACCGTCCACTTCGCCGACCTGGGTGACGCCGAGATCGACGCCTACGTGGCCACCGGCGAACCGCTCCAGGTGGCCGGCGCCTTCACCCTGGACGGCCTCGGCGGCGCCTTCGTCACCGGCATCGAGGGCGACCCGCACAACGTCGTCGGCATCTCGGTCCCGCTGCTCCGCGAGCTCCTGGCCGACCTGGGCCTGTCCTGGACCAGCCTCTGGTCCCTGCGCCCCTGACCCCCCGCCCCTGAACGGCTGTATGTCGTTCACGTCGCGCCCGGTGTGTCGCGGCGTGTCGCGCTGTACCGAGCTCTCGGCGTACACGTTCCCAGGGCCCGCCCCGCCGCGGCCGACGTCTGCTCGAGTCACCCCACCCGGTCCCGCGGCGCGCCGACCTGCGTCCGGGACACCTCGCCTCAGGCCGCGGCCGGACGCCGAGCAGCAGGGGCCAGCCCTGTGGACGTGTACGTCGTCGGCTCGGTACAGCGCGACGCACCGCGACCCGCCGAGGGTGATCGCAACGACATACAGCCGTTCAGGGGTCGGGGTGGGTGGCGGGAGGACCGAGGGTCGGGGGCGGGTCAGAGCCGGCGGAGGGTGAGGCCGGAGACCTCGGGGCTGGTGGTGAAGGCGCCGTCCCACTCGGGGCTGGTGAAGGTGAGCGAGCCGGGGACGCTGGCGGTCACCTCGAAGCCGGCGCCCGGCAGCGTCGCCGCCAGGTGCTCCGCGCTGGGCAGGCCGTCCTCGGGGGCCAGCAGCAGGGTGATCACGTTCTCCTGGTCGATCCGCTCCAGCACGCTGACCGACGCGGGCAGGGTGACGTCATCCACCGGGCCGTGGGTCAGCCCGAGCGAGCGCAGGGTGACCCCAGGCCGGACGCTCTCCGCGGCGGCGGTCGGGGACGGCACGGGAGCGGGGTCGGGCGGCGGGGCCGCCGAGCAGGCCGCCAGCAGCACCACCGACAGCAGCCCCAGGGCCAGACGCCGGGCGCCCCTGCCCCGCCCGGACCGGGTCCCGACGGGCACGCCGCAGGGCCGTCGGGAGTTCACCACCCGCGTCAGCGTAGTCGGTAGGCTCGCCCGCGATGAGTACCGAGCCGCACGACCTCAGCACCTCCCCCGACCACCTCCCCCCGACGGGCGGCGCCGGGGTGGACGCCGAGGTCGAGCCCGCGCCGCAGCACCGGCTGCCGCCCGCGCTGAGGGCCATGCGTCCGCGCCAGTGGACCAAGAACGTGCTCGTGTTCACCGCCCCGCTGGCCGGCGGACTGCTGCTCGAGCCGGTGGTGCTGGGGAAGGCGGCGCTCGCGTTCGTGGCCTTCTGCCTGGTCAGCGCGGCCGTCTACCTGGTCAACGACATCCACGACGTGGCCGAGGACCGGCTGCACCCGCGCAAGCGGCACCGCCCGATCGCGGCCGGCCAGCTCGGGGTCCCCGCCGCCTGGGTGCTGGCCGCGGTATGCGCGCTGGTGGGCTTCGGCATCGCCTTCTTGACCTCGCTGCCGCTGGGCGCGACCGTGGTCACCTACCTCGTCCTCCAGGTGCTGTACTCCCTCTTCCTCAAGCACATGCCGATCATCGACCTGGCCATGGTCGCCTCGGGCTTCTTGCTGCGGGCCGTCGCCGGGGGTGTGGCCAGCGGCATCGAGCTGAGCCAGTGGTTCCTGCTGGTCGCCTCCTTCGGCTCCCTGTTCATGGTGGCCGGCAAGCGGTACTCCGAGTTCGTGGCCCTCGGCGTCGACGCCGGCACCCGCAAGTCGCTGGAGCGCTACTCCGAGAGCTACCTGCGCTTCTCCTGGATGCTGGCCGCCTCGATGGTGGTCGTCTTCTACAGCCTGTGGGCCTTCGAGCAGGGCGGGGACGGCGCCTGGGGCATCAACTGGGCGGCCATGTCCATCGCCCCCTTCACCCTGGGCATGCTGCAGTACGCGCTGAAGGTCGACACCGGCGAGGCCGGCGAGCCCGAGGACATCGTCCTGCAGGACCGGGTGCTGCAGGTCCTCGGTGTGCTCTGGGTCGTGCTGATCTCGCTCGCGGTCTTCGGATGAGCCGGCGGAGCCCGCAGCAGTTGCCGACGTCGGGGAAGATGGACCGGTGAGCGCTCCGACGATCCCGCCGTCCCCGCCGGTCGAGGCACCGGCCACGCTGCCCCTCCACGGCTGGGGCCGCACCGCCAGCACCCGCGCCCAGGTCTCGGCCGTCGACTCCGTCGCCGACGCCGTCGCGGCCCTCCGCCAAGCCGGCTCCCGGGGCGTCATCGCCCGCGGTCTCGGCCGCAGCTACGGCGACGCCGCCCAGAACGGCGGCGGCCTCGCGCTGGACTTCACGAGGCTGAACCGCATCCTCACCCTGGACGCCGAGGGCGAGCCGGCCACCGTGGTGGTGGAGGCCGGGGTCAGCCTGGACGCCCTGATGAAGGCCGCGCTCCCCCTCGGGCTGTGGATCCCCGTCCTCCCCGGCACCCGTCAGGTCACCATCGGCGGGGCCATCGGCGCCGACGTCCACGGCAAGAACCACCACAGCCAGGGCAGCTTCGGCGACCACGTGCTGAGCATGGACCTGCTGCTGGCCGACGGCGAGGTCCGCACCGTCCGTCCCGAGGGCGAGACCGCGAAGCTGTTCTGGGCCACCGTCGGCGGGATGGGGCTGACCGGTCTGGTGCTGCGGGCCACCATCGCCCTGCAGCGCGTCGAGTCCGCCTACTTCTCCGTCGACACCGACCGCACCCGCGACCTGGACGACACGCTGGAGCGGATGAGCGCCGGCGACGACGGCTACACCTACTCCGTCGCCTGGTTCGACGCCGTCACCCGCGGCCGCCACCTGGGCCGCGGCGTGCTGACCCGGGGCAACAAGGCCCGGGTGGACGAGCTGCCGGTGAAGCTGCGCCGCGACCCGCTCAAGTTCACCGCGCCGGCCTTCGGCACCATCCCCGACGTCTTCCCCAACGGCCTGGTCAACCGCGCCACCGGCAAGGCGTTCAGCGAGTTCTGGTACCGCAAGGCACCGGCCCACCGGGTCGGGGAGATCCAGAACATCACCCAGTTCTTCCACCCGCTGGACATCGTCGCGGAGTGGAACCGGGTCTACGGCTCCAACGGCTTCCTGCAGTACCAGTTCGTGGTGCCCTTCAGCGCCGAGGACGCCTTCCGCCGGGCGGTGGTGATGATCGCCGAGTCCGGGCACATCTCCTGCCTCAACGTGCTGAAGCGGTTCGGTCCCGGCAACGAGGGGCCGCTGTCGTTCCCCATGCCCGGGTGGACGCTCACCGTGGACCTCCCCATCACCGACGGGCTCGACCGGCTCTGCCGGCAGCTGGACGAGCTGGTGCTGTCCGAGGGCGGTCGCAACTACCTGGCCAAGGACTCCCGGCTCACCGCGGAGACGTTCGCCCGGATGTACCCGCGGCTGGAGGACTTCCTGGCCGTCCGGCGCGAGGTCGACCCCACCGGCGTCTTCACCTCCGACCTGTCCCGCCGCCTGCACCTCTGAGCGTCCTCGCGGACCCACCCCGACCGAACGAGAAGGACTGACATGGACGCCCTCGGCAACCCCCAGGCCGTGCTGCTGCTCGGCGGCACCTCCGACATCGCCCTGGCCATCGCGCGCCGCTACGCCGACGTCCGGCCGCGGCTGGTGCTGGCCGCCCGGGCCGGGGAGCGCCGCGACACCGCCGCGAGCGCGCTGACCGCCGAGGGGTTCACCGTGGAGACGGTCGACTTCGAGGCCCGGCGCACCGAGACCCACGCCGCCACGATCGAGCAGGCCTTCGCCGGTGGCGACATCGACCTCGCCGTGGTGGCCTTCGGCGTCCTGGGCGAGGCCGAGCGGGCCTGGACCGACGCCGAGCACGCCCTGGAGCTGGCCGAGGTGAACTTCACCGCCCCGGTGCACACCGGCGTCCTGCTGGCCGAGGCGATGCGCCGCCAGGGCCACGGCCAGATCGTGGTGCTCTCCTCGGTGGCCGGTGAGCGGGTGCGCCGCTCGAACTTCGTCTACGGCTCGACCAAGGCCGGCCTGGACGGCTTCTACCTCGGTCTGGGCGAGGCCCTGGCCCCGCACGGGGTGACGGTGCTGGTGGTGCGGCCCGGGTTCGTGCACTCCAAGATGACCGAGGGCCTGGACGCCGCGCCGCTGTCGGTGACCCCGGAGCAGGTGGCCGAGCAGACCGTCGCCGCCGCCCGGGCCGGCAAGGAGCTGATCTGGGTCCCCGGGGCGTTCCGCTGGGTGATGATGATCCTGCGCCACGTGCCCCGCGCGATCTTCCGCCGACTCCCCCTCTGAGCGCCCCCTCACGCCTCCCGTCGCACTAGCATGACGAGCGACCAGCCGCCGACCCCGGGAGAACCGCCCATGAAGATCGCCGTCGCCGGGACCGGTTACGTCGGACTGTCCAACGCCGCCGTGCTGGCCCAGCACCACGACGTGGTCGCCCTCGACATCGACGAGGCCAAGGTGGCGCTGGTCAACCAGCGCCGCTCCCCCATCGTGGAGCCCGAGCTGGAGGAGCACCTGGCCACCCAGGAGCTGTCGCTGGTGGCCACCACCGACAAGGAGACGGCCTACCGGGGCGCGGACTACGTGGTCATCGCCACCCCCACCGACTACGACCCCGACACCAACTACTTCGACACCTCCTCGGTGGAGAGCGTGCTCGCCGACGTGCTGGCCATCGAGCCGGGCGCGGTGGTGGTGATCAAGTCGACGGTGCCGGTGGGCTTCACCGCCAGGATGCAGGCGGAGCACCCCGACGCGTCCATCCTGTTCTCCCCGGAGTTCCTCCGCGAGGGCCGCGCGCTGCACGACACCCTGCACCCGTCACGGATCGTGGTGGGTGAGACCTCCCCGCGCGGCAAGGAGTTCGCCGAGCTGCTGCTGGAGGGCGCCCTGGACAAGGACGTCCCGGTGCTGCTGACCGGCTCGACCGAGGCGGAGGCGATCAAGCTCTTCGCCAACACCTACCTGGCGCTGCGGGTGGCCTACTTCAACGAGCTGGACTCCTTCGCCACCGCGCACGGTCTCGACACCCGCCAGATCATCACCGGCGTGGGGATGGACCCCCGGATCGGCTCGCACTACAACAACCCCTCCTTCGGCTACGGCGGCTACTGCCTGCCCAAGGACACCCGCCAGCTGCTGGCCAACTACCAGGACGTCCCGCAGAACCTGATCCTGGCGGTGGTCGAGGCGAACCAGACCCGGATGGACTTCGTGGTCGGGGACATCCTGCGCCGCTCCCCGGTGGTCGTCGGGGTCTACCGGCTGATCATGAAGAGCGAGTCCGACAACTTCCGCTCCTCCTCGGTGCAGGGCATCATGCAGCGGCTCAAGGACCACGGCATCGAGGTCATCGTGCACGAGCCGACGCTGGAGGAGCCGACGTTCCTGGGCTCGGAGGTGGTCGCCGACCTGGACGACTTCATCGCCCGCTCCGACGTCATCGTGGCCAACCGCCGCACCCCCGCCCTGGACGCCGCCGCCGACAAGGTCTACACGCGCGACATCTTCGGCCGCGACTGATCGCCGCCCTGCGGTGCTGGTCCGGCACCAACTGCCGTGCCGGATCTTCCCCGCTCCCGCTCTGACCGGCGAATGGGGTTGCCGTCGGGCGGCGGGGTGGAGAAGGTGCTCCGGTGAGCTTCCCTCCCCGCCGGTTCCCCGAGGACGTCCCCACGCTGGCAGACGGGGACGTCGTGCTGCGCGCCCACCGGCTCGAGGACGTGGACGCCGTGGTCGAGCAGTGCACCGACCCGCACTCGGTGCGCTGGACCACGGTGCCGCTGGGTTACGACGACGCGATGGCGCGGGACTGGATCACCAGCGCGATCCCGCAGGCCTGGGCCGGCGGCACCTCCCACCTGTTCGCGGTCGAGACCACCCACCCCGACGGCGTGCGGCGCTTCAGCGGCACGGTGGAGGTGCGCGCCCTCGACGGCGGGCGGGGCGAGGTCGCCTTCGGGGCCCACCCGGCCGTGCGCGGCACCGGGGCGATGCGGACGGCCGTCGAGCTGGTGCTCGACCACGCCTTCGACACCCTCGGTCTGCGGGCCGTGGTCTGGTGGACCGAGGTCGGCAACTGGGGCTCACGGACCCTCGCCTGGAGCACCGGGTTCCGGGTCAGCGACGGCGTCGTGCCGCGCTACCTGGACCACCGCGACGAGCTGGTGGACGCCTGGGTGGGAACGCTGGCCCCCACCGAGCGGGCCCAGCGCCACCCCGCGGAGGTGCCCGTGCTCGAGACCGACCGGCTGGTGCTGCGGGGCCACCGGCGCAGCGACGACGTCCGCGTCGCCGAGGGCTGCGCCGACCCGCTCACCCAGCACTGGCTGTCGCACCTCCCCTCCCCCTACACCCTCGCCGACGCCGCCGCGTTCCGGCTGGCCACCCGCACCGGCGCCCTGGACGGCCGGACCTGGGCGGTGGTCGAGCGCGACCGCGACCTGCTGGTGGGGACCGTCGGCGTCCACGGCCACTCGGACGGCCTCGAGCTCGGCTACTGGACCCACCCCGACGCCCGCGGCCGCGGCCTCACCACCGAGGCCGTCTCCCGGGTGGTCCAGCACCTGCTGACCGACCACCCTCCGCGCCGGTTGATCATCCGGGCGGCGGAGGGCAACGCCGCCTCGCTGGCCGTGGCCGGGGCCTGCGGGTTCACCCGCTGCGGGCGGACGACCGGGACGGCCCGGCGCCGCGACGGCACCGGAGGTGACCACGTCGTGCTGGAACGCCCCTGCTGACCACCCCGCTCAGAACAGGCTCTGCTTGGCCACCCTCCGCGCCAGCCAGTTCGCCAGCAGGATCATCACCAGCGAGATGATCGACTTGAACAACCCGATCGCGGTGGCGTAGGAGTACTGCGGGATCTGGGAGTTGAAGGCCACCTGGTAGGCGTAGGTGTCGATCACCTGCGAGACCGACGTGTTCAACGGGGTCTGCATCAGCAGCACCTTCTCGAACCCGGTGCTGAGGATCTGCCCCATGTTCAGGATGAGCAACGTGATGGTGACCGGCAGGATGCTGGGGAGGTCGATGTGCCACATCCTGCGCAGCACGCCCGCCCCGTCCACCCGTGCCGCCTCGTGCAGCTCCGGGTCCACACCGGCCAAGGCGGCCAGGTAGATGATCGCGGAGTAACCGAGGGTCTGCCAGGCACCCGACCACACGTAGGTGTGGCGGAACATCTCGGGGCCGAGGAAGTCGATCGGCTCGCCGGTCAGCTCGCGGATCGGCACGTTGACGATGCCGGTGTTGGGTGAGAAGAGCATCAGCACGATGCCCACCAGCACCACGACGGAGATGAAGTAGGGCGCGTAGGTGATCATCTGGACCGTCTTGCGGAACCGGGCGTTGCGCACCTGGTTGAGCAGCAGGGCCAGCAGGATGGGCAGCGGGAAGAGGGCCACCAGCGCGTACAGGTTCAGCACGATGGTGTTCCACAGCACCGGCCAGAAGAGGTAGGAGTCGACGAACTGGTTGACGTACTTCATCCCCGCCCACGGGCTGGCGGTGATGCCCTTCATGATGTTGAAGTCCTTGAACGCCAGCTGCAGCCCGTACATCGGCCAGTACAGGAACAGCACGCAGTAGATGATCGGGGGGATCAGCAGCACGTACAGCTGCCAGCTCCGCCGCAGCCTCCTGCCGAGGCCCGTCCGCCGCCGCGGCTCCTGCTCGCCGACCGACTCGACCAGCTCGTCCGCGGTCAGCGCCACCGCGGTCAGCTCCCGCGGGCTCACCTGCTCGCGCGCGCTCACTTGATCGACCCGATCAGCGCGCCCTTGACGAAGTGCTTCTGGACGAACGGGTAGGCGATCAACGGCGGGATCATCGCGATCACGATCATGGCGTACTTCAGCTTGTCGAACAGCTCTCGTCGTCGCAGGATCTCGGACACGTCGCCGCCACCGATCATCGCGGGGTTGACCTGGCTCTGCGCGAGCAGCTCGCGCAGCACCAGCTGGATCGGCGCCAGGTCCGGGGAGTTGGTGTAGAGGAACGCCGAGAACCAGCCGTTCCACTGCGCCAGCCCGTAGAACAGCAGGTTGACCGCGATGATCGGCTTGGACAGCGGGAGCGCGACCCGGAAGAAGAAGTTGAAGTCGCTCGCCCCGTCGACCTTGGCCGCCTCGAGCATCTCGTGGGGGACGCTCATCTTGTAGAAGGTCCGGGTGATGATCACGTTGAACACGCTCATCGCCCCCGGCAGCAGGATGGCCCACCGCGTGTCCAGCAGACCCATCTGCCGCACCACGATGTAGGTCGGGACGATGCCCGCCGACACCAGGGTGGGGATCAGGAAGAAGAACGTGAGCGACTTGCGGAACGGCAGGTCGTCACGGGAGACGGCGTAGCCGGCCAGCACCGTCAGCACGGTCCCGATCAGTGCTCCGAACACGGTGTAGAAGATCGAGTTGAGAAATCCCGTGATCAGGCCGGGGGAGGCCAGCACCGTCGCGTAGGCCTCGGCGTTGAAGCCCACCGGCCAGAGGTAGACCTCCTGGTTGGCGATCGCCTGCGCGCTGGAGAAGGACGCGCTGACCACGAAGACCAGCGGGTACAGCACCAGGATCGTGAAGACCGAGAGCACCGCGATGTTCAGCGTGTGGAAGGTCCGGTCGCCGGCGGTCTCCCTGATCTTCATCGGCTCACCTCCCCCAGCGCGCTGCTCACTGCGGGCGGGTGTCGTAGGCGGCCTGGTGGGACTGCAGGTAGGCGTCCATCCCCATGGCGCTGAACTGGTCGGTGTAGGACTGCCAGTCGGCGTCGGAGCTGGGGTCGCGGTCCCCCAGCGCGAACTCGGCCAGGGCCGTCTTCACCGCCGAGTTGATCGCCGTCGCGGTGTCGGCCACCGCCGCGCTGTCGGCGTCGGAGATGATCAGCGGCGGGAGCTGCATCTCCTGCGGCTCGGCGAAGGCCTCGTAGCCCTGACCGGCCTCGTACAACCCGGCCTCGAAGGTCGGTGCACTCGCATCCACCTTCTCCCCCAGGCGGAAGTCCGAGGTGCGGTACATCACCGCGTACTGGCTCCACGACTGCCCCGTCGGCGCCGGGAAGAGCTTGTTGGAGAACAACGAGGTCTTGCCGTTGATGCCCTCCCCGGAGGGGTCGAAGGTCCAGTTGTCGTCCTGGACGCCGGCGTAGCTCCACATCGTGGCCTCGAGGTCCATCTGGTAGTCAGCCCACTGGACCAGCTTGCCGGGGTCGGCGCAGGTCGAGGTGATCTGCAGGCCGTCGGTGGCGTAGCCGTAGTAGTTCCAGCCGGTGTACTGCACACCACCAGGGCCCTGCAGCGGGGGGACGGCCACGTAGTCGCGCCAGGGAGCGTCCATGTCCAGGGCCACCGGGTTGAAGAACGAACCCCACCAGTAGGAACGGGTGAAGCCCACCAGACCCTTGTTCCCGTTCTGCTGCAGCTCGGTGTCCTTCATGGTGAACGTCGCCCGGGTGAGGGTGCCGTCCTGCCCCAGCTGGTGCAGGTACCTCAGCCCCTCCCGCCACTCCGGGGTGTTGGCCACGAACTTGACGGCACCGCCGTCGAGGCTCAGCCAGCCACCGAGCTGGTTCCCACCGGGGTTGTAGGTGAAGGCGTTCATGAAGTACGTGTCGATCGGGGTGGACTCGGACGAGGCGAAGGGCATGAAGCCCGACTTGCCCGACGGGTTGCTGTTCTTGAACTCCAGCAGCACCTCGCGCAGCTCCTCGGTGGTCTGCGGCATCGAGGCCCCGATGTCGTCCAGGTAGGTCTGCGACACCCAGGCCCGGTTGTTGGAGGAACGGCAGTGGTAGCAGTCGTTGACCCCGAGCATCGTGTAGAGCTTGTTGTCGGTCCCGGCCTTCAGCCCGCGGAGGTCCGGGTACTCGCTCATCGCCTGCCTGGTCATCGGGGCGTAGGTCTCGATCAGGTCGTCGAGGGCGACGAAGACACCCTGCTGACCGTAGAGGGAGAGCTGGGCGGTGGTGAACGGGATGCCGAGGAAGGCGTCGGGCAGGTCCCCGCTCGCCAGCATCGCGTTGATCTTGGTCATGTCGATCGAGCCGTCGGTCCCGCGCACCAGCACCGGCACGTACTCCACCTTGAGCCCGGTCCGGCGCTCCATCTCGATGCTCGTCTTGTTGGTCGTCCAGTCCCCCACCGTGGTGGCGTCCTGGGGCACCACCACGCGGAAGGTGGTGGTGCCGTCGCCGAAGGGCGCGCGGTCGTGGGCGCGGGGACCGACGTAGCCGTCGGGGTAGGTGACGTCGGGACGCGGTTCACCCAGCTCGATCTTGGGCACGTCCTCGACGCCCTGCGGGCTCGCTGGGTCAGCTGCTTCCCCGGAGCAGGCCGCGAGCGCCGGCCCGAGGGCCAGGGCCCCGAGGCCCACCGCGGATCCGCGCAGCACGTCCCGTCGGGTCACCTTCGGGGTGAAGAACTCTGAGGTCATTGGGCACTTCCTTGTGGCCAGGGCCGAACTTCTCCGACCTTTGTCCCGAAGCATCCGATGTTTGAGCGAGTTGCGCAACCACTTCGGACCGACGATCTCGAACCTCGTCACTTTGCTGGCGCATCACCCAGCCGAAGGGCCTGAGCGCGCAGAACTGATCGGGCGTGCTCTCCACCTCCGCATCCGACGCCGGCGGTCCACCCGTCGAGGAGGGGGTGGACGGCGGCCCTGAGCTCGTGGAAGCATGAGAGGCATTGACGAGTGATCTGATGACTGAGGATCACCGCGACGACCGCCGCAGCGGAGCGAGAGGAAGGCAGCGATGCCCGAGGACCAGGCCTGGTTCACCCACGACCGGTTCGGGATGTTCGTCCACTGGGGGCTGTACAGCCTGCTCGCCCGCCACGAGTGGGTGCAGAACCGCGAGCGGATCGAGCCGGAGCGCTACGAGCGGTACGCCGAACGCTTCGTGGTGGACCGCTACGACCCCACCCGGTGGGCCGAGGCCGCGGCCGCGGCGGGGATGAAGTACGTCGTCCTGACCACCAAGCACCACGAGGGCTTCTGCCTCTGGGACTCCGCCCTGACCGACTACAGGTCCACGAACACCCCGTTCGGTCGGGACGCGGTGGCCGAGTTCGTGGCAGCCGTCCGCGGAGCCGGGCTCAAGGTCGGCTTCTACCACTCGCTGATCGACTGGCACCACCCGGACTTCCCGATCGACGAGGTGCACCCGCTGCGCGACCACCCCGACGCGGCCGCGCTCAACGAGGGGCGCGACATCGCCCGCTACCGGGAGTACCTGCACGGGCAGGTCCGCGAGCTGCTCACCGGCTACGGCGAGATCTCCTACCTCTTCTACGACTTCTCCTACCCCCACCTGTCCAGCGAGCGCTTCCCCGGCAAGGGACGCGCGGACTGGGGGTCCGAGGAGCTGATGGCGCTCACCCGCGAGCTGCAGCCGGGCATCGTCGTCAACGACCGACTCGACATCCCCGGCGACCTCGTCACCCCCGAGCAGTACCAGCCATCCGCCCCGATGCTGCGCGACGGGGAGCCGGTGGTCTGGGAGGCCTGCCAGACCATCAACGGGAGCTGGGGCTACGACCGGGACAACCTGGACGCCAAACCGGTGGACCTGCTGATCCGGATGCTGGTGGACGGGGTCGCCAAGGGCGGCAACCTGCTCCTCAACGTCGGCCCCAACGGGCGCGGCGAGATCGACCCGCCGGACCTGGCTCGGCTGGCCGAGATCGGGGCCTGGATGGACCTGCACGCCGACTCGGTCCACGGCGCGGGTCCCTCCTCGTTCACCGCACCGCCCGGGACGACGTTCACCCAGAACGGTGACCGGCTCTTCCTGCACCTGCTGACCTGGCCGATGCGCCACGTCCACATCCCCGACCTGGCCGGGCGGATCGCCTACGCCCAGCTGATGAACGACGCCTCGGAGGTGGCCTTCACCGAGGCCGACCCGGACAAGGTGGCGCAGAACACCGAGATGGGCGGTCAGCCCGCCGGGACGGTGACGCTCACCCTCCCGGTCCGACCGCCGCAGGTGGCCCTGCCCGTGGTGGAGATCTTCCTCAGGTAGGTCGCCACCCGCGCCGGGACGTCAGCGGACGAGGCAGGGCCGCTTGGGGTCGAAGGTCCACCCCGGCACCAGGTGCTGCATGGCCACGGCGTCGTCGCGGGCGCCGAGGCCGTGCTCGCGGTAGAGCTCGTGCGCCTCGGCCAGCCGCTCCCGGTCCAGCTCCACTCCCAGGCCGGGGGCGGTGGGCACGTCGATCGCCCCGTCGCGGATCTGCAGCGGCGCGGTGGTCAGACCCTGGCCGTCCTGCCAGATCCAGTGGGTGTCCAGGGCGGTGATCTCCCCCGGCGCCGCGGCGGCGACGTGGGTGAACATGGCCAGCGAGACGTCGAAGTGGTTGTTGGAGTGCGAGCCCCAGGTCAGCCCGAACTCGTGGCAGAGCTGGGCCACCCGGACCGAGCCGGCCATGGTCCAGAAGTGCGGGTCGGCCAGCGGGATGTCCACGGCGTCGGTCCGGATGGCGTGAGCCATCTGGCGCCAGTCGGTGGCGATCATGTTGGTCGCCGTCCGCAGCCCGGTGGCGCGCTTGAACTCCGCCATCACCTCGCGGCCGGAGTAGACGCCCTCGGCGCCGCACGGGTCCTCGGCGTAGGCCAGCACGTCACCCAGCCCGCGGCAGAGCCGGATGGCGTCGGCCAGCAGCCAGCCGCCGTTGGGGTCCAGGGTGATCCGGGCGTCGGGGAACCGCCGGGCCAGCGCGGTGACGGCCTCGACCTCCTCCTCACCGGCCAGCACGCCGCCCTTGAGCTTGAAGTCGCTGAAGCCGTAGCGCTGCTGGGCCGCCTCGGCCAGGGCGACCACGGCCGCGGGCGTCATCGCCTCCTCGCGGCGGAGCCGGGTCCAGTCGTCCTGGACCCCGTCCACGCCGTCCCCGCGGACGTAGGGCAGGTCCGTGCGGTCGGGGTCGCCGACGTAGAACAGGTAGCCCAGCATCGGCACCCGGTCACGCTGCTGGCCGTCACCCAGCAGCTCGGCCACCGGTACCCCGTCGGCCTGTCCGGCCAGGTCCAGCAGCGCCGACTCGAGCGCGGTCACGGCGTGCACGGTGGTGCGCAGGTCGAAGGTCTGCAGCCCGCGCCCGCCGGCGTCCCGGTCGGCGAAGGCGGCCGCGACCTGGCGGAGCAGGCTGCGGAACCGCGCCACGGGCTGGTCGGCCAGCAGCCGCCCGGCCTCCTCGATGGTGCTGCGGATGGCCTCCCCACCCGGCACCTCCCCCAGCCCGGTACGTCCCTCGGAGTCGGTGACGACGGTGATGTTGCGGGTGAAGTACGGCCCGTGGGCCCCGCTCAGGTTGAGCAGCATCGAGTCGTGCCCGGCGACCGGGACGACCTCGACCGAGGCGATGGTGGCTCCCACGGCGATCAGCCCGCGATCGGGAGGACGAGCTCGGCGAGCTCGGCCAGCTCGTCACCGGTCAGGTTGGTCAGCGGCGGGCGGACGGGTCCGGCCGGACGTCCCACGACCTGCAGACCGGCCTTGACGATGGAGACCGCATAGCCCTTGGACCGGTCCCGGAGCCGGGTGTAGGGGATCACGAACTCGTTCAGCCGGCGGTAGACCTCGGTGTGGTCCTGGGCCCGCACCGCGGCGTAGAACTCCAGGGCGAACTCGGGCACGAAGTTGAAGATGGCCGAGGAGTAGGTGGTGACGCCGAGCTGCAGCAGCGGCAGCGCGAAGGTCTCCGCGGTGGGGAGGCCGCCGATGTAGACCAGCCGGTCCCCCATCCGGGCGTAGGTGCGGGTCATCTGCTCGATGTTGCCGACGCCGTCCTTGAAGCCGACCAGGTTGGGGTTGCGGTCGCAGGCCACCTCGACGGCCTCGTCCAGCAGCACCGCGTTGGCCCGGCTGTAGTAGACGACCCCCAGGCTGGTGGCTGCGCAGATGGCCGAGACGTGGTCGACCAGACCGGCCTGGCTGGCCTCGGACAGGTAGGGCGGCATCAGCAGGATGCCGCTGGCCCCGGCCTCCTCGGCCGCCCGGACCTGGGCCACCGCGTTGGCGGTGGAACCGGTGGCGGGGGCGAGCACGGGCACCGCGCCGGCGACGCCCTCGACGGCGGTGCGCACCACCCGGGTGCTCTCCTCCAGGGTCAGCGAGAACCCCTCACCGGTACCGCCGGCGGCGAACAGCGCGGCGACGTCGTAGCCGCTCTGCCACTCCAGGTGCTCGCGGTAGGCGGCCTCGTCGAAGGAGAGGTCGGCGGCGAAGTGCGTCACCGGGAAGGAGAGCAGGCCGCCGCCCAGGGTGGCGGCGAGCTCGGAGGGGGTCTGCGCAGGCACGTCAGCGGTCCTTGTCTGGGCGGGTGCGCGGCGAGGGTCGCCGACGCGTCCTCCCACCGTAGACAACCGGATCGATACCCGTCCAACACCTCTGACGCATGGCTTCATGCCCTCACGGCATCACCACCGGCGGCCTGCTGCACCAGGTGCAGGATCCGGCGCAGCAGCGGCGTCAGCCCACCCCGGGACCAGATGGCGTGCAGCTCCACCGGGCGGGCAGGGTCGCTGTCGGCGTGGGCCCCGGCCAGGTCCACCAGCGGCTTGTGCACCACCCCGGCCACCCCCAGGGCCGCCGCGCTGGCCGGCACGAAGGCCACCCCCTGCCCGGCCGCCACCAGCAGCAGCGCGGTCAGCACCTGCTGGACGTGCTGCTCGGTGCGGGCCTGGCTGTTGAGCAGGAACCGGACCGACAGCTCGTGGAAGTAGCGGGCCTGGGTCGGGTGGTAGCCGATCACCGCCTGGGCGTCGAAGTCCTCCGGCCCGAGCGGACCCTCCACCCCGGCCAGCCGGTGGCCCACCGGGACGGCCGCGTGCAGCGGCTCGCGCGCCACCACCCGGGAGGACAGCGCACCGGTGTCGAAGGGCGGGCGGGCCAGACCGAGGTCGAGCTCACCGCGGCGCAGACCCTCCACCTGGGCGCCGCTGACCCGCTCGTGCAGGACGACCTCGACGTCGGGCAGGTCCTGCTCCAGCAGGCCGAGCAGCGGTCCCAGCACCCCGATCGCGGAGACGGCGGTGAAGCCGAGGTGGACGGTGCCGGCCGAGCCGCCCTCCACCCGCCGGGCGTGGGCCACGGAGGCCTCCACGGTGGCCACCATCCGGTAGGCGTCGTCCAGGAAGGCCGTGCCGGCCGCCGTCAGGGACACCCCGCGGCTGCCGCGCTCGAGCAGCCGGGCACCCACCCCGCGCTCCAGCTTCTGCACCTGGCGCGACAGCGGGGGCTGGGTCATCTGCATCCGCTCCGCGGCCCGGCCGAAGTGGAGCTCCTCGGCCACGGCGATGAAGCAGCGGACCTGGTCCAGGGTGATGCTCATGCAGGGAAGGTATCCGGCCATGCCGATCAGACGTTGGACAGGCATCGCACAAGCCTCGTACGGTCGGCTCAACCGGCCGGACGGCCGACCACCCCGGTGACCAAGGAGTGAGGCGCCATGCCCTCCCGTGCTCTTCGTCCGCACCCCTGCCCGCTCCTGCCGACCGCGGGCGTCCGCGGGTCCGTCGCCGGGGCGACCCGATGAGCTCGCGGATCTCCCGGGTGGTGGTGACCCCGGTCGCCTTCGCCGACCCGCCGCTGCTCAACGTGGTCGGCGTCCACCAGCCCTACGCCCTGCGCGCGATGGTCGAGGTGCACACCGACGCCGGCAGCCTCGGGCTCGGTGAGACCTACGCCGGCGAGCTGCACCTGGAGCGGCTGCGAGCCGTCGGGCAGGCGCTGGGCGGGCACGACCCGTACGACCTGAACGGGCTGCGCCGCGTGGTGGTGGAGACCCTGGGCCGGGAGACCGGTGGCGGGTCGGACAGCGTCGGCGGGATGCTCGCCATCGACTCCGCGGTGGACCAGGTGTTCTCCCCGTTCGAGGTGGCCTGCCTGGACCTGCAGGGCCGCGAGACCGGGCGACCGGTCTCGGACCTGCTCGGCGGCGCGGTCCGCGACCGGGTCCCGTTCAGCGGCTACCTGTTCTACAAGTGGGGCGCCCACCCCGGCCAGGACGCCGACGAGTGGGGCGAGGCGCTGACCCCGGAGCAGGTCGTGGCCCAGGCCCGCCGGATGGTCGACGGCTGGGGCTTCGGCTCGCTGAAGCTCAAGGGCGGCGTGCTGCCCCCGGACCAGGAGTGCGAGGCGGTCGAGGCGCTGGCCGACGCCTTCCCCGGCGTGCCGCTGCGGCTGGACCCCAACTGCGGCTGGACGGTGGAGACCTCGCTGCAGGTGGCCGACCGGCTCGGTGGGGTGCTGGAGTACCTCGAGGACCCCACCCTGGGCATCGACCGGATGGCCCAGGTGCGCGCCCGCACCTCCCTCCCGCTGGCCACCAACATGTGCGTGATCGCCTTCGACCACGTCCCGCCGGCGGTCCGGGAGGGTGCGGTGGACGTCATCCTCTCCGACCACCACCTGTGGGGCGGGCTGCGCCGCTCCACGCTGCTGGCCGGGATCTGCGACACCTTCGGGCTGAGGCTGTCCATGCACAGCAACTCCCACCTGGGGGTCAGCCTGGCCGCGATGACGCACCTGGCCGCCGCCACCCCGAACCTCACCTACGCCTGCGACACCCACTACCCGTGGAAGACCGAGGACGTGGTGCTCCCCGGGGTGCTGGAGTTCGTCGACGGCTCGGTGCCGGTGCCCACGGGCGCTGGGCTGGGCGTGGAGCTGGACCGCGACGCGCTCGGACGGCTGCACGATCAGTACCTCTCCAGCGGCATCCGCGCCCGCGCCGACACCGCCTACATGCAGACGGTGCAGCCCGACTTCACCCCCAACACGCTGCGCTGGTGAGCGGGACCCGTCAGGGGTTCCGCGGGCGGTCCGGGCGGGGCGAGAACAGACGCACCTCCTGCGGCCAGCCGCACCCCTCGGCGATCCGCCCGGCCCACATCCGGGCGGTCGCCTCGTCGGGCACGTCGACGATGGTGAGACCACCCAGGACCTCCGTGGTCTCGGTGTAGGGCCCCTCGGAGAAGGTGAGCGTGCCGCTGGTGGCGTCGGCGCTGAACGCGGGCGCGCCCTCCACCAGACCGCCGGCGTAGACCAGGACGCCAGCGGCCTCCATGTCGTGCACCACGGCCACCGACGGCTCCACCCGGCTGCGGAACCACTCCTCGGTGTGGTCCCCGACCCACTGCTGGTTGAAGTAGATGAGGTACTCGGGCACTGCTCCTCCTCGGCTCGCGGCGGACCCGCTGCCCGCCGTCACCACCATGACGTGCGAGGGGTGCCCGGATCGACAGCGGTCAGGCGGGGCTGAGACGGCGGCGGGTGCTGGCCAGGTGGACGCGCATCGCGGCCCGGGCGCCGTCGGCGTCACCGGCCAGCACGGCGGCGGCGATCGCCTGGTGCTCGCGGCGGAGGCGGTCGGCGGAGGCGGTCTCGCTGGGTGAGTGCTCCTCCCCCAGCCGGGTCCGCGGGAGCATGATCATCATCGGTCCGAGGGAGTCCAGCAGGTCGACGAAGAACCGGTTGCCGCTGGCCCGGGCCACCGCCCGGTGGAAGGCGAAGTCGGCCTCCACGGCGTGCTCGGGGGCCTCGTCGTCGAGGGCGGCCAGCGCCTCCTCCACCCCCACCCGGGACGTCGCCGACAGCCGGCGCGCGGCCAGCGATGCCGCCTCGCACTCCACCCCGAGCCGGAAGTCGATCATGTCCAGCACGTCGGCCGACGTCCGCAGCGCCGAGGCCTGCAGGGTGAACGGCGACGGCTCGGGGACGGCCAGCACGAAGGAGCCGCGGCCCTGGAAGGTCTCCACCAGCCCCTCGGCCTGCAGCCGGGAGACCGCCTCGCGCACCACCGTCCGGGAGACCCCGAAGGTGGCGATCAGGCTGGACTCCGAGGGCAACCTCGCCCCCGGGGCCAGCTCTCCGGCCAGGATCTGCTCCTTGACGCCGGCCACCACCTGCTGGGCCAGGGTGCCGGTCACCCGCGCGGGCTCCCGAAGCTCGCCGTGGCCACGGTGTGGGCCCGCATCTGCTCGCTCAGGGTGAAGCCGAGTCCCGGGCGGTCGGGCAGCCACATCCGGCCGTCGCGGATCTCCATCCGCTCCTCGAACAGCGGGTTCAGCCACTCGAAGTGCTCCACCCACGGCTCGGTCGGGTAGGCCGCGGCCAGGTGCATGTGGATCTCCATCGCGTAGTGCGGGGCCAGCGCGAGACCGGCCTGGGACGCGAGGGTGGCGAAGCGGAGGAAGGGCGTGATGCCGCCGATCCGGGGGGCGTCGGGCTGCACGATGCCCCGGTAGCCGGCCTCCAGCAGGGCCAGGTGCTCCGGCACGGAGGTCAGCATCTCCCCGGTGGCGATCGGGGTGTCGAAGGTGTGGCTGAGGTCGGCGTGGCCCTGGGCGTCCCAGGCGTCCAGCGGCTCCTCCACCCAGACCAGGTCGTAGGCCTCGAGCTCCCGGCACATCCGCCGGGCCCGGGCCCGGTCCCACTGCTGGTTGGCGTCGACCATCATCGGGGTCGCGCCGAGGTGCTCGCGGACCGCAGCCACCCGCTCCAGGTCGGTGCGCCAGTCGGGCTGGCCGACCTTGATCTTGATGCCGCCGATGCCGGCCTCCAGCGAGGCGGTGGCCTTCTCCTTGATCTCCTCCACCGAGGCCTGCAGGAAGCCGCCGGAGGTGTTGTAGACCCGGCAGGAGTCCCGGTAGGCGCCGAGCAGCTTGGCCAGCGGCAACCCGGCCCGGCGGGCCTTGAGGTCGTGCAGGGCGACGTCCAGGGCGGCGATGGCCTGGGTGGCCACGCCCGAGCGCCCGACCGAGGCCCCGGCCCAGAGCAGGGAGTCGTAGACCTTGGCGATGTCGGAGGGGTCCTGCCCGATGGCCACGTCGGCGATCTCGCAGAGGTGGGCGTACTGCGCCGGCCCGCCGGCCCGCTTGGAGTAGCTGAACCCCATCCCCTCCACGCCGTCGGTGGTGGTCACCTCGGCGAACAGCAGCACCACCTCGGTCAGCGGCTTCTGCCGGCCGGTGAGGACCTTGGCGTCACTGACCGGGTTCTCCAGCGGCAGCACGACCGAGGAGAGCTGGAGGGAGGCGATGGAGTCGGGCACGGGCGTTCTCCTCGGGTCGAACCACTTGTATGATGAGTCCAGAAGTTATCCGATGAGTGTCCTGGAGGCAAGATGTCCGAAGAGGTCCCGACCTCGGTCGTCCCCGACGCCGCGCCGGTCCGCCGTCGCTCCGCCCCGGTGCCGACCCGCCGACGGCTCCCCCGCTGGCGCGACGTGGAGCCCTTCCTCGTCACCCGGCCCTGGCACCGCGAGGCGGCCGAGCGCCGCCTCGGCCGCTGCGTCACCGTCGACGACGTCGAGCGGCTGGCCCGCCGCCGCGTCCCGGGTGCGGTCTTCGACTACGTGCACAGCGGCGCGGAGTCGGAGGTCTCGCTGGACCGCAACCGCGAGGCCTTCCGCAGCCTCGAGCTGCGACCCACCTCCTACGGCCAGGTCGGGGACCCCGACACCTCCAGCACCGTGCTCGGCCGTCGGGTGCCGTTCCCGCTCGCCCTGGCCCCCACCGGCTACACCCGGCTGAGCCACCACAGCGGTGAGCGCGCGGTGGCCGCGGCCGCAGCTGCGGCGGGGGTGCCCTACACGCTCTCCACCTACGGCACCACCTCGATCGGCGACGTCGCCGCCGCCGCGCCGCAGGGGCGGAACTGGTACCAGTTCTACGTGATGGCCGACCGGGCGGTCTCCGAGCAGCACCTGCGGGAGGCCAAGGCCCACGGCTACGAGGCCGCCATGATGACCATCGACACCAGCACCACCGGGCTCAAGGTCAAGGACGTCCGCAACGGCTTCGCCATCCCGCCGCAGCTCACCGCCCGCACCTTCGCCGACCTGGCGCGCCACCCCGGCTGGGTGGCCAACATCCTGACCACCGAGCCGCTGCGCTTCGCCACCTTCCCCGAGGGCTCCCCCTACGGGCGCTGGGGGATGTCGAACGTGCTCCGCGAGCAGGGGCTGCGGCCCTCCGACGTCACCTGGCTCAAGGAGGCCTGGGGAGGCCCGGTGGTGGTCAAGGGCGTGCTCTCGGTCGAGGACGCCATCCAGTCCGTGGACGCCGGCGCGGACGCGGTCGTGCTCTCCAACCACGGCGGGCGCCAGCTGGACCGCTCCCCGGTGCCGCTGGAGCTGCTGCCGGCGGTGGTGGACGCCGTCGGCGACCGGGCCGAGGTCTACATCGACTCCGGCGTGCGGAGCGGGGCCGACGTGGTCGCCGCGCTGGCCCTCGGAGCCACCGCCGCGCTGATCGGGCGTCCGTACCTCTACGGGCTGATGGTCGGTGGGCAGGCCGGGGTGGACACGGTGATCGACATCCTCGCATCGGAGATGGTGCGCACGATGTCCCTGCTGGGGGTCTCGACCATCGCGGAGCTCGGTCCGCAGCACGTCCGGCTCCGGCGGTGACCGCCCGCCCGCCACGGCCGGCGGGCGGCTGAGTGGGGTCGGTGGTCGTCGGCTTCACCACGATCCTGGTGGTGGTGCTGGTGGGCCTGCTGCTGGCGCACCTGCGGATCATCGACGCCCGCGGCCAGCGGGTGATCGCCGACCTGTCCTTCTTCGCCGCCCTCCCCGCGCTGATGGTGCTGACCATCAGCCGGGTGGAGCTGGACCGGGAGCTGGCGGCCAACCTGGTGGCCTCGACCGCCTCGCTGGCCGCGGTGCTCACCGTCTACGCGCTGGTCTCCTGGTTGGCATGGCGACGACCGGCCGGGGAGACGCTGATCGGGGCGCTGTCCTCGGGCTACGTCAACGCCGGCAACCTTGGCATCGCGGTGACCGGCTACGTCCTCGGCGACCCCTCGGTGGTGGTCCCGACGCTGCTGCTGCAGCTGCTGCTGGTCCAGCCCGCGAGTCTCGCCGCGCTGGACCACCTGGCCGCCCGGGACCGGTCCCGGGCCGGTCCCGCACGCAGGACGTCCCCCTGGCGGCGGGTGCTGACCAACCCGCTGACCCTCGCCTCCGCGGCCGGGGTGGTGCTGGCGGCCACCGGCTGGCCGCTACCGCTGGTGGTCGAGGCGCCGCTGTCGCTGCTGGCCGGGGCCGCGATCCCGGCGATGCTGATCAGCTACGGCATCTCGCTGCGGCTCAACCCGCCCCCGGGACGCTCCGGGCACAACGCGCAGGTGGGGCTGGCCACGACCCTCAAGCTGGGAGTGCAGCCCGTCGTCGCCTGGCTGGTGGCCGGCTCGCTCGGGCTCGAGGGAGCGGTCCTGCTCGGGGTGGTGATGACCGCCGCCCTGCCCACGGCACAGAACATCTTCCTGCTCTCCACCCGCTACCGGACCGGTGAGGCGGTGGCTCGCGAGGTGATCGCGGTCACCACGCTGACCTGCCTGCCGGTCAGCCTGCTGATCGCCCTGCTGCTGGGCTGAGCGGAGGGGTCTCGGCCCCTCCACGGGCGCGGTCGATCCCCTACGATGCGCGGCAGGAGCCCTCGAGCGCCCGGCCCGTGACCCGCGGACGCGGCTGCCCCGGCTCCTGCTCCGCCGACGCCGAGGAGACCCGATGCCCACCATCACCGCCGCCCGCGCACGGCTGGTCGACGTCGAGGTGGAGACCGTCCGCACCGACGCCGTCCAGGCCTTCCTCAAGCAGGAGACCCTGCTGGTGGAGATCGACACCGACGACGGGCTGACCGGGACCGGCTACTCCTACACCATCGGCACGGGTGGCCGGGCCGTGCTCTCGATGCTGACCGACCACCTCCTGCCCCGGCTGCCCGGTCGGGAGGCGGCCACCGTGGAGGCTGTGTGGCAGGACCTGTTCGCCTCCACCCGCGCCACCACCGTGGGCGCGATCACCTCCCTGGCGCTGGCGGCGGTGGACACCGCGCTGTGGGACCTGCGGTGCCTGCGGGCCTCCGCCCCGCTGTGGCAGGTGGCCGGCGGCTTCTGCGCCGACGTGCCGCTCTACGACACCGAGGGCGGCTGGCTGCACCTGGGCACCGACGAGCTGGTGGCCGGGGCGCTGGCCTCGCAGCGGGCGGGGTGGGGCGGGGTGAAGCTCAAGGTCGGCAAGCCCCGGCTGCAGGAGGACCTGGAACGGCTCCGGGCGGTCCGGGCGGCGGTGGGTGACGGGCTGGACATCATGGTCGACGCCAACCAGTCGATGACCGCCGCCGAGGCCGTGCGCCGGGCCCGCGCCTTCGAGGAGGTGGACCTCTCCTGGTTCGAGGAGCCGCTGCCGGCCGACGACGTCTCCGGGCACGCGCACCTGGTGCGCTCCACCAGCATCCCGGTCGCGGTGGGTGAGTCGTTGTACTCACTCGGCCAGTTCCGCGACTACCTGCACCGCGGCGCCGCCTCGGTCGTCCAGGTCGACGTGGCCCGCGTCGGCGGCATCACGCCGTGGCTGAAGGTGGCCCACCTGGCCGAGGCCTACGACGTCGAGGTGTGCCCGCACTTCCTGATGGAGCTGCACGTCAGCCTGGTGGCGGCGGTCCCCAACGGTCGCTACGTCGAGCACATCCCGCAGCTGCGCGCCGTCACCGGTGCGGAGATGGGGATCAGCGGTGGCCGCGCCCACGCCCCGAGCCGCCCAGGCCTCGGCATCGACTGGGACCACGACGCCCTGGACGACCGCACCGTCGCCTGACCACCCCGCCCGACCGGGCGGTGAGGCTCACCTGACCGGTCGGCCCGGGCCCCGGTGCGGTAGGAGTGGGTCCATGACGACCTACGAGATCCCCCGCCCCACCTCCGGTGACGTGGTGGACGTCATCCTGGACGACCACCGCCTCTTCGAGACCCTGCTGCGCGAGCTGCGCAGCTCCGCCTCCGACCGCGAGGCGGCCCGCGCCGCCCTGTCGGAGGTGCTGATCGCCCACGGCGAGGCCGAGGAGGAGAAGGTCTACCAGCAGCTCCGCCGCAAGCACGCGATCGGCGAGGAGGAGGCCGAGCACGGCGAGGAGGAGCACGCCGAGGGCAACGAGGCGCTGCTGCAGCTGCTGGAGTGCACGGGCACCGACACCCAGAAGTTCGACGACGCGGTGGAGAACCTGGCCACGCTGCTCAACCACCACATCGGCGAGGAGGAGCAGACCATCCTCAACCCCGCCCGCGAGGAGGTCTCCGAGGAGGTCCGCGCGAAGCTCGGGGCGGACTGGCTGGCCCGTCGCAACGAGCTGCTGGAGCAGGGCTGCGGCTCGGTCGAGCAGGTCCGCGTCATCGTCGAGCGCGCCCACCAGGAGGGTGTGCTCCCCGCCGACGAGGAGGAGTGAGGCCGGACCCCACCCCCTGAGCGCCGACGGCGCCGACCCGTGACCGGGTCGGCGCCGTCGTGCGTCGGGCGGTGCTGCGGCTCAGCCGAGCGTCAGGCGCCAGGGCAGGGCGAGGACGCCGGGCAGCTGCAGCCCGCCGAGCCGGGCCAGCCGGGCCAGCGCGGCCTCCGGGCCGCCGGTCAGCAGCCCGGTCGGGGACGTCGGAGCGAGCCCCACCTGGCCCCGCGGGGACTCGCTGGAGCGGGCCGGGCGGAGCTGGGCCAGGAACGCCGACGCCGGGACCGCGCGGACCGCGACGTCGTCACGCCCCAGCCCGGCCAGCTCGCAGGCGCGGTCCAGGGCGAGTGAGGCCCCGCCCACGTGGTCGACCAGACCGCGCTCGGCGGCGTCGGCACCGGTCCAGACCCGTCCGCGGGCCAGCGGCTCCAGCGTCTCCAGCGGCAGCCCCCGGTCGGCCGCGGCCTTCTGGGTGAAGTCGGCGTAGACCTCGTCCAGCCAGGCGTCGAGCACCGCCCAGTCGGAGTCGTCGAAGCCGCGCAGGGTGCTGAACATCCCGGCCCGCTCCCCCGCCGTCATCTCCTCGCGGACCACGTCGATCTTGTCGGCCAGCCCGCGGGTCACCAGCTTGCCGGCCAGCACCCCGATCGAACCGGTGAGCGTCGCCGCCCCGGCCACCACCTCGGTGGCGCCCATGCTGACGAAGTACCCACCGGAGGCGGCGACGTCACCCATCACGGCGACCACCGGGCGTCCGGACTCGCGCAGCCGGACCACCTCACGGCGGATGGTGTCGGAGGCGACGTAGGAGCCGCCGGGGCTGTCGACACGGAGCACGACGGCCTTGACCTGCTCGTCGGCGGCGGCCGCCCGCAGGTGGGCGGCCACGGTGTCGGCGCCGGCCGACGGCTGGCCGAAGCCACCCGGCTGCCCGGGGCCGGTGACGATGGCGCCCTGGACGTTCACCACGCCGACGGCCGGCCGCTGCTTGTCGGTGAGGGAGCGCACCAGCCCGGCGGCGCCCTGCTCGCGGGCGTAGCGGTGGACGTAGTGCAGGTCGACCACGCGCTCGCCGTCGACCTCCTCGCCCCACTGCTCACGGACCCAGGCGTGCACCTCGTCGCGGTAACCGAGGTGGTCGACCAGGCCCAGCTCGGCGGCGCGGGCGGCGGTGAGCGGCGCGGTGTCCACCGCGGCCCGCACGTCCTCGACGGCCAGGCCGCGACGCTCAGCGACCCGGGTGACGGTGTCGTCCAGGACCGAGTCCGCGATGCGCTGCATCATCTCCCGCTGGGCGTCGGTGACCTCGCGGGCGGTGAACTGGTTGGCCGCGGTCTTGAACTCGTGGCGCTGGCCGAACTGGGGCTCGACCCCGGCCTTGTCGAGGGCGCCGCGGAGCAGCACCACCTGCAGCGCCACCCCGGTCAGCCCGAGGGCACCGCTGGGCTGCAGCCACACCTGCTGGGCCTGGCTGGCCAGCCGGTAGGCCGCCAGCCCGCTGGTCATCTCGCCGAAGGTCTCGGTGTGCGCCACGGTGGGCTTGGAGGCCCCGAACTCGGCGATCAGGGCGCCGACCTCGTCCGCCTCGGTGAGGCTCAGCGGGCAGTCACCGAGGTGCACCAGGAGGCCGGCCACCCGCTCGTCGCGGGCCCCGGCGCGCAGGCCCTCGCGGATCGAGCGCAGGCTCGGTGCGTGCAGCATCCGGAGCGCACGGCGGGGGTCCCAGGCCCCCGGGGCCACCAGGCCCCGGCTCAGGTCCAGCTCGAGGACGGTGGGCTGGCGGCGTCGGCGGAGTCGGTCACGGGCGGCGGTGGCGAGGTCCATGTGACGAGCGTAGGGGCCCGCTCCGACAAGCGGCCCTGAGCCGGCCCCTGGGTCGACCCCCGTTCCGGTGCCGAGCACCGGGTCTCGCCGGAGCTGGCCGGAGCCGGCCAGCGCCGGCCGGCGCCGGCCGGCGCCCATCGTCCGAGCTGACCCTTCCCCACGTTGCCCCACTTGCGAGCACTTCGCCCCTTCTACAGAGGGGGCGATGAACCCGAAGACGGGGCAGAGTGCGGTGTCTGACCGCCCACTGCGACCCTCCGACGAACCTGCGGCGCTCCGCCAGGCGGACGCACGCCGAGCCGGCGACGCGGCGCGGTCAGGTTCCTTCCGCGAGCTCGACCGCGATGTCGAGGTGCCCGGCGTGGCGGGCGTACTCGTGCAGCACGTGGAAGGCGATGGCACGCAGGGTGGGGGCGTCCTGCTCGTCGGCGAACCGGCCGCCGGTGCGGGCGCGCTGCTCCAGCGGCGTGCTGCTCAGCACGACCTCGGTGGCAGCGGCCACCTCGTCCAGCCGCGCCACCAGCCCGGCGGCGTCCACGTCGTCGGGGACGTGCCAGCGCGCACCCCCGACCGCGTCCGGGTCGTCGACGTCGAGGTCGCCCCAGGGCCGCCCGACCGGCTCCGCGCCGAATCCCCAGAGGAACCAGCGGCGCTCCATGTGGAGCAGGTGGGAGAGCAGCTCCAGCGGCGACCAGCCCGAGGGCAGCCGGCTCCGCCGCTGGACCACCGGGTCCAGCGACAGCACGGCGGTGGTGACCTGGGAGCGGAGGAAGGCGAGGTAGCCGACCAGCGTCGCCGCCTCGTCCGCGCCGCCCGGGCGGAGCTCGATCGGGTCCGGCGGGGCGCTCATCGCTCCCGCCGCCGCTCGGCCCCGGACCCGTCGGCCTCCCAGTTGGCGGCCACCTTCTTCGACGGCTGCACCCGGGGCGGCTCGCCCGGCATCTTGGGGTGGTCCGGGGGGTAGGGCATCTCGCCCAGCCCAGACTCCTCGTAGAGGGCGAGCAGCGGCTCGATCGAGCCGGCGGTGTCGTCGATGCCCGCCCACGGGTCGCCACCGGAGGCCATTCTCTCGGGGACGGTGAAGAGGGTGTGGTCGCGCGGGTCCGTCGTCCCGGCCAGCTCCTCCCAGGTCATCGGGGTGGAGACCGGGGCGCCGGGGAGCGGGCGCAGCGAGTAGGCGGAGGCGATGGTGCGGTCGCGGCAGTTCTGGTTGAAGTCGACGAAGATGCGCGCCCCCCGCTCCTCCTTCCACCAGGCGGTGGTCACGCCCGGGTCGCGCTTCTCCAGCTCGCGGCCGAAGCCGATCGCCGCGTGCCGGACGTCGGTGAACTCCCAGCGCGGGGTGATCCGCACGTAGACGTGCACGCCCCGGTTGCCGGAGGTCTTCACGAAGCCGGTCAGACCTACCTCCTCCAGCAGCTCCCGGGCCACCCCGGCCACCCGGACGGCGTCGGTGAAGCCGGTACCGGGCTGGGGGTCCAGGTCGATCCGCAGCTCGTCGGGGTGGTCGACGTCGTCGCGGCGGACCGGCCACGGGTGGAAGGTGACCGTGCCCATCTGGGCGCACCAGACCGGGACCGCGATCTCGGTCGGACAGATCTCCTCGGCGGTGCGCCCGGAGGGGAAGGTGATCTCGGCCGACTCCAGGTAGTCCGGCGCGCCCCTGGGCACGCGCTTCTGGTAGAACGCCTCCGCCTTCTCCCCCGGTCGCCCAGTGGCCAGGGTGATCCCGGGCAGGACACCGGAGGGCCAGCGCTCCAGGGCGGTCGGACGGTGCCGGAGGGCGCGCATCAGGCCGTCGTCGACGGCGGCGAAGTACTCCGCCACCATCAGCTTGGTCACCTCGGGGGTCCGCTCGGTGGCCGGGTAGATGACCCGGTCCGGGCTGGTGACCCGCACGGTGCGGCCGCCGGCCTCGACCTCGGCCGCGGTGGTCTTCGCCATGCCGTCAGGGTAGTGCCGGCGGGCCGCCAGGAGGAGGACCCTGCGACGACCGACCCCGCACGCGCAGGAACGGCCGGGGAACCGGGCGGCACCTCGGGGGTGGTGCGCGTGCGGCTCCCCGGCACGTCTCTGGCCACCGACTGTCGGGGGCGGCCGAGGGGTGCCGGGGAGCGGGCTGCACTCGGGGGGATGCGACCCGCTCCCCGACACGTCGGGGGGACCGGCCACCGGGGTGGCCGGGTGGAGCCGGGGAGCCGTGCTCACGCATCGGGGGTTGCGCGGGACGGCTCCCCGGCTGGTCTCAGCTCGAGCGGACCCTGCGCCGCAGCGCCGTGCCGCCGAGCGTGGTGGCCATCAGCCCCAGCAGGAGCAGCAGGGCCAGGCCGTCCGAGGAGCCCGTGCTGGCCAGCCGCTCGTCGCCACCGCTGGGTGCGGCGGGCGAGCCCGAGGTGACCGTGCTGGCCGCCGGGGCCTCCGGTGAGGAGACGAGCTGGACCGGGATCACCACCGGCACGGGGCCGGAGGCACCCGGACCGGCCACGCCGGAGGGGCCGGGGCCGGCGACACCGGTGGGCGCGCCCCCGTCACCGCCGTCGACCGGACGGGTCGGGTCGGTGCCCGGCTGGCTCGGGTCCGTGCCGGGGTCGGTCGGGTCCGTGCCCGGGTCGGTCGGGTCCGTGCCCGGGTCGGTCGGGTCGGTGCCCGGGTCGGTCGGGTCGGTGCCCGGGTCCGTCGGGTCGGTCGGGTCGGTGCCCGGGTCCGTCGGGTCGGTCGGGTCGGTGCCCGGGTCGGTCGGGTCGGTGGGCTCACCGCAGCCGATGGCCGGACCGAGGACACCGGCCGAGACGCAGACGTCCACGCCGGGTCCACCGAGGTCGACGTCGACCTCGGTCACGACGTCGACCACCGGGTCGCCGCCGCCGTTCCCGCTCCCGGGTCCACCGCACCCGGTGGCCGGTCCCAGCAGGCCGGCGGAGACGCAGGCGTCCACACCCGGCTCACCGAGATCCACCTCGACGTCGGCGTCGACGTCGACGACGGGGTCACCGCCGCCGGTCCCGGCACCAGGACCACCACAGTCCGTGGCCCCACCCAGCACCCCGGCGGAGACGCACGCGTCCACACCCGGCTCACCGAGGTCGACGTCCAGGTCGGTGTCGAGGTCGACCACCGGCTGGCCGCCGGAGCTGCCGTCGCCGGGGGGGCCGCCGCACTCGGCGGCGCCCAGCACGGCCGCGTCCACGCACAGCACCAGACCGTCCTCGTCCAGGACCACGTCGACGTCACCGTCGACCACGGGGTCGCCTCCGGTGGCCCCACCACCGGCGCCGCCCCCACCGCACGAGACGGAGGTCAGCAGCCCGGCGTCCAGGCAGACGTCGATCGCGCCCTGGTCACCGTCGACCACCACGTCGGTGCCCACGTCGACCACCGGGTCGCCACCCGACGTGCCGTCACCAGGGGCGCCGTCCGCGGGGACGTCACCACCACAGGCAGCGGTGCCCAGCACCGCTGCGTCCACGCACAGGTCCAGACCGTCCTCGTCCAGCACCACGTCGACGTCACCGTCCACGAGCGGGTCACCCCCGGTCGTGCCACCGTCGGTGGACCCACCGCCGACCACGACGTCGGCGTCCACCTCGGTCACCGGCTGACTCCCGGACGTGCCGTCACCGGGGGTGCCGTCCGCGGGGACGTCACCACCGCAGGCGGCGGTGCCCAGCACGGCTGCGTCCAGGCACAGGTCCAGACCGTCCTCGTCCAGCCCGGCCTCGAGGTCGGCGTCCACCACCGGCTGGTCGCCGTCGGCGGGGACCACCTCGGCGTCGACGTCCACGTCGGTCTCCGGGGAGCCGCCGTCACTCGGGGCGCCCGGCGCCGCGTCGTCGCAGCTCGCCGAACCCAGCACGGCGGCGTCCACGCAGACGTCCAGGCCGTCCTCGTCGAGGACCACCTCCACGTCGACGTCGGCCTCGACGTCACGGTGGGGGGCGGGCTCCTCGGCGGGAGCCTCCTCGGTGCTGCCGTCGGCCACCTCCCCGTCGGCCTCCACCTCGGCGACCGGCTGGGTGTCCTCCTCACGGTCGACGACCTCGCCGTCGGCCTCGACCTCGGCCACCGGCTCGCGCTGCGCGGGCTCGGCCACCTCGGCCTCGACCCGGACCACCGGCTCGACCTCGACCTCGACCTGCACCACCGGTGCGGGCTCGGGGGCTGGCTCGGGAGCCGGCGCGGGCTCGGGTGCCGCCTCGACCTCCACCTGCACCTCGACGACCGGCTCGGACTGCTGGGTGCTCACCTCGGCGTCGGCGCGGACCTCCGCCTCGGTCACCTCGACGTCGACCTCGACGTCGGCGAGCGACCCTCCGCGGGCCCCGCCGTCACCGGAGGACGAACCTCCCAGGTCGACTGACACGACCGCGCTGTCACCGGGGTCGTCGGAGGTGTCGGCCCAGGCCGTCCCCCACCCCAGGGTGAGCAGACCCAGCCCGCAGGCCGCTCCACCCACGACTCTCATTCTCCATGTGGACATGACTCATTGCTCCTTGTTGTTCCGGGGGAGTCCGAGGCGCGCAGGAATTGCGGAAATGCCTCGGAAATGGACTGAGGTGGAGCAGAGACCTCAGTCGGGGGAATGCGTGGGGAGGTCGGCCCGGACGCGGGAGACACCCGCCGGGCCGTGCGGTGAACCGGCGCCGGCGACGGCGCGGGTGAGGTCGGAGTCCTGCAGCCCGGCGACGGGCTGGTCGGCACCAGCTGCGGACCCGGCGCTCTGGGCACCGCTCGCCGCGGCCGGCTCGCCGGGAGCCGGCTGGGGCGCGGGAGCCTCGGAGGTCGCCGTGGTGGAGCCGGACGCCACCGGCACGCCCAGCGCGTCGGCACCCGCGGGGGAGCCGGTGAGAGCCGCGGGGGCACCAGCGGGACCGGCGGCGGAGAACCCTTGGAGGGGTCCTGACGCGCGGGCGGTCACGACGGCACCAGGGACGGAGCTTCTGGACGTCGTGCCGGCGTCGTCCGGCGCCACGGCACCGGGACGGGGGTCCGACAGAGGGCGCGCCGCAGCAGGGGCGGCAACCAGCTCCTCGCCGTCGGGGCGCGGGTCACCCGGTGGGACGCCGGGGCGCGACGGCGCCGACGGGCCCTGGGCGGGTAGCGCGTCGGGAGCGGGAGGCAGCGGGGCCAGCGGCGGCTGCGGGGAGAGCGGGGCCAGCGGAGGGAGCGGGAGCAGCGGGGAGAGCGGAGGCAGCAGCACGGGCGAGCCGCCGACGACGCCGTCGACCAGCTCGCCGCCGTCGGTCACCACCTCGCTCACCACGCCGTCGACCCGGTCCACCACTGTGTCTACCTCGTCCGTGACCGGTCGCACGACGCTCAGCGCACCGTCGACGGTCGTGTCGACGGTTCCGAGCACGGGGGTCAGGACGTCACGGTCCAGCTCGTCCCCGAGCCCGTCGGCACGGGCGGGGAGACCGTCCAGCACCGGCGGCAGCACGTCGTCGGAGACGGTGGTCAGGAGGGTGTCGGTGGTGTCCTCGACCTTGTCCAGCAGCCCGCCCACCAGTCCGGTGGTCGGGGTGGGTCGGTCGACGTCGCTGCGGGGCTGGTCGTCGGTGGCGTCGTCCGCCGGAGCCCGGTCGGTCGGCGCGGGAGCGGGCTGGCTCTTCGTCGGTGCGGGCTCGCTCTCCGCGGGGGCGGACTCCGCGGGGACCGGCTTCGCCGGGGCCGGCTTGGCGGGTGCGGGCTTCGCCGGTGCGGGCTTGGCAGGTGCGGGCTTCGCCGGTGCGGGCTTGGCAGGTGCGGGCTTCGCCGGTGCGGGCTTGGCAGAAGCCGGCTTCGCGGGTGCCGGCTTCGCGGGTGCCGGCTTCGCGGGTGCCGGCTTCGCGGGCGCGGGCTTCGCCGGTGCGGGCTTGGCGGGAGCGGGCTTCACCGGAGCGGGAGCGGGCTTGGCCGGAGCCGGCTGGGTGGTCTTCTGCACCGTGGACACCGTCTCCCGGACCGTGTCGGTGACGGTGCTCGTGGTGGCCTCCGCGGTCTTCCCGACCGCCCCGAGGACGCCCCCGACGGTGCCCGACCCGTCCTTCTCCTCGGCCCGGGCGCTGGTGGCGCCGGTCGTCCAGAGCAGCAGGACCGCGAGCAGGCCCACGGTCAGCAGGACCGCGTGCACGAGCACCGGGGAAGGGATGGACCTCTCCCCCGTGGGCGTGCACACGTGGCCCGGCATGTGCCGACGATAAGTCCGCCACGCGAATTCCGGAAGGGGCCGGACGAACAATTCCGCACCAGACGTCCCGACGACTTCGTGGCCGTGCCGGAAATGTCGCCGAGACGCGGCCGGAACCCATTCACGTGCACGGGAACCAGCCGCCGGTCAGGCCCCGGAACGATGGGCTAGCGTGACCGGGATGGAGGACACAGCGCAGAGCCCGCCGACGCGTCCCAGCGTCCTGATCACCGGGGGGTCCCGCGGGATCGGGCTGGCCGTGGCCGCCGCCCTCGCCGACACCCACCACCTCCTGGTCGGCGGACGTGACCGCGAGCAGCTCCAGACGGTCTGCGACGGGTTCCCCGACGCGGAGCCGTGGCCGGTCGACCTCGCCGACCCCGGGGCGACCGCCGAGGCCGCTGCTGCCATCGACACCCTCGACGTGATGGTGCACAGCGCCGGCGTGGAGGCCGCCGGGACGGTGGAGGAGCTGACCCGGGAGCAGTGGCGCTCGGTGCTGGAGCTGAACGTCGTCGCCGTGGCCGACCTGACCCGGCTGCTGCTGCCCGCCCTGCGACGCGCCTCCGGCCAGGTCGTCATGATCAACTCCGGCTCCGGCTACTTCAGCACCGCCGGCGGCGGGCTGTACGCGGCGTCCAAGTTCGCCCTCCGCGCCCTGACCGACGCGCTCCGCGAGGAGGAGCGGGGGCGCGTCCGGGTCGTCTCCATCCACCCCGGGCGGGTGGACACCGACATGCAGCGCCGGATCCAGGGCGAGGAGGGCTACCAGCCCAGCGACCACATGAGGCCGGCCTCGGTCGCCCAGGCGGTGGCCATGGCGGTGCGGACCCCACCGGACGCGGTCGTCGAGTCGCTCTCGATCCGGCCGAGCTGATGACCACCGGGGACCCCGAGGGCGCCGGCGGACGCGCCCTGCACCACCTCGACCTCTGGGTGCAGGACCTCGGCCGCGCCGAGGCCGAGTGGGGCTGGCTGCTGGGGCTGCTGGACTGGGAGCACGACGGCAACGTCCTCACCCACCCCGACGGCACCTACCTGCACCTGGAGCACTCCCCGGACCAGGGCGACGTCCCCCACGACCGGCTCCGACCCGGCGTCAACCACCTCGCGGTGCTGACCGAGGACCGTCACCTGCTGGACCGGATCCGCTCGGAGTCCAGCGCGCACGGCTGGCACGAGCTCTACGCCGACCACTACCCCCACGCCGGCGGCGAACAGCACTGCGCCCTCTACCTGGAGAACAGCGAGGGCTTCGAGGTGGAGGTGGTCTGCGAGGCCACCCGCTAGACCGGCGGCACCCCGTGCCGGCGCTCGGTGAAGGAGCGGCTCTTGGTCGACGCCGCGGCGAAGCGAGCCACCAGCTCCCGGCGCAGCTCGCCGGGCTCGACCACGGCGTCGATCACCAGGTCGGCGGCCAGCCGCAGGATGTCGATGTCGGCCTCGTAGGCGGTGCGGAGGTCGCCGATCATGGCCGTCCGCTCGACCTCGTCGGTGACCGCGTCGATCTTGTTGGCGTAGACGGCGTTGACCGCCGCCTCCGGACCCATCACGGCGATCCGCGCGGTGGGCAGGGCCAGGCAGGCGTCCGGGCCGAACCCCGGCCCGCACATCGCGTACAGACCCGCGCCGTAGGCCTTGCGCACGATCACCGAGATCTTGGGCACCGTCGCCTCGGCCACCGCGGTGACCATCTTGGCGCCGTGGCGGATGATGCCCTGGCGCTCGACGGCCGAGCCGATCATGAAGCCCGGCACGTCGGCCAGGAAGAGCAGCGGCAGGTTGAAGGCGTCGCACAGCCAGATGAAGCGGGCGGCCTTGTCGGCGGAGTCGACGAACAGCACGCCACCCTTGACCGCCGGCTGGTTGGCCACGACGCCGACCGGGTGACCGTCCAGCAGCGCCAGCCCGATCACCAGCTCGGGGGCGAACAGCGGCTTGACCTCCAGGAAGGAGCCGGCGTCCACCACGCCGTCGACCACGGCCCGGATGTCGTAGCCGCGGGACTCCTCGGCCGGCACCACGTCGTCGGTCAGCTCGGTCGCCGGCTCGCCGCCAGCCTGCACCGGCGGGTCCTCCCGCCAGCAGCGGGGGAAGTAGGAGAACCACTCCCGGGCCTGGGCGAGGGCGTCGGCGTCGTCCACGGCCAGCTGGTCCCCGCACCCGGAGACCTCGGCGTGCATCCGGGCCCCGCCCATCTCGGCCAGACCGACCTTCTCCCCCACCACCATCTCCGCCATCCGCGGCGACCCCAGGTACATCGAGGCGTTGGCCTCGACCATGATCACCACGTCGCAGAAGGAGGGGATGTAGGCGCCGCCGGCGGCGGAGGGGCCGAACAGGCAGCAGATCTGCGGCACCCGTCCGGACAGCGCGACCTGGTTGCGGAAGATCCGGCCCGCGCCGCGGCGTCCGGGGAAGATCTGCAGCTGGTCGGTGATCCGGGCCCCGGCGGAGTCGACCAGCCAGAAGATCGGCAGCTCGTCAGCCAGCGCGATCTCGGTGACCCGGATCATCTTCTCCGCGGTGCGGGCGCCCCAGGAACCGGCCTTGACGCTCGGGTCGTTGGCCACCACCAGCACGGGCCGGCCGTCCACCAGCCCGCGTCCGGTGACCACGCCGTCGGCCGGGTAGCCGGGGGTGAGCGCGTTGGCCAGCCGGCCGTCCTCGACGAAGGTGCCGGGGTCCAGCAGGAGGTCGATCCGCTCGCGGGCGAAGAGCTTGCCCTGCCGGGCCAGCTTGGCCGCGGCGGCCGCACCGGGCCGCTCGGTGGCGGCGCGGGCCGCGCGCACCCGCTCGGCCGCCGACCCCGTGGGCTGCTCGCTCATCCTCGTCCTCCCCTGCTCACCGGCTCAGCAGACCCAGGCCGCGGGCCAGCACCATCCGCTGCACCTCCGAGGTGCCCTCGCCGATCTCCAGCACCTTGGCGTCGCGGTAGAAGCGGGCCACCGGGTACTCCTCCATGAAGCCGTAGCCCCCGAACACCTGGGTGGCCACCCGGGTCGCCGCGACCGCGTGCTCGGTCACCTGCAGCTTGGCGATCGCCGCCGCCCGGGCCACCTCCGCCGCCGGGGCTCCCCGGTCGCGCAGCGCCGCGGCGGAGTAGACCAGCAGGTGCGACGTCCGCGCCATCACGTCCAGGTCGGCCAGCGGGAAGGCGATCCCCTGGCGGTCGCCGATGCGGGCGCCGAAGGTGGTGCGCTGCCGGGCGTGCTCGACGGCGAGGTCGCGGCAGGCCCGGACGCAGCCCAGGGCCAGCGCCGCGATGGCGATCCGGCCGTCGTCCAGGATGGAGAGGAACTGGGTCAGCCCCCGGCCGCGCTCGCCGAGCAGGTTCGCCTCCGGGACGCGGACCCCGTCGAGCACCAGGGGGTGGGTGTCGCTGGCGTGCCACCCGAGCTTGTCGTAGCCGGGCTCCACCAGCAGCCCGGGGGTGCCGGTGGGCACCAGCAGGGTGGAGATCTCGGCCCGGCCGTCCTCGCGGGTCCCGGTACGGGCGGTCACGGTGACCAGCCGGGAGAGCTCGTGGCCGGAGTTGGTGATGAACTGCTTGGTCCCGTCGACCACCCACGTCCCGTCCACCAGCTCCGCGCGGGTGCGGGTGGCGCCGGCGTCGGAGCCGGCCCCGGCCTCGGTCAGGCCGAAGGCGGCCAGGGCGCGTCCGGCCATCAGGTCCGGCAGCCACCGCTCCTGCTGCTCGCGGGTGCCGAAGCGGGCGATCGGGGCGATGCCCAGCCCGACCGCGGCCTCCACGGTGATGCCCAGCGACTGGTCCTGGCGACCGATCTCCTCGATGGCGATGCAGAGCGCGGTGAGGTCGCCCAGGCCCCCGAACTCCTCCGGGCCGCCGAGGGCGAACACCCCCAGGTCGCCGAGGGCGGTGACCACCTCGGCGGGGATGTGGTGGTCGGCGTCCCAGCGGGCCGCGTGCGGGGCCACCTCGTGGAGCGCGAAGTCGGCGACCGCACGGCGCAGGTCGCGGTGGTCCTCGCTGGTGTCGTCCGGCTCGTGCACCGGTCTCTCCGATCGTCGTCGATCGCGTCCGGTCGGGTGGGCCGGGCGGGTCGCCCCGGCGACTGACCGGCAGGGATGGCGCCGGGCCGGACGGGACGTCGACCACGCTAGCCCCAGGGCCTGAGGAGCTGGTCGACGCCCGGCCCCGCGGGTCGCCCCCGGCCCGCCGGGGGCAGCGTGTGGACCACCTGGACAGGACGGTCCGTGGGCCGACGACCGTGTCCCCCCGACGTGACATGCTTCAGCGGACGGCCGGGTCACCGACCCGGAGGACGTGCGTGGGGATGGGGGTTGGGTCTCGTGCGGGTCGATCTGAACGCGGACGTGGGTGAGTCCTTCGGCCGCTGGAGCCTCGGTGACGACGACGCCCTGATGCCGCTGCTCACCAGCGCGAACGTGGCCTGCGGGTTCCACGCCGGCGACCCCCTCACCATGCGCCGGGCCTGCCGCAGCGCCGTCGCCCACGGGGTCAGCGTCGGCGCGCACGTCGGCTACCGCGACCTGGCCGGCTTCGGACGCCGCTTCGTCGACGCCGGCGTCGAGGAGCTGGCCGCCGACGTCGTCTACCAGATCGGCGCGCTGGACGGCATCGCCCTCAGCGAGGGCACCCAGGTGCGCTACGTGAAGCCCCACGGCGCGCTGTACCACGCCACCATCGAGCACCGCGAGCAGGCCAGCGCCGTCGTCTCGGCCATCGTCGACTACGACCCGGGGCTCGCCGTGGTGGGCTGGCCGGGGTCGCAGCTGCTGACGCTGGCACGACACCGTGGGCTGCGGACCGTGGAGGAGTGGTTCGTCGACCGCGGCTACGACGCGAGCGGACGGCTCGTCCCCCGCGGTGCGCCGGGGGCCCTGGTGACCGACCCCGAGGTGGCCGCCGCCAACGCCGTGCGCGCGGTGGAGCGGGGAGCGGGGGCGTCGCTGTGCGTGCACTCCGACAGCCCGGGCGCCGCGGCCACCCTGCGGGCCGTCCGCGACGCCCTCACCGACGCCGGGACCGAGATCGTCCCCTTCGCCGCCTGAGCGACCCGCCGCCGGCCGTCCCGGAGGCGTACCAGCAGGACCGGGTCAGCCGCTGGTGACGACGAGCTCCGGCACCGCCAGCAGCCCCGAGGACAGACCCACCTCGGCGAGGTCGAGGTCCTGCATGACGAAGCGACGGCCGTCGCGGGCGGTGGCCCCGGCCACCAGCTCGGTGGTCGCCGCGTCGGCGGCCAGCGCACCGGCGGCGGTACCGGCCACCACCAGCCGCAGCTCGTGCGCCCCCGGGCCCAGCAGCCCGGTGAGGTCGAGACGGTAGGGCGGGGACCACAGCACCCCGGCCCGGACGTCGTCGACCCACACCTCGGCCACCTCGCCGACCGGCGTGGCGACCTCGGCCCGGAAGCTGTGGCCGGAGGCCTGCGGGGCGTCGGGGTCGACGGCCAGCGGGGTGCAGGGACCCAGGTCGAGCCAGAGCCGGTCACCGCCGGCGGCCTCGTCGGGGCCGACGCGCACCGAGGTGGTGTAGGTGGCGCGACCGGCGAACGCCCGGCGCGCGGGGTCGTCCTGCCAGCGGTGCGGGAGCGCGACCGGGGACTCCGGGCCGTCCTCGAAGCGGACCCGCCAGCCGTCGCCGACCGGGCGCCGCCGCACCTCCGGCCCGCCGCCGTCCAGCGGCGGGTCGACGGGGTCGGCCGACGTCACCACGACGGTGGCCTGGTAGGGCGCCAACGACAGCCCGACGGGTCCGCTGCCGGTGCGCCGCACCTCGCCGCTGGAGGCGTCCCACTCCTGCCAGGACGTCTGCTCCCCGCGGCTGCGCAGCACCGCCGTCCGGGGGTGCGGGCCGGTGTTGACCACGAGGTGGACGTGGGCGCCGGGCAGCCGGCGGGCCACCACCGCGAGGTCGTCGACCGGACGGCCGTCCTCGCCGGTCACCCGGGCGGCGGGGGCGGTGACGCGCTCGATCAGGCCGACCAGCTCCTCCGGGGTGCCGGCGAGCAGCGCACCCTCCACCTCGCTCTGCCAGCCGATCACCGTGCCCCCGGCCTCGGTGACGGCGTCGAGCCAGCGTCGCGCCGCCGCGGGCAGCCGGGACGTCCGCGGCAGCACCACCACCGGCGCACTCGCCGGGTCCACCAGCGCGAGGGCGTCGTCGTCGACCAGGTCGTAGTCCAGCCCGTGCTCGCGCAGCGTCCCGGTCAGCTCGCGCCCGACCCAGGCGGCGGTGGATCGCCACAGGTCCAGCGAGCGGTCCTCGGGGCGACCCATCCGGGTGTAGACGTCCTCGGTCGGCAGGTAGACCAGCACGTCGCGCACCGGCTCGCCCTGGCGCATCAGCCAGCACAACCGCTGCAGGTAGGCGTTCAGCGCGGGAGCGGCGGACCACCAGGGGTTGCGGTCGTCGAGGGCGGCGGCGGCGTAGAAGAACCAGCCCAGCCCCGGGGCGTCGGCCGGTGAGTAGGGCCAGCCGTGGGCGACCAGCTGGTTCACCCCCTGCAGGAGGTGCTCGTGCGCCTCGCCCTGGACGTCGAGCGGGGTGGCCCGGAACGACGGCGAGTGCAGCCACGTCCAGGCCTCGGCCGAGACCACGGTGCGTCCCAGCAGGTGGGCCGCCGAGGCCGCCCAGCGGGTGGTGGTCAGGTCCCGCCAGCCCCACCCCTCCCCCTCGCACACGTCGGCGGAGCGGTAGCTGCTCAGGGTGGCCGGCGGCACCCCGTAGCTCTGGATCCGGAAGTCGACGCCGTGCTCCCGGGCCCAGCGGCCCAGCGGCGCCACGAAGTGCTCCTCGTACAGCTCGGACAGGGTGCGCAAGTGGTCCGCGCGCAGCTCCTCGCACCCCGGACCGTCCAGCACCAGCTGGTGCAGCCGCGGCCGGGAGTCGTAGCCGCGACGGCGCTCGAACTCGGTCAGCAGGTCCGGGGTCCAGTCCGCCCCGTACACCTCGAGGCTGTCGCAGAAGACCGCACCGACCAGCCCGGCCGGGACCGCGCCCAGCAGCCGCTCCCCCACCTCCTCGAGGTGGACGGCCGCCGCCCGCGCGGAGTAGTGGTCCAGCACCGGGCCCTCGGCCCCGGCGGCCGCACGCTTCACCTGCTGGCCGGTCAGCCGCGACCACGCCACCAGCACCACCCGCGGCTGACCCCCCGCGGGGAGCTCGAACCGGCCGTCCCGCACCGCCAGCTCACGGACGTCGGAGGGTCGCTCCAGCACCGAGCCGTCCCCGACGAAGGCCGCGACCAGCTCGTCACCGGGCCAGGACGCCCGCAGCTCCAGCTCCGCGGCGGACCCACCCACCTCGTGCCGCTCCCAGTGCAGCCGCCGGGCGGCCAGGTCGGGGCCGACGTGCGGTCCGCCGAAGGACCAGCCGCTGCCCAGGGTGAGGTCGAACCGCAGCCCCAGCCGGTGCGCCTCCTCGGCGGCGTGGCGGAGGTGACCCAGCGCCTCCTCGGAGAGGAAGTCGCAACTGGCCGGGGCCAGCGGGTAGACGTGGGCCACCTCGACCCCGCCGATCCCCGCGGCGACCATGGCCTCCAGCTGGCGGGTCAGCTCGCGGCGCTCGACGGTGGGCCCGAACCACCACCAGCGCACCATCGGCCGGCAGTCGGCGGCGGGGTGACGGAATCCTCCACGGAGCTCTCGCAGGTCCACGTGACCAACCTAGGGCTGGCGCTCCCGCGCCTTCTCGCCCGGGTACCCGTCCCCTCCCCGGCGAGCCATGGACTTACGTACCCTGGTGGTTATGTAACTGATCGGGTACCTTCATGGCATGGACGCCGTGCTGCAGGCCCTGGCCGACCCGAGCCGACGCACCGTGCTGGAGCTCCTGCGGCGCGGTCCGGCGACGGCGGGCGACCTCGCCGACGCCCTGCCGATCGCCCGGCCCGGGGTGTCGCGGCACCTGCGGGTGCTGCGGGAGGCCGGGCTGGTCGAGGTGCGGCGGGAGGCGCAGCGCAGGATCTACAGCCTGCAGCCGGAGGCCCTGGTCGAGGTGGACGAGTGGCTCGGGGCCTACCGCGTCCTGTGGCAGAACCGGCTCGGCGCCCTGCACACCGAGATCGCGCGAGGGAAGAAGGCACGGAGATGAGGATCATCGGGACGCTGCGGGCGGTCGACGACACCCGCGGGGCGGTGCGGGTGGAGGACGTGTACGACACCGACGTCGAGGACCTGTGGTCGGCGGTGACCACCCCGGAGCGGCTGGCGCGCTGGATCGCCGAGGTGTCCGGCGAGCTGCGTCCGGGGAGCACGGTCCAGGCCGTGTTCACCAGCGGCTGGGCGGGTCCGGCCCGGATCGAGGTCTGCGACGCCCCGCACCACCTGCTCCTCACCGCCGCGCCCGGGACCGGGGAGGAGACCCAGATGGAGGCGTGGCTGACCGCGGAGGGAGCGCGGACCCGGCTGGTGGTCGAGGAGCGCGGCCTGCCCCTGGCCGCCCTCCCCTCCCACGGAGCCGGCTGGCAGGCCCACCTGGAGGACCTCGGACGCTCGCTGGCCGGCGCCGCCTTCGCCTGGCACGAGCGCTGGACCGAGCTGACGCCGGTCTACCAGGACGGGCCGGTCGGCTGATGTCGGACCTGATCAGGCTGAGCGGGACCACCGTGGACGCGCCGGACGCCCTCGCCCTGGCCCGGTTCTACGCCGAGCTGACCGGCGGCGTGGCGCACGGGACGTCGGGGTGGGCGGTGGTCACCGGCCGGAACGGGTCCATCGCCTTCCAGCAGGTCGGGTCCTACACACCACCCCGGTGGCCGGGGAGCGTCGTGCCGATGCAGATGCACCTGGACTTCCTCGTCGACGACCTCGACGCGGCCGGGGAACGGGCGCTCGCCGCCGGGGCCACGCGGCTGGGGTTCCAGCCGAACTCCGACCACTGCATCGTGTACGCCGACCCGGCCGGCCACCCGTTCTGCCTGTCCACCTGGGACGTCGCGGACCTCGTCGACCTCGCCCAGGACGGCCCTGCGGGCTGACGGCCCCCGTGCGGGTGTGATCCGAGCCGAGGGGGCGCCCTCGGTCTAGACTGCCCGGTGGCCCGGGCCCAGCCAGGTGCGGGTCCCGTCGAGGTGTGAGGGAGTCCACAGTGCCGATCAGCAAGGTGCTCGTCGCCAACCGCGGTGAGATCGCCGTCCGCATCATCCGCGCGGTCGCCGACGCCGGCCTGGTCAGCGTGGCCGTCTACGCCGACGCCGACCGCGACGCCCTCTTCACCCGGCTGGCCGACGAGGCCCACGCCCTCGGTGGCGCCACCCCCGCCGAGACCTACCTCGACGTCGCCAAGCTGCTGGCCGTGGCCGAGCGGACCGGCGCCGACGCCGTCCACCCCGGCTACGGCTTCCTGGCCGAGAACGCCGGCTTCGCCCAGGCCGTGATCGACGCCGGCCTGACCTGGATCGGTCCCCCGCCCAGCGCCATCGACGCCCTCGGCGACAAGGTCAGGGCCCGCCACATCGCCGAGAAGGTGGGCGCCCCGCTGGTGCCCGGCACCGCCGACCCGGTGGCCGACGCCGCGGAGGTGCTGGCGTTCGTCGACACCCACGGGCTGCCGATCGCCATCAAGGCGGCCTTCGGCGGCGGCGGGCGCGGCCTCAAGGTGGCCCGCAAGCGCAGCGAGGTCGCCGAGATGTTCGAGTCCGCCACCCGGGAGGCGGTCACCGCCTTCGGTCGTGGCGAGTGCTTCGTCGAGCGCTACCTGGACCAGCCGCGGCACGTGGAGACCCAGTGCCTGGCCGACAGCCACGGTGGCGTCGTCGTGGTCTCCACCCGCGACTGCTCCCTGCAGCGCCGCCACCAGAAGCTGGTCGAGGAGGCGCCCGCACCCTTCCTCACCGAGGAGCAGGTGGAGACCCTCTACCGCTCGTCCAAGGCGATCCTCCGCGAGGCGGGCTACGTCGGGGCGGGCACCTGCGAGTTCCTGGTGGGCACCGACGGCACCATCTCCTTCCTCGAGGTCAACACCCGGCTCCAGGTCGAGCACCCGGTCTCGGAGGAGGTGACCGGTCTGGACCTCGTCCGCGAGCAGCTCCGGCTCGCCGACGGGGAGCCGCTCGGCTACGACGACCCGCCCGCCCGCGGCCACTCGATCGAGTTCCGGATCAACGCCGAGGACGCCGGCCGCGGGTTCGTGCCCGCCCCCGGCACGCTCACCGAGTGGCTGCCGCCGACGGGTCCCGGCGTCCGCGTCGACGAGGGGTACCTGACCGGGATGACCGTGCCGGGCAGCTTCGACTCGCTGGTGGCCAAGGTGGTCGTCACCGGTGCCGACCGCGACCAGGCGCTGGCGCGCTCGCGACGCGCCCTGGCCGAGATGCGGGTCGAGGGCATGCCGACGGTGCTCCCCTTCCACCGCGCCGTCCTGGACGACCCCGCCTTCACCGCCGCCGACGGCACCTTCGGCGTCCACACCCGCTGGATCGAGACCGCCTTCACCGGGACCGTCGAGCCCTGGTCCGGTACCCCGGGCGAGACCCCCGAGACCGAGGAACCCACCACGGTGGTGCTCGAGGTCAACGGCAAGCGGGTCGAGGTCAAGGTGCCCGCCGGGTTCGCCGCGGCGGCCCCCGCGGCCAGGGCCTCGCGTCCGGCCCGGCGTCGGGCCGGGTCCTCCTCCGGCGCCCAGGCCGCGCCGACCGAGGCGCTGACCGCGCCGATGCAGGGCACCATCGTCAAGCTGGCCGTGGCCGAGGGCGACGTGGTGGCCGAGGGCGACACCGTGGTGGTGCTCGAGGCCATGAAGATGGAGCAGCCGCTGCTGGCCCACCGACCGGGTGTCGTGCACGGGCTGACCGCCTCGGTCGGGGCCACCGTGGGCAACGGCGAGGTCATCTGCGAGATCCGCGACACCGACGGCTGAACTCCCAGGAGGTCCGGGCGCCAGCCCCTGGGCCCAAGAAAGGCATAAGAAACCCCACCCCTGGTCGGATGCGCTTGGCGGACAGGGGACTATGGAACCCATGGAATACGTCGTGCTGCTGCTCGTCATGGGCGTGCTGGTCGGTGGAGGACTCTTCGCCGCCCGCCACTCGACCCGCCAGAAGGAGCGCGCGGCCCAGGCCGAGCTGGAGAGCCAGGTCTCGGCCTCCAAGCGGGTGGCCGACGAGGACGTGACCAAGTTCGGCGAGGAGCTCCAGCGGCTGGACGCCGACGTCGCCGGGCACGCGCTCGACGAGCCGATGCAGCAGGACTACTCCCGGGCGCTGGACGCCTACGACGACGCCAAGCAGTCCCTGGACGCGGTGACCCGGCCCGAGGAGATCCGCCACGTCACCGAGATCCTGGAGGACGGCCGCTACGCGATCACCTGCGTCAAGGCCCGCCTCGCGGGTCAGCCGCTGCCGAAGAAGCGTCCGCCGTGCTTCTTCAACCCCGCCCACGGCCCCTCGTCGCAGAACGTGTCCTGGTCCCCCGCCGGTGGGACCGAGCGCGACGTCCCCGCCTGCCCCGCCGACGCGGAGCGCGTGCTGGCCGGGGCCGACCCCTACATCCGCACCGTGCAGCGCGGCGCCCAGCGCGTCCCGTACTGGGAGGGTGGCCCCGCCTACTCCCCCTGGGCCCAGGGCTACTACAGCTCCTGGCGCGGCAGCGACATGCTCTCCGGCGTGCTGATCGGCTCGCTCCTCTTCGGTGGCGGGGGCAACATCTTCGGCGGCATCGGTGCCGGGATGGCCGGGATGGGTGAGGGCATGGGCGACATGTTCGAGGGCGTCGGCGAGGGCTTCGGCGACATCGGCGAGGGCATCGGCGACATGTTCGGCAACCTCTTCGACTGAGACGGCACCGAGGATCTCGGCCGCGCCCGGTGAGGACGGCCGGGAGGGCTCAGGCGTGCACGCGGTGGTCGTGGGTGTAGACGTTGCACCCGCGGCCGCGGTTGAACCCGATCAACGTCAGGCCCGCCTCGTCGGCGGTCTCCACGGCCAGCGACGACGGCGCCGAGACGGCCGAGACCACCGGGATCCCGGCCAGGTGCGCCTTCTGCACCAGCTCGAAGGAGATCCGCCCCGACAGCTGCAGGGCCGTTCCGCGCAGCGGCAGCAGGCCCTCCCGAAGGGCCCAGCCGATGATCTTGTCCACCGCGTTGTGGCGGCCGACGTCCTCGCGGACGCACAACGGGTCGCCGCCCTCGTCGTCCAGCCGGAACAGCGCGGCGGCGTGCACCCCCCCGGTCCGTTCGAACATCTCCTGCCGCGCGCGCAGCCGGTCCGGCCAGCCCAGCACCTCTGCCAGCGCGACCTCGGCCGGGTCGGTCGCCACGTCGAAGCGGGACAGCTTGGTCACCGCCTCCATCGAGGCGGTGCCGCAGGCGCCGCACGAGCTGGAGGTGTAGACCGCCCGCTCGGTGCTGGCCGGGCGCACCACGCCGGGCGCCAGCCGGGCGTCCAGGTGGTTGAAGCTGCGGCTGCCGTCGGGGTCGACACCCCCGCGGTAGCTCATGGTGGCCACCTCGGCGGCGTCGACGATGACGCCCTCGGCGTGCAGCAGGCCCAGCACCAGGTCGAAGTCGTGGCCGGGGGTCCGCATGGTCACCACCCACGGCTCACCGGACAGCGCGATCTCCATCGGCTGCTCACCGGCCAGGGTGTCCGGGCCGGAGCGGTCGGTGCCGTCCAGGGAGAGCCGGCGGACCCGACGTCGTGTGGTCGCTCGCACCCTGCTCCTCCGCTCGACGGCTGCTACCCGCCCATGGTGCCACCCGTCGCACCCTCCGGCGCCCGCGGACCCTGCACCGCGACGCGTCAACGGAGCGCGCCGGGCAGCCGGGAAGCGTGACCAGATCGTGATGTCCAGGACTTGTCCGGGGACCCGTCCCCCGCTGAGACTGAGCCCGCACCAGGAGGGGGACCCGGGCCGGTGCCCGGGTGGTCGGCGACGCGTCCCGCGTGCGCCGGCCCTGGGCACCAACCCACCCACCCTCGAGGTCATCCCTGTGTCCTGCTCGCTGCGCGGACGTCTGCTGCGCGTCCTGGTCGTCCTCTCCGTCCTGCTGCTGGGCACCCAGCTGCCCGCCACCCCCGCCTCCGCCGCGGGCCGGGTCCCGGCGACGCCGTCCGGGCTGCCGTCCGGCATCGAGACGCTGGCGCCGTACGTCCCCAACAACTCCTGCTCCCCAGGCACCCGGCCCGGCACCGACAAGCTGGCCGCCCTGCTGCGCAGCACCTACGGCCGCTCGGTCGGCACCAGCCGCGCCTGCAACGGGTCGGTCACCGAGCACTCCGACGGCCGCGCGGTCGACCTGATGCTCTCGGCACGCAACAGCACCCAGAAGGCCGACGCCACGGCGTTGAACAGCTGGTTGTTGGCCACCGACCGGTCCGGGCAGAAGTTCGCGAACGCCCGTCGCCTCGGCGTCATGTACATCATCTGGGACGGCCGGATCTGGAGCAGCTACCGCACCGGCGACGGCTGGCGGGAGTACAACGGCTGCGCCAGCCGGACCACGTCGGGCTACGACACCACCTGCCACCGCGACCACGTGCACATCTCGCTGTCCTGGGCCGGCGCGCTGGGCAGCACCTCCTTCTGGACCAGGACGGTCGCCGCGCAGCGCTACGGCGCCTGCCCCGCCAGCGGCAACAACTGGGCCGCGTACTCGACCAACGCGCGCAGCACCCCCTGCCCGACCCACACCCGGCTGACCGCCCCCTCCACGGCCTCGGCGGCCTACAAGGCGCTGGTGCCGTGGGCCGGCTACTACATGAAGACCGGCTCCACCACCGGCACCCCGGTCCGCGCGTGGCAGCAGGCCCTCAAGGTGTCCCAGACCGGGAGCTGGGACTCGGCCACCGTGGCGGCCACGAAGCGGCTGCAGAGCCGCCACGGGCTCCCGCAGAGCGGGACGGCCAACACCGCCACCTGGCGGGCGGTGCTGTCCGAGCACCGCTGAGTCAGTCCCCGGCGGCCCTGGTGACGTCGATGTGGCGGTGCAGCTTGCGGGCCGCCTCGGCGAGCGAGCCCGACAGCGAGGGGTAGACGGTGAAGTCGCCGGCGAACTCGTCCACCGTGATCCGCTCGGCCACGGCCAGCGAGAGCGGGTGGATGAGCTCGCTGGCCGAGGGGGCCACCACCACGCCGCCGACGATGATGCCGGTGCGCGGCAGGGAGAAGATCTTGACGAAGCCGTCCTCGATGCCCTGCATCTTGGCCCGGGCGTTCGTCCGCAGCGGCAGGTTCACCGCGGTGGCCCGGACGCGGCCCTCGGTGACGTCGGCCTGGCTCACGCCCACGGTGGCGATCTCCGGTGCGGTGAAGACGTTGGAGGCGACCCGGTTGAGGTCCAGCGGGGCCACGGCGTCACCGAGGGTGTGCCACATGGCGATCCGGCCCTGCATGGCGGCGACCGAGGCCAGCGGCAGCACTCCGGTGCAGTCGCCCGCGGCGTAGACCCCACGGGCGGACGTCCGCGAGACCCGGTCCACGGTGATGTGCCCGGACTCGGTCACGGCGATGCCGGCCTCCTCCAGCCCCATGTCGGAGGTGTTGGGGATCGAGCCGACCGCCATCAGGCAGTGCGACCCGGTGATCGTGCGGCCGTCGGTGAGACCCACCTCGACACCGTCACCGACCCGGCGGGCGGAGGCGGCGCGGGAGCGTCCGACGATGCCGACACCGCGTCGCTCCATCACCTCCTGCAGCACACGGGCGGCGTCGGGGTCCTCGCCGGGGAGCACCTGGTCCCGGGAGCTGACCAGCACCACGTCCGATCCCAGGGCGTCGTAGGCGCTGGCGAACTCGGCGCCGGTGACCCCGGAGCCGACGACGATCAGCCGCTCGGGGAGCTCGGTCAGCGTGTAGAGCTGCTGCCAGGTGAGGATGCGCTCGCCGTCGGGCTGGGCGTCGGGGAGCATCCGGGGACGGGTGCCGGTGGCCACCAGGACGGCGTCGGCCTCGAAGGTCCGCTCGCCGTCGGCGGTCTCGGCCACCACCCTGTTCGGGCCGTCCATCCGGCCGCGGCCCTCGACCAGCTCGACGCCCTCGCGGCGCAGCCGGTCGGTGATGTCGCGCGACTGCTGGCTGGCCAGCCCGAGCACCCGCTGGTTCACCGCAGCCAGGTCGACGGTGACGATCTCCTCGATGGTGCTGGGGTCGCCGTCGGCCCGGCCGACCACCAGTCCGAGCTTCTCCGAGCCCTGGATGGTGGTCATCACCTCGGCGGTGGCGATCAGCGTCTTGGAGGGCACGCAGTCGGTCAGCACGGCCGCGCCGCCCACCCCGGTCGCCTCGATCAGGGTCACCTCGCCACCGAGCGCCCTGCCCACCAGGGCCGCCTCGTAGCCGCCGGGTCCGCCTCCGATGATCACCACGCGAGTCACCTGGGCAGTCTCTCACGCCTACACTGCCGGCCATGTCCGAGCACCCGTCCTCCCCGTGGACCGACCCCGACGCGCCCGACGGGGGCCTGCGGTCCCCGCGCCGTCGGCTGGACCCGCTGACGCTGGTGGTGGCCGCGCTGGCCTGCGTGCTGGCCCTGGTCGGGTGCGTGATGATCGTGCGCGGGCTGCCGATGCGGACCCCGACCGAGCGCTGGCTGCTCGACCTGTCCTCCCTGCCGCTGTCGCTGGCGGTGGTGCTGGTGGTGGTGCGGGTCGCGGTCGAGCGGGGCCTGCTGCGGCACCGACCCGCCGGTGCCCCGCTCCCCCGGCTGCTGCTGGCCGGAGCGGTGCTGGTGGGGCTGGGTCTGCTCGGCTGGGTGCTGGTCCTGGCCGGCGTCGGGGCCGGCGTGCTGACCCCGGCCGCGGTGCAGGTGCTGGTCTGGCTGGGCGTCGGCGCGTGGGTGCTGTGGATCGTCCGCGACGGCCAGCGCCGCGACCGGGTGACCGCCTGGCGCCTGCTCGACGACGACTGACGTCAGGACCAGCGGGTCACTGGTCGGCGGTCTCCTGCTCCAGGATCTGGCGCAGGGACTCCCGGTGCCGGAGGTAGGCCGTCCGCCCGCGCGGGGTGAGGGAGAGCAGCAGCCGCGCGCGCCCCTGCCGCACCAGGGGCTCCTCGGCGACGTAGCCGGCCTCGGCCAGCTGGGTGACGTGCTTGCTCAGCGCCGACTTCGACAGCCCCGTGCGCTGCAGCACCTCACCGAACTCGATCCCGTCGGCCTGGGAGAGCATCGCGCAGATCCGCAACCGGTGCGGCGCGTGGATGAGGGCGTCGAAGCGGGCCTCAGGCACGCGGGTACCTCCGCCAGTAGGCCAGCCCGGGGAGGAGAACCAGGACGGCCAGGGCCACGCCCGCGACCACCCAGACCCACCGGCCCACGACGTCCTGCAGCAGGAGCGCGGCGACCGCCAGGGCCAGGGCGACCAGTCCTCCCGGCAGCACCGCCACCCACCGGATGTGCAGTCGGCGGTACCCGGGGCGGTGGAAGGTCATCCGTCCGACCAGCGCCGCCACCGTGACCGCGAGGGCGACGACGGCCACCGCGACCACGACGCGGAGCGGACCCACCGGGTCCTCGACGGCGTTGAGCACGCAGATCACCAGCAGCAGACCGGCGAGCAGCGGGTAGTACCACCCGGGCACCGGCGGGTTGAGGGTGGCCTCCTCCTCGGCGGCCGCCAGCTCGAGGGACCTGCGGGCTTCCTCCGGGGTCGGCTGCGACCCCGCTGCTGTTGTTTCCATGTCCGCAACAGTACTCCGGTGTTTCCATAGTGGCAACAGGTAGTCGGACGACCGTGGACGGCCCGCCGGGGACTGGTGAGAGGATGCGCGCGTGAGTGACAACCCGAAGGCGCTCGCCGCCACCGCTGCCCGCACCCTGCTCGACGCTGCCGGGGTCCCCGCCCTCGACCTGGCCCTGGTGCTGGGGTCGGGCTGGTCCTCGGCGGCCGACCGGCTCGGGGAGCCGCTGCACACCGTCGACCTGGCCGACCTGCCCGGTTTCGAGGCCCCCACCGTGGCCGGCCACGGCGGCCAGCTGCGGGTGGTGCGGACGGCGAACGACAAGGTGGGGGCGGTGTTCACCGGTCGGCACCACTTCTACGAGCGCCGCGACGTGGACGCCGTCGTGCACGGGGTGCGGACGGCCGCCGCCGCCGGCGCCGGCACGGTGGTGCTGACCAACGGCTGCGGTGGGCTGAACCCGGCCTGGCCGCCCGGGACCCCGGTGCTGATCCGCGACCACATCAACCTCACCGGCGCCACGCCCCTGCGCGGCGCGACCTTCATCGACATGACCGAGGCCTACGCCGCCCGGCTGCGCGAGCTGGCCCGCAGGGTCGACCCGAGCCTGGACGAGGGCGTCTACGTGCAGTTCGGCGGACCCCAGTACGAGACGCCGGCCGAGGTGCGGATGGCCCGGGTGCTCGGCGGGGACCTGGTCGGGATGTCGACCACGCTGGAGACCCTCGCCGCCCGGGAGGCCGGGATGGAGGTGCTCGGCATCTCGCTGGTCACCAACGCCGCGGCCGGCACCACCGACGCGACCCTGGACCACCAGGAGGTGATCGCGGCCGGCCGCGACGCCGGCCCGCGGCTGGCCGAGCTGCTGCGCGGTCTGGTGGCCGTGCTGTGAGCACCCTGCCCGCCGCCCTCTCCGCGGACGTCGACGCCTGGCGCGGGGAGGACCCGGACCCGGCCACGGTGGCCGCCCTGGACGTCCTGGTCGCACGGGCCGGGGAGGGCGACGTGGCTGCGGTCGCCGAGCTGGCCTCGGCCTTCGCGGGGCCGCTGGAGTTCGGCACCGCCGGCCTGCGCGGGCCGCTGGGTCCGGGTCCGGCCCGGATGAACCGGGTGGTGGTGACCCGCGCCGCCGCCGGGCTGGCCGCCTGGCTGCACGAGGTGGGGCGCTCGGGCGGCACCGTGCTGGTGGGCCACGACGCCCGCTACAACTCCGACGTCTTCGCCCGCGACACCTGCGAGGTGCTGGCCGCGGCCGGCTTCGACGCCGTGCTGGTGGACCGGCCCACCCCGACCCCGGTGATCGCCTTCGGGCTGCGCCACCTCGGCTGCGTCGCCGGCGTGGTGGTCACCGCCTCCCACAACCCGCCGCAGGACAACGGCTACAAGGTCTACCTGGGTGACGGCTCGCAGATCGTCCCGCCGGTGGACGCCGAGATGGCGGCCCAGATCGCGCGGGTGTCGGCCTCCCCGCTGGCCGACGTCGCCCGGTCGACGGCCTACCGGACGGCTGACGAGAGCCTGCTCGCCGCCTACGTCGCCCGCGCCGCCTCGCTGGTCGCCGCCGACGCCCCGCGCGAGCTGCACTGGGTCTACACGCCGTTGCACGGGGTGGGCGCCTCGGTGGTGGACGCGGTGGTCGGGGCGATCGGCATCACCCCCGGCCAGCCGGTGGCCCAGCAGGTCGAGCCCGACCCCGGCTTCCCCACCGTCGCCTTCCCCAACCCCGAGGAGCCCGGCGCCATCGACCTCGCGCTGGCCCTGGCCGCCCAGCAGGGTGCGGAGCTGGTGGTGGCCAACGACCCCGACGCCGACCGGTGCGCGGTGGCGCTGCCCGACGCCGGGGGCGAGGGACCCGGCGGCTGGCGGATGCTGCGCGGCGACGAGCTCGGCGCGCTGCTCGCCGAGGACGCCCTGCGCCGGAGGACGTCCGGCGTCTACGCCCGCTCGGTGGTCTCCAGCACCCTGCTCGACACCCTGGCGGCCGCGGCGGGGCAGCCCTCGACCACCACGCTGACCGGTTTCAAGTGGATCGGGCGGGTGCCGGGGCTGGCCTTCGGCTACGAGGAGGCGCTGGGCTACTGCTGCGACCCCGACGCGGTGGCCGACAAGGACGGCATCACCGCGCTGGTGCGGGTGCTGGCCCTGGCCGCCACGCTGCGCGCCGAGGGCTCGAGCCTCGGCGTCCGGCTGGACGAGATCATGCTCCGCCACGGCCTGCACGCCACCGACCAGCTGTCGGTCCGGGTGGAGGACCTGTCCCTGATCGCCCGGGCGATGACCACCCTGCGCGGCGCGCCCCCGCGGCGGCTGCTGGACGAGGACGTCACGGTCGTCGACCTGGCGCTCGGCAGCGAGGCCCTGCCCGCCACCGACGGGGTGCTGCTCAGCACCCACAGCGTCCAGGTCGTGGTGCGGCCCTCGGGCACGGAGCCCAAGCTGAAGTGCTACCTGGAGCTGCGGCTCTCCCCCGCCGAGTCCGCGGACCTGCCCGCCGCCCGGGCCCGGGCCGCCGGTCTGCTGGCGCGGCTGCGGGAGGAGATGTCGGTCGCGCTCGGGCTGCGCTGAGCCCTCCCGCCCGCAGGACGCCCCGGCCGCGTCAGCCGGCGGACCCGCTGTCGCGGTACTCCGAGAAGATCGCGTCGAGCACCTGGGTCGCGGAGGTGGGCACGCCTGTGCTCCCCGGCTCGTGCACCGCACCCGCGACGGTGGTGAGCGTCTTCCACAGCGCCCAGCCGCGGCCGCGCGCCCAGGCGGACCCGTCGACCTGCAGGCGCTCGCGGAAGGCGATCCGCCCCTCGGCGGTCAGCAGCGTCCACGCGGCGGCCAGGTCGCACGCCGGGTCGCCGACGCCGCAGGTGCCGAAGTCGATGACCGCCGCCAGCCGTCCGTCCCGGAGCAGCAGGTTGCCCTCGGCGACGTCCCCGTGGAACCAGACGTCCCCGCCCTCCCACCGGGCCGCGAGGGCGGTCTCCCAGATCTCACCCGCGAGCTCGACGTCGACCCGGCCCTCGAGCGCCTCGATCGCGCGCCGGGTCTCGCCGTCGTACGTCCGCACGGGGGCGCCGCGGTACCAGCTGTGGAGTCCGGGCTGCGGGCCGCCGGCGGGATCGACGCGCTGCAGGGCCAGCAGGAAGTCGGCGAGGTCGACGGCGAAGCGGACCGGGTCCACGACCCGGCGGGCGGTGGCCGGCACGCCCTCCAGCCAGCGGTAGACCGACCACGGGTGCGGGAAGTCCGCGGTGGGCCGCCCCCTCGCCAGCGGGACGGGGACGGGCAGCGGCAGCCGGGGCGCCAGCACCGGGAGCCAACGGTGCTCCTTCTCCACCGCCCGGGCGTACGGGGCGGCGCTGGGGAGACGGAGCAGCATCTCCCCGCCCAGCCGGAAGGTGCAGTTGTCCCAGCCACCGTCGGGCACCGGGGCGACGGGGAGGTCGGCCCACCGGGGGAACTGGGCCGCGACCAGCCGACGCGCCTCCTCCGCCCCGACGACGACGCGCTCCGGCGGGGGCCCGGGGTCCGGGGTGCTGGTCATCGCCACCTTCCTGGCTGCCCGCGGTGCGCGGGCGGCCCGCCCTGCTCGTCCTGTGCCGGCACGGTCGGAAGGCTAGCTGCGCCGCCGGCGGGGCGCCGGTCCCTTTCCCGCCACGTCGTCCGGGTGCAGACTGCTGGTCGTGGAGATCGCTGAGTGGTGGCCGTCGATCCCCGAGGCCACCCGGGACTGGCTGGTCGCGCACAACGGGGAGCCGCTGCCCGAGGACGTCGTCGAGGCGGTGGTGCGGGCCGGTGGGGTGCGGAGCACCGGTTCCCGGTGGGTGGGCGAGGACGGCCCCGACGGGCTGCTGCTCTCCGACGACGCCGTGGACTGGATCGAGGCCGTGGCCAACGGGGAGACACCCGACGACGCCTGAGGTCCTCACCGGCCCCGGCTAGGGTGTGCCCCCGTGACCACCACGCCGCGCACCCTCGTCCTGGTGGCCGGTGCGTCGGGGAGCGGCAAGTCGCGGCTGGCGCTGATGGCCCGACGTCCGCTGGTCCGGCTGGACGACTTCTACCGCGACGGCGACGAGCCCGACATGCCGCACACCCTCGGCATCGTCGACTGGGACGACGTCCGCTCCTGGCGCCTGGACGCGGCCGTGGAGGGTCTGCTCACGCTGTGCCGGGACGGTGCGGCCACCGTCCCGGTGTACGACATCGCGGCCAACGCCGCCGTCGGGGAGCACGTGGTCGAGCTGGGTGACGGCGGCTGCGTGGTGGCCGAGGGCGTCTTCGCCCCCGACGTGCTGGCCCCGGCCCGGGAGGCGGGGATGGTCGTCCAGCCGATCTGGCTGGACCGCCCCCGCACCCTGACCTTCGTGCTCCGGCTGGTCCGCGACCTGCGCGAGCGGCGGAAGGCGCCCTGGGTGCTGGTGCGGCGCGGGCTGGCGCTGTGGCGGTCCGAACCCGGCATGCGGCGCCGGGCCCTCGCCCTCGGCTTCCAGCCCCTCGGTCTCCGTGCCGCACTCGCCCAGCTGGCCCGGCAGGCGTAGGCCCAGACCCGCTCCCCTCCGGGTGGACCCACCAGCTCCGGCCGCGACCTCGCGGGTCGCGGCCGGGAGGTCAGTCGCGCCGGCGGGCCCGGCTGAGCAGCACGGTCGCACCGGTGGTCAGCAGGCCGAGGCCCACCACGAGCGCGGCGACGTCGAGCCCACCGGTGTCCGGCAGCCGGTCGTCCACCCCGGGGACCGGGGCCGGCTCGGTCGGACCCGGCTCGACCGGGGCCGGCGTGGGCTCGACCGGGACCGGGCTGGGCTCGACCGGGACCGGGCTGGGCTCGACCGGGGCCGGCGTGGGCTCGACCGCGGCGGCCTCGACGGTGATCGTGACGGTGGCTGCCTCGGAGGTGAAGCGACCGTCGTCCACGGTGAACTCGAAGGTGGCCTCGCCGCTGAACCCGTCCTCGGGGGTGAAGACCAGCTCCGGCGCGGTGCCGCTCAGGGCGCCGCCCTCGGGAGAGGACGTCACCTCGAAGGTCAAGGGCCGCCCCTCCGGGTCGCTACCGGTCAGCGGCAGGTCCACCGGCGTCGCGGCGGAGGTGGTCACGTCGAGGTCGTCGGCCACCGGGACCGCGTTCCCGGCCACGTCGACGGTCACCGTCGCCGGCTCGGAGACGAAGCGGCCGTCGAACACGACGTAGCTGAAGGAGGCCTCCCCGCTGAACAGCTCGTCGGGGGTGAACACGAGGTCGAACCAGCCGCCGCCGGTGACCGGGGGCAGCGCGTCCCGCTCCTCCTCGGTCAGACCCTCGTTGCGGGGCGACTCGTCGGTCTCGGACAGGCTCCCGCCCGCCGGCTCGCCGACCAGGGCCCACTGCAGCGGGACGCCCTCGGGGTCCTCACCGGGCAGCGTGAAGCCGACCGGGGTCTCGAAACCGGTGGCCAGCCGCAGGTCGGCGGCGGTCGGCGGCTCGTTGCGGCCCACCTCGATGGTCACCGTGGCCGTCTCGGAGGTGAAGCGCCCGTCGGAGACGGTGTAGCTGATGGAGGCGGTGCCGCCGAAGCGCTCGTCGGGGGTGAACACCAGGTCCGGGGCCGTCCCGCTGACGGTGCCGCCGACCACCGTGCCGACGTCGAAGGTCAGCGGGAGACCCTCGGGGTCGGTGCCGGAGAGGTCGACCTCGACCGGGGTCTCGAACTCCGTGGCCAGCTCGATGTCGTCGGCCGTGGGCGGCAGGTTGACGGCGACGTCGATGGTCACGTCGGCGGGCTCGGAGGTGAAGCGGCCGTCGGAGACGGTGTAGCTGAAGGAGGCCTCACCGCTGAACAGCTCGTCGGGGGTGAAGACCAGCTCCGGCGCGGTGCCGGAGACGGTGCCACCCACCACGTCGTCCACGTCGTAGGTCAGCGTCCGGCCCTCCGGGTCGGTGCCCGCGAGCGTGAGCTCGACAGGCTCCTCGAACCCGGTGCGCAGGGACAGGTCCTCCGCCGTCGGCGGCAGGTTGGGCGCCACCTCGATGGTGACCTCGGCCGGCTCGGAGGTGAAGCGGCCGTCGGAGACGGTGAAGCTGAACGAGGCGGTGCCGCTGAACAGCTCGTCGGGGGTGAAGACCAGGGCCGGCGGTGCCGGTCAGCGTGCCGCCGACCACGTCGTCCACCTCGTAGCTGAGCGGCTGGTTCTCGGGGTCGCTCCCGCTGAGGGTCAGGGGAAGCGGCTCCTCGAAGCCGGTGCTCAGGGACTGCGCCTCGGCGGTGGGCCCCTCGTTGGAGGCCACGGTGATGGCGACCGTCGCCGGCTCGGAGGTGCGGACGCCGTCGGAGACGGTGTAGGTGAAGGAGGTGGACCCGCTGAAGAGCTCGTCGGGGGTGAAGAGCAGCTCCGGGGCGGTGCCGCTCAGCGTCCCGCCGGTCGGCTGCGAGGTGACCTGGAAGGTCAGGTCCTGCTCCTCGGGGTCGCTGCCCCTGAGCTCGACGTCCACCGGCTCCTCGAAGCCGGTGGTCACGGTGACGGGGTCGGCCACCGGGCGCAGGTCGTCGACCACCTCGATGGTGACCGTCGCGGGCTCGGAGTCGAAGGTGCCGTCGTTGGTCACGTACTGGAACGTGGCGGTGCCGGCGAACTCGTCGTCGGGGGTGAAGGTGAGGTCCGGCGCGGTGCCGGAGAGGGTGCCGCCGGTGGGGGGCTGGGTGATCCGGTAGGTCACCTCGTTGCCGTCGGGGTCGGCCCCGGCCAGGGTCACGCCGACGGGCTCGCGGAAACCGGTGGTGAGGTCCCGCGGCTCGGCGGTCGGCGGGTCGTTGGAGACCAGGGAGCCGGCTCGCAGCATCACCGCGGAGTTCACGATGCTGTCACCGGCGTCGGCGATCGCCATCCGCAGGCTGTTGGTCTGGCCGCCCCGGACCGACGCGCTGCACCTCAGGATGGTGGTGAAGCCGTTGAGCTGCGTGTCGTAGGCGCTGCTGCCGAAGTAGTTGGCCTTGAACAGCTCGGCGTTGGTCCGCTCGTTGATCGAGCTGATCGACACGGGCCGGTCTCCGACGGTGGCGCAGTTCTGCCCGTTCACGAAGAACGCGAACACGTCGTTGTACGGGGTCTCGCCGCCCGACCCCGGGAAGTACTCCTCCGAGCCGAAGATGTAGTCGAAGGTCACCGCGTCGGCCTGCGGGACGAAGTCGAACTCGAGGATGGCCGCGTCGTAGGTGGTCCGTCCGCTGAGGAGGGTCAGGGCGGGGTCGCCTGGGTTGTTGGGGACGTCCTGCGCCGAGTCGTTGTTCGGTCCGAGGATCGAGCTGCTGGCCTGCCCGCTGGCCAGCACGACGCCCTCGTCGATGCCCACGGCCGCTTCCATGCCGGTGAAGCGTCCGATCGCCGCTGCCGCACCGGTGTACCTCACGTTGCTCACCGCGACGCCGTCGCCGACCAGCGACTGCGCCAGCGCCGGCAGGTCCTCCGTCGTCGGGGTGGTCACCTCCTGCCCTGGTGAGGCGACCGCGGGGTCCAGCGTGGTGAAGGTGAGCCCTGCGCCGAGGGCGAGGGCGAGGGCGAGCAGGGGGAGACGGCGGTGCCGCATGTGGGGGAGCCTTCGGGGGTAGGCGCACCCACCGGGGAGCGCACTGGATCCCCGACCGGGGCGCTCGGAGCCTAGGGGCTCGCGGGTGGGCTGGCTAGGGCGCTGTCGGGTGCGTCCGAGGCCTGGATGTGACGCTGGTCTCCTCGGGCCGGCCCGCCGGGCGGGTGTGACGACCACGGCGGAGCCCGGCCGCGACGATGCGGCGGAGCAGCTGCCGGCTGTCGGTCGGGACGGCGCCCAGACCGACGGCGCGGTCGTACCACTCCTGCGGGATGTCGTAGTGGTCGCCCTGGAAGGCCCGGCGCGGGATGTCCATCCCGGCGGCGAAGTCGTGCAGCTCCTCGTGGCTGACGTCGCTGACCAGGTGCGACCACAGCGTCCCCCGGTGCGGCCAGCGGGGCGGGTCGATCAGGATCACCGGACCACGCTACCTCCGCCCTCCCCCGGGTTGCTCGGCCCGCACGCCGTCCCTGCACCGGGAATCGGCTCGACCCGGTGCCGGTTGTCCGGACCATGAGCATCGAGGCAGGGACGTACGGGGTCTGGCAGGGCACGGCCGGCTGGACCGAGGAGCTGGCCGTGGCGGCCGAGCAGGCCGGGTACGGCACGTTGTGGGTCGGGGGCTCCCCCGACGGCGACCTCCGGCTGGCCGAGACCCTCCTCGCCGCCACCGACCGGGTCCTGGTCGGCACCAGCATCGTCAACGTCTGGAAGGACGACGCCCGCACCGTCGCCGCCTCCTACCACCGCCTCGAGGAGCGGTTCCCCGGCCGGTTCCTGCTCGGCCTGGGCATCGGTCACCCGGAGGCCACCGGCGAGTACGCCTCGCCGTACCAGAGCCTGGTGGACTACCTCGACGAGCTCGACGCCGCCGGCGTCCCGCAGCAGGGCCGGGCCCTGGCGGCGCTCGGGCCGCGGGTGCTGCGCCTCGCCGGTGCGCGCAGCGCCGGCGCCATCCCCTACCTGACCACGCCCGAGCACACCGCCCGCGCCCGGGTCGAGCTGGGTGCGGGGGTGTTCCTGGCCCCGGAGCACAAGATCGCCCTCAACCCCGACCCGGCGGTCGCCCGGGACCTGGCTCGCACCACGGTCGGCTTCTACCTCGGGCTGACCAACTACACCCGCAACCTGCGCACCCTCGGGTTCACCGACGCCGACCTGGCCGACGGCGGCAGCGAGCGGCTCCTCGACGAGCTGGTCTACCGGGGGCCGCTGGAGTCGGTCGCCGCGCGGCTGCAGCAGCACCTGGCCGCGGGGGCCGACCACGTGGTCGTCAACCCCCTGCTCGGCCCCGACGACGACGGCCCGCAGCAGGTCCGCGCACTGGCCACCGCCCTCGGCCTCTGAGCCGACGGGCCCGCGCGGGCCGCGCGGGGGTCAGCCCTGCTGGATCGGCGCCCACTCCGGGCCGGTCTCGCCGAGGGACTCCTCCAGCTTGGTGAACAGGGGCGACGGCTTCTGCAGCGGCACGCCGGGCCGGATCGGCTGGCGGGCCCAGCGGGCCTGCTCCAGGGCGTAGTCGCCCATCAGCACCGGGTAGTCCTCCCGGCCCTCCTCGCTGACCTCGCGGATCTCCGGCAGCGCGGCCCAGACGCCGTGCCCGCCGAGGGCCTCGAAGACCAGCTGGGAGGAGTGCGGCAGGAACGGCGTCAGCAGCGTGTTGCAGTCCGAGACCACCTGGAGCACCGTGTGCAGCACGGTCTCGCGCCGGCTCGGGTCGTCCTTGAGCTTCCAGGGCTCGGTCTCGGACAGGTAGCGGTTGCCCAGGGTCACGATCCGCATCGCCTCGGTGATGGCGGCCTTGACCCGGTTGCGGGACAGCGCCTCCCCCACGGTGGCGAAGGCGGTCTCGGCGGCTTCCAGCAGCGCGACGTCCACCGGCTGCAGCTCGCCGGCGGCCGGGATCGCGCCGATGTTCTTGTGCGCCATCGACAGCGACCGGTTGACCAGGTTGCCCCACTCGTTGGCCAGCTCGGTGTTCACCCGTCGGACGAACTCGTCCCAGGTGAAGTCGGCGTCCTGGTTCTCCGGGCCGGCCACCGAGATGAAGTAGCGCAGCGCGTCGGGGCCGAACTCCTCGAGGAACTGCCGGACGTAGATCACGGTCCCCCGGCTGGTGGAGAACTTCGAGCCGCTCATGGTCAGGAACTCGCTGGAGACCACCTCGCTGGGCAGGTCCAGCTCACCGAAGGCGCCGGGCTCGCCGCCCTTGTCGCCCTGACCGTTGTGGCCGAGCAGGATGCCGGGCCAGATGACGGAGTGGAAGACGATGTTGTCCTTGCCCATGAAGTAGTAGCTGCGGGCCCCGGGGTCGCTCCACCACCTCCGCCAGGCGTCCGGGTCGCCGCTGCGGACGGCCCACTCCACCGAGGCCGACAGGTAGCCGATGACCGCGTCGAACCAGACGTAGAAGCGCTTCATCGGGGCGTCGCGCCAGCCGTCCAGCGGCACCACCACACCCCAGTCGATGTCGCGGGTGATCGGGCGCGGGCGCAGGTCCTCGATCAGGTTCCGGCTGAAGTTCAGGACGTTGGGGCGCCAGTCGGTGCGCTGGTCCAGCCACCCGGTCAGGGCCCCGGCCAGGGCGGGCAGGTCGAGGAAGTAGTGCTCGGTCTCGCGGAACTCCGGGGTCTCCCCGTTGATCTTGGAGCGCGGGTTGATCAGGTCGATCGGGTCCAGCTGGTTGCCGCAGCTGTCGCACTGGTCCCCGCGGGCGCCGTCGTAGCCGCAGATCGGGCAGGTGCCCTCCACGTAGCGGTCGGGGAGGGTGCGCCCGGTGGACGGGCTGATCGCGCCCTGGGCGGTCTGGGCGACGACGTAGCCGTTGCGGTGCAGGGAGGTGAAGACGTCCTGGGTGACGCGGGCGTGGTTGCCGGTGCCGGTGCGGGTGAAGAGGTCGTAGGACAGCCCGAGCCCGCGCAGGTCCTTCACGATCATCCGGTGGTACTTGTCCGCGGTCTGCTGGGGCGTCAGACCCTCCTTCTCGGCCTGGACCACGATCGGCGTCCCGTGCTCGTCGGTGCCGGAGACCATCAGCACGTCGTGGCCGCTCATCCGCATGTAGCGGGCGAAGATGTCGGAGGGGACACCGAAACCGGACACGTGTCCGATGTGGCGGGGGCCGTTGGCGTAGGGCCAGGCCACCGCGGCCAGGACGGGAGCAGTCATGCGCGTCACCCTACCGATCCCGCACCCCCTCAGCTCCCGGTGAAGCAGGCCCCGGCACCCCGCCGGGGCCGGACGCCGGCACCGGACGTTCCCCAGGTCGTCACCGACAGACCGTTGTCGCCGTCCCCGTCCGGGGCGAGGATGCTCGGGTGACCCCCCACACCTCCCCCCGCACCCTGCTGCGCGCGTCCACGGCCTCCGCGGCCCTGCTGGCGCTCGCCCTCACCCTGCCGGCGGTACCCGCCGCCGCCGACCCCCGCACCGACGACCCCGGCACCAGCTCGGCTCCGGTCAGCGGTCCGGCCGACCCCCGCTCCGGCCGGTCGGCCGCGGCCAGCAGCGACGTCGCCGATCCCGGCGTCCCGATCGGGGAGGACGAGGGCCGACGCGTCCTGCTCGAGCGCGAGACCCGTCCGGTCGCCCCGGGGATCGACCTCACCAGCTTCGACTGGGTGGCCAGCCAGGGCTTCATCCGGGGCCAGGTGCTGCAGGTGGAGCTCGGCGACGGCCGCGTCCGGGCCGACTACCTCGACGGCGGCTCGATCACCGACCCCGCCCCGCTCACCGACACCGCGGGCGAGCGGGGTGCGGTCGCCGCGGTCAACGGCGACTTCTTCGACATCAACAACTCCTTCGCCCCGCTCGGTGCGGCCCGGTCGCAGGAGGGGCTGGTCAAGGGCCCGACCGCCGGGCACGACCTGACCGTCGGCTTCGACGAGGGCGGTCTGGGCCACATCACCCGGTCCCTGCTCGAGGGCGTCATCTCCCTGCCCGACGGCACCACCGTGCCGCTGGGCGGCTACAACCAGCACCGCGTGGCCGCCGACGGGATCGGCGCCTTCACCGAGCTGTGGGGGGAGGAGACCCGCGGCTGGATGACCACCGGGGCCCAGCGCGTCCGCGAGGTGACCCTCGTCGACGGCGTGGTGACCGCGGTCGCCGACGCCGCCGGCGAGGGCCAGGTCCCGGCCGGCACCACGGTGCTGGTCGGCCGCGACGCCGGTGCGGACCGGCTGACCGGGCTGCAGGTCGGCGACGCGGTCGCGGTCACCCACGAGCTGCGCTTCAGCGGCGCCGAGCTGGAGACGGCCCTGGGCGGGAACGTGCAGCTGGTGGACGACGGCGAGGTCGTCCAGCACGGCGACCCCGCCGCCCACCCGCGCACCGCCGTCGGCTTCGACGAGGCCGGCGACACCGCCTTCTTCGTGGTCATCGACGGCCGGGTCGCCCAGAGCCGCGGCATGACCTACACCGAGCTCGGCGGGTTCATGACCGAGCTCGGCGCCCACGAGGCGCTCAACCTCGACGGCGGCGGCTCCTCCACGATGCTGGCCCGCGAGACGGGCGAGGACGACCTGGACGTGGAGAACACCCCCTCGGACGGGACGCTGCGCCCGGTGCCCAACGGGCTGGGGCTCCTCGCCGCCGAGGGCTCGGGCCGGCTGGACGGCATCCGCGTCGTCCCGGCCGCCGACGAGGAGGACGAGTCCCTGCTGCGGGTCTTCCCCGGTCTCACCCGCCAGCTCGCCGGGCTCGGCCACGACGAGACCCTGGCCCCAGCGCCGGTCGACCCGCGCTGGCGCTCCACCGACGTGCTGACCGCCCGGGTCGACCGCGACGGCACCGTCACCGGCGGCCAGCGCAGCGGCCCGGTCACCATCGAGGCCCGCGACCGCCGCGTCACCGGCGAGGTCGGGCTGCAGGTGCTCGAGCCGCTGGACCGCATCCGCCCCTCGGTCAGCACCGTCAACCTCAGCGACCGCTCCCAGACCGGCACCTTCCGCATCGTCGGCGCCGACCGTGGCGGCTTCGAGGCCCCGGTCGAGCCCGCCGACGTCCGGCTGGACCACGACCGCAGCCAGGTGTCGATCGAGCCCGACGGCGCCGGCGGCTGGACCATCACCCCGCTGACCGACACGGCCTCGGTGGTGGTCACCGCGACCGTGCAGGGTCGGACGGCCTCGATGGGCATCACGGTCGGCGTCGAGGAGCGGGTGCTCGCCGACTTCGACTCCGGGACCGCCGGCTGGACCTTCGGGTCCGCCCGCGGCAGCGGCTCGCTGTCCCCCGGCACCGGGGAGGACGGCAGCGGCGCGCTGACCATCGACTACGACTTCACCCAGTCCACGGCCACCCGCACCGCCTACGCGACGGCCCCCACCCCGTTCCAGGTCGAGGGCCAGCCGCTGCGTGTCGGCGCGGACGTCCTGGCGACCGGGCAGGGCGAGTGGACCGCCTTCACCATCCGCGACGCCGAGGGCCGCAGCCAGGCCATCTACGGGCCCTACCTGACCGAGGCCGGCTGGCAGCGGGTCGAGGTCGACATCCCCCAGACCCTGGCCTTCCCCATCCAGGTCACCCGCTTCACCGCGATCGAGACCGGGGCCGACCGCTCCTACCGCTCCTCGGTCACCATCGACAACCTGTCGGTGGCGGTCGCGCCCCAGGTGCAGCCGGCACCGGCCGAGCGCGTGACCGACGACGTCGTGGTGCAGGACGGCACCCTGGGCACCGACGGCCGGGCCTACCGCTTCGCCGTGGTCTCCGACGCCCAGTTCACCGCCGGCGACCAGAGCCTGGTCCCGGCTGCCCGCCGCACCCTGCGGGAGGCCGTGGCCGCCGACCCCGACTTCGTGGTGATCAACGGCGACTTCGTCGACACCGGCTACCCCGCCGACCTGGCCCTGGCCCGGAAGGTGATCGACGAGGAGCTCGAGGGCAAGGTGCCCTGGTACTACGTGCCCGGCAACCACGAGATCTACGGCACCGGGAACATCGCCGCCTTCGAGGCCGAGTTCGGGCCGGCCCAGCACTCCTTCGTGCACGAGGGCACCCGCTTCGTGCTGCTGGACTCCTCCACCGGGACGCTCAGCGGCGGTGGGTTCGACCAGTGGCAGCTCCTGGACCGCGCCCTGGACGAGGCCCGCACCGACGACGACGTCACCGGCGTGGTGACCCTGTGGCACCACCCCACCCGCGACCCGTCCCCGCTGGCCGCCAGCCAGCTCACCGACCGCTACGAGGCCCAGGTGGTCGAGGACCTGCTGGCCGACTTCCGGGCCGACACCGGCAAGGGCGCAGCCTCCATCGGCTCCCACGTCGGCTCCTTCTCCGCCGCCTCGGTCGACGGGGTGCCCTACGTGGTCAACGGCAACATGGGCAAGGCGCCCTCCACCGACCCCGCCGACGGCGGCTTCTCCGGCTGGTCGCTGGTGGGCATCGACCCCGACGCCCTGAGCCAGGACCCGGAGGACTCCCGCTGGGAGCCCGAGGCCGACCGGGACTGGATCCGGGTGGAGATGCGGGCCCACGTCGACGAGCTCGCGCTGGTCGCCCCCGCCACGCTGGCCGTCGGCGCCAGCGGGCAGGTCGAGGCGACCGTCACCCAGGGCAGCCGGTCCTTCCCGGTCGGCTACCCGGTCTCGGCGGACTGGTCCGGGGAACGCGTCCACGTCGGCGCCGGTCGGGCGCCTCGGCAGGCCGTGGTGCGGCTGGACCCGGCGACCGGCGAGCTGACCGCCCTGCGGGCCGGCACCGCCACGGTGGCCGTCGAGGTCAACGGCGAGCGCCGCGAGACCCAGGTGGTCGTGACCCCGTGACCGGAGCCGCCGGCAGGACGCGGTGCGCCGGGCCAGCCGGTCCGGCCGGTGCGGCGGCGTCCTGCCGGCGGACGGACCGACGAGGGGGTGACGGGTGTCTAAGATCCTCGACGTGACGACTCGACGGCGTGTGAAGGTGACCGGTCCGGGACGGGTCGAGGTGGTCACCGAGCCGCTGCCCGAGGTGGGCCCGGACGAGGTTCTGGTCCGGCTGCTGGTCGCCGGGGTGTGCGGCTCCGACGTGCACGGCGCCCACGGGACCCACCCCCTGATCGACCTCCCCTACTACCCCGGCCACGAGGCGGTCGGGACGGTGGAGGAGGTCGGCGCCGCGGTGAGCGGGCTGACCGTGGGCCAGCGGGTGACCGCGGAGCCGCCGCTGCCCTGCTGGGGCTGCAAGATGTGCCGCACCGGGCGCTCGAACCTCTGCGAGAACCTGGAGTTCTTCGGCTGCGGGTTCCGCGAGGGCGGGATGGCCGACGTCTTCACCGTCCGTGGTGACCGCCTGCACGTCGTCCCCGACGACCTGGACCTGGAGCAGGCGTCCCTGATCGAGCCGCTCGCCACCCCGGTGCACGCGGTCCGGCTGGCCGGCGACGTGGCGGGGAAGGCCGTCGCGGTGATCGGCTGCGGGACCATCGGCCTGCTGGTCCTCGCCGTGCTGCGGGCCCGTGGCGCCCGGGCGGTGGTGATGACCGACGTGCTGGCGGCCAAGCGCGCCGGGGCGCTGGCCGCCGGCGCCGACGCCGTGGTCGACGGCACCCTCCCCGACGCCGCCGAGCGGGTCCGCGCCGAGCTCGGCGAGACCGCCGACGTGGTGCTGGACTGCGTGGGCGTCCAGGCCACCATGGACCAGGCCGTCGACATGGTGCAGCGCGGCGGCACCGTGGTGCTGGTCGGGGTGCCGGCCCGCCCGCTGCAGATCCCGGCGATCCTGGTCCAGGACCGCCAGCTGCGGATCCAGGGCTCGGCCACCTACCTGCCCGAGGACTACGCGGAGTCGATGGCGATGCTGCAGGCCGGCACCCCCGACGCGGCGTCGATGATCACCGCCAGCTACCCGCTGGAGGAGGCCGCCGAGGCCTTCGAGGCCGCCGCGCGCGGTGACCAGGTGAAGGTCCTGCTGACCGGCGCCACCGACCGGTTCGGGGGGCTCCGGTGAGCGGTTCACCCGCGACCCGGCACCCGGTGGTGCTGCTGGTCTCCCCCTCGCACGGCGACGCCCTGATGGAGGAGTTCGGCCGCTACCAGCGTGACTACGAGCTGCACCTGACCCGGTCGGTCGACGAGGCCCTGGCGCTGACCTCGACGGTCAGCGCGGAGGGCGGGCGGATCGCCATGTTCGTGCTCGACTCCTCCCTCCGCGACGCGGTGCCCCCCGGCACGGTGGAGCTCCCCACCGAGTACGTCGGCGCGGACCCGGCGCTGGTGGCCTTCTCCCTGCTCAGGACGGTGGTGCCGACCGCGCGTCGGCTGGTGGTGATGCCCTGGGAGCGGTTCCGCGAGGACACCGAGGCGCTGCGGGCCGGGCTGGCCAAGGGCAAGTTCGACGGCCACCTGCTCATGCCCCGCGGGCTGCGCGACGAGGAGTTCCACCAGGCGGTCAGCGAGCTGCTCTCGGACTGGAACGCCACCGTCGGCGGGCACGTGGTGGAGGCGCTGCGGATCGTCTCCGACGGCACCGACGCCCTCACCCTCGGCATCCGGGACCACCTGGACCGGATGGGCATGCCGCACGGCGTGCACCACCCCGACAGCCCCACCGGGCGCGAGGTGCTGGCGGCCTGGACCGGCGAGCCGACGCTGCCGCTGGTGGACGCCTTCGAGCGGGGGGTGTACGCCCCGCGCACGGTGCGCGAGGTGGCCGCGGCCACCTTCGGGCGTGCGGAGACGCTCGACGCCGAGCAGGTGCACGACCTGGTCGTCGTCGGCGCCGGACCGGCCGGGCTCGCCGCGGCGGTGTACGGGGCCTCGGAGGGGCTCAGCACCGTGGTGCTGGAGTCCGACGCGGTCGGCGGGCAGGCCGGCACCAGCTCGATGATCCGCAACTACCTCGGCTTCCCGCGCGGGGTCTCCGGGATGCGGCTGGCCCAGCGCGCCCGGCAGCAGGCGATCCGGTTCGGCACCCGGTTCCTCCCCGGCTGGGAGGTCACCGAGCTGGTCCCCGGGGAGGTCCAGCCCGACGGCAGCCGCAGCCCGCACCGCGTCCGCACCGAGGACGGGGAGCTCCGGGCCAGGGCCGTGGTGGTCTCCACCGGCGTGAGCTACCGCCGTCTCGGCGTCCCCGCGATCGAGGGGCTGGTAGGGCTCGGCGTCCACTACGGCAGCGCCATGACCGCCGCCCGCGAGACCGAGGGCCAGGACGTCGTGGTGGTGGGCGGTGGCAACAGCGCCGGCCAGGCCGCCATCCACCTGGCCCGCTTCGCCCGCTCGGTGACGATCATGGTGCGTCGCCCGGACCTGCGCTCGACGATGTCGGACTACCTGGTCAACGAGATCGAGTGGAACCCGCGGGTCGACGTGCAGCCCTGCTCCCAGGTGGTCGACGGCGGCGGCGAGAGCCGGCTGCAGTGGATCGACGTCCACGACAGCAGCACCGGTGCGGTGACCCGGCGCGAGGTGGGTGGGCTCTTCCTGCTGCTGGGGGCCGAGCCGCACTGCGAGTGGCTGCCCGAGGCCGTGGCCAAGGACCCCCGCGGGTTCGTGCTGACCGGGCGCGACGTCCCCCGCGAGGCCTGGGTCGGCGGGCTGCCGCCGGAGAACCTGGCCACCACCGTCCCCGGGGTCTTCGCCGCCGGCGACGTCCGCGCCGGGTCGATGAAGCGGGTGGCGGCGGCCAGCGGCGAGGGGGCCAGCGTGGTGCCCCTGGTGCACGCCTGGCTGGCACCCGACGGCGGCTGAGCGCCGGACCGGCCGCCCAGTGGTGGCGTCGCAGGTCCGCGATGGCAAAGGAACGCAAGCCCTTGCGGACGCTTTGCCGCGCGGCGAGGATGGGAGCACCGCCACCGAGAGGACGTGCTCGCCGACATGGCTGTCACCGAGACGATCACCGACCCCACCCCCGACCGCCCGCAGCCGGAGGTCCCACGCACGCACGCCTTCGACGTGCAGCACTTCGACTACTCCCCGTGGGAGTTCTGGCGCCACGCCGACGAGGACGCCCGTCGCGCCCAGCTGGAGCTGCAGGCCGAGGTGCTGGCCACCCACCCGGGCTGGTCGCTGGGCGAGCGCGTGTTCATCAGCGAGCAGGCCTCGGTCCAGGCGCAGGTGCTGGAGCTGGGTGACCGCAGCTACGTGGCCGCCCACGCCTACCTGACCGACGAGGTGCGGGCCGGACGGGACTGCACGATCAACGCCTTCACGGTGGTGCGCGGCCGGATCACCCTCGGCGACGGCGTCCGGATCGGCGCCCACACCTCGCTGCTGGCCTTCAACCACACCATGACCGACCCCGACCTGGAGGTCTTCCGCCAGCCCATCACCAGCCGCGGCATCACCATCGGCGACGACGTCTGGATCGGGTCCCACGTGGTGGTGCTGGACGGGGTGACGGTCGGGGACAAGGCGATGCTCGCGGCCGGCGCGGTGGTCACCAAGGACGTCCCCGCCGGTGCGGTCGTCGGCGGCAACCCCGCGAGGGTGCTGCGCTGGCGGGTGCCACCGGCCGACGGTGCCGCCACCGGACGTCCTCCCGCCGCCGCGGCCGCCGGGTCCGACCTGACCGAGCGGCTGGCCGCCTTCGTGGAGCGGGCCCGCGAGCAGGTGCCGCAGGTGCTCGACCGGAGCTGGGACCCCTCGCTGCCGGACGGGCAGTTCGTCGACCGCCCGGGCGCCCGCCCCTCCGTGCGGGCCCAGTGCGACGCGATCGAGATCGCCGACCTCTTCCTGGCTGCCGCGCCCTCCCAGCTCCCGGCCGACGTCCAGGGCGAGCGGCTCGCCGGCTGGCAGGACGCCGGCACCGGTCTGGTGGCCGAGCTCGACGGGACCGGACGCCCGTCCACCACCCCGCCGGACTGGCACGACGGCACCGCCGCCTACCACGTGCTCTGCGTCGGCTACGCCCTGGACGTACTGGGCAGCGGCTTCCCGCACCCGGTGACCGCGTTCACCGGGAGGTCCGGCACCGACCTGGTGGAGAAGCTGGAGCAGCTGACCTGGCACGGCCGGGTCTGGGGCTCCGGGGCCTGGATCGACACGGTCGGCACCGCGCTCCGCTGGGACGTCCCCCGCGGCGTCCCGGGCGCGGAGACCCAGCTGGCCACGGTGATGGGGTGGATGCACGTGCGCGCGGATCGCCGTACCGGCATGTGGGGTTCCCCCGACGGCACCGAGGGCATGCTCCAGGTGGTGAACGGCTTCTACCGGGCCTCCCGCGGCACGTACGCCCAGTTCGGGCTCCCGCTGCCGCACCCGGACCGGGTCGTCGACACCACCCTCGCCCACGCCTCGGACCCGCGCTGGTTCGACCCCGAGCGCCAGAACGCCTGCAACGTCCTCGACGTCGCCCACCCGCTCTGGCTGGCCGGGAAGCAGACCACGCACCGTCGCGAGGAGGTGGTCGCGCTCGCCACCCGGCTGCTCGGCGACGCGCTGGGTCACTGGACCGACCACGAGGGCTTCGGCTTCCAGGCCCCGCACCCCAGCACCCGCGGGCTCCCCGCCACCGTGCCCGGGCTGCAGGGCACCGAGATGTGGTCGGCAGTGATCTGGTTGCTGGCCGACCTGGTCGGCCTGTCCGGCGTCCTCGGCTACCGCCCCCGGGGCGTCCACCGCCCCGAGCCCGCCGTCCTGGTCCCACCCGTCGGCTGACCCGCCCGTCCGTACCGCACCCCGGGCCCTCCCTCCGGCTCATAGCGCCCACACCCCGGCGACTTCGCCCCGCCTACGGCGACTCTGCCCCGTCTATAGAAGGGGCGAGGTACCCGTAGGCGGGGCTACGTGGTTAGCGGCCCGCTGCGCCAGCTCATCGCGCCCGCACCCCGGCGACATTGCCCCACCTACGGCGACTCCGCCCCGTCTATAGAAGGGGCGACGTGCCCGCAGGCGGGGCTACGTGGTGGGTAGCCGCTGTGCCAGCTCCTCGCGCCGCACCACGGCGACATTGCCCCACCTACGGCGACTCTGCCCCGTCTATAGAAGGGGCGACGTGCCCGCAGGCGGGGCTACGTGGTTAGCGGCCCGCTGCGCCAGCTCATCGCGCCCGCACCACGGCGACATTGCCCCACCTACGTACCCGTAGGCGGGGCTACGTCTGACGGACAGCACCATCCCGCACCTCGCCCCGTCTACGGTGACTTTGCCCCGCCTATAGAGGGGGCGAGGTGCTCGTAGACGGGGCGACGTGGGAGGCGAGCGGGGACGCGATCGCGTCGCGCCGGGCCGCGGCACGGGGACGCGATCGCGCCGGGCCGGGCCGGGCGGCATCGGGCCGGGCCGGGCGGCATCGGGCCGGGCCGGGCGGCATCGGGCCGCGCCGGGCCGCGCGGGGTTGGTTCACGGAGCAAGGGGCGGAGGCCGGCGCGCGGGCGCGGCGGAAAGGGTGCGCTCGGGTCGGGTCAGGTCAGGTCGACGACGTCGCGCTCGCCGTCGGGCCAGCGCACCTCGGCCACCCCGTCCTGCAGCAGCAGCTCGGGCAGCTCGGGTTCCTCCTCGGCGAGCACCACCGCGACGGCGTGGACGTCGCCGGGCCGCACCGGTGCGGAGGTCTCCGCCCAGGGCACGCGGAGCGCGGACCCGAAGGGGTTCTCCTCCTCGTGCACCGACTCCCCGGTCCGCAGGCCGCCCATCAGCGGGACGACCGCGCTCACCGCGGGTGCCCGGACGACGTCACGGGTCGGGGTCGCCCAGCCCGACAGCACCAGGGCGGCCGGCTCGGCGAGCGGGCCCTCGTCGGCGCGGAGCCGGACCAGACGCACCTCGACCGGTCCACGGAGGACCGACCAGGTCTGCAGCACGGCTCCCCCGCCGACCGGTTCGAGCTCGCCGTCGGCGCCGAGGTAGACCACACGGTGCTCGCTCGAGGCCTGCCGACCGTCGACGCCGGTCAGCTCGAGCGGACGTCGCTGCGACCAGCGGCCCTGCCCGCCCCGCAGCGCGGCCAGGTTGTCGACCGGAGCCAGCCCGGGCAGGGGGCTGCTGGGGACCGGCCCGGTGGCTGTGGAGTAGGCCAGCCGGCAGTACATCGGGTCCTCGGGACCGGGATCGGCGCCGGAGTGGTCCACGCCGTGGTTGACCACCCGGACGATGCCGTCGCGGTGCTGCCCCACCAGCCAGCCCACCGGCCACACCGGTGTCGTCACCTCGGCCGGGGCCCCGTCGGGCTCGGGGTCGCTCCACACCGGGTGCTCGGCCGGCAGCACCAGCCCGGCGAACCCGAGGCTCGACCAGTAGGGCGAGCCCGGTCCGGAGTAGGGCTGGCGCATCGGCTCGTGGCGCCCGAACCAGCCGAGGCTGAGCAGGTCGTGCTCGTCGTAGGCGCCGTGCTCGACGAAGTGGCGCAGGGTCGCGCTCCCCACCTCGCGCACCCGGCCCGGGGCGACGGCGTCGAGCCCGAAGACCGGACCGGCCCAGAGCGCGCCGGTGGTGGCGAAGCGGTACACCAGCGAGCGGCCCTGGAAGAGCGGGGCGCCGTCGACCCCGAAGAGCCCGACCAGGTCCGGCAGCAGGTCCGCCATCCGGCGGCGGTAGACCTCCAGCCGGTCCACGGGCGCGTCCGCACCGAGGATGCGGCACCACCACAGCGGGAAGAGCTGCATCACCCACGGGTTGTACCAGTCCACGTTGCCCGAGCGGCCGTCCGGGCGGCCGTCGCTGTACCAGCCCTCACCCAGGTAGCAGCCGTCGAGGAAGTCCAGGTTCGCCTCGACCTCAGCCGCGTCCCAGGGACCACCGACCGAGCGGAGGAAGGCCTGGGTGACGTTCTGGAACCAGCGCCAGTTGCTGTCCCCGTAGCGGGCTCCGAGGGAGCCGGCCAGCCACTCCACCACCCGCTCCTGCACCCCGGGGTCGAGGTGGTCCCAGACCTGGGCCCGGGACTCGTGCAGCGCGATGGCCACCGCCGCCGCCTCGACCCGGGCCTGCGGGGTCTCCGTCAGCGTGGGCCAGCGGTCCGGGGCCGAGGGGTCGGAGCCGGCCGCCAGACCGGCGGCGTAGAAGCCGGCGTGGTCGTGGGGGTCGGCCGTCGAGCCGGCGAGGCGGAAGCCGGCCGCCATGAAGGAGCGGGCGAAGCCCTCCAGCCCGTCACTGGCCCGGCCGGCCCGCGAGGCCGGGCCCGGCAGGTCGATCCGGCCCCGCCCCGGGCTGGCCCAGCGCCGCAGCGCCAGCAGCGACCGGTCGGCCACCTGCTCGTGGTGCTGACGGGTCCACCCCGTCCGCGGGGAACGGGTGCTGTCCCGCGGGAGGGCGGCCACCGCCGCGGCGAGGCCACCTCCGGTCGGTGCGTCGTCGGTCGCCACGTCAGTCCTCCTCGGGGGCCCGCGGGTGCCCGGTGAGGGGCACCCGCGGGTGGTGGTGCTCGGTCAGCGCGGGGCCGCGCTGCCGCCCTGCAGCTGGTCCTGGTACTCCTGGCGCATCTTGTCGCCGACGGCGTTGCGCCAGGTGTCGATGACGGCGGTCAGCGAGTCCATCGGCTGGCGCCCCTGGACGATCTCGTTGACCGCGTCGGTGAGCTTCTTGTCCGCGGTGGCGTTCTCGCTGGCCGCGGTGTCGGAGTACAGACCGACCGCCGGGTTGTCCTGACCGGTGGGGATCTCCAGCGACTGGTAGGCGTGCTGGGTGTCCGCGTCGTCGGGGCGTCCGGGCTGGTAGATCGTGTACGGGCTGTCGGACAGGTAGCGGATCGGCAGCACGGTGTTGGTCTGGCCCGTCTTGGTCAGCACCGGGTTGCCCTCACCGTCCTTCTCGTGGTCCACGCCCTCCTCGCCGTACACGCGGTACAGGTACTCCTCGGTACCGAACGGGGCAGCGAGGTAGTTGAGGATGCGCAGCCGCTCCTTGATCTGCTCCGGGTCCTCGGTCTGCGTGAGCAGGGTGATGGAGAAGACGCCGCTGCCGTAGGTCCACGGGGCGAGCCCGCCGCCGTCGCGCAGGTGGCTCGGCATCAGAGCCAGCTCGAAGTCGGGGTTGGACGCGTTGTCCAGGATGTACTGGTTCCAGCCCGGGTAGCCGTCGTCGGTGATGGCGATGGTGCCGGCGTTGAACAGCTGCTTGAAGGGGTTAGCCGGGTTGAAGGCGTCGGGGTGGATGACGCCGGCGTCCCACAGCTCCTTGTAGTCGCGGATCGTCTGGGCGTACTCCTCGGTCTCGTAGCGGTGGGTGAACTGGCCACCCTCCTCGCGCCAGACGTTGGGCTCGGCGTTCATCCGTCCCAGGATGTTGCGCACCTGCCCGCTGATCCCGAGCGCCCACCGGCGCTTGGCCGGGTCGGTCAGCGCCTTGCAGGCCTCGAGGAACTCCTCGTAGCTCTTGGGCTCGGTCGGAGCCCCGACCTCGTCGAAGAGGTCCTTGCGGATGAACTGGTAGGAGCCGATCGCGCCACGGGCGATCGGCACGCCGTAGATGCCGCCGTTGTAGATGGCCGAGCGCCAGGAACGGGTCGGGATGTTGGCCAGGTTCGGGTACTCGTTGATGGCGTCCCCGGACAGGTACTCGGTGAGGTCGGTGAAGCGACGCTCCAGCAGCTGCGGCAGGTTCGGCACCGGGGGCGGGGAGCCGTTCGGGGTCTGCACCATGTCGGGCAGGTCGTTGCCGGCGATGGTGGTGGCGAACTTCTGGGGGTAGTCGGCGGCGCTGACCATCTGCAGCTGCAGGTCGGCGTTCATCCGCTCGTTCAGCCCCTTCCAGTAGGGGTTGCTGTCGGGGCCCGGCGGCACGGCGAAGTAGATGTTGGCCAGCGCGGTGACCACCGCGCCCGAGCCCGGCGCCTCGGGGACCGACTTCGGGTTCTCGCTCGGGAAGGTGCGGAAGGCCGCGTCGACGCCCTGCTCGGTGGCGGGAAGGTCGGGGGTCAGCCCGGTGTAGGGGGTGTAGGTGGGGAGCTGCACGGCGGTGTTGACGGCGGCCGAGTTCTGCTCGGCGTTGCCGCCACCGCCGCAGCCGGTGAGGCCGAGGCCTACCAGCAGGGCGGAGCTGCCGGCGCCTGCGAGCACCTGACGACGGGTGAAGGCTGCGGGTGACATGGGATCCTCCTCGATCCGGGGGTACGACTATTGGTCCAGCGTTGGGTAGGTGTGGGTCGGTGGTGCGACGACGGTCAGCCCTTGACGGCGCCGATCATCACGCCCTTGGCGAAGTGGCGCTGGATGAAGGGGTAGACCAGCAGGATGGGCACGACGGCGATGACCAGGATGGCCATCTGCAGCGAGAGCTGCGGTGGCAGCGCCTCCGTGGCACCCAGCTGGTCGCCGCCGATGGAGGTCTGGTTGACCACGTAGGTCCGCAGCACCAGGGCCATCGGCCACTTGTCGGTGGACTGGATGTAGAGCAGCGCGTTGAAGAAGGCGTTCCAGTAGGCGACGGCGTAGAACAGGCCGACGACCGCCAGCACGGCCTTGGACAGCGGCAGCACGATCTTGAACAGGATGGTCGCGCTCGAGGCCCCGTCGATGGCGGCGGACTCGAACAGCTCCTGCGGCAGCTCCTGGAAGAAGGCCCGCATCACGATCACGTTGAAGGCGTTGATCATGACCGGGAGGATCAGCGACCAGTAGCTGTCCAGCAGGCCCAGCTCCTTGACCACCAGGTAGGTGGGGATCAGACCCGGGGTGAACAGCACGGCGCCGAGCAGCAGGATCAGCATCGGCTTGGACCCGAACGAACGGGGCCGGGAGAGCCAGTAGGCCAGACCCGCCGTGGTGGCCAGCGAGAGCAGGGTGCCGATCACCGTGATCAGGATCGAGATGACCATCGCCCGGGTGACCACGCCACCGGACAGCACCGCCTGGTAGGAGGTGAGGTCGATCCCGCCGGGCCACATCACCATGCCACCGGCGGCGGCGTTGATGGTCTCCTGGCTGGCGATCGAGGTGGCGATGATCGACCAGAAGGGGATGATCACGAGCGCGACGGAGACACCGAGCGCGAGGAACTTGAGGACGCGGACGAGCGGGCTGGGCTTCTCCATCCAGACCGGTCGCCCGCTGGCCGTCTCGGGGCGGACGGTGTCGTCACCGATGGTCGCCTGGTCTGTGCTCACTTCTCGTACACCCCTCTCTCGCCGAACACGTGGGCCAGCTTGTTGGCCCCGATCACTAGCAGGACCCCGACGACGCCCTTGATCAGGCCGACCGCGGTCGACAGACCCCACTCGCCGCCGATGATCCCGTTGTTGAACACGTAGGTGTCCAGCACCTCGCTGGCCGGGATGCCCACGGGCCCCTGCTGCAGGATGATCTGCTCGAACCCGACCGACAGGCTGTTGCCGAGGCGCAGGATGAGCAGCAGGATGAACAGCCCCTTGATGGCCGGCAGCGTGATGTGGAGCATCCGCTTCCAGGAGTTCGCGCCGTCCACCGCGGCCGCCTCGTACTGCTCCTGGTCGATCCGGGAGATGGCGGCGAGGAAGATGATCGTCCCCCAGCCGGCGTCCTTCCAGATCACCTGGGCGGTCAGCAGGGCCTTGAAGAGGTCCGGCACCCCGATGACCTCCACGATCGAGAAGCCGTTCTGGAGCAGGAACGTGTTGAGCATCCCCGCGTTGCCGAGCATCTGCTGGAACAGCGACACCACGATGACCCAGGACAGGAAGTGGGGCAGGTAGAGGATCGACTGCATCAGCCGCTTGAGCTTCTCCCCCGCCAGGCTGTTCAGCAGCAGGGCCAGCACCAGCGGCACCGGGAAGACCAGCACCGTCTGGATGATGGTCAGGATGATGGTGTTGTAGAGCGCGGTGAGGAACTCCTGGTTCCCGTCGAACAGGAACGAGAAGTTGGTCAGCCCCACGAACTCCGACTCACCGATGCCCAGGTAGGGCTGGTAGTCCTGGAAGGCGATCACGTTGCCCAGCAGCGGGACGTACTGGAACATCAGCAGCGCGATCGCCCCCGGCAGACCCAGCAGGACCAGGAGCTTGTCCCGGGACAACCGCGTCATGGCGCTGGGACGGGCGACGGTCGCCGTGCCCGGGCCGGAAGGATCCGGCTGCGGCCGACCGGCTGGTCGTAAGCGCTTGCTTGATTGGTCGAGCGCCATGTTCATTCACCTGCTTCGTCGAAGGTCGTCTCGTGTCACACTCGGCCCGTCACAGGCGGGCCGTCGGCGCCGAGGTGTCGTCAGTCAAACCCAAACCGGGCCGGGTGGCAAGCGTTTGCGGCAAATTGTTGTCAACGCCTGCCACCCGGGGCCGGTTCAGGACAGCAGCGACCGGAGGTAGGCCAGGTTGTCGGCGGTGCGCTCGGCCAGGGGCAGGTCGGTGGAGAAGTCCTCCACCGTGACCCAGCCGTCGTACCCGTGCTCGGCCAGCGCGGCGAGGTACCCGCCGACGTCGGCCTGGCCGGCGCGCAGGCTGGCCCAGCGGAACTCCCAGTCCACCGTCCCGTCCTCCCGCGTCCCGGTCTGGTGCCAGGCGGCGTTCTTGACGTGGACGTGGGCGAGGTAGGGCCCGAGCAGCTGGAAGGCCCAGCGGTGGTCCTCCTGACCCTCGTTGATCAGGTTGCCGAGGTCGTGGATGACACCCACCGCGTCCGGGTCGAGCCCATCAAGCAGTCGCACCGCGGCCGAGGCCGAGGCGGTGAGGGTGCGGTGGTGCAGCTCGACCAGCGCCTTGACGCCGTGCTCCGCAGCCCGCCCGGCCACCCAGGCGTAGGCCTCGCGGACCTTCTGGAAGACCTCGGGGTAGGTCTCCCCCGGCCCGACCCCGGGCACGCCGACCCGCAGCTGCTTCGCCCCGACCGCGGCGGTGGCCGCGATCACCCGCTCCACGTCCTCACGGGAGGTGGCGGGGACGTAGGGGCACAGCCCGGAGATCTCCAGCCCCGCCTCGCGGCTGACCCTCGCCATCTCCTCGACCGACTCCTCCAGCCCGGTCAGCGGCCAGGTCGCGCGGTTGCCGCGCCAGAACCCGACCTCGTCGCTGGCGGGCTGGTCCACGACGCGCCACTCGACGCCGTCGTAGCCCTGCTCACCCAGGGTGCGGGCGGCCTCCTGCGGCGTCCACTCGGGGGTGGAGGCGGTGAAGACGGAGAACCTCATGCGGTCACCCCCACCGGCTGGGCGCCGCGCACGACCGGCTGCACGTCGTCGTGGACGCCGGACAGCACGTCGTCGAAGCGGACCGGCTGGCCGAGCGTGGCCGACACGTAGAGCGAGCGCACCAGCGCCGAGGAGAGCAGCGCCTCCTCCACCGTGACGAGGGGCTCGCGCCCCTGCTGGATGGCCTCGGCGATGTCGTCGTACTGGCGCAGGTGCCCGGCCACGAAGCGGTCGGCGTTGTTGCGGGAACCCCCGAACTCCTCCACCTGCTCGAGCGCCGCCTCGGCCTGGTTGCCGGTCACCTTGGCCTCGCGCAGGTTGTCGGACGCCTCGCCGTCACCGCAGTGCAGGTAGCGCAGCTCGTCGTTGTCGATGATGGCCGAGCCCTTGGTGCCGTGCACCTGGACGCGGGTGGTCAGGCCCGGGTAGGCGGCGGTGGTGCAGAAGATCGTCGCCAGCGCACCGGAGGCGAAGCGCACCGTCGCGGTGGCGGTGTCCTCCACCTCGACCCGCTCGTGGGCCAGCTGGGCGGTGTGGGCGAAGACCTCCTCCGGCCGGCCGAGGTACCAGCGGAGCAGGTCGACGGTGTGCACGCCCTGGTTCATCACGGCGCCACCGCCGTCGAGGGCCCAGGTGCCGCGCCAGTCGCCGGAGTCGTAGTAGCCCTGGCTGCGGTACCAGGCCATCGACGCCAGTGCGCAGGTGATGGTGCCCAGACCGTCGCCGTCGACGGCCCGGCGGACGGCCACGGCTCCGGGGTCGAAGCGGTGCTGGCTGATCACCGAGACGACCTGGCCGCGGCCGGCGGCCTCGCGGGCGCGCTCGGCGAGACGGGCGCCCTTGGACACCGTCACGTCCAGCGGCTTCTCGATCACCACGTGCAGGCCGGCGTCCAGGGCCTCGTCGGCGTGGTCGACGTGGAGCCCGCTGGGGGTGCAGACGGCCGCCAGGTCCGGCGGGGTGGAGGAGGCCATCGCCGCGGCGATGTCGCTGAACTCCTGCGGGGCCGTCCCGCCGTTCTCGACCACCGCGGCCGCGGTCTCGGCCGCACGCCCGGGGACCGGGTCGATCAGGCCGACCACCTCGAAGGCGGGGTGGCGGGTCAGCACGATGGCGTGGTGCTTGCCGATCACGCCGCAGCCGACGACGAGAACGCGGGTGGGCTGGGAGGGAGTGGTCATCGCAGGGTCGCTCCAGGGTGGTTGATCAGTCGGGCGGCGGCGCGGGCCGCGCCGCCGGAGGCGCTCACCGGGCTCGCGGGCTCGGCGTCGAGCCCGTTCAGCCGGCAGCCGTGACCTGGCGCCGTCGCGGCCGACGCGAGGGCGTCGGCAGCGGACGAGGGCACGGCATCGTGGCTCATCACCCGACAGCGTAAGCGCGTGCACGGCAAGTGCGGTAGATGTTTGCCACCGTGTTGCCATCGTGCTCTACTTCCCCGGTGGAGGTGGACACCCCCGTCGGCGACGCAGCCGACCGAGCACCGACCCTGGCCGACGTCGCCGCCGGGGCCGGGGTGGCGGTGTCGACCGTGTCCAGGGCGCTGTCCCACCCGGCTCGGGTGAACGTCACCACCCGCCACCGGATCGAGCGGGTCGCCGAGCAGCTGGGCTACGTGCGCCCCGGGTCGGCGCCCTCCAACGGCGGCACCGGTCTGGCGGTCGCGGTGCTGCTGCCCGACACCAACAACCCGTTCTTCGTCGACCTCCTGCGCGGGGTCCAGCGCGAGCTCAAGGCCCGCGGGCGGCACCTGCTGCTGATCGACACCGAGAACTCCGCCGCGCTCGACGAGCTGGCGCTGAGCCGGGTGCGAGGGATCTGCGACGGCGCGGTGGTGCTCACGCCGCGGCTGTCGGAGGCCCGGCTGGACGCCCTGGAGCACGCCAGCATGCCCCTGGTGACGGTGAACCGTCCGCGCCGCAGCCGACCCAGCGTGGTGATCGACGCCGCCTCGGGCTTCGGTCAGGCGGTCGAGCACCTGGTCTCGATGGGGCACCGACGGCTGGTCTACGTCAGCGGGCCGCGGACCAACTGGTCCACCGAGCGCCGGTGGCGCACCGTGGCGCGCTCGGCCGAGCGGCTGGGGGTCGAGGTGAGCCGTACCGGCCCGCACCCGCCGGTGCGTGCCGCCGGCACCGGGGCCGCGGAGGCGGTGATCAACTCAGGGGCCACCGGCGTGCTGGTGTTCAACGACATGATCGCGATCAGCATGCTGCAGCGCTTCGCCGAGCGGTCGATCCGCATCCCCGACGACCTCAGCGTGGTGGGGTGCGACGACGTCTTCGCCGCCGCCTGCTGCCACCCGGCGCTGACCACGATCAGCTCCCCCGCCGAGCAGGCCGGGAGGGTCGCGGTCTCGCTGCTGCTGGGGGGCGACGTCGACGAGAGCCGCTCGGTGCTGCTGCCCACCCACCTGGTGGTGCGTGGCTCCACCGGCCCGGCACCCGCCTGACCCGCCCCCTCGCCACAGGACGGTGGCTGCAGCGGGCAGGCCCTCCGCACGCGATCCGGTACCAGCAGCCCGCCCGGGTGGGCCCTGGCACCGGCGGCGGGGGCACGTGATGGACACGGGCCTGCGACTCCCGGCCCGCCCGCTCGGCCTGGCGGGGCAGGGTGGCACCGGCCCGGGGAGGCCGACGACCGATGCGCGGGAGCCGCCCCGGGGCTGGGATGGTGACCATGCTGATCACCGTGGAGGCCCTGACCAAGACCTACGGGCGTGGGCCGACCGCCACCCACGCCCTCGCCGGCGTCGACCTCACCCTCGACGCCGGCTCGACCGCCATCATGGGCCCGTCCGGATCGGGCAAGACCACCCTGCTGCACTGCCTGGCCGGGATCGTGGTGCCGACCTCCGGACGCGTGGTGCACGGCGGTCGCGACCTCGCGGCCGAGTCCGACGCCGCCCGCACCCGGCTGCGCCGCACCGAGTTCGGTTTCGTGTTCCAGAGCGGCCAGCTGCTGCCCGAGCTCCCTGCGGAGGAGAACGTCGCCCTGCCGCTGCTGCTGGACGGCCAGCGTCCGGCCCGGGTCCGCGGCCGCGCCCGCGAGCTGCTGGCCCTGGTCGGCCTGGCCGGGATGGAGCACCGCCGTCCCGGTGAGCTGTCCGGCGGCCAGGCGCAGCGGGTCGCCGTGGCGCGTGCGCTGCTCAGCCGACCCGGTGTGGTCTTCGCCGACGAACCCACCGGGTCCCTGGACCAGGGCACCGGCGCGGAGGTGATGGACCTGCTGGTGCGGGCCACCGCAGCCGAGGGGTCGGCGCTGGTCGTGGTCACCCACGACCCCACCGTGGCTCGTCGCTGCGGACGCGTCGTCACCATGCGGGACGGTCTGGTGGCTGCGGACCACCGTGCCCCCGAGGGCGCCGGGGGACGTCGGTGACCCGGCTGTGGTGGCAGCTCACCCGGCACCAGCCCGACCACCGGCTCACCACCGCCCTCTCGGTCCTCGCGTTCGCCGTCGCCACCGGCGCGCTGCTCACCGTGCTGGGTGGGCTGGGAGCCTTCGAGGGCCGCTTCTCCGCCGCTCCGAGCGACCACCTGGGCAGCTACGTGCTGCTGGCCCAGACGGCCACGGTGATCCTGGCCGTCCCGGCGCTCACCCTGGGAGCGGCCGCGGCCCGGTTGTCGATGGCGCGACGCAACGAGCGGATGGCCGCGCTCCGGCTGGCTGGCGCCACCAACGCCCAGGTGGCCCAGCTGACCCTGCTCGACACCCTCGCCCAGGCCACGGCCGGCGCGCTGGGAGGCGTGCTGCTCTACCTGCTGGCCCTGCCGTTCGTGGCGATGATCACCTTCCAGGGACGGACCTTCGCCTGGTCCGAGCTCTGGGTGGGGCCGGGGACGCTGGCGGGCACGGCGCTCGCGGTGCTGGTGCTCGCCGCCGGCTCGGCGCTGCTGAGCCTGGTGGCGGTCACGACGTCCCCGCTGGGGGTCACCAACCGGGTGACGCCGCGGCGGCTGAGCGTGCTGCGGGTGGTGCTCGCCGTGGTGGCGCTGCTGGCCTGGACGGCCGTCTCGCAGCAGCCCTCGATCACCGCCATCCTGGTCGTGCTCGGGATCTGCTTCGCCACCCTGGGGGTGGTGGCCCCCTTCGTGCTGGGGGTGGTCGGACGCCTCACCGCCCGCTCGGCCCGCTCGGTGGAGACGCTGCTGGCCGCCCGCCGACTGGTGGACGACCCGCGCGGGGCCTGGCGCACGGTGGCCGGGGTGTCGCTGGCCACCTTCGTGGCGGGGCTGATGAGCGTCGCTCCAGGGATCGGCCCGGAGGACGAGCTGGCCGTCGACATCGCCACCGGGTCGGTGCTCACCCTGGTGATCGCCGCCGTGCTGGCCGCGGTGTCGGCCGGGGTCACCCAGGCCTCCCGCGCCGTGGACCAGCAGCCGGTGCACGACAGGCTGCAGATGGCCGGCACCGACCTGGTGGTGCTGCGCCGGGCCCGGCTGCGCGAGACGCTGCTGCCGCTGCTGACCTCGGTGGGACTGGCCGGGGGCGCGGCGGTGCTGATGGTGCTGCCCTTCGGCCCCGAGCTGCTGGTGAGCAGCTGGGCCGGGGTCGCGACCTTCGCCGGTGGGGTGGTCCTGGCGGTGGGACTGGTCCTGCTGGCCGTCGCCGCCACCCAGCCCCTGGTGCGCCCGCTGGCTCGCGACCTGGGCTGAGCACGGGCGCGTCGGCCCTGCGTCGCACCGAGCACCACCCGCCGCACCGGGGACGGCGTCCGCACCGAGCAGGGCGCGATGACGCTGCTCGGTGCGGACGCGTCCTACCGGCGATCGAGGAGGTCGATCACCAGGCGTAGTCCTCCGGGGCCGGCTTGTGGCCGGGGAACAGCTCGTCCAGACGCTCCAGGGTGTCCTGGTCGAGGGTGAGCTCGACGGCCTTGAGCGCTCCGTCCAGCTGCTCGGGGATGCGGGGACCGATGATCGGCGCGGTGACGGCCGGCTGGTGCAGCAGCCAGGCCAGGCCCAGCTCGGCGGGCTCCACGCCGAGGTCGTCGGCCAGCTGCTCGTAGCCCTCGATCGCCTCGCGGTGGGTCTCCAGCGACTCCTTGGCGCGACCCTCGAGGCGGCGCTTGCCCTCGTTCTCCTTGCGGATCACGCCACCGAGCAGCCCGCCCTGCAGCGGCGACCACGGGATGACGCCGAGACCGTAGTGCTCCGCGGCGGGGATCACCTCGAGCTCGACCTCGCGCTTGAGCAGGTTGTAGATCGACTGCTCGCTGACCAGCCCCATGAAGCCGCGGGAGTCGGCGGCCTCCTGGGCCTGGGCGATGTGCCAGCCGGCGAAGTTCGAGCTGCCGACGTAGAGCACCTTGCCCTGCTGGACGGCGACCTCCATCGCCTGCCAGACCTCCTCCCAGGGGGTGTCCCGGTCGATGTGGTGCATCTGGTACAGGTCGATGTAGTCGGTCTGCAGCCGCTGGAGGCTCTTGTCCAGGGCCCGGCGGATGTTCAGCGCGGAGAGCTTGCCGGAGTTCGGCCAGGGACGGTCCGGGTCGTCGGGCAGGTCGCCGTAGAGCTTGGTGGCGATCACGGTGCGCTCGCGGCGGCCACCGCCCTGGGCGAACCAGCTGCCGATGATCTCCTCGGTCAGCCCGACGCTGACCGCACGGCCGTAGACGTTGGCGGTGTCGAAGAAGTTGATCCCCGCGTCGTGCGCGGAGTCCATGATCGAGTGCGAGGTGGCCTCGTCGGTGCTCGGACCGAAGTTCATGGTGCCGAGGCAGAGGCGGGACACAGAGAGGCCGGTGCGGCCGAGGTGGGTGTACTCCATGGACCCACTCTGCCCGCTGCCCCCGGCCCTCCCCCGGGCGGGTCCTCCGCGGGCCGGGGCCGCGCCGGGTCCGACCCCGGATCAGCCGCAACCGTTCGCGTGGGGCACCACCGCGTGGCACCCCCGGTTCACCGGGAGCCACTCGACTCGGGGCGACGGCCGTCAGCCGAGGCGGCCACGACCACCGGAGGTCCCGATGCCCAGCACCCACGCCCGACCCGTCCGCCGCGCCGCGGCCGTCCTGATCGCCCTGGCCGCCGCCGGCTCCACCGTCGTCGCGGGCACCGACGTGGCCGGCGCCGCCGGTCGCGACGACGTCGAGGTCATCGCCCACCGCGGCTCCTCCGGGGTCGCCCCCGAGAACACGCTGGCCGCGGTCCGGCTGGCCGTCCGGCAGGGGTCGGACGTCATCGAGAACGACGTGCAGCGCACCGCCGACGGCGCGCTGGTGATCATGCACGACAGCACGCTGACCCGCACCACCGACGTGGAGCAGGTGTTCCCCGACCGGGCGCCGTGGCGGGTCGGGGACCTCACCCTGGCCGAGATCAAGCAGCTCGACGCCGGCAGCTGGTTCGCCCCCGAGTTCGCCGGTGAGCGGGTGCCCACCCTGGAGGAGTGGATGGACGCCGTCGGACGACGCGCCGGCATGCTGCTGGAGCCCAAGAACCCGGCCCTCTACCCCGGCATCGAGCAGGACCTGGACGAGGCCCTGCGCGAGCTCCCCGACTACAGGCGCTCGGCCCGCTCCGGCCGGATCGTGGTGCAGAGCTTCGACCACGCCTGGCTGCGCGACTACGCCGAGGTGGCCCCGGAGGTGCGCGTCGGGCTGCTCTACGGCACCCGTCCCGGCGACGCCGACATCGAGGCCGCGGCGGAGTGGGCCGACCAGGTCAACCCGAGCCTGGCGGTGACCACCGAGGCCACCGTGGACGCCGTGCACGCCGAGGGCCTGGAGATCCACGTCTGGACGGTCAACGACGGCGCCGGGATGCGCCGGGCCACCGACTGGGACGTCGACGGCATCATCACCAACTACCCGCAGGTGCTGATCGACCTGCAGGCGCAGGGCTGAGACGACGCCCGGCCGCCCTCAGCGGCGTCGGGCCGCGGGGGCGGGGCCGGTCGACTCGCGCGGGATCACGGTGTGCAGCGAGGTGGTGTCGTGGGCCGGCGGCTCGCTGCCCCGCAGCAGCGCCACCAACCGGCTCACCGCCTCGCGCCCCTGGCGCTCGCGGTCCACGGCCACCGTGGACAGCGCCGGGGTGCTGAACCGGCCCTGCTCGTCGTCGTCCCAGCCGAAGACGCTGAGGTCCTCCGGCACCCGCCAGCCGCGCTGCAGGCCGCCCCGCACCGCCCCCATGGCCACCGTGTCGTTGGCGGCCACCACGGCGGTGACGTCGCTGTCCCCGGGCAGGGCCTGCACCGCCTCGAAGCCCGACCGTGCGGACCAGTCGCCCTCCACGACCGTCCCCCGCACGCCGAGCTCGGCCACGGTGCTGAGGAAGCTCTCGCGACGGTTGCGCGCCGACGCGAAGGACTGCGGACCGGCGACGTGCAGCAGGCTGCGGTGGCCGAGGGCGCGGAGCTGGCGGACCACGTCCCCGCAGGCCGTGCCGTCGGCCAGGGCGCCGAGGCTGCGCATCTCGTCGTCGTAGTCGGCCACGGTGACCACCGGGGCGCCCGCCCCGGCCAGCGGGCGGTCCCCCAGCGAGGCGAGGGCCAGCACACCCTCGAACTGGCCCGAGTCCGCGAGCTCCGCCGCCCGTACCGCCCGCTCCGCGGCCCCGCCCTCCAGACCGACGAGGTCCACGGTGTAGCCCTCCTCGTGCGCGGCCTGGGACAGCGCCCCCAGCAGCCGCTGGGGCAGGTGCGGGGCTGCCGCGGGCAGCAGCACCGCGATCCGGCCGGTGCGGCGGGTCCGCATGGAGCGGGCGGTGAGGTTCGGCCGGTAGTTGAGGGCGTTGATCGCGGCCTCCACGCGGGCCGCCGTGGCGGGCCGGAAACCGCCGTCCCCGCGGACGTAGCGGGAGACCGTCTGGTGCGACACACCGGCGCGGTCGGCCACCTCGTAGATGGTGGCGCGCTTGGGCTGCACGACGACCTCCCGGACCGTTGACTCCGACGTTATCGATCACTAGCGTACGACGCGTCTTCACATGTGATCGATAACCCACCAGCGTCGGCGGAGCCCGACCACGCACCGCGGAGGAACGCCAGCAGTGAGCACAGCACCGGCAGCAGACCGACCGATCCGGATCGCGGCCGTCGGCCTCGACCACGCCCACGCCTTCGGCCAGATCAACGGGCTGGTCCAGCAGGGTGCCGAGCTGGTCGGCCTGGCCTCCGACGACCCGGAGGCCGCCGTGGCCTCGGAGGTGCGTCGCCGCTGGCCGGACGCGCCCTGGGTCGACGACGCCACCACGCTGCTGCACGACCCCTCGATCGACCTGGTCGTCACGGCCGCCGTCCCCGACCGCCGCGCCCCGATCGCCCTGGAGGCGCTGCGCCACGGCAAGGACGTGGTGGCCGACAAGCCCGGCTGCATCACGCTGGACGAGCTGGGCGACCTCGAGCAGGCGGTGGCCGCCTCGGGCCGCTTCTGGTCGGTCACCTTCTCCGAGCGCTTCGAGGTCCGCTGCGCGGTCAAGGCCGGTGAGCTCGTCCGCGCCGGCCGGATCGGCAAGGTCGTCCAGACCCTCGGGCTGGGCCCCCACCGCGAGGGCGACCGCGCCCACCTGGCCGGTGGGGCGGGGCGTCCGGAGTGGTTCTACGACCACCACCGCACCGGCGGCATCCTCACCGACATCGCCAGCCACCAGTTCGACCAGTTCCTCTGGTACACCGGCTCCGAGACGGCCGAGGTCGTCTCCAGCACCGTGGCCAACTACACCCACCCGGACTCGCCGCGGATGCAGGACTTCGGCGAGGCGACGCTGCGCGCCGACGGCGCCCACGGCTACGTCCGGGTGGACTGGTACACCCCCCAGGGCCTGCCCACCTGGGGCGACGGCCGGCTGGTCATCCTGGGCACCGAGGGCTACATCGAGCTGCGCAAGTACGTCGACCTGGAGGGTCGCCCCGGCGGGGACCACCTCTTCGTGGTCGACGGCGCGGGCACCGAGTACGTCGACTGCTCCGACGTGGAGCTGCCCTACTACCCGGCCCTGCTCCACGACGTGCTGAACCGCACCGAGACCGCCTGCCCGCAGCGGCACACCTTCGAGGTGATGCGGCTGGCGCTGCAGGCCCAGGCCGCCGCCACCACGACCGGGTTCGCGGAGTGAGCACGCCCGGAGGTGCGGACCGGCTGCGGGTGGGCATCGTGGGGTGCGGCTCCATCGCCCGCGCCCACGCGCTCAGCTACACCGGGCACCCCCGGGTCGACCTGGTCGGCGTGGTCGACATCGACCAGCCCCGGGCCGAGGCCTTCGCCGAGACCCACGGCAGCACCGCCTTCGCCTCCCGGCAGGAGCTGACCGACGCCGGCGTGGACCTGGTGTCGGTGGCCACCCCGCCGGGCAGCCACACCGAGGTGGCCGCGTCCCTGCTGGAGGCCGGCTGCTCGGTGCTGCTGGAGAAGCCGCCGGCCACCGCGCTGGCCGACATGGACGTCCTCGCCGCCGCCGACGCCGCCAGCGCGGGCTCGCTGTACGTGGTCTTCCAGCACCGCCACGGCTCCGGGGCCCGCCGCGCCTCCCGGCTGCTGCAGACCGGGGCGCTGGGCACCCCGCAGGTCGCCGTCTGCGAGACCCTCTGGTACCGGCCCGACAGCTACTTCCTGCCCGAGTGGCGGGGCACCTGGTCCGGGGAGGGTGGTGGCCCCACGCTCGGGCACGCCATCCACCAGCTCGACCTGCTGCTGCACCTGATGGGCCCCTGGGAGACGGTGACCGCCCGCGCCGCGCGGATCGCCCGCCCGGTCGAGTTCGAGGACGTCTCGTTGGGTCTGGTCACCTTCGCCAGCGGCGCGGTGGGGACGGTCACCACCAGCCTGCTGTCGCCCCGCGAGCTGAGCCGGATCCGGGTGGACACCACCTCGGGGACGCTGGAGGTCGACCACGTCTACGGCTACCGCGACGCCGACTGGTCCTGGACCCCGGTGCCGGACCCCGACGCGGCCGCCCGGCTGGGCCGGGACCCGGGCCTGCCCGCCGGCGGGGGCACCGACGGGCCCGGCACCCCGCTGACTGACCGGGACGCCTGGGCCGCCTCCGCCGACCAGGACCGTCCCAGCAACCACCGCGCCCAGATCGAGCAGCTCGTCGACGACCTGCTCGCCGGCCGCGAGCACCAGACCACCCTGGCCAGCACCCGTCCCACGATGGAGCTGGTCACCGCGCTCTACGCCTCCGCCCTCGAGCGGCAGACCGTGGCCCGCACCGACCTCACCGAGGACCACCCCTACTACTCCCGGCTCGACGGCGGGCGCCCCGCCGAGACGGTCACCGCACGCCTGGGCACCCACCCCTGATCCAACGACCCGAGAGGGATCCCGCCATGACCGATCGACGACGCCTGGTCACCGGCCTGCTGGTGCTGACCTGCCTGCTCCTGCCCGCCTGCGGCTCCGGCCCAGGCGGGTCGGACGGCCCGGTCGAGCTGCGGGTCTCCACCTGGGGCAACGACTCACGGCTGAAGCTGACCCAGGAGGCGGTGGACGCGTTCACCGCCGCCAACCCCGACATCTCCGTCGTGGTGGAGAACAGCGAGTGGGGCAGCTACTGGGACAAGCTGGCCACCATGACCGCGGCCAACGACGCCCCCGACGTCATCCAGATGGACGAGGCCTACATCGCCGCCTACGGGTCCCGCGGCGCCCTGCTGGACCTGGCCGAGCAGCCCGCCCTGGACGTCGGGGCGATGGAGGCGACCGTGCTGGACACGGGTCTGGTGGAGGAGACCCTGGTGGGGGCACCGATCGGGGTGGCCAACTTCTCGGTCGCGGTCAACCCCGAGGTGCTGGAGCAGGCCGGCGTGGAGATGCCCGACGACACCTCCTGGACCTGGGACGACCTGGCCGAGGTGTCGGCGCAGGTGACCGAGGAGCTCGGGTCCGAGGGCGTCTACGGGCTGGACGGGTTCGGCTCCGGGACCGCCGAGCTCGGCGCCTGGGCGCGCCAGCACGGCGAGGAGGTCTGGCCCACCGACGGCCCGGGCGTCAGCGAGGCCACCGTGAGCAGCTTCTTCGAGTACGCCGACCGCCTGTCGACCACGGAGGCGACCCCGCCGGCCTCGGTGCAGGTGGAGAACTCCACGACGCCCCTGGACGCCTCCCTGTTCGCGACCAACCGGGCCGCGTTCCACCTGCTCTTCCACACCCAGATCTCCGCCTTCGGGGCGGCCAGCGGCACCCAGCTGGAGCTGCTGCGGCTGCCGGCGAGGGCCAGCGGCGAGCCCGCGCAGATGGTCAACAAGGCGTCCATGTACTGGTCGGTCTCGGCCCGGACCGACCACCCCGAGGAGAGCGCCCTGCTGGTCGACTTCCTGCTGACCGACCCGGCGGCCACCACCGTCCTCACCACCGAGCGCGGCATCCCCGCCATCCCGGCGGTGCAGGAGGAGATCGCCCCGCTGCTCGACCCGCAGGCCACCGTCGCCCTCGAGTTCTCCCGCGCGGTCGCCCCCGAGCTGGTGCCGCCGCCGCAGGTCACGCCGTCCGGCGCGTCCGGGTTCAGCTCGGAGTTCACCCTGGTGGGTACCGACGTGCTGTTCGGCCGGGCCAGCCCGGCCGAGGGCGCGACCCGGACGCTGGCGCTGATCGAGGCGTCGAAGTAGGTCGAGGCGT